>NZ_RHOV01000040.1 GCF_003946655.1 Lapidilactobacillus achengensis
TTCGGGGTGAGCTCGCTGTGGGCGCTGTTTTGAGCCAATCCGCAAAGGACGCGGCTTGTCTCAAAATCAGGCCTTGTCCTAAGCGGCAAAGCCGCCAAGGACAATTTCACGGCGATCTCACCCCGAATTTCTCCGCTCCAGCCGCTCAACGTTTTAACAGCCGTTTGAGCACTCACGCCAATTGACAAGCTATGGTAAATTGATGGGGAACCACGCAAATGACGGCCGTGGTTAGTGGTCACAAGATTTAAATTGGTGACACCAGTACAGTCAGTCTGATGAACTCGGACAAGATTTTGGCGAATCAACTGAATATCGGTAAGTTTCCACCAATGGATTGTTAAGAATGCGAGTAGAGATGTTCAGCCTACGCAAAGTATCCCGGTCTCCAAATCCGAATCTGTTGGCATTGCCGTACCACCCCAAAAGTGGACGTTTGTTTGACCTCTAGCTTGCAAATGCACTTCGTCAGGTACCCAACTTCGATTGCAGATCGGCTCAATTCTGCCTAGCAACCGGCTGGGACTGCGCGGCTCAGTGGTGAAATTGTCCTTAGCGGCTTTGCCGCTTAGGACAAGGCTCGATTTGAAGACAATTCCCGCTTTTGGAATTGGCTTCAAACGATGCCCACCACGTTCCAGTCCGCAACAGCAGTCCCAGCCGGTTGCGCTCACGCGCAACACCCAGCACACCTGCAATCAAGCGAAAGATTAGGAACAGCCGGTCATCACAAAGCAGTTCAAAAAAATGGCGCAATCAGATTAATTGATCTGGTCGCTCCATTTTTAGTGGGACTACAATTCCGAACTAGCTGGTCAATCGCTGAAGCTGTTGGGCCAAAGCGCGTTGAGCCATTCGATCGCCAAGCCCGTCCAATGCGCCACGTGGGCTTCTTGATGGGCCGGCTTACGGGCGGTGGCTTTGGTGGCCAAGGCCATGCCGTGGGGACCGTGATGGAATAGGTGATATTCCACCGGCAGATCCATTTTGACCAAAGTCGTGACGTAATCCAAGGCATTCAACGGCGGAACAGCGCCATCTGTGACCGTATTCCAGATGAAGGTGGGGACATGTTGCGGCGTCAGCCAGTTTTTCGCCACGTATAGGGCTGGGTCAGCGGCGATTTCCGGCAATTCGGCGGGGGTGTGGGGCCAGCCCATGGTCAGATCGGTGACGGGATAGCCCAAAATCAGCGCCTGACTCTTTAAAGTAGATCCAGTTAAGCCGTGCTCGCTGAGAAATTGCTGATTTTCCGGCAGGTCCGCCAACAAACTGGCCAGTAACCCACCAATGGAAAAGCCAGCCAGCACAGTTTTGTCATTGTCCAAATGCCACGTGGCGGCATGGTCGTGGATCACTTGCAAACCATTGGCCACGTCCAGCAACGGCGCTGGCAACAGCGGCTGCTGATCCGACCGGAAACGATAATCCATGTAAAACGTGGAGAAACCATGATTATAAAAAGCTAGGGCAATGTTGTCATCCACATCCGCTTCAATATGGGTCAGCCCACCGCCAGGAATGAAGAAGAGGATCGGCCACTGCTGCTGCGGCAAATGCGCGCCAGGTTCATGTAAGAAACCGGTCAATTGTAAGGCCTGACCGTTCCGGTGCTTGGTCGTGAAATCGTATTGAATTTTTTGCAAAGTGGTTCACTCCTTAACAAAATTTTTGCATCTTTAGTGACATTTCGAGTAAGATAGAAGACGGCTGAGAAAAGTAACCATGATTATCGCCAGTTTTTTCAGGAAATCAACAGCGGTGAAGTGGTTGAATCAAATGGGGTGGTCATTAAGATGAATGAATTGAAAGGCGGCCGAATCTGCTTGCGCCCTTTTCAAGCGGCAGATATTGACTTGATCGAAAAGCTAGGAACAACGCCACTTTATCACCAATCCGCGGGCTTTGCAATTGTCAGAAACGCGGCGGAAGTGCAACAAGTCCTGCACATTTATCAGGAAAGGCCGGAGAGTTTCGTCATTGTCCAGCAGGCGACGGGAGCGGCGATCGGGTTGGTCGAGTTGAATCAACGCGGGGTCGATCCGGCCAGCGGTTTGGATCGCACCCGTGAACTTGGGTTTATTTTGCTACAGGAATACTGGGGGCAAGGCTACATGACCGAGGCGCTGCAAGTCTTATTGGGCTGGGCTTTCCCGCAGTTAGCCTTGACCGAAGTTTGGGCCGGCCATTATGAAAATAATCAGCGCTCTGCTAGGCTTTTGCAGAAAATCGGCTTTGAATTTCGCTACGAAGTGACCCTGCCATTCAAGTTTATTGAGCAAACTCAAGAAAAATATTATTTGTTGACACCAACAAGATGGCAACGGTTACGGGAAAAAACGAACTTTTTTCCCGGATAAGCTGTGTTATACTGATTGTGAGTAAAAATTTATGGAGTGATTGGATGGCAGAGATGGATTCGTTTCAGCACCGATTGAAAGAGCTTGAAAACAACCCAGAGCTTCGCGTGATGCGAAGTACGAATAACGATTTACCTCTGGTGGATCAACATCTGGAACAATACATCGTTTACACGGATTTCCAATTTGACCAACGCCGGGAGAAAACCAACTCGATTTTTGTGTATACGCCTTGGATGAACCTGGATTCCCAGGGGCGGATCCGGACGGATTTTCAGAATCAGTTGTTGTTTGATTACGACGGTTGGCAGAAGCAAATTCATATTGCGGTTTTAGAAACTTTAGGCGCGGCGTCGAAGTTGGCCTTTTTCGATTATCAGAATCATGGCCTGGCCCAGCTGTCCATGGGGGCGTTGATCAAATTGGCCCAGCGGCTTGAGGTGACCTCGATCAACGCGTCCCTGTCTTCGTTTGATGGTGGCGATGATTTCCAACGGATCAGTTACCTCTATCAGAAGGTTGGTTTTCAGGTCAAACAACAGGATCTGACCCGCGGCTTGGCGACTTTCGAGTATCATTTGGATTAGCGACCGCGCTTGGCGGCTTTTTCAAAGCGTTGGTTTTTCCGAGACTTCAGTTTTCGGAAAACTCATTGCTTAGTTGTCTCATTTTCAGATGATCCATTTTCTCAAAGTTTCAATTTCTCGGGAAAATTCCAGGGAATTGTGGGGTAGCCCTTGTTTTTTAGCAAAAAAATGATACATTTAATGTAGTAAACACGTTGAGGAGATCTTATGTCGCCTGCAGAGAGACGGTGGTTGGTGCGAACCGTCACGCGACAGCTTCCAATTTCCTAGTGGGCGGCGAGGAGTCGCACGGCATGGCCGTTATTCAGTTGAGCGCAGGCAGGTTGACTGCTTGAAGTTGGGTGGTACCGCGAATGAAGTCAGTTCGTCCCTAGATAGGGAAGGACTGTTTTTTTATACCCAAAAATAGAAAGGGAGAGCGCAATGTTAGATATTAAATTGATTCGCCAGAAACCAGATTGGATCAAGGAGAAGTTGTCATCCCGTGGCGTAACCGCCGGCGAGATCGATGATTTATTAGCGCTAGACAGCACCCGCCGGGAGAAAATCGTCGCGACGGAAGCGTTGAAGAAGCAACGTAATGAAGTTTCCGCTGAGATCGCGCAGATCAAGCGGGCGAAGGGCGATGCCAGCGCGACGATCGCGGCGATGCGTCAGGTCGGCGATCAAATCAAGGCAATCGACGCTGAACTGGCCGATTTGGATAGTCAGGTCGAGTATATTTTGGTCCGGTTGCCGAACATCCCAGCCGATGACGTTCCTGTTGGTCCCAACGAAGATTACAATCAGGAAGTCCGGAAGTGGTCAACGCCGCGGGAATTCGATTTTACGCCGCAAGCTCACTGGGACTTAGGCGAGAAATTAGGCATTCTTGATTTTGAACGCGGCGCTAAAGTGGCCGGCGCGCGTTTTGTCTACTATAAAGGTCTGGGTGCCAAGTTGGAACGGGCGTTGTACAATTTTATGCTGGACGAACACGCCAAAGAAGGCTACGAAGAGGTGATCCCTCCTTATTTGGTCAACAATGAGGCGATGTTTGGCACCAGCCAATTTCCGAAATTCACTGAAGACGTTTATACGATCGTCAATGAAGGCGAACCGTTGACCTTGATCCCGACAGCGGAAGTCCCGTTGACCAACTATTATAGTCACGAAATTTTGGACGAGGCCCAATTGCCCGTTTACTTGACCGCTTTGACGCCCTGCTTCCGCTCAGAGGCTGGTAGCGCCGGCCGCGATACCCGTGGTTTGATCCGGTTGCACCAGTTCAATAAGGTGGAAATGGTCAAGTATGTTAAACCGGAGGACTCTTATCGGGAGTTGGACAAGCTGACCGCTGACGCCGAAGATATTTTGCGCAAGTTGAACTTGCCGTACCGGGTCATTGCCTTGGCTTCCGGCGATGCCAGCTTCTCATCTGCCAAAACTTACGATTTGGAAGTTTGGATCCCCGCGCAAGACACGTATCGGGAAATCTCTAGCTGCTCCAACTGTACCGATTTCCAAGCTCGGCGCGCGCAGATCCGTTACCGCGACGCCGATGGCAAAGTCCAACTGGTCAATACATTGAATGGCTCAGGCTTAGCAGTCGGCCGGACCGTGGCGGCGATTCTCGAGAACTACCAGAACGCGGACGGCTCGATCACGATCCCCGACGCCCTAGTGCCATATATGAATGGTGTCAAAACGATCCCCGCGAAATAATCGTCCCAGCGCTCGCCTGCAATCAGGCGGTAATTTGGCGATTAGAGAATTTTTGGATTCAACAATTCTGTGATGCGGCAATTCTGTGAATCGATGATTTAGTGATTCAACGATTTAGTGATTCAACAATTCTGCAACGAGCATCTCGGCAGAATTGCTGGCGCCTGCTATCGGGTGCTCAGCGCAGCCATTGTTATGAACGCCTCGGCCAGCGCGCCAAGCAGGTCAGTTAGTCAGCGACTAACCGACCTGCTTTTTTGTTGCTGTTTCTGCCGTCAATGATGGTCACCGTTGATTGCCGCCGCAGTGGATGGTGGAAACGCGTTGGCTAAAAATTGTTGCCGCAGTTGGTCAACTGGGACCAATCAACTAGGGGCGATCGACTAGGGCTGATCGACTGGGGCTGATCAATTGGGATCAATCAACTTGGGCCGATCAACCGGGACCGATCGACCGGGATCAATCGACTATGACTAATCACCTAGGAGCGATCGACCGGGACCATTCAACTAGAGTCAAGTGAACGAAAATGACCATCCGGGACTAATCGAACGGCACCAATCAATCAGGACTAATCGAGTCGGGTCAGTCGTGCGTTGCCGGCCGTTGTTGTGCGTCGCTAAAGGTCCACTTTCTGTAAATGATCGGGGCCAGACCGTTTTGGGTGAAAACAGGCCGAGTTTCACCATGACCAGGCCGGCCGGGCGGCGTTAGACCAATATTTTTTAAGCGCCAAGTTGGCCGAGGTTGAGTATTCACTTTCCCTATTTCATAGGTTTCTTACCGAAGAATTGGATAAACGATAAGCGCAATTTCTGGAACCGCTGCTTTTTTTCTGCTTTTTTCTGAATTTTAGTTGACGAAAGAGGTGTAAGTTGGTAAGATAGTTTGTGTTGCGAAACAGCGATTATCGAAGCGCTTCATTCATTGTTCTAACAACCTTTTCTGAAAAAGTTGTTGACAAGGAATTGACCGCGTGATAAGATATAAAAGTTGCTTTTGCGACAAGGTAGACCTTTGAAAACTGAACAAAGTTTCGATAAATGTGCAGGGTCGATAACGATTTCGGTCGTTATCTACAAAGAACATTTGCGAAGTCAATTCGCTAGTTAATGAATTTAAAATTGAGTCTAACTCAAACTTTTATATGAGAGTTTGATCCTGGCTCAGGATGAACGCTGGCGGCGTGCCTAATACATGCAAGTCGAACGAGTTTCGACATTTACGGAAGATGCTTGCATCGGAAGAAAATGTTGAGACGAGTGGCGGACGGGTGAGTAACACGTGGGTAACCTACCCTAAAGTGGGGGATAACATTTGGAAACAGATGCTAATACCGCATAACAATCAAAACCGCATGGTTTTGATTTGAAAGATGGTTTCGGCTATCACTTTTGGATGGACCCGCGGCGTATTAGTTAGTTGGTGAGGTAACGGCTCACCAAGACATTGATACGTAGCCGACCTGAGAGGGTAATCGGCCACATTGGGACTGAGACACGGCCCAAACTCCTACGGGA
>NZ_RHOV01000041.1 GCF_003946655.1 Lapidilactobacillus achengensis
GAGCAGGTAAAGGTGTTCAACCAATGCAAACTGTACCAACTAACTAATCCAAATCCGTTGGCATTGCCGTACCACCTCATAAGAGGGAATTGTTTTGACCTCTACCTTGCAAAACCACTTCGTTAAATCCTTCGCTTTGATTGCAGATAGGCTCAATTCTGCCCAGCAACCGGCTGGGACTGCGCGGCTCAGTGGTGAAATTGTCCTTGGCGGCTTTGCCGCTTAGGACAAGGCTCGATTTGAAGACAAGCCGCCGGGCCTGCGGATTGGCTTCAAACGATGCCCACCACGTTCGAAACAGAGTGTGAACCGACCCGGGTAGCTCCTGAGCATTAGCCTAGCAATTGTTTTGGAAGCCGCATTTTGCTTCCGGAACGATTGCGTAGCTAAGCGCAGGGAGCTGGGTCGGTGAACACGTTTCCAGCCACGACAAACGTCCTGAGGCGGTTGCGTCACCACCCAAACCCACCACAACTGCAATTAAGCGAAAAGGCATGAATAGAAGCCGGTTGCGCTCACGCGCAATCAAGCGAAACGATCACTCAGAAAATCAAAAACATCTTGCCGACTCAAACTGCCCAAAACTTTACCAGTTTGATCATTGACCTGTAGCATCTCATAGCGGGTCAATAATCCGAACAGCGTTTGCGCCGGAACGGTCGGTGTGACCACAGGCAGGTCGGTCTGGAATAGATCAACACTATATTTTCCCGCGGTAATCAAATCCGCCACCTGAAAATCATGCGGCTCGCTACCAGTCTCGCCTTCAAAGAAGCTTCCAACAAAGGCGGTGGCAGGATGCTCAACGATTTCTTGTGGTGTTCCTACTTGTAACAATTCGCCTTCATGGATGACGCCGACACGATCCGCCAATTTCAAAGCCTCTCTCATGTCGTGGGTCACGAAAACGATCGTTGTTTGTAACTCCTGATGAAGGCGCAAAACAAGATCCTGCAATGAGGTGCGGGAAATCGGATCCAACGCGCTGAAGGGTTCGTCCATGAGAATAACTTCAGGCTCAGCAATCAAGGCCCGTAAAATCCCGATCCGTTGTTGCTCACCGCCTGATAATTCGCGGGGATAGCGATCTTGATACTGGTCCGGATCCAAATCGACCATTTTTAGCAAACGAACGACTTCTCGGTCTTGACGGGCGCGTTTCCAACCTAACATTTCTGGAATCACGCTGATATTCTGGCGGACTGTCATGGTCGGAAACAAGGCGATCTGTTGTAACACATAACCGATTTGCCAGCGTAGTTTTCGGAGATCATAGCTCGCCATTGGCCGCCCAGCAAAATCGATCGTTCCGGTGGTCGGTTGGATCAGGCCGTTGATCATTTTCAAAGAGGTGGTCTTGCCACTACCTGAAGGCCCCACCAAGACGAAAATTTCACCTTGTTGGATCTTAAGATTCAGTCCCACCAAAATCGTAGGTTGGTCTGGATAAGCCTTACTGACGTCCTTAAATTCTATGATTGTGCTCATCCTAGTTATCCCCCTTTAGCAAGCCGTGTTTGACCAAATAGTTCTGGGCGACGCTGGCCGCCGATTTCTTCTTCACATTGACTTGATAATTCATTGCGGTCATTTCCGCGGCGGAAATTTTCCCAGCCAACTGGTTCAACGCGGTGACGATTTGTGGATGCTTCTGGGCGAAAGCTTGGCTCATTAGCGGCGCCCCCCGATAATCGGGGAAGAGCTGGCGATCATCCTGTAAAACGACTAAACCATAGCGCGCCAGCTCACTGTCTGTGGAATAAGCGTCGATCAAATTGATTTTGTTTTGATTGATGGCCTCATAGCGCAAAGATGGTTCCATCCCTTGAACGCTAGGAAAAGTCAACCCGTACTTGGCTTTGACGCCCTTGTACCCATCGGCGCGATCAATAAACTCCAGCGTGAAACCCGCCTTGATTTGTGGCAAAACTTTCTGCAAATCGGAAATCGTCTGCAACCCATGTTTAGTCGCAAAAGTTTGCTTGACGGCTAAGGCATAAGTATTCTGATAAGCCATCGGTGCTAATAAGCGTAGTTGCGCCTGCTTGGCCAGCAAGCGGTTGGCCTCCTGATAAGTCTCGTTAGCGGTCAATTTACTTTTATCGACCGTTTGGGGGACCTTGACCAGACTATCCAGAACGGTCCCCGTAAACTCAGGATAAAGATCGATTTGCCCACTTTTCAGAGCGTTGAACAAGAAGCTGGTTTTACCAAAATTCGATTTCAACACTACGTGAGCTTGGGGATCGGCCGCCTTGATCAATTGCGCGTACATATTGATCAGAATATCCGGCTCCGCACCTAATTTACCTGCGATCGTGATGGTTTCTTGATTAGCCGCCTGTTTTTGATAAACGCTGTAGCCGCCGAGGCCACAAATCAACGCCACTAAAACAAGGCCGGTGACACGCGGCTTGGCCTTCTGTAACAGATTGATCAGCGCACTGAAGATAATCGCCAACGAGGCCGAAGCCAGCGCCCCGATCAAGGTCAAGGCGGTATTATTGCGATCGATCCCTAGAAGAATCAAATTTCCCAGGCCACCACCGCCAACCAGGGCCGCCAACGTCGCGGTGCCGATGATCAGGACCAAGGCGCTGCGAATCCCGGAAATGATAATGGGCAAAGCGATGGGGATCTCCACCTTGATCAGGCGCCGTAAGCGCGACATCCCGAAGGCAACCGCCGCCTCTTCTATGGCAGGATCGATCTCGGCCAACCCCACATATGTATTTTGGAAAATCGGCAACAACGCGTAAACCACTAGGGCAATCAGGGCTGGTACTGAACCGATGCCCACGATGGGAATCAGCAAACCCAATAACGCCAGTGAAGGGATTGTTTGCAAGACGCCGGTCACTTGTAACAGGATCTCGCCAACTTTTTTGTGATGGACAACCAAGATCGCCAACGGAATCGCAATCGCCATGGCCAACAACAAGGCACTTAACGAGATCGTAATATGTTGCAAAGTATCATTGAGTAGCTCACCCTTACGCTCAACCAAGGTATTAACGAAATTATTCATAAATAGACTCCCTCTATCAACTTGCCCGCGTGCCCAACAAGGTACTTGAACGTACTTTCAGACCAGGCGGACAACTTGCCACGACTGGGACATATTTATATCTTGTAATAAGCGATTTCTTGACTCAACAAAAAGGCTTGTTGGCCAATGCTCAAAGTTCGCCACAGTGCCACTCCGCCCCCATTTGACGGGTAAAAAAATCGCATACGCTTCTGGTTCGCTTCATTTCATGGTAAACTAAGGCAACCGCTTGATTTTTTAAATCGAACCACAAAGCAAAACCAAACAAGCGCCTGATCTGACGCCCGAAAGAGCCCAGCACGATCAGGCGCCGACAAGCCCCGGCGAGAAAGAAGGCATCTAAATGGCAACCGCGAATATGGTTGATTACGTTCGAGCTTATGGTCAGAAAACGTTGAACGAACAGTGGTTCAATGATCTGGATGGGGTGATTCTTGCCCAACTGGCCTATTTAGATTTTGGCCTCCTAAAAAAGGCCCAGCTGCATAATCTGTCCCAATTGCGGGAACACCCCGAACTGATCCCGGCCCTCGTCAAAAACACCTGGAACCCAGCGGGCAATCAAGAACTCTTGGCCCAATTGATCAATAGCCGCCGTTTCGGCCAGCTCAGTTGGCACGATTGGGTGGCCAAGATCGATGTCGCTAAGGAACAGAAATTCAGCGCGGTCACGTTTGACCTGAATCCCCAGCTGCATTATATTGCTTACCGCGGAACAACGGCAACCTTGATTGATTGGAAGGAAGATCTGAATATGACTTTCTTGGCGGCGATTCCTTCCCAACGTAGCGCGCTGCATTACACTAAACGCATTATGAAACATCATCCCGGTAATTATTTCCTGGGCGGTCATTCAAAAGGTGGAAATCTGGCGGTTTACGTGCTGACCCAACTGGCGCCAGTGGAACAGATTCGGGTTGAAAGTGTCTACAGTGCCGATGGTCCAGGTGTCAAAACCAAGATCCCCACGCGCCTAGCCACAAAAATTCGCAAGTTCATTCCTCAAGCCTCAATCATCGGGTTACTGCTGGAGCCCGGCACGGATTATCAAGTTATCACCAGCACGGGCAGCGGCTTTCGCCAACATGATCCTTATACCTGGACAGTCCAGGGGGATCATTTCGCGGTGCTGACTTCGACCGGACGTTTCTCCCAATATACCCAGCGGACAATGAGTCATTGGTTGGCCGCCTTGGACGATGCCACCAAGCAAGAATTTCTAGACTCCGCTTACGCGATCATCAAGAACAGTGACTATCGCCAAATCGACGCCTTGCAAAACGATTGGACCGGCGCGCTCCGTCTGGTTCGTAAAGAAGTGGGCCAATCCGATCCCGAAGTCCAAGCCAAATGGAAATTCGTGACCGACAAATTAGTTGATGCGCTAGTCACCGCAGCGTTAACGGACAACGTGAAGCAGCTTCAGGCCAAGGGTGAGGCCAATCCCGTGATCCAAACCGCCAGCACGGCCTTGAAAGACAACTGGTCAGAGTTACGTGAACGTACCGAAAACAGTGCCTTCCACGATCAAGCCAGTGCAAAACTCCAACAGTTACGCCTAAAAGGACGCCAGATCGAATTAAAACGGCCAGAGAAACTAACCTCGGCCAATACCACCATTCGCAGCACCCTCGATCGCCTGTTAAAACGGCGTCACGAACTGGATCAAGGCCAACTTGGTGGTCCTGATAGCAAGCCCAAATCCTGACCCAAAATTCTTGACCCCAATAAGCTCAGACAACGATGATTACCGCCTACCCACACCCTCTCAGGTAGTGGCCCAGCGCGACGCAGACGCCTGTTCGCCAGGGGATAATTTCATAATCCACACAAAAAAAGACCCTGTTTTCACAGGATCTTTTTTTCCGAACCAAGTGTGTTAAAACGGAGAAGGAGGGATTTGAACCCTCGCGCCGCTTTCGCAACCTACACCCTTAGCAGGGGCGCCTCTTCAGCCACTTGAGTACTTCCCCAATGGGCCTAAATGGACTCGAACCATCGACCTCACGCTTATCAGGCGTGCGCTCTAACCAGCTGAGCTATAGGCCCATTGATGATGGTTCAAAGCGGGTGACGAGAATCGGACTCGCGACAACAGCTTGGAAGGCTGTGGTTTTACCACTAAACTACACCCGCAACGCTAAAATTTGAATGATCATGGCGCGGGACGGAATCGAACCGCCGACACATGGAGCTTCAATCCATTGCTCTACCAACTGAGCTACCGAGCCAACTTACGGTCCCAACCGGATTTGAACCGGTGATCTCCTGCGTGACAGGCAGGCGTGATAACCCCTACACCATGGCGAGCTACCAGACTGCTCCATCCCGCGATAACATTAAATTACAAGGCTATTCCATCGAAACCGATGGACCTTGTAGGACTCGAACCTACGACCGGACGGTTATGAGCCGTCTGCTCTAACCAACTGAGCTAAAGGTCCAAGTATATAGCGGCGAAGGGGATCGAACCCCCGACCTCCCGGGTATGAACCGGACGCTCTAGCCAGCTGAGCTACACCGCCATGAAAAAAATGATTGAAATTACAATCAATCGGGAAGACAGGATTCGAACCTGCGACCCCCTGGTCCCAAACCAGGTGCTCTACCAAGCTGAGCTACTTCCCGAACTATGCACCCAGTAGGAGTCGAACCTACAACCTTCTGATTCGTAGTCAGACACTCTATCCAGTTGCGCTATG
>NZ_RHOV01000042.1 GCF_003946655.1 Lapidilactobacillus achengensis
CTGTTTTTTTGTATGTGCAAGCTTTACTTGTGTCTCTTGTTTTTCGGTCTCTATTTTTTTCAATTCTTCCCGCATAGCTTTGTATTCGGGTACTGATAAGTTCTTACGCTCTTTATTTTTGTTGCCACGTTCAACATCAAAGCCATTTTCTTTGAGGTACTGTGGGAATTCCTCTTGAATACGTTGTAAGGCTTCACGATTGAATATACGCTTAGCTGAGAGCTTTTTATCATCATCAAAGGGCACAATGCCCATATGCATGTGTGGGGTCTTTTCGTCCATATGAACGACTGCATAGCGAATATTTTCGTCACCATAGTTATCTGCAAAATATTGTTTGGCTGTTTCAAAATATTTGCGGGTTTCGGCTTCGTCTAATTGCTCAAAAAAATCTTTGTCACTGGTTAGAATCCATTCATTGACTAAAACAGCGTCTTTGCGAACTGCCCGCTTACTCGCTTTGTTTTCGTTGATATAGGCTTCAATATCCGTTTTAAAATTATCAGTGCGCCCAACCACCAAATCATAATTCAGGTGGGAGCGGGAAACATCAATATCTTCGTTGCTGTGATTAGTCGTTTTCCGTTGGTCATGATTGCCAATGCCGACTAAATTATCAGCTTTTAATTTCGTCATTCTAGCCACTGCAAAACTCATTGTATGCACCTCATTTCGGAGTTATCTTCCAAGTAAAGTATAACACACTATACTTTACATTCGTAAAGGTGTGCTCTCCGAGGGTCAAAGCAAGAACCTGGCTTGTGCCAGATTCCCAAAGTCAAAAGCAAAAAAATAACCGCTGCTGCCGTTTCTTTTTCCTAGTAACAGAAATGAGATTTTCACCTTTGCGCTTTTCCGCAACGGTTGCAAATTCATTCCCAAGATCAAGTAAAAAAACCATGGGCTTTGCCCAAACCCACGAGGGAAAAATTTCCCCTCGACCCCCTCCAAAAAACTCCCCCAACCCCCTCACTTTTTGAGGGGGCTCCCTCGCCGGTTGGCAGGACAAAACAAAGTTTTGTCAATGCCGAGAGGGTGGAAAATCAGTGGCTCGTATCAACTCCTTAAATTCCTTCCGCTTTGCTCCAGTCAGACATTTACCGTTGACACTTCCCGTTTATCTTTCCTTCTGGCCAAATAAAAAAAGAGTAGCCGTAGCCACTCTTAATTTTACTTATTCAACAATCGCGCCCGATTGCGGCATACTTAAAAATAATCTCAATATTTTTTTGATCTTCTATTCCTCGATTATTCCATATCCTTCTGGTGCAGGAATCACATGTTCTGCAGAACGACTGACTGATTCCCACTCTTTCCATGTAGATATACGTTTTTCTGCATTTTCAACAGCTAAATCATAAACAAGGCTTCCTAGAATCAATCGGAGAGGCGGATTCTCACTATTAACCAGTTTCATTATAGCTTCGGCAGCCAACTTAGGGTCACTATCAACTGATTCGGTTGAGTTTTGTTGAGCCAACTTCTCACGTAATGAATCATACTCTTTGTTCTGTGTGGTAAAACTCATTTTTAAGTATAGATTCGTCCAATAGCCTCCGGGTTCAACGATAGATACCTTTACACCAAAATGTGCAGCTTCTTGTGCTAATGCCTCGCTAAATCCTTCTAAAGCAAATTTGCTAGCACTATAGATTCCCGACATTGGACCAGTAATCAGTCCACCAATACTAGATATCTGTATAATATGACCTGATCCTTGTGTCCGTAAGTACGGCATAGCTGCTTGACAAATCCAAATTGCACCATAGAAATTAGTCTCCATTTGACTTCTAACTTCATCTTCACTAAATTCTTCAATCATTCCCAATACCATATTTCCTGCATTGTTAATGACAATATCGATCCTTCCAAAATGTTTAATGGCAGTTTCCACTGTAGTAAAAACAGCACTTCTATCAGTAACATCAAGACTTAACGGAAGTAACATTCCTTCAAACTGGTATTTTAACTCATTAAGTTTTTCAATATTTCTAGCAACACCAACAACCTTATCTCCTGACTCTAGTACTTTTTTAGTGAACTCGTATCCTAGTCCACTGCTCGCTCCTGTAATAAACCATACTCGTGTATTTTCTACGTTACTAAATGTCATAAATAATTTCCTCCATTAATCATGTAATATTTAGGTAGCAATTACCCGATATAAAAAAGGGTGAGTACCAAATATTTTATCCAAAAAAGGCTCAGCAAAAAGGGAAAACAAAAAAACGCAAAACGTAATAGAAAAAGGTATCCAAAATGCAGTTTTATTTCTGTTTTTCATCTCTAATCTCCTTATCGTTCAATATTTCGCCCGTTTCTTTATCAATATCGCCCCTGCCGTATCTTCGTTCTTGATAGACTGCGTCAAAATATAGCCTTACCAAGGCAGTATGCGCACGCAAAACGGAGTTAATTATTTTCATACTAGGAAGCCCATACTCATTACCATGAACTCTAACAAAACGCTTCAATTCACGTATATTAGCTATCCCATATTCATCAATCAAATCACAGACAGTATTCAACATATCGTCTTTATCTTCCACATCAAGCGATATATATCTATCAATATCAAAATTATTAATCAGCGTAATATCTTGTTTATTATATTTATGCTTTTTCTTCTCGATAGCGTCTTTCGACTCATGAGTAAGATATAAATACATACTTGTCATACTTCTGATGACTATTTGTACTTTAGCAATACTCTGATCGCCTAGAAGCTGTTTAATTTTGTACCGAACACTATCAGCAGTAACTGGGTTTTTAGCCACATAGACAACATGATAATGTGGCTTTTTAAAATCTTGTCCTGGCACAGTACTTTTATCTTTATCATGCAATGGACTAACAGCAATTGGGACACCAATTAATTCCAATTTCGACTTCCAATCTTCTGGAATAGATTCGGGATATAACAAAAAGGTGAAGTATCTTGATTTGTCTTTTGCCATAATGGTAGAATAACCTTGTTAGAACAACAATGTTTAGCGGAAACTTTCGTCTTGCCCAAGCCGAGTTTTCGCTTATTTTTTTTGTTCTAATTCCTTTCTTGAATAATCTTCTAAAGCTAAAGCTAAAATCGCAGACTTGGAAAAACCTTTTTCTTTCGCAAGTTTTTCCAAAGTAGAATACTGGTCTTCAGTTAAACTGACCGTAATTCTTTTTTTATTTGTAGCCATATTTTTTACTCCAAACTAAATTAATTTTAAGTACACCACTATTATGCGTTTTTGCAACATTATTGTCAACAATATGTGCTAGAAACCTCTATTTTGCTAAAAACTCGCTAAAAACTCGCCAAAAACTCGCCGAGATATAAAACTCTGTAACCATTGATATCAAAGGCTTAAAATCACTTTTTTATCAAAATTGGCACTCGGCACTTAAAAGGGGGGTCGTAGTACGGGAGCGAAAATCGCTCCCTGCCCCCTGATTTTCAAAATTTTTATTCCACTCAAACCAAAATATGGGCTCCGCCCAAACCCGCAAGCTGTGTCAGCTTGACCCCATAAATGAGCGGGAGCTCCCGCTCAAACTCACCCCGCACTCGCCGTGGGGCAGGCAAAAAAAGCAGGTGTGCTTTTCTTTGCATGCGCAAAAGTGTTTTATCCGCTAGTCTATCAACTCCTTAAAGCCTCAAAAAAGGGGCTAACTGCTAAAGCAGCAAGCCCCTTTAATTCGATTTACCGTTGACAGACACAAAGTTAACTACGTTCAATCTAGTGAGATGTTAAATTAAGCTCTTAAACGCCATTTTAAGCCCATATAAGTGTTTTAAAGATGTGGACCGCCTAATTCATCAGATTTATGCCTGTCGAATTCCTGTGAGCTTTCAGGGGCTTTTTTAGACGGTTCTTTTAGTCCTGCACGCTCTAGCCACTTTTCAGGTAAATTAATACCTAGTTTTTTGTGTAGAAACTCATCAACATTGCGCACAATGTCTTGAAGTGTTCCGACTAACTTTCGCAAACGAACATTTTCTCTTTCGAGGTCATTATATTCCCACGTTGTTCTAGTCAGTTTATCTCCTAACGAGTCGGCTTCACGCCTTGCTCTAGCATGCATTTGATTGTAATTATCACTAAAAGACGCCCGTTGTTCCAAATCAGCGAGATCAGATTTATCAACCGTGACTTTATTTTTATTCATCAAGGTGGGTTTACTAGCAATTTTTTTGTTATCCCGTGGCTTGATTTCATCAAGCTGTTTTTTTGTATGTGCAAGCTTTACTTGTGTCTCTTGTTTTTCGGTCTCTATTTTTTTCAATTCTTCCCGCATAGCTTTGTATTCGGGTACTGATAAGTTCTTACGCTCTTTATTTTTGTTGCCACGTTCAACATCAAAGCCATTTT
>NZ_RHOV01000043.1 GCF_003946655.1 Lapidilactobacillus achengensis
GACACCAGCGCAGTTCGTCTGATAAGCTAAGGCAAGTTCTTGATGAATCAGCCGGATCGGTCGGTTTCCAACCAACAACCAAGGATTGTTTAGGAGCAGGTCAAGATGTTCAACCAACGCAAACTGTACCAACCAACAAATTCGAATCCGTTGACATTGCAGTACCACCCCCAAAAGTAGGTTGGCCGCGGCTTGCGCTGCGAAATTCGGGGTGAGCTCGCTGTGGGCGCTGTTTTGAGCCAATCCGCAAAGTGCGCGGCTTGTCTCAAAGTCAGGCCTTGTCCTAAGCGGCAGAGCCGCCAAGGACAATTTCACGGCGATCTCACCCCCGAATTTCTCCGCTCCAGCCGCTCAACGTTTTAGCAGCCGTTTGAGCACTCACGCCGACTGGCAAGCTATCGCCAATCGATGTGGATCCACGCCATTGACGACCGTGGTTAGTGGTTACAATCTTTAAATTGGTGACACCAGCGCAGTTCGTCTGATAAGCTAAGGCAAGTTCTTGATGAATCAGCCGGATCGGTCGGTTTCCAACCAACAACCAAGGATTGTTTAGGAGCAGGTCAAGATGTTCAACCAACGCAAACTGTACCAACCAACAAATTCGAATCCCTTGACATTGCAGTACCACCCCCAAAAGTAGGTTGGCCGCGGCTTGCGCTGCGAAATTCGGGGTGAGCTCGCTGTGGGCGTCACTTTGAGCTTCGCAAAACCAGCGAATCTCAAAGCTGAGCCTTGTTCTAAGCGTTAAACCGCCAAGGACAATTTCACGGCGATCTCACCCCGAATTTCTCCGCTCCAGCCGCTCAACGTTTTAACAGCCGTTTGAGCACTCACGCCACTCGGCAAGCTATGGTCAATTGATGAGAAGCCACGCAATTGACGACCGCGGTTAGTGGTCACCAGCTTGAAATTGGTGACACCAGTGAAGTCTGCCTGATGAACTGAGGCAAGCTCTTGATGAATCAGCCGAATCGGTCGTTCTCCGTCCAACAATGGATTGATACGGAAACGGGTAGAGATATTCAACTTATGCAAAATATTCCGACCTTCTAATTCGAATTTTTTGATACTGCAGTACCACCACAGTTTGCCGGCGGCTTGTGTTCTAGTCAGCGTCAGTAACAAGCAAATACAAAGAATCCCCCGCGCGAGTCAATTCTGCGCAGGGGATCTTTTTAAGGGGAGGAGTCCGCGTCGCCAGCCGGGCCACGCGGAAAAATGAAGAATTTTGTGTGGACTTGGCGGGCAACCAAGCTCACAGTTGGTGATCACTAGCGGGCAACTAGGAGCACCTTAGGTTTTGGGCTTTTATTTTAGGGGTGGCGCAAGGGTTTCTAGGACATCTTGGCGATGCTTAGAAACTGTGGTTGATTCATGGGCATCATCTCTTTCGTTTTGCTATGTTCTTAGAATACCGGATAATCGTGAAGCGTTCATGACTGGTTTGGGGCAGTTTTCCGATAAATTGATGAATAAATTGTGATGGTTGGGTTGCTTGGCGGCGAATCAGTGGCGGGTGGACCAGGCTGGCTGGTTCTTTGCCGAATCTGGACCGCACCAATTCGAGAAAACAGTTGCTTTTTTGTTCAGAAAGCGCTTTAATTAGAATGAGATCATTACCTTTAGGAGGTCAAATTGATGATTTGGGCACGGGATGTGAATACTTAGCTTTAGTCGCGGATTTTGTCAGGGTTCGTGGTTAGCTGGTCATGGGTGGATTTTGCGCGCTGGGGACAAGGATCCGGTAAATTCCTGAAAGTTACCCCATTTTTTTCAGTAAAAAATCGCCACACAAGCGCTAATCATGATAAGATTCAAGTGGGTACTCATTTAACGACAAAGTGGGCGTCGGCCTGCGTTGCTTCAGCACATTTAGCCTCGTCACTGTGAGGGGAGCCGCTTTTAGCTTCCGGAATCGTGCGTAGCTAAGTGGAAGAAGCAAGACCGACGAACACGTCTCAAAAAAGGAGAGCTAACATGAAATTTGCAAAGTATTTTGATCATACACTTTTGAAGCCAGACGCGACGGAGGATCAGGTGCGCCAGGTGATCGCCGAAGCGAAGGAATATGACTTCGCCTCAGTTTGTATCAATCCTTACTGGGTCAGCATGACCGCCGAGGAATTGAAAGGCACAACTGTCAATACTTGTACGGTGATCGGCTTCCCTCTGGGGGCAACTTCAACGGTGTCGAAAGTTGCCGAAACAGCGCAAGCGATCCAAGATGGCGCCAACGAAGTCGATATGGTCATCAATATTGGCGAATTGAAGGCGGGTCATAACGACGCGGTCCAACGGGACATCGAACATGTGGCGCACACTGCTCATGGCGCCGGCGCTTTATTGAAAGTGATCATTGAAGCTTGCTTATTGACTGACGAAGAAATCAAGCGCGCTTGCGAATTGTCAATGGCGGCGGAAGCTGATTTCGTGAAAACATCAACTGGCTTTTCAACTGGCGGCGCAACACCTCATGACGTTAAAATCATGCGGGACACTGTCGGTGATAAATTAGGGGTCAAGGCTTCTGGTGGCGTGCACAACTTAGCGGAGGCCGAAGCGGTCATCGCAGCCGGCGCTAACCGGATCGGGGCCAGCGCCTCAGTCACAATTCTTAAGGAGGCACAAGCAAATGGCAAAGACTGATTATCGTTTCAACCGTGTATTTGGGATCGTTTTGGACTCGATCGGGATCGGCGAAGCACCCGACGCAGCGAAGTTCGAGGATCAAGGGTCTGACACGTTAGGCCATATCGGCGAATTCTTCCAAGGTAAGTTCCAAGTGCCCAACCTGGTCAAGATCGGCTTGGGTAACATTCGCGAAGACAATCCGATTTTAGGCGCAGAACCGATCGAACATCCCGCTGGTCACTACGGCAAGATGTTTGAGATCTCCGCCGGTAAAGACAGCATGGACGGCCACTGGGAAATGATGGGCTTGCCGGTCACTAAACCGTTAGGCTTCTTCCCCAACGGCTTCCCCCAAGAATTATTACAAAAATTAGAAGATTTCAGCGGTCGCAAAGTGATCGTCAACAAACCATATAGTGGGACCGATGTGATCCACGATTATGGCGAAGAACAAATGGCGACAGGCGACTTGATCGTCTATACCTCCGGCGACTCTGTTTTACAAATCGCGGCGCATACCGACATTATTCCACTGGCAGAATTGTATAAGATCTGTGAGTACGCTCGTTCGATCACCATTGACGAGTATCATGTGGGCCGGATCATCGCGCGGCCATACAGCGGTCCAGACAAGGACCACTTCGTTCGTTCTAGCGATCGTCATGACTATACTTTGGAGCCAACCGAAGACACTGATTTGGATCGCCTGCACGCAGCTGGTCTAGATGTTCTTGGCGTCGGCAAAATCAACGATATTTTCTCTGGCCGCGGCATCACTAAGGGCTGGCATACCGTCAGCAACATGGATGGCATGGACAAAACCATCGCCGCCGCAGACGAAGATTTCACTGGGTTCTGCTTCACTAACCTGGTCGACTTCGACGCCATGTACGGCCACCGTCGGAACCCACAAGGCGACGGCGATGCTTTGATGGCCTTCGATAAGCGTTTAGGTGAACTTTTGCCAAAATTGCATGATGATGATCTGTTGTTCATTACGGCTGATCACGGGAATGATCCTTGCTTCAAAGGCACCGACCATACCCGGGAATATGTGCCATTGTTGTGCTACTCACCAAGCTTCGCGCAAGGTGGCAGCTTAGGTATCCACAGTCCGTTCTCAGATTTGGGCGCGACTGTTTTGGATAACTTCCATGTTGTTGGTAATGGCAAGGGTCAGAGTTTCTTGGCAGACTTGAAGTAGCAGATTTCTGGCGTTGATGGCAGGTGTGATGGGTTTGGATGGGAACGCAACCGCCTCAGGACGTTTGTCGTGGCTGGAACGCGGTGGGCATCGTTTGAAGCCAATCCGCAAGCCCAGCGGCTTGTCTTCAAATCGAGCCTTATTCTAAGCGATAAATCGCTAAGAATAATCTCACCGCTGAGCCACACGTCCT
>NZ_RHOV01000044.1 GCF_003946655.1 Lapidilactobacillus achengensis
CACTCGGCAACATGTCAAAAGAGACGGTTGCCAACTATATTCAAAATCAGAGAACAGAAAGGGGCAAGGCGGGACGACCAAGCAAGAAAGCTAACTAGCGTTAGCAAGTGCAGGCTTTCCTCCTCTGACTAAAGTCTGAGGTTTCCCGCCCAAAATTGTAATGAAAGTTTTCGGAGTGACCACGGCGACTGTTCAGTGGATGACCACGTTATATTTGTTGATCGTGGCGATCATGATGCCGTTCTCCGCTTTATTGAAACGGTCCTACCCGGCGAAGAAACTGTTCTTGGTGGCCAATTTATTGTTCCTCGGCGGGATCGTGCTTGATTATTTCGCGCCGAGTTTCGCGCTACTCTTATTAGGCCGGGCGATTCAGGGGCTAGGGACGGGGATTGCCTTACCCTTGATGTTCAATATTATTTTGGAACAGGTTCCAGCCAGCAAAGTCGGGATGATGATGGGCATCGGCACTTTGATCACCGCGATTGCGCCAGCGATCGGGCCGGTTTTCGGCGGCGTCGTCGTGACCAAAATGAGCTGGCGCGCGATCTTCCTCTTCTTGGTGCCGGTGTTGCTGATTTCCTTAGGGTTAGGGCTGACTTGCTTGGAACAAAAACACCCGGTTCACCGACAAAAAGTTGATTTACCCAGCTTGGTCGCGATCATTGCCCTTTTCGGCGGCGCAATCTATGGCGCTAATGCGATGGGCGCGGCGGGGATCGGCAGTCGTCAAGTCTGGTTGTCCTTTGCCCTAGCGTTGCTGGGATTGATCGGGTTGATCTGGCGCAGTCAACGGATCGCGGCGCCGATCTTGGACTTGAAAGTTTTCCGTCATCGCCGGTTCAGCATCAATTTGGTTGGGTTTGTCCTGTTTCAAATGACGGCCTTGGGCTTGTCGTTTATCGTCCCCAACTATATTCAGTTAGTGGATCAGCAGTCGGCCTTGACGGCGGGATTGACCGTCTTGCCGGGCGCGGCCATCGGGGCGTTGCTGGCGCCATTCGGTGGGCGCATCTACGACCGCGTTGGGGCGGCGAAACCCATTATCCTCGGGTCGTGCCTGTCTTTGGTAGGGTTGATCCTCTTTGCGCTTTGGGGACAAAATCTGTCCTTGGGTGCGATCAATTTATTCTATGTTATTTACATGTTAGGCACAGGCATCGGGTTCGGCAATGTGATGACCGTCGGGTTGAAAAGCTTGCCTGAGGCGGAACAGACCGACGGCAACGCGATCATGACGACGATGCAGCAGTTCGCGGCGGCGTTGGGAACGGCGATCGTTTCAGCAATCATTAGCCAAGCCCAACAAGGCGCTGGCGACTTGCGCCAGGCCACAGCTCGCGGGTCGCAACAGGGCTTGGCCGTGCAGGCGGTCTTTGTTCTGATCGAACTGATCTGCATGATCATTGTCACCCGCACCCCTAAGTCACCAACCCAGTCATCATCAGACGAATACTAGTGAACATCTGAAAAAGGTCGAGTCATGATCCTGAACTTTGGCGTCAACGCCAGAGCAGGGCGGACCGGCCTTTTTTTCGTGGTTGGCGGCATTGTCAGCTTTATTTGCGTTGGCTGCGTTGAATTGACAGGAATGGCCGCCGCACCGCTGGGCAAAATCCTCCAAAAAAATAAATAATGTTTGTCTTTACAAACTTGCTTCAGTTTATTATGATAAAAGATGGTTTTTAAAAATGTAAAACACGAACATTAGATTAGAGGAAATGAAAATGCGGGCAAAACTGGAACATTACTTCATGTTTGATCAACTCAAGACCAATTGGCGTCGTGAGGTCTTGGCGGGGTTAACCACCTTTGTTAGTATGTGTTATATCCTATTCGTCAATCCCAGCGTTTTAGGCGCGGCGGGAATGGATAAAGGGGCGGTTTTCACCGCCACGGCCTTGGCCAGCGCCTTCGGGTGTTTGGTCATGGGGATTTTTGCGAAATATCCGATTGCTTCGGCGCCGGCTCTGGGCATCAATGCGTTTTTTGCGTATACCGTGGTGATCGGGATGAAGGTGCCCTGGCAAACTGCTTTGGCCGGCGTATTCGTCGCTTCGTTGATCTTTATCTTGATTACGATCTTGAAATTACGGGAAAAGATCATCAACGCGATTCCCGCTGATTTGAAATTCGCGATTTCTGCCGGGATCGGCTTGTTTATCGCTTTTATTGGGTTGCATGACGGCGGCTTGATTGTCGCCAATAAATCGACGGTGGTTGGTTTGGGTTCGTTGCAGACGCCGACTACTTGGCTGACGATTTTTGGGTTGATCATCACCGTCATCCTGATGATCCGGCAGGTGCCTGGCGCGATTTTCGTGGGAATGGTTTTGACCTCGGCCTTGGGCATGGTAACTGGCTTGATTGCCTTGCCTAAAGGGATCCTCTCACCAGCGCCCAGCCTGGCCCCAACTTTCGGCGTTGCCTTAAAAAACGTTGGTCAGATCAATAGTTTACAATTGTGGGTGGTGGTCTTGACCTTCCTGCTGGTGACCTTCTTTGACACAGCGGGGACCTTGGTGGGGTTGGCGCAACAGGCTGGCTTCATGAAAGATAACAAAATGCCGCGGGTTGGTAAGGCCTTGGCGGCGGATTCGTCGGCCATGTTTGTTGGCTCGATTTTAGGGACCTCTCCGGTTGGCGCCTATGTGGAATCATCCGCGGGCATCGCGGTTGGCGGTCGGTCAGGAGTTACCGCGATCAGCGCCGGCCTCTTTTTCATCTTGGGGATGTTCTTCTCACCATTGTTGGCCGTGGTCACCAGTCAAGTGACCGCGCCAGCTCTGATTATTGTTGGCGTCTTGATGGCCGCCAACTTGGCGCACATCGACTGGTTCAAGCTAGAGATCGCGGTGCCTGCCTTCCTGATCCTGATCGGTATGCCGCTGACCTACTCGATTTCAGACGGAATGGCTCTGGGAATGATCACCTATCCCATCATGATGATCGCAGCCAAACGCGGCAAGGAAGTCTCCGGCGTCATGTACGCCTTAGCCCTCATCTTCATCGGCTTCCTCTGGATTTTGAATATTTAGGGAACAGAGTGCGGAACGCAACGGGTTGACTTTGAGCATTAGCCTAGCTAGGATTTTTAAGGCCGGTCCATGCCACCAGAAGCCAAGCGTAGTTAAGCACAGAAGTCAGTTGCGGTGAGTACGTTTGAATCGACCTGCATAGCTCCTGAGCATTAGCCTCGTCCAAAGCGGGCGAGGCTATTTTATTAGTGTCTTTAGACCCAGTTGAGCCCGCGAAGCGCGCGAAACAAAAAACCACCCGCTATGCGGGTGGATAACAATAGGGTTATACCAAAACGTCCTCCCAAGATATAGAATGGAGGTGTTCAAAGCCAAACCATTCAAAATTG
>NZ_RHOV01000045.1 GCF_003946655.1 Lapidilactobacillus achengensis
CAGATGATTAGGGTGAAGTCGTAACAAGGTAGCCGTAGGAGAACCTGCGGCTGGATCACCTCCTTTCTAAGGAACTGTTAGTTTTGGGGTCAAAGCCAAACTAACTTACGGAAACTGCACAGTCGAAACTTTGTTTAGTTTTGAGAGGTTTACTCTCAAAATTCGTTCTTTGAAAACTGGATACTATGAAACTGTAATAACCGAGAAACAACCACGCAATTTTTGCGTAAATGACCCAGAGAAAACCGTAGGTTTTCAGATGGTCAAGTTACAAAGGGCGCACGGTGGATGCCTTGGCACTAGAAGCCGATGAAGGACGGGACGAACACCGATATGCTTCGGGGAGCTGTAAGTAAGCTTTGATCCGGAGATTTCCGAATGGGGGAACCCAATTATCAGAGATGATAATGATTGCTTAGTGAATACATAGCTAAGTAAAGGCAGACGCGGGGAACTGAAACATCTCAGTACCTGCAGGAAGAGAAAGAAAATTCGATTTCCTAAGTAGCGGCGAGCGAACGGGAAAGAGCCCAAACCAAAGAGCTTGCTCTTTGGGGTTGTAGGACAGAACATATGGAGTTACAAAAGGATCAATTAGTCGAAGCAGTTGGGAAGCTGCGCCAAAGAGAGTGAAAGCCTCGTAGATGAAAGTTGAGCCCCTCCGTTCTGGATCCTGAGTACGGCCAGACACGTGAAATCTGGTCGGAAACCGGGAGGACCATCTCCCAAGGCTAAATACTCTCTAGTGACCGATAGTGAACCAGTACCGTGAGGGAAAGGTGAAAAGCACCCCGGAAGGGGAGTGAAATAGATCCTGAAACCGTGTGCCTACAAGTAGTCAGAGCCCGTTAATGGGTGATGGCGTGCCTTTTGTAGAATGAACCGGCGAGTTACGTTTTCATGCGAGGTTAAGTTGCAAAGATGGAGCCATAGCGAAAGCGAGTCTGAAGAGGGCGTTAAGTATGAGGACGTAGACCCGAAACCAAGTGACCTACCCATGTCCAGGTTGAAGGTGTGGTAAAACGCACTGGAGGACCGAACCCACGTATGTTGAAAAATGCGGGGATGAGGTGTGGGTAGCGGTGAAATTCCAAACGAACTTGGAGATAGCTGGTTCTCTCCGAAATAGCTTTAGGGCTAGCCTCGAGGCTAGGATCATGGAGGTAGAGCACTGTTTGGACTAGGGGCCCGTCAAGGGTTACTGAATCCAGATAAACTCCGAATGCCATTGATCCGGTCCTCGGGAGTCAGACTGCGAGTGATAAGATCCGTAGTCGAAAGGGAAACAGCCCAGATCACCAGTTAAGGTCCCAAAATCATGCTAAGTGGAAAAGGATGTGGGGTTGCACAGACAACTAGGATGTTGGCTCAGAAGCAGCCACCATTTAAAGAGTGCGTAATAGCTCACTAGTCGAGTGACCCTGCGCCGAAAATGTACCGGGGCTAAGCATGATACCGAAACTGTGGATGTCATCCTAAGGATGACGTGGTAGGAGAGCGTTCTAAGGGCGAAGAAGCTGGATCGTAAGGACCAGTGGAGCGCTTAGAAGTGAGAATGCCGGTATGAGTAGCGCAAGATAGGTGAGAATCCTATCCGCCGAAAGACTAAGGTTTCCTGGGGAAGGCTCGTCCTCCCAGGGTTAGTCGGGACCTAAGATGAGACCGAAAGGTGTAGTCGATGGCAAGCAGGTCGAGATTCCTGCACTAGTTTATTTTGTTTGAACGATGGAGGGACGCAGGAGGTTAAGTTGAGCATGCGGCTGGAAAAGCATGTCCAAATAACGAGTCTGAGAATGAGTCAAATGCTTATTTTTGTTAAGGACAAGTTATGATGGGGAGCGAAATTTAAGTAGCGAAGCAACTGATATCACACTGCCGAGAAAAGCTTCTAGTTAGAAATAAACTACCCGTACCGCAAACCGACACAGGTAGTCGAGGAGAGAATCCTAAGGTGAGCGAGTGAACTCTCGTTAAGGAACTCGGCAAAATGACCCCGTAACTTCGGGAGAAGGGGTGCTGACCGCAAGGTCAGCCGCAGTGAATAGGCCCAAACAACTGTTTATCAAAAACACAGGTCTCTGCAAAATCGAAAGATGACGTATAGGGGCTGACGCCTGCCCGGTGCTGGAAGGTTAAGAGGAGTGCTTAGCGTAAGCGAAGGTACGAATTGAAGCCCCAGTAAACGGCGGCCGTAACTATAACGGTCCTAAGGTAGCGAAATTCCTTGTCGGGTAAGTTCCGACCCGCACGAAAGGCGTAATGATTTGGGCACTGTCTCAACGAGAGACTCGGTGAAATTATAATACCCGTGAAGATGCGGGTTACCCGCGACAGGACGGAAAGACCCCATGGAGCTTTACTGTAGCTTGATATTGAGTGTTTGTGAAACATGTACAGGATAGGTAGGAGCCGATGAAGTGAGAACGCTAGTTTTCACAGAGGCAATGGTGGGATACTACCCTTGTTTTATGAACCCTCTAACCCGCGCCACTCACGTGGCGGGAGACAGTGTCAGGTAGGCAGTTTGACTGGGGCGGTCGCCTCCTAAAGTGTAACGGAGGCGCCCAAAGGTTCCCTCAGAATGGTTGGAAATCATTCGCAGAGTGTAAAGGTATAAGGGAGCTTGACTGCGAGACAGACAAGTCGAGCAGGGACGAAAGTCGGGCTTAGTGATCCGGTGGTTCCGCATGGAAGGGCCATCGCTCAACGGATAAAAGCTACCCTGGGGATAACAGGCTTATCTCCCCCAAGAGTCCACATCGACGGGGAGGTTTGGCACCTCGATGTCGGCTCATCGCATCCTGGGGCTGAAGTTGGTCCCAAGGGTTGGGCTGTTCGCCCATTAAAGCGGTACGCGAGCTGGGTTCAGAACGTCGTGAGACAGTTCGGTCCCTATCCGTCGCGGGCGTAGGAAATTTGAGAGAAGCTGTCCTTAGTACGAGAGGACCGGGATGGACATACCGCTGGTGTACCAGTTGTGCCGCCAGGCGCATCGCTGGGTAGCTATGTATGGAAGGGATAAACGCTGAAAGCATCTAAGTGTGAAGCCCCACTCAAGATGAGATTTCCCATAACGTAAGTTAGTAAGACCCCTCAGAGAATATGAGGTAGATAGGCTGGGTGTAGAAGTACGGCGACGTATGGAGCTGACCAGTACTAATCGGTCGAGGACTTGACCAAAGGTCAAAAGAGTTG
>NZ_RHOV01000046.1 GCF_003946655.1 Lapidilactobacillus achengensis
GAGCAGGTAAAGGTGTTCAACCAATGCAAACTGTACCAACTAACTAATCCAAATCCGTTGGCATTGCCGTACCACCTCATAAGAGGGAATTGTTTTGACCTCTACCTTGCAAAACCACTTCGTTAAATCCTTCGCTTTGATTGCAGATAAGCTCAATTCTGTTCAGCAACCGGCTGGGACTGCGCGGCTCAGTGGTGAAATTGTCCTTGGCGGCTTTGCCGCTTAGGACAAGGCTCGATTTGAAGACAATTCCCGCTTTTGGAATTGGCTTCAAACGATGCCCACCACGTTCGAAACAGAGTGCGAATCGACCCGGTTAGCTCCTGAGCATTAGCCTAGCAATTGTTTTGGAAGCCGCACTTCGCTTCCGGAACAATTGCGTAGCTAAGCGCAGGGAGCTGGGTCGGTGAGCACGTTTCCAGTCCACATCAGCAGTCCCAGCCGGTTGCGCTCACGCGCAACACCCAACAAAACCTGCAATCAAACGCCTAACTCGGCGCAAATCAATACCCTCGCTGACAAAACAAATCGCGCCAGTTCCAATTTTAGTGAGACCAAAATTGAAACTGACGCGATTTGATTGTTTATTTTCCTAGATCAAATGTTGACCTGGATCTATTTCTTGAAGTCACGGCCCTTATTGACCTCAAAATAAGCGGCGAACCGCTTCACGTAGTTGTGATCCATGTACCACAAGAGCGTTCGACGTTTCAAACTCAGGTCAGGACGATAGAATAGTGTTGTCCCCCAGCGATCCTGGCGTAATAACTCCAGCGCCGCCTGTTTGATTTCGTTATCGACCGCATATTTCTTAAAGATCTTCGCGGGTACGCCGATCCACAATTTCTGTTGGGCTTTATTTTTGTTACCATACACGATTGGATCGTCATCCAGATCCTGGGTCACGTAATCGCGCACATAATACTGGGCCAAATTATAGCCATTCAAGGTCACGTAGAAGCTGCTCCGGCCCTGGCGCAGATTGATCTCGAAGAACTTGAATTGTTGATCGCGCGCGTCAAATTTCAAGTCGAAATTGGCAAAACCCACGTAGTTGATTTCTTCCAAGAAGCGTTGCACGATCTCGTACAGATCCTGATTATATTCCGGCATGATCGCCACATAATTACCGATCGCTTGCGGCGTTGGGTCCTCCAGCAGCGGATGCCCCAAACACATCATTTTGACATGATGATGTTGATCAACATAGGCGTTGAGCACGCGCATGTTGGAATCGTCTCCCGGAATGAAATCTTGCAAAATCAAGGCAGAGGTATAGCCATTATCATAGATTTTACCAACGATTTCCTGGAATTCACTGTCAGAATGGATCGTGAAGGCCTTCTTACGCCCTTCAAAATGAATATCCAACCATTCCACACTATTGGCCGGCTTTAGTGCTACCGGATAGGCAAACGGCTGCGCCACTGGACCCGCCTGATAATCTGCTTTGGTGATGATTTGCGTCTGCGGATGTGGAAGCCCATGTTCCTCCGCGATTTTGTAGAAACTTTCCTTGTTATTCAATTCTTTGAGCAGATCGTAGTCCACATAAGGGCAGACAAAAGTTTTGCTGAGCTCGTCCTTGTGCTTCGCGATCAATTCCGTGTAGCCATCACTACAGGAAACCAAAATAACCGGCTCCGGATGGTTCGCATATTCTTGGGCAATTTTGCGCATTTCCTGAATGAAAACCGGGTCCTCATTGAATCCCGGCCGCAGATCAAGGTCGATGATCTTGCTGTATCTCGTTGGCGCGAACTGAACGCCGGCAATTGCTTTCACCTTGCGCCCATAGAGTTCATTGAACGAGCGCGCCATCCCGTAAACGTTGATGTCACTTCCAAGTAGCAGTGGCGTGAATTCTGGCATTGTCATCAAATTACACTTCATTCCCTTAAAATTTGACCAAAAAAACTGTATCAATTGTATATTTTACTATAAACAGTCCTTAATGACAAAACTAGTTTTGATTTCGTTGGCGTAAAGTTTAAGTGGGTGGAATTGTTGAAGATAAAAAGGGAGCGATTCCCTTTATGCTAGAATAGTAATTGACAAAACAACTTTCTAGGAGGAATCGCTCTTGAAATCTATTCTACAACAAATCAACACAGAATTGTTAACTTCTTTTGGTTCTGAGGTCGCGAAGCTTTTTAATGGTCAAGAACTTTTCAATGCAGCGCTATGTGAGATGATCGGCTTAGCGCTAACATATCAGGATAAACAAATCAGTGAATCACCATTTCGAAAACAACATTTTCGGATTAAGGATAAACGCAGCCGTGTGTTGGATACAAGTGCTGGATCGGTCACTTACGAACGTCGCTATTATGAGGAGAAAACCACAAATGAATTGATTTTCTTACTGGATGAAACCGTTGGGATTGAGAAACGTAGTCGGCTG
>NZ_RHOV01000047.1 GCF_003946655.1 Lapidilactobacillus achengensis
AATAAAACTGACTAACATTAGTGGTGAATCATAATTCGACGGAATTATGATTCACCACTTTTCTTTGTTTTGAAGTAAAGTGGTTATGAAGTTGACATGCCGTAGTGCTTTTTGACGCATTATCTGATGACGCCGTAAATAAAAATGACAACTTCATTGGTCTACCGATAAACTCGCTCGAAGTCTGTTGGCTCTTTGAAGCCGTGTATTGAAAATTGGGATGAGTGGAACGATGAAGACAACTTCTATTAGGTGGTGTTTGGAATGGATACACAAATTGTTTTTGGAGTAGATGTTAGTAAGCACAAATCAAATATTGCCATTGTAATCAATGGCAAAGTAGTCGATGAATTTAAGATTACTCATACACGAGATGGTTTTAAACGTTTGGATGATGCGTTGAATCATTTCAAGAATCCACAAGTTATTTTTGAGTCATCAGGAGTCTATTCACGCACTTTACGTGCGTTCCTTCAGCGAAATAATTGGTCATACACTGAAATTAATCCATTAGCCGCTAAAAAGGATATGGATAGTTTCCGTCACAATAAGAATGATCAACTAGATGCAGTTGCCTTAGCTCAGGCAATGAATCAACATCATTATGCCCCAACCTTCCAAGAACAACAGATTTATAGTGAACTACGTGATATGGAACGATCCTATCAAGAGTTCAATGAAGATATTGTTAGAGCTAAAAACAGGCTACATCAAAAACTACAGATTACTTTTCCGGAGATTGAAAAGTTCATGAGTACTACTGATAGTGCACTTTATTGGCACGTCGTACAGCAGTTTTCACATCCAGATTTGGTCTTAGAACTTACTATCGCCGATCTATCAGCTAGCCTCTTAAATGCGACGCCTAAGAATATGAGTGTATTAAGAGCCACAGCACTCGCAGAGCGCTTAAGAAACTTGGCCCTGAATTCAGCTCCAGCTGTAAGGAAAGATGCTTATGCGGTTACTGCAGTGAAGCAGTTAGCGCAAGAGGTTGAGCGTATCAGTGAGCACAAAGCAGAAATCATTCAACAGATGGAAACTCTAGCAAAGAGCTTGCCGGAGTTTGAAATTCTTCAATCAATTCCTGGATTTGGCGTTAAAACCACTGTTTGCGTTATCGCTGAATTAGGTGATATCCGCAGATTCCATAGTGCTAACGCGATCAATGCATATATTGGAATTGATCTGATTCAATATCAATCTGGTGATTTTGAAATGGCTCAACATATCCGTAAACGCGGGAATGCTTACGCACGTAAGATTCTCTTCAAAACAATTCTAAATATGATCAGTACTTCTAAATATCATCCTTCAAACGTCAGTGTGGCTTACGAACAAAAAAAGCAATCTTCTAGTGCCATACGCACCAAGAAGATTGCCATAGCAGCTATGAGCCGCCTGATTAGAACCATATATCACCTAATCAAATACAATGAATTGTACGATTCAAAGATGTTCCTCGCCGAACTCTAATCGTCATTCATTTAAGTAAAGTATAGCACCTCCGAAAAAAAATTACAGCTGAGGTGCTGTTTAGTATGGCAAAATATCAGATTAAATATGATTTAACGCCATAAATAATCTTATTTTGCGTAATTAAGAAAAAGAATCCCTTGATATAGAAGAATTCTCTTGACTAATGGTAGAAAAAAA
>NZ_RHOV01000048.1 GCF_003946655.1 Lapidilactobacillus achengensis
TTGGGCGTGCGGACAAAATCCTGGACTTCGGGTATAATACCATTATGTATTCAAGAGAAGACAAGCAACGAGCCATTGAGCTCTTTTACCAGTATCATCAGTCATGGAGTGCGGTAGTCCGAAAATTGGGCTATCCATCTTTGGGTGCCTTGAGGCAATGGATCAGGGATTACGAACTTGATGCAAACTCCATGCTTGTGGACATTCCTCGAAAGCGAAAACCAAAGTACTCTGATGAACAGCGTCAGGCCGCTTTGAATCACTTCTTCGAACATGGGCAATTCATTACGAAGACGGTCAAAGCAATGGGTTATCCTTCACGTCAATTGCTTCGAGAGTGGCTATTACAAGATCCTCGTTGCGACGACTCACTGCGTGGCCGAACAGTCGTTGCTAAGCTTGCCGCACCCGCTGATATCAAGGTCAAAGCTGTAGAGGCATTATATAAGCGAGAAGTTCCAGCCAGAAAAATTGCAGAGGACTTTGGAATCAGCCGAGAAACGCTTTATAGTTGGAAGCGGGATGTATTGGGCGTGAGCTTTCCGACGAAGCAAACGTCAGACTCATCAGAGGAGGTAAAGTCATTAGACGTCACTCCCGAAGTTTCAGAGCTTCAGGCCCGTATCAAGGAGCTTGAACTTCAAAACGATATTCTCCATCAGGTGAACGCCCTTCTAAAAAAAGATCTGGGCATTGATCATCTTAACCTAACTAATCGGGAAAAGGTTCAAGTGATTGATGCCCTGCGTGATAAATATTCACTCAACATATTGCTTCAATCCCTCCAGCTATCGAAGAGTAGTTACTTCTATCAATGTAACGCTATCGCCAAAGGCGATAAATATGAAGCTGTGCGTCCGCGCTTAAGGGCTATCTTCAAGCAGAACTATGAAAGCTACGGCTATCGTCGAATGAAGATGGAACTAGCTGATGAAGGCATTCTACTTTCAGAAAAAGTGATTCGCCGATTAATGGCCGAAGAAGGCTTAGAAATCGCCATTAAACGTTGTCGTAAGTACAGCTCGTATGCAGGCGAAATCACGCCAGCTGTCCCCAATATTCTAGACCGTAATTTTCAAGCAGGAGAGCCTAATCAGAAGTTAGTCACAGATATAACGGAGTTCTCTATCCCAGCTGGAAAAGTCTATCTGTCACCACTCATCGATTGTTTTGATGGTCAAATCACGAGTTGGACAGTCGGATCCAGTCCAACCGCCGAGCTAGTGAATACAATGCTTAGCAACGCCGCAGAGACATTCGCGTCAAACGAACACCCCATTGTCCACTCTGATCGCGGGGCTCACTATCGTTGGCCGGGCTGGATCACATTGATGAACGAACTAGGGCTCACGCGGTCAATGTCGAAGAAGGCCAGCACACCTGATAACGCACAAGCAGAGAGCTTCTTTGGTCACCTAAAGACTGAATTCTTCTACAACAGAAGTTGGCTTGGAAAGACTATAGATGACTTTACTCAGGAACTTAATCAGTATATCGAGTGGTATAACACTAAGCGAAGAAAAAAAGTTTTAGGAGGAATAAGCCCGCAAGAATACCGTCAGAGCAAGGCTTCCTGAAGGTGAAAGTCCAGAAAAACGTCCGCACGCCC
>NZ_RHOV01000049.1 GCF_003946655.1 Lapidilactobacillus achengensis
ACCTCTCAAAACTAAACAAAGTTTCGACTGTGCAGTTTCCGTAAGTTAGTTTGGCTTTGACCCCAAAACTAACAGTTCCTTAGAAAGGAGGTGATCCAGCCGCAGGTTCTCCTACGGCTACCTTGTTACGACTTCACCCTAATCATCTGTCCCACCTTAGACGGCTGGCTCCTAAAAGGTTACCTCACCGGCTTTGGGTGTTACAAACTCTCATGGTGTGACGGGCGGTGTGTACAAGGCCCGGGAACGTATTCACCGCGGCGTGCTGATCCGCGATTACTAGCGATTCCAACTTCATGTAGGCGAGTTGCAGCCTACAATCCGAACTGAGACTGACTTTTAGAGATTAGCTTGACCTCGCGGTCTCGCAACTCGTTGTATCAGCCATTGTAGCACGTGTGTAGCCCAGGTCATAAGGGGCATGATGATTTGACGTCATCCCCACCTTCCTCCGGTTTGTCACCGGCAGTCTGACTAGAGTGCCCAACTGAATGCTGGCAACTAATCATAAGGGTTGCGCTCGTTGCGGGACTTAACCCAACATCTCACGACACGAGCTGACGACAACCATGCACCACCTGTCTTAGCGTCCCCGAAGGGAACGTCTTATCTCTAAGATTGGCGCTAGATGTCAAGACCTGGTAAGGTTCTTCGCGTTGCTTCGAATTAAACCACATGCTCCACCGCTTGTGCGGGCCCCCGTCAATTCCTTTGAGTTTCAACCTTGCGGTCGTACTCCCCAGGCGGAGTGCTTAATGCGTTAGCTGCAGCACTGAAGGGCGGAAACCCTCCAACACTTAGCACTCATCGTTTACGGCGTGGACTACCAGGGTATCTAATCCTGTTTGCTACCCACGCTTTCGAGCCTCAGCGTCAGTTACAGACCAGAGAGCCGCCTTCGCCACTGGTGTTCTTCCATATATCTACGCATTTCACCGCTACACATGGAGTTCCACTCTCCTCTTCTGCACTCAAGTTCCCCAGTTTCCAATGCATTTCTTCGGTTAAGCCGAAGGCTTTCACATCAGACTTAAGAAACCGCCTGCACTCGCTTTACGCCCAATAAATCCGGATAACGCTTGCCACCTACGTATTACCGCGGCTGCTGGCACGTAGTTAGCCGTGGCTTTCTGGTTGGATACCGTCACTACCTGGCCAGTTACTACCAAGTACGTTCTTCTCCAATAACAGAGTTTTACGATCCGAAAACCTTCTTCACTCACGCGGCGTTGCTCCATCAGACTTTCGTCCATTGTGGAAGATTCCCTACTGCTGCCTCCCGTAGGAGTTTGGGCCGTGTCTCAGTCCCAATGTGGCCGATTACCCTCTCAGGTCGGCTACGTATCAATGTCTTGGTGAGCCGTTACCTCACCAACTAACTAATACGCCGCGGGTCCATCCAAAAGTGATAGCCGAAACCATCTTT
>NZ_RHOV01000005.1 GCF_003946655.1 Lapidilactobacillus achengensis
ATTTAACGAAGTGGTTTTGCAAGGTAGAGGTCAAAACAATTCCCTCTTATGAGGTGGTACGGCAATGCCAACGGATTTGGATTAGTTAGTTGGTACAGTTTGCATTGGTTGAACACCTTTACCTGCTCCATAAACAATTCCCGGTGAAATCGACCGATTCAGTTGATTCACCAAGAACTATCTCTGTTCATCAGACCGACTGTACTGGTGTCACCAATTTAAATCTTGTGACCACTAACCACGGCTGTCAACTGCGTGGATCCTCATCAATTGGCGATAGCTTGCCAATTGACGTGAGTGCTCAAACGACTGCTATAACGTTGAGCGGCTGGAGCGGAGAAATTCGGGGTGAGATCGCCGTGAAATTGTCCTTGGCGGCTTTGCCGCCTAGGACAAGGCTCAGCTTTGAGATTCGCGGGTTTTGCGAAGCTCAAAGTGACGCCCACAGCGAGCTCACCCCGAATTTCGCAGCGCAAGCCGCGGCCAACCTACTTTTGAGGTGGTACGGCAATGCAAACTGATTCAGATTAGAAGGCTGGTACAGTTTGCATTGGTCGGACATCTCTACGCGTTTTCTCAACAATTCATGGGTGGAAACCGTCCAATTCAGCTGATTCATCAAGAACTAGCTTGGTTCATCACACAAACTGCGCTGGTGTCACCAATTCAAGGATTGTAACCACTAATCACGGCCGTCAACCGCGCGGATCCACATCAATTGACGATAGCCTGCCGGCCGGCGTGAGTGCTCAAACGGCTATTATAACGTTGAGCGGCTGGAGCGGAGAAATTCGGGGTGAGATCGCCGTGAAATGGGTGAGAGTGAGAGCCGACCTGGGCAGCTTCTGAGCATTAGCCTAGCAAATATTTTGGAGGCTGGGCTTTGCCTCCGGAATATTTGCGTAGCTAAGCGGAAGAAGCTAGGTCGGCGAACACGTTTGGCGGCTCTGCCGCCTAGGACAAGGCTCAGCTTTGAGATTCGCGGGTTTTGCGAAGCTCAAAGTGACGCCCACAGCGAGCTCACCCCGAATTTCGCAGCGCAAGCTGCGGCCAACCTACTTTTGTCCATTGAGTGCTCCACCATATCCGTAATCCACCAACGCCAAGCAGTGCAAACCGCGGCCAAAAAGTTAACTGAGGGTCGCTTCTGACCGCAAATTGTATTAAACTATGATTATCAAGCAAATTATTGGAGGCAATTATGACGTACCCACAATTAGATCTGGCCCACGCGACTGGAAGCAAGGCAACCCTGGTGACTAACCATGGCACAATCGAAATTCAATTATTTGATGAACTGGCGCCTAAGACCGTCAAGAATTTCATCGAATTGGCCCAGAAAAAATATTATGACGGTATTATTTTCCATCGGGTCATTCCTGATTTCATGATTCAAGGTGGCGATCCCACTGGCACCGGCGCTGGTGGTGAAAGTATTTACGGCGGCGAATTTGAGGACGAATTCTCTAATGAACTTTTCAATTTGACCGGCGCCTTGTCCATGGCTAATGCTGGTCCGAACACCAATGGCAGTCAATTCTTTATTGTCTCCAACGCGAATATGCCTAAGCGGATGTTGCAAAGTATGCAGGAGGCTGACTATCCTGAGGAAATCATTGCCGCTTACAAACAAGGCGGAACACCATGGCTGGATCATCGTCATACTGTTTTCGGTCAAGTGACCGCGGGGATGCCGGTTGTTCAAGAAATTTCTCGAGTGGCGCGCAATGGTCAGGATCGGCCTAACGATGATGTGGTCATTGAGTCGTTAACGATCACACCTGCCTAGCGTCATTGGGTTAAATCCGTTTATTAAGTACCATAAAAGCTTGATTGTCGATCAATAATCAGGCTTTTTTTGTTAGATTGGGTTGATGGGGTCAAGTGTTGGCGAACTTGGGTCAACGAGCCGCTCGAATTATTCGCCGAAGAAATCAGTGCGTTGGCGGATGCTCGTTGTTCTTAAAGGAAACAGTACTGGGTCTTGTCGGAATGGGTCGAACGATGAAAGGAAGCACAAGCGAATGCAAAATGAATTAGTTCAACAAATTTCTGTGATTGATCGTGACTTGGCACAATTGGTAACCCCATGGCTAGATGACCAGGTCAAAAGTGGCACGGCGCACTTAGCAGCGGATCGGGTCCTGATTCCCTTGGTGGCGTTCACCGTGCAGGGACAGACTGATTTGGTGGCCGCGCAAACTTGGCTGGCACGGCAGGCGCAGATTTCACCAGAGAAAATCGTTGAGTTGATTTATCAACTAGCGCCGGTGGTGGGGCTGCCTAAGGTCTTGGCAACGCTGAATGTGATCCATCAAGTTTTTCGCGCGAACCAGGTCACGGTTAAGCCAGGGGCAACGGTGCAGCCAGATGATTATGGCGCCCAGGTCCAAAGCGAGCTGTATGGTAATGAAATCAAAAACCTATTGGCCGAATTGCCGGAAGGCGCCGGGGATTATATCAGCAACGCGTTGACCCAACACTTTTTCAATGATTTTTATTGTCGTGGCTTTCTTACCGTGGCGGAACGGGAGAAATTTGAATTGTTGGCCCTGATTACATTGAATGTTGATTTTCAAGTTCGGGCCCATGCTCGCGGAAGCTTGAAGGCGGGCAACAGTGAGGCAGAACTTGTGTGGTCCGTGATTCAATTGTTGCCTTACATTGGTTTTCCTTTGGTGATCAACAGTGTTCGCCAGATTCATCAAGCGGCGGTTACCTTACAGACAGAGGCCGCGGCGGAAACGAACCCGACGGCCTCCGGAGCGGCTGATGAGCACTAGCCGGCAGTTGAGCTCCAAAGCTAACCGTGCTAACATAGCTAGCCAAACTAACCCAGGTGCGCCCTTAGGACTTACCAACGTTCTGACGCCGTTAGCGCGTTCGATCGTTGGTGGGATCACGGGGTTATTTGGGATCGAGATCATCAAACTAAGTGGCGCAGGCTTGTCGTGCCAAATGGAGGAATTTAATAATGTGGGGAACGCTCTTTAATGTAGGCATGATTCTGGTGGGCAGTTTTGTCGGGACTTTTTTCAAGAAGGGGCTACGGCCAGAATTTCACGAAATTCTTATGCAGGCGCTGGGACTGGCCGCGGTGGGGTTGGGAATCAATGCGGTTGTCCAACAACTTCCGCGGAGTAAATATCCGGTTTTATTCATTGTTAGTTTGGCGGTGGGCGGTGTTTTTGGGCAATGGTTAGATATTGAGAACCGTTTCGATCGCACGGTGCGCCGGTATAGCAAAAGCGATCTGGCCACCGGCTTATCGACGGCGATTCTCTTGTTCTGCATGGGGTCTTTGGCCATTGTCGGTCCAATCGAAGCGGCGTTGAAGCAGGATTATACGCTCCTGTTGACAAATGGGATGCTGGACGGGATCACCTCCATGGTCCTGGCGGCAACCTATGGCATTGGCATCGCCAGCGTGGCCGCGGTGGTCTTTGTCTGGCAGGGCAGTATTTATCTGTTGGCGCTGTTGTTGCGTAGTGCGATCGATCAGACCTTGTTGACAGAGATCATGATTGTCGGGGGCTTGTTGATTTTCGCCTCGGGGCTGAGTATTCTCAAAATCAAACAATTCAAAACCATGAATTTGTTGCCAGCGCTTTTGATCCCACCGCTGATTCTGGCGATCTTACGGCTCTTTTAACGTTGTTGGGTGAAATCGATCGCATATTTGTATTGTGATCCGATATAAAAGCATTCACTATATTCGTAATAATCAACCAGCGGATTGTTGACGATCCGCGCCCGTTTAAGCACGGGCTTTTTTTGTGGGATCATCAGGATCTGCGCGACTTTCTTGCTGGGTTCGATGGCTTCAACGATCTCGCGAACATGCTTGATCCGAATGCCCAAAGTGGCGAGATAATCGTAGAAGGAGTGTTGGTAAGTGCTGGCCTCTAAGGATAGCAAGGGGTTGAATTTAAGATAAGTCTTGAAGTATGCAAAGGCCTTCCCCTGAGCGCCGCGCACCCGTTCGATCATGATGATTTGGTCGCCGACTCCGACCTGTAAGTAGTTGCTCAATTTGTAGTCGGCAAAACCCAAGCGCACATTGACTTGGAGCGTTTCGATATCGATCCCGACTTCCTTCATTTCGTTGGTGAAGCTCTTGTAGGAGGTGTAGTGGGTGGCGATCCGCTCATCAAAAGTACTCACAAAGCTGCCTTTAGCGCGCTGACGGACGATCAGATTATCCTTGACTAATTCATCAATGGCCTTACGAACCGTGATGCGACTGACGTGGTAGTGATCGCACAGGGCAAATTCAGTGGGGATCCGTTGCCCGGGTCGCCAGGTTCCCGTTTGAATTTGTTGACGCAAGTCTTGAGATATTTGCAGGTATAAGGGAAGTTGTTTATCAGTCATTGATTGGCCTCCAGCCGCAGTCGATTTAGTGAGCAAAGTGATGATCGATGCAAAAAGCTGATCCAAATTTAAGCCAGCTGTCGGTGTTGATCGCCACCTAATTGTTGATGCTTGATTCAACTTCATCGCTTTTTATTGTATATAACAATAGGGCTAGATGCAAGCCAGATAAGCCATTGAAATGTACAAAATCCGCTATTGTTAACGGATACAACAGCCCCTATACTAAGGTCAGTAGCAAGCTAAGGAGGAATTGTCATTGTATGATGCGACCCCAATTTTTAAAGTGAAAAAAGAGCTGCCAGTTTATGGCAACCTTGCTCAAATCGTCGCGGAACTTAGCAAAAGTTCCGCTGCCATGATTGCCTTTGATTGTTATCCGGGCGTCGACCAGCGTCAGTTGGGCCAATTGTTGACGCAGTTGCCTGCTGACCGCGTGCTCGCTACTGATGAGGTTTTCTTGGAACCGGCGGCCTTGACGGCTAAGTTACACTCGACGCTAACGGATGATGAACTGTTCGGTCAGTTTCATGATTATGATTTGGCGGAATTGATCGAACCACAAAAATTACGACAACTTCAAGCTGACGTGGCCGCCAGTCCCGGTCGCACGGTGGTCTATGGTGTCGGTGCCGCCAGTTTGATCGCGGCGGATCTGGTGGTCTATGTCAGTCTCACCCGCTGGCAACTTCAGGGGCGCTACCGTGAAGGGCAGGCCAACTGGCACAGTGATAACGCCCAAGAATCGTGGAATCGCAAGATCAAGCGGGGTTACTTCTTCGACTGGCCCCTAGGGGATGCGCTGAAAGCAAAAGCGTTCCGTCAATTTGACTATTTGTTAGATTTGAACGATCCGCAGCAATTTCGGATGGTGGCGGCGCCCGATTACTTGGAAATCATGGGAGAACTGGCCCAGCGACCTTTTCGGCTGAAGCCTTATTTCGCACCAAGCGTTTGGGGTGGTCATTGGCTTCAAGAGAATTTCGGGGTCGAACCGGACGCGCCGAACTTGGGGTGGGGGTTTGACGGGGTGCCAGAAGAGAATAGTTTGTTGCTCCAAGTGGGCACGACCGTGTTGGAAGTGCCAGCGCAAGACCTAGTGATGTTGAAACCGCAAGCCCTTTTGGGTGAGAAAACATATGGTCGTTACGGTGAAAGTTTCCCGATCCGCTTCGATTATTTGGATACGGTGGGCGGCGGTAATCTGAGTTTGCAGGTCCATCCTACCGCTGCATACGCTTATCAACAATTTAAACTGCCTTACACGCAAGACGAAAGTTATTACATTATGGCAGCCGCGCCGCAAGCGCAAGTGATCCTGGGCGTGCGGACCGGCGTTGATCCTGCCGAGCTGGAGTCGGCCTTGACAACGGCGCAAACGACCCAGAAATTTGCTGCTGAGAAATTTGTTAATTTTTTGCCAGTCAAGGCCCATGATCATTTCCTGATTCCAGCTGGCACGATTCATTGCAGCGGCGCGGAAACGGTGGTTTTAGAGATCAGCGCGACCCCGAATCGGTTTACCTTTAAGTTGTGGGATTGGCATCGTCTTGATCTGGATGGTCGTCCGCGGCCGATCAATATTCAACGAGGCATGGCCAATTTGGATTTTGGCCGTGACACGAACGAGGTGACCCAGCATTTGGTCAATCAAATCAAGCCTTTGCGGCAAACGCCGGGTCATCAGCAAGAAGAAACGGGGTTGGCGCCTAGTGAAGCCATCAGAACCATTCGTGATCGTTTCGATCGGCCCATCACCTTGACGACCCATGGCGATGTGATCATGGCCTGTCTGGTTGCTGGCGAGGAAATTTGTCTGGCACCGGCTACAGCGACGTCGGCCAGTGAGGCTTGGTTACAGCTCCACTATGGGGAAACGGTGATTATTCCTGCTAGTGTCGGCGATTTCCGGGTCTTCCCCAGTGGGCCAAGTCAGGGCCAGGAAGTCACGCTGCTATCAGCGCAGATCAGGTAAGGAGGCGCAATTGACCAGATGGAAAAAGTGAAATTGATGTTTGATGTTGGGGGTACCGTCACTAAAAGCGGTGTTTTCACCGACGCGGGTGACAATCTCTTGCCTGAATTGATTTACACGCCGACTGCGGCCGATTGTTCAGGCCCGCAGTTTGTGGCAGAAATGGTCCAGCATTGTCTGAACTTGGTTGCGAAATTGCCTGAACCGGTGTTGATTTGTGCGGTGGGTTGGGCATTTCCGGGTCCCTTTGATTATCAACGGGGGATCAGCCAGATGCACGGACTGCATAAATTCGAGCAACTTGCGGGTTATGATCTGGCGACGGCTTTCAAAAAAAGTCTGAGTGCAACGGCACTGAATTTATTGCCAGATTGGTCGTTATTTTTCGCCAATGATGCGTTGAGCTTCGCCTTTGGTGAGGCAGCTTTACACGATCAAGAGCGCTGTGGCGGCTACTTCACAATCGGAACCGGTTTGGGCTCCGCCTTTCTAAGAGCGGGGCAACAACTTCAAGCTTGCGGACGCTTACCAAAATCGGGCATGATTTTCGGAGAACCCTTTGGTGAGAGTACGATTGATGAACAACTGTCCGGAAGGGGGCTGGTCCAGCTTTGCCAGCGCCAGGGGATCACGGCTGGATTGCCGCAAGTGACCGCGGCCGCCGCGTTAGGCGATCCGGCAAGTTTGGCCGTTTTGGCGGAGTTTGGTCAGCGATTAGGCCTAGGGTTGGGTCCCTACTTAGTTGAGTTGGCCGTCGATGAAGTTGTTTTTGGCGGCCAGGTCAGTCGCGGGTTCCCTTACTTTGAAATGAGTTTCAGACAAACATTGGCGCGGCAAGGAATCAGTCCTGAAATCAGGGCCAGCCTTGATACGTCGCTGCGGACGATCCAAGGTTTAAACTATTTGGCAGCTAGGTCAACGATGACCACAAAATCAGCATCGTGTGAAAATGGAGGATTTTCATGAAAAAGTTATATCTGATCAATCATTCCCATACAGACATTGGCTATACTGCTGTTCAGGAATTAATCATGCAGTGCCATGTGGACTATATTATTCAAGCCATCGACATTGTGAGTGCCGAGTTGGCGGAAAAAGGGCATTGCGATTTCGTGTGGACTTGCGAGAATTATTGGCAAGTGAAGAATTTCCGCGAAAACGCCACGCCAGAACAGATCGAAATGTTTGAGCGTTACGTTGAGGCGGGCTACATTGATTTTAGTAGCAATTATTTGAATTTGAACGAATTGGTCGATCCCGATATTCTCAGTGATTGCTTAGGGGCGGCCCATCAGTATGGTCAGCGCTTCTCCCGACCGATCGATTCGGCGATGACCGCTGATATCAACGGATTCTCGTGGGGATACGCCCATGCCTTGGCCAAGAACGGCATCGACAATCTCTTTACCTGTATCCACGCGCATCACGGCATGTACCCCTTGTTCAAGAGCCAGATCCCGTTTTGGTGGGAAGCGCCGACCGGGGAGAAAGTGCTGGTCTGGAATGGGGAACATTATCAAATCGGGAACGAAACGTATTTGATGCCCAACGCGCAGATGAGTTATCAGATCGAAGATGAGTACGCTGGGGATCTCAGCACGCCTCAATTGGAAGTGGCGAAGAAACGGATTTTTGGGTATTTCGATGAGCTGGCCCAATCTGATTATCCATATGATTTCGTGCCCATGATGATTTCTGGATTCATGTCAGATAATGCTGGACCAGATCGTGATATTGTTGAATCCATCGCGGAATGGAACGCGGAATACGGCGATGAGATCACGGTTGAGATGATCGGACTGAACCAATTCTTTGAAGTCTTGCGGCAAACTGATCTGAGTCAGATCCCAACTTATCGGGGCGACTGGAACGACTGGTGGGCTGAAGGAGTTGGCTCGACACCAGCGGCCACTAAGATTTATAAAGGGGCCGTCCGGAATTATCGCCTGCTTCAAGATTTGACCGATGAGAAAACGGTCAAAGGTCCACTGGCCCAAGCTGCCCGGGATGATTTGATGCTCTTTGCGGAGCACACCTGGGGGTATAGCTCCTCGGCCTCGGAACCTTGGAACACGCTGGTCAATGAGTTGGAATATCGGAAATTCTCCTATGCGGCCAACGCCAGTACGGAAATTGATCGGGCGCTGATTGCCTATTTGATGAAGCATGATGATTATGCGATGCCGAAAGCCAATCGTCCGCAATTTTATCGGGTGATCAATCCCTATGACCGCACTGTGACGCAAAATGTGACCTTGCTGATGGAAGCGTGGGAACATTTCGGCAAGCAGCGGATCATGCCCAACTTGATGCCTTACGTGGAAGCCTACGATCGGGAAACCAATGAAGTGCTGCCTTGTCAAGTCATGATCACGGCTCGGGCTTACGAAATTGAACTGGTGGTGACCCTCGCGCCGAAGCAGGTCAAACAGATCGGCTTGCGTTTGCGGGAGACGCCCAATCTGCCGCCACGCTATCGTCCAGCGCTGAAAGGCGCCGAAAACGTCAAAGACATTGTTTATCCTGGTTTGATCGATGATTCGACGGTCGAAACAAAATATTTTACAGTTAAATTGAGCAATGACGTGGGTTTGGCACAAATCATTTATCGCCCGACTGGTGAAGATATCATCGATCATCAGGCTGCCCACCCACTTTTCCAAGGCATTTACGAGAAGACCACGATTCAAACCGATCCTTGTATGGAACGCCGCCGAATGGGACGTAACCGCAAAGGCAAAGAAGCGCAACGCTGGAACAGCCAGATCACGGATATTCGAATCTTGGAACGGGGTCCTGTGTTCACCGAGGTTGCCATTGATTGCCAATTAGCCGGTACGCAAATATTCAGTTATGTCCTCCGGATCTATCAAGACATTGCCAAAATCACTTGTATGTTACGGATTCAAAAAGATAGTGTCTGGGATCCTGAGAATCTTTACTTTGCCTTGCCGCTTAAATTGGCCGGCGAGCGTTACTTCAAAAAATCCGGTAGTTTGATGCGACCAGGCATCGATCAGTTACCAGGCACCAATACCGAGTTTTACATGCTGGATACGGGGATCCTTTATCGTGATCAAGCGGGAACTGGGCTGGCGATTTCTTTGAAAGACGCGCCGCTGGTGACCCTTGGTGACTTGGCCCATCATCCGATCCATCTTTGTGATGAACAGTCTCGTGCTAAAAACCAAGCCGACCTATATTCATGGGTGATGAATAATTTCTGGGAAACCAACTTCAAGGTCGATCTCTCTGGCTTTTATGAATTTGCCTATAGCCTAACCATGGCTTCAGCGGTGCCGGATATGGCAACTTGGGATCAACATTTGAAAGAAGAAGACCAAGGATTGATTGCAATCCAAGTCGATTTCTAGCACGATTCTGATTTGGGCCTGAGCCTGACCTGGACTCGAAGCTTAGCCAACGCCGGCACGCCAATTGCGTAAATGGGGGACTCCGACTAAGGATGGATTGTCTTTTGGCGCAATGGTGTTATCCTCAAGATGGTTAGCGCTTGATTAGCGCGACGATCGGAGGTTGGTTACATGTATCAGGCAGTCTTAGTTTACAATAGTGATCCGTTATTACGCGGCAAAATCGGTCAAACATTGATTCAGCGAGATAGCAACGTGGCGCATTACCGGGCGCTGTTAGACCGGCAGGCGCGGCAAGAACAAGCGCCTTGGCAGTTTGAATTGGATCAAACCAACGGGGATATTGCCGCATTATTGGCCCAAGGTTACGATGCAATCATCTGCTTGCCAGGTTTGCAACATCGTCTGGTTTATCCAGATGGGGAACCGCGGATCTATTTCTTAGACAATGTTGAATTTCGCGCCGATGAGCTTGACTTGGTCTGGGCCCGGCTACAAATTCTCCAACAAAAAACAATTGACGAGTAGCGCGCAACCATGAATTTGCAACAGTAGGTCTGCAACAAGTTAATGACTAAATAGCGTGACGGGACCGGCAAGATCCCGGTGGGCTTCAACCCCACCGATCGGATCGCCGGCTAACCGTGGCGCTATTTGTTGTCCTGGCGTTCTGGACCGTAGAAAGGTTGGGCTGCCCCCCCCGAAAGTGAGAAAAAAGTTATTGTCAACTGAATTTTTTTGCAAGCAGGTTCGCGTAAAAGTGGACCCAAACCCAATTAGATCGGGATTTGAAAACACTTTTAGAAAAAATGGTTTTGGCGTTGACAAACGCCTGATTTTCCTTTATCATAGTTTAAGTCGTCTGGTGCTACGGCGTAACGTTCGGCTTTTAGTTTTAGGACGGATGACGTACCTGAATCAGATTTGACCAGCGTATGGCCCCTTGGTCAAGTGGTTAAGACACCGCCCTTTCACGGCGGTAACATGGGTTCAAATCCCGTAGGGGTCATTAACAAAATATTTGTTATTTTCAGCATGGAGGATTACCCAAGTCCGGCTGAAGGGAACGGTCTTGAAAACCGTCAGGCGGGTCATACCGCGCGTGGGTTCGAATCCCACATCCTCCTTTTTCCAAATTTAATATTATCGCGGGATGGAGCAGTCTGGTAGCTCGTCGGGCTCATAACCCGAAGGTCGCAAGTTCAAATCTTGCTCCCGCAATATGGTCCCATGGTGTAGGGGTTATCACGCCTGCCTGTCACGCAGGAGATCACCGGTTCAAATCCGGTTGGGACCGTAAGTTGGCTCGGTAGCTCAGTTGGTAGAGCAATGGATTGAAGCTCCATGTGTCGGCGGTTCGATTCCGTCCCGCGCCATTTATGGAGGAGTAGCGAAGTGGCTAAACGCGGCGGACTGTAAATCCGCTCCTTCGGGTTCGGTGGTTCGAATCCACTCTCCTCCATTTTTTTAGGGATATAGTTTAAAGGTAGAACTACGGTCTCCAAAACCGTCAGTGTGGGTTCAATTCCTACTATCCCTGTTTACCTTATTATGGCGGTATTGGTGAAGTGGTTAACACACCGGTTTGTGGCACCGGCACACGTGGGTTCGATCCCCACATACCGCCCTTTTTATTGGGTTATAGCCAAGCGGTAAGGCAACGGACTTTGACTCCGTTATGCGCTGGTTCGAATCCAGCTAACCCAATTCCAATTTTTCTAAATTGGTTATTGACTTCTCAAGAGTCAACGTGTAATATATTTAAATGTTGTGGCGGTATAGCCAAGTGGTAAGGCAGAGGTCTGCAAAACCTTCATCACCGGTTCAAATCCGGTTACCGCCTTTGGGCAGCTGCCACAATATAAACACCATGCCGGTGTGGCGGAATAGGCAGACGCGCTGGACTCAAAATCCAGTGTCCGCGAGGACGTATCGGTTCGACCCCGATCACCGGTATATTGTAGCATTTATCTGTGCCAGTCAGTGCAGGTGCCTGATGAAGAACGTTGAGAAATCAACGTTCTTTTTTTGTTTTACTGGAGAGTGGCAGAGAGTAAAAATAAACTTTACTAACCACTACTAACCACTTTTTGACGTTTTTCGGGTCTAGAATTGGCCCCTTATCTGGCTCCTTATTATGAAAATTTCAGACCCAATGGGTCGCGTCTACCGAAATTGATAACCGTGGCTGCAAGCGTTGAATAAACGCTCGCTAGCCGCGGTTTTTTGTGGTCCGCCAGCGGCCTCACTGGGGGATAGCGTGATCACGACATTTTGCGTGATGAGACGTTGAAGAAAAAGATGCGGAGACAATCGGCGGCACGGCGTGAATCACCGGTGTTAACCGTAAATGCGAATAAGTCGCCAAAGAAAACCCAGAGGAAATAGGGGCGCAACTATTGAATTTTCAGAAAACTTGCGCTAAACTCGGTGAGTGAGTGATTACTTACTTTGTTTGGCTTTCCTAAATTTGCCGAAACGAAGCAAGGTGGTCAGTCGGAAAGGAGGGTGGAACGTGCAAGGACAAATAGAAACAGATCTGGAACGTTGGTATGACGCCAACAAAATGCCGGCTAGTCAACGTAAAGTTCTTTCCGCGGCCATTGTCTTGTTCTCAGAGCAAGGCTACGAGCGCACCAGCACCATGGCGATCGCGCGCAAGGCTGGCGTTAGTCAGGCGGTGTTGTTTAAGTATTTTCACAGCAAGCGGGATCTACTTCATCAGATCATTGATCCCATCGTGGACAATTTGATTCCAACCTATGTGGCGGAATTCTTCGACAATATTCAGCACATTAGCTTTGTGAAGGGACACTTGCGGACAACACTGCGGGAAATTGCCCATGAGCGTTTTTATTTTTTGTACAATAGCAAAGAAGTGGTGTTGATTTTACTGTCTGAGTTTATCACCCATGAAGCGTTGAAGCAGTCGGTCTTGAAGGCTGTTTCAGGCCAGCAAGATCGGGTGATCCGTAAGGTTTGGCGGGAATTTCGACCTGGGCCGGCTTTGCAGAATGCAGACGCGTTTCGAAATTTCGTTCAATTATTAGTCACCCAATTAGTCGGCTATTTCCTGCTGGTGACCAATATCAGTCCGGGTCATCATTATGATTTTGATGCGGACCTGGATCGGATCGCGGATAATGTGTACCTCGTCGTAACTGGTGACGATGATGGCTAAGAGGAGATTCGCCCCCAAAATCACGCTGTTCTATGACAAGTTTACTGACGATTTCGTCTTTAGCGAGCAACAGGATTATCAGTTGCCAGCTGATTTCCAATTTCAGCGTAAGGGGATCGGCGCGGCGCTATCGGGGCGGTTGGTTCGAGCGGGCTTTTGGCTCTATGGGTGTTATTATTCGCGGCTCAAATCCCATGTTCACTTTGTCAACCAGCGCGTCCTGAAGCCTTATCGGCACCAGGGAATTTATTTATACGCCAATCATACCCAACCGATGGGCGATGCCTTCACGCCTTTTCAGCTTCTGAAAACGCGACCCTTTGCGGTGATCATCAGTCCCGCGAATCTCGGGATCCCAGTCGTCGGTAAATTATTACCAGCCGGCGGCGCCTTGCCGATTCCCACGGATCGTCATCAATTTCGCCAATTCGAGCAGGCGGTTCAGGCCAGTATCCCGGCTAAGAAAAGTTTATTGATTTATCCAGAGGGCCATGTTTGGCCTTATTACACGGGGATTCGCCCCTTGCCACTGGCAGCGTTCCATTATCCCATCGCTACTCCGGCGCCGGTTTTTACTTTAACCACAACCTACCAGAGTCGAGGTGTGGGCAAGAAGCCGCGACAAACCGTCTTCGTGGATGGACCATTGACCGTACCGACTACAGGTTCGCGCAAGGAGCGCCAGGAAGCTTTGCGTGACGCGGTGGCCGCGCAGATGGCACAGCGGAGTCGCGCCAGTAACATTGAATATTATCGCTATTTACCAAGGAAGTCAGAGGGGAGTGGGGCTAAATGAATATTTTATATTGCGGCGATGAGAAAATGACGCAAGGCCTCTTGTTGTCGATCCTGTCATTACTTGACCATACCAAGCATCATTTACAGATCTATGTGCTGACGGCGACGATCAGCAATGCTAAGCAGACGTTTTATCCGGTTAGTGATCAAGCCATCGCTTTTTTGGATCAATTAGTCAAACAGCAGAATCCCGCGAATAATGTGGTCAAATTTGACATTACTAAACTGATGGCGGCCCAACCACCAACGGCGAATCTGGAGACAAATTTTACCCCCAATTGCATGTTGCGCCTTTATGCCGATCAACTTCCGGCAATCCCAGATCGGGTCTTGTATTTGGATACCGATGTGCTCTGCCGACATAGTTTCACTAGTTTTTATGAGCAGGATCTAACCGATGTGGAAGTTGTCGGCGTATTGGACCATTATGGCAAGTGGTTTTTCCATCAGAATTGGCGTCAGTTCGATTATTTGAACTCCGGGGTGATGCTGCTGAACCTGGCCTTGATTCGTCAGGACGGCTTGTTTGCCCGTTGTCGCCAACGTTGTCAGACGACATGGATGTTCATGCCCGATCAGTCGGCGTTGAACCAATTAAGTGAGCGCAAGCGGATCGCGCCGGATAAATTCAACGAACAACATCAGCTTCAACCTGAAACTGTTTTCCAACATTTCACGACCAGTTTTCGCTTCTTCCCATGGTTCCAAGTCGTGACGATCAAGCCGTGGGAGATCGAGCGGGTACACCGTGAATTGGAGCTTCATGATTACGACAAGCTTTATCAACAATATCAGCAACTCAATCAAGCGTTTCAGGAGGAAGTCAATGACTCAACCACAGAAAATGATTCCGATCTTCTTCGGGATCGATGACAAATACGCACCGTACCTATCCGTGACCCTGCAGTCGCTACTGAGTAATCGCGGCGCAGACACGAGCTATCAAATTACGGTTTTGTACCAGACACTGTCTCTTGAAAATCAAGAGAAATTACGGGCCCTGGTGCCAGCCAGTTGTACGATTGAATTCGTTGGTTTGGCCGCTGACCTGTATGATCGCTTTGACGGCGACAAGAATACATTGCGGGCGGATTATTTCACCTTGACGATCTACTATCGCTTGTTCATCGCGGATCTCTTCCCACAATATCAGCGAGCGATTTATTTGGACGCCGATACGATCGTGACTCGGGATCTGACGCCTTTATTTGAGACGGATCTGGGCACAAATGTGATTGGCGCGATTCCAGACGCCTTTATTTGTAACCATCCAGAACCGCGGCGCTACGCGGAACAAGCGATTGGTGTCGACCCCGATCATTATGTCAATTCAGGCGTGCTGTTGATGGATCTGGCCGCCTTGCGCGCGCAACATTTCAGCGCGAAGTTTCTGGCGTTACTCAATCAATATCATTTCGAATTGATCGCGCCCGATCAAGACTATCTCAATGCGATCTGTTCCGGCAAAACCCTGTATTTAGCACCAAAGTGGAATGCCCAGACTGAGTATATTTTGGCTGAGATCAAATTAGCGCTACCGGCCATTATCCACTTCAACTTATTCGGCAAGCCTTGGTGTTATGACGCGATCCCGTTCGAAGAAGAATTCTGGAAATACGCGAAAATGAGTCCCTATTACGAGGAGATCGCGGCGTTCAAGGCTAACTATGCTGCCCAGAAGATCAAACACGATCAGGCCAAGAAATCACTCTTAGTTGAACGGATCAGCAGTATTCCCGCCACCCCTGTGACCTTCACGAAAGTTGCCGCGGAGGGAGGCGCGATTCAATTATGATTATTGGCGGAAACAAACAGGCGGTGATCGACAATATCGAGCAAGCCGTGGCGGAAGGCCGGTTCAACGATAAGGTTGAAGTCGATGATCCCCAACTGAGTCCGGCCGCTGAAAACCAGCTGCTCCAGGATTATCTCGCCGCCTTACCAACAAGTAAATACCACTGGAAAAACCATCTAGGCCGCGCCTTCATGCGGTTGGCGACAAATTGGTTGAATCGGCGGACAGAAGTCGTTGATATCGCTAATCTCAAACAAATCAGCGGTGGTGGCATCATTACCAGTAATCACTTCAATCCCTTGGATAATACTGCGGTGCGTAAGGCGGTTTATCGCGGTAGTCACGCTCGCCTATTCGTGGTCAGCCAACCGACCAATTTGCGGATGACGGGTTTGATCGGTTTCTTAATGAATTATGCGGATATTCTACCAATTGGGAAAAGTATGCACTATATGGGCCACACGTTTCCTGGCTTGTTACAGCGGATCTTTGCACAAAATGACCTGGTCCTGATTTATCCTGAACAGGAAATGTGGTTCAATTATCGTCGCCCCCGTCCGTTGAAACGCGGGAGCTATTACTACGCGGCCCGTTTTCAGGTGCCAATTATTTCGCTCTTCGTTGAAATGCAGGATCTGGGTAAACCAGATAATGATGAATTCAACCAGGTCCGCTATGTGGTTCATGTGTTACCGCCAATCTACCCTGATCCCGCCAAATCCATCGACGAGAACAGTCAGGCAATGATGGCGCAAGACCACAACCAAAAAGTGGCCGCTTATGAACAGATCTACGGACAATCAATTGACGCGCCGTTCTCGGCGGCCGACATTGTGGGTTGGCGTGGTGCTAAGTAATTTTTTCGAGCCCTTATTTCATTGAACTTTTGCTACAAAGTTAATTCGGCTTTTTATTTTGAACGCACTTATTCGATCAGCGGGCAGGTCCCGCTGATTTTTTTGTGGGCAGCGTCTCTTATTTTGCTTTGCAAAAATTGGCGGCACTTTGTTGGCGTCAAGGGTCCGGACTGCTGCGCGGAAGGTGTGAATGACTCGGAGTCTTTCGGTGACCCGTCACGGCGTCCCCTGTTTTAAGCGGGCGTTTTATGGTAAAATTGAACGTATTATAGAAAGAGGCCAAAGCGATGCGAGTCATATTTATCGGCGATGTTATGGGCGAAATCGGCCAACAAATGCTGACAACTTATTTACCGAAATTGAAGAGCAAGTACCGGCCTCAGTTGACCGTTGTCAACGGGGAAAATATCGCGCGGGGCAAGGGAATTACCCGCGCGCTTTACAAGCTGATCTTACAGGCTGGCGCCGACGTGGTGACCATGGGTAACCACACGTTCGATAAGGATGAGATCTTTGATTTTATCGACAGTGAGCCCAAATTGATCCGGCCAGCCAATTATCCGGCGAAGACCACGCCAGGACGTGGCTTTACGACGATCAAGGTCAATCAAACGACCGTGGGCGTGATCAATTTGCAAGGGCGTGTTTTCCTAGACAATATCGATGATCCTTTCGCCAAGATCGACACGATTCTGGCGGAGCTTCAAGCAAAATGTCAAGTGATCCTCCTAGACTTTCACGCGGAAACGACCAGTGAGAAATTAGCGATGGGCTGGTACACGGATGGGCGCCTGTCCGCTGTTTTGGGCACCCATACCCATGTTCAGACCAATGATGCGCGGATCTTGCCTGAAGGCACTGCTTATTTGACTGACGCTGGAATGACGGGGCCTTACAATGAAATCTTAGGGATGCGTCGTGACCGCGTGATCGAACGCTTTCGAACGAATTTGCCAACGCGTTTCGAAACGCCGACCAGTGGACCGGGTCAGTTGAATGGTTGCTACTTGGAGATCGACGAACAAACGGGTCACGCCAAACAAATCAAATTGATCAGCATTACGCCTGATCGACCACTGATGGACTAGTTAGGGGAGTGTCTATGCCACAGAAAACCAAGGATACGCCAATGATGCAACAATATTTGGCGATCAAGAAAGATTATCCGGATACGTTTTTATTTTATCGGATCGGTGATTTTTACGAATTGTTTTATGATGATGCGATTAAGGGCTCGCAGATTCTAGAATTAACGTTGACCGCCCGCAATAAGAGCGCCCAAGATCCGATTCCAATGTGTGGCGTGCCCCACCACGCGGCCCAGAACTATATTGATATTCTGGTCGATAAAGGCTATAAGGTCGCGATCTGCGAACAAATGGAAGATCCTAAATTGGCCCAAGGCATGGTCAAGCGAGAGGTCATTCAGTTGATCACGCCGGGGACCATGATGGATCAAGATCCCAGCGCTGCCAAACAAAACAATTATTTGGCGGCGCTCCATGTTGCTAATGGGTATTACGCGTTAGCTTACGCGGATCTGACGACTGGCGAAGTGCGGGTGACCCAGCTGCGCCATTTCAACGAAGTGCTCAACGAGGTGCTTAATTTGAATTCCAAGGAGATCGTGATCGATCCGACGGTGCCCGCCGCTGATCAGGCCACGTTCACCAAATTAGGCCTCTTATTATCTGAGAATACTCAGGTCAAGAATTCCAGTGAATTTAGTTATACGGCCCAGCGTTTGACCTTGCCGGCGGAGAAAAGTGTCCTCAAGGCATTGATCAGCTACTTATTAGCGACGCAGAAACGGTCGTTAGGGCATTTGCAGATTGCCGAGGCTTATCAGGTCGACCAATTTCTGCGAATGGATCACTCCGTCAAGGCCAACTTGGAAATTTTTCAATCCTTGCGTACAGGTAAGCGGGATGGCACCTTGCTCTGGTTACTGGACAAAACCAAAACGGCCATGGGGGGACGCCTGCTCAAACAGTGGCTGAATCGGCCCCTGTTGGACGAGACCGAGTTGAACGCGCGTCAGGATGCGGTCCAAGTGCTGATCAATCATTATTTTGATCGGATCGCATTGCAAGAGGCGCTCCAGAAAGTTTATGATCTGGAGCGCTTAGCTGGCCGCATCGCCTTCGGTAGCGCCAATGGTCGTGACCTGATCCAATTGCGCAATTCCTTGGCGCAAGTACCGCTGATCATTACCCAGTTACAAAAGCTTCAGGGGACAGCGTTGGATCATTATCGCGACCAGTTGGATGACTTGCCCGAGATCCGGGGCCTGATCACCGACGCAATCGATGAGGATGCGCCAATTTCCATCACGGAAGGACATGTGATCAAGGCGGGCTACAATGACCAGTTGGATCAATATCGTGACGCGATGGAAAATGGCAAAGGCTGGCTGGCTGAACTTGAGGCCAAGGAACGTAAGGCCACCGGGATCAGCACGCTGAAGGTCGGTTATACCCGCGTTTTCGGCTACTATATCGAAGTGACCAACGCCAATAAACAGTTGGTGCCAACGGATCGCTATCAACGTAAGCAAACCTTGGTCAACGCCGAACGTTACATCACGCCTGAATTGAAAGATCATGAAGCTTTTATTTTGCAGGCGCAGGAGCAATCGACGCAATTGGAACACGAACTCTTTGTTGACGTGCGTGACCAGGTCAAAGCAGCGACGGAACAGATCCAGGATCTGGCCAAGGTCTTGGCCGCCTTAGACGTGTTACAGAGCTTCGCGGTCGTGAGTGAGCGGGAACATTATGTGCGGCCCACGTTGACCATGACGGATCAGAACATCAAAATCGTCAAAGGCCGGCACCCGGTAGTTGAGAAAGTGCTGGGCGCGAACGGTTTTATCCCCAATTCCTTGCAAATGGATGACGCCACCACGATCCTGTTGATTACCGGTCCGAATATGTCTGGCAAGAGTACCTATATGCGTCAAATTGGCCTGATTGTGATCATGGCCCAAATTGGGTGTTTCGTGCCGGCAGAACAGGCGACCCTGCCCATCTTTGATCAAATTTTTACGCGGATCGGCGCGGCGGATGACCTGATTTCTGGAGAAAGTACCTTCATGGTCGAAATGAAAGAAGCCAATCATGCCTTGAGCCAGGCGACTTCTCGGAGTCTTTTGCTGTTTGATGAACTGGGCCGCGGCACGGCAACTTATGACGGCATTGCTTTGGCTGACGCAATCATTGAATATATTCATGACCATTTAGGCGCGAAAACATTATTTTCAACTCATTACCATGAACTGACTCAGTTGGCTGAGCGGTTGCCGCGTCTGCGAAATGTCCATGTCGGCGCCACTGAAGATCACGGTCGCTTGATTTTCTTGCATCAAGTGCTGCCGGGACCTGCGGATAAATCCTATGGGATTCATGTGGCGCAGTTGGCCGGTCTGCCAGCGGCGGTGATCAAACGTGCCAGTAAGGTCCTGCAAGTGTTGGAGGCAGAAGGCAATGACTTAGGCGGCGACGGCGTGGTGGCGACCCAGATCCCGCTCTTTAATTTGGCCGACACTGTCGCTGAGCCAGTGGTTCAGCCGCAACCAGCGGTAATTCCAGTCGCGCTCCAGAACTTGCAAGCCGAATTAGCGGCGGTGGACATCAGTGAGTTAACACCATTAAAGGCGCTGAATCTGGTCAATCATTGGCAACAATTGGTGGCCACACCCAACGCCGATCAGTCTGATACCACGGATGCCGACGGAGGGCATCACTGATCATTAGCCGATCTTGCCGATAGCTTTGGCAGTCTGGCCACTTTTTTTCGAGGAAAGTCATTTTAGCAATCGTCATCACTTTAGCAATACGGCAATACGGCAACACGAATGAAGCGAGGGGTGTAAATGGGAAAAATCCATCAATTATCAGCCTTATTAAGTAATCAAATCGCGGCTGGTGAGGTTATCGAGCGGCCAGCGTCGGTCGTTAAAGAATTGGTTGAGAACGCCATTGACGCCGGCGCTACCAAGGTTCAAGTTTTCTTAGCAGAGTCAGGTTTGAAACAGATCCAGGTGATCGATAATGGCTCGGGTTTCGATCCAGAAGACTTGCAGATCGCCTTTTTGCGACACACCACCAGTAAAATCAGTTCTCGCGAAGACCTGTTTAAGATCCATTCGTTGGGCTTTCGCGGTGAGGCCTTGGCCAGTATCGCTTCAGTCGCCCGCGTGACTTTAACGACCAGCAACGGTGCGGTTGCCGCGGGCCGGCGGATGACGATCACCGGTGAAGATGGTCAAATCGAACCGGCGAGCCATCCTCAAGGAACGACGATGACGGTGGCTGATTTGTTTTACAACACGCCGGCGCGCTTGAAGTATTTAAAGTCACTGGCGACGGAATTACGTCATTCCGCGGATATCATGAATCGGATTGCCTTGAGTTACCCCCAGGTCGCCTTCACCTTGGTCAATGACGGCCGTGAGTTGGTGACCACGACAGGCAGTGGTGATCTTCAACAAGTGATCGCCGGACTTTATGGGCTGCCCGTCGCCAAGGAATTACTGCCGATCCAAGGCAAAAATCTCGATTTTACTATCAGTGGGTACATTTCGCGACCGGCTGTGACCCGGTCGAGCAAGAATTATTTGTCTTTTCTGATCAACGGTCGGTATATTCGCAATTACGAATTAAATAAAGCCCTGATCAAAGGCTACGGTTCAAAATTGATGGTCGGTCGTTATCCGGTGGCGGTGATCGCGATCACGATGGATCCGCTCCTAGTCGATGTCAATGTTCATCCGACCAAGCGTGAGGTCCGGCTCAGTAAAGAACCTGAGTTGACTAATTTGGTGACGCAAACCGTTCGCCAAGTTTTAGGGTCGGTCGACTTGATTCCCGATGCTTTGACTAATTTGCGGAGCCATCAGCCTAAAGTTGACCTTGAACAGTTACAAATCGATTTGCAGCGCGCTAGTCAAACCACTGGATTCGAAGACCGCGGGAAGGCATCAAAGACCCAACCAACAGATTTCCCGTCAGTCACGCCAGCAATGCCTTCCACGCCAACGGCATTGCCAACGGGCAGTTCCCGGCAAGCGGATCAAGTTGACCCCACCAAAACGGACAAATCTGAGCCACAGGTTTCTGAGAGCGATCCGGCTTATCAAGCTGATCAGGATCAAGTGCCCTCGACCGAAGCGACCAGCGCGGCCACGACGCCGGCGGATCCCGCACCGACCAGTTTTGGCGCGGCAAAATTAGACACCAGTGAACCGGTCAGCAATATTTTCCAAAATCCAACGGCATTAGCGCGTTGGGATGCTTGGCTCCAAGCAGATGAGCAGCCGCGAGCGTTCGCGGCGACAGGAACGCAACCGAACCAGCGCCATCAGAACTCAACGGCGGCGGCGTTTGTGCCAACAACTGAGGAAAATAGCGGACACACCACCGACACACCACCAGTATCCGCAACGATTGGCGCCAAATCAGCGCAAACAGTGCCCACAGAACCACCGGCTGCTACTCAGCGTCGTTTCCCGGAGTTGCGTTATTTGGGGCAGATCCATGGCACCTATTTAGTGGCGGAAAGCGATGATGGTTTCTATTTGATCGACCAACACGCCGCCCAAGAACGGATCAAGTACGAGCAATTCCGAGTCAGTTTCGGGCAAGTGGCGCAAGACCAACAGAATTTGTTGGTCCCACTGGTGTTGACTTACCCCGCCAGTGATTATGTTCAGATCAAGGCGCATTTAGCGCTGCTGGCGGATGTTGGGCTAGCGCTGGAAGATTTCGGTGAAAATACCTTTATTTTGCATAGCCATCCCGTCTGGTTCCAATCAGGTCAAGAGGAGAAGTTGATTCGGGAAATGATCGACTACTTCTTAGGCGATGGGCAGATCAGCGTCGCCCATTTTCGGGAGAAGGCCGCGATCATGTTGTCTTGCAAGCTGTCGATCAAGGCCAACCATCATTTGGAGCCGATTCAGGCCAAGCAACTGCTTCATGACCTGGCGCAAACGGAGAACCCCTTTAATTGCCCACATGGCCGCCCCGTCCTGGTCCATTTCAACAATCAAGATCTCCAGAAAATGTTCAAACGAATCCAAGATCCACATCAATCCTGGTCCGGTGATTAGCCAAATCCGACTGGACCGGCTGGCAAGTCGCACCCCAGGTTGCGCAGGTGGCGACCAAGCTGCTTTTGCCAGCAGTCTCAGAAATCGACGCCCACATCCTCACCACGACTGGGCTTGTGGTCACGATTTCTTTTGTGCTACAATGCTAAGACTAGCAAGGTCAACAGAAAAGTAGGGATCACATGTATGAGTATTTAACTGGCCAGGTCACCGTGATCAAGCCGGAGTATTTAGTTTTGGAACTGGGCGGCGTGGGCTATCGCTTGTTAGTCGGCAATCCGTTCAAGTATCAGTTGCAGCAGACGGCGACAATTTACGTTCAGCAAGTCATTCGCGAAAGTGAACAAGTTTTGTACGGCTTTGTGGATGAGGCGGAAAAGAGTTTGTTTGAACGGCTGACCAGTGTTTCAGGTATCGGTCCGAAAAGCGCGATGGCGATCTTGGCGGCGGATGATCACAGCGGTTTGTTGAACGCTATTGCCAATGAGGATGTCAAATTCCTGACGAAATTCCCTGGTGTTGGCAAGAAGACCGCGCAACAGATCATTCTGGATCTGAAGGATAAAATCAAGATCACGCCAGAAATGACCACTGATTTGAATCAGGACTTGTTTGCACCCACCAATGATCAAACTTTGCAGGATGGTTTAGCCGCCTTACAAGCGTTGGGCTACTCCGCCCGTGAGTTGCAACGGATCGAACCTAAATTAGCGTTACTTAATGCGAAAACACCGGATGTTTACGTACGCGAAGGACTCCGGCTACTCAGCAAATAAGAAATGAAATGAGTTTTGTAGAAAGGAGTTGGCGCTAGTGGGAGATGAACGCTTGGTCGATAGTCAAGCCGAAGATGCTGTGGAAGCGGCAACCGAATTATCATTACGCCCCCATTTTTTGAACGAATATATTGGTCAGGACAAGATCAAACGCGAGCTGACGGTTTATATCGAAGCGGCCAAAAAACGTCAAGAGGCCCTGGATCATGTCTTACTGTTTGGTCCGCCGGGGTTAGGGAAGACGACATTAGCCTTTGTGATCGCCAATGAGTTGCAAGTCCACCTGCGGACAACTTCCGGGCCGGCCATTGAGAAATCTGGCGACCTGCTGTCCGTGTTAAGTGAACTGCAACCCGGGGATGTTTTGTTCATTGATGAGATCCATCGGCTGCCGCGGGCGGTGGAGGAGACCTTATATTCCGCCATGGAAGACTTTTACGTGGATATCATTGTCGGGCAGGGACCGACGGCGCACCCTGTCCACTTCCCGCTACCACCGTTCACTTTGATCGGCGCAACGACGCGGGCGGGCTTGTTATCAGCACCATTGCGTGATCGTTTCGGGATCTTAGCGCCGCTGGACTTTTATCAAACGGCGGCCTTACAGGAGATCGTGACCCGGTCGGCGGCGGTTTTGCAAACAGCGATCACTACAGATGCTGCCCATGAGATCGCCTTACGGTCACGGGGGACGCCCCGAGTGGCCAACCGTTTGTTGAAACGGGTGCGTGATTTCGCCGAAGTGGCCCACCAAACTTCGATCGACCAAACATTGGCGGATCAAGCGTTGACTCAATTAAGCGTTGACTCGGAAGGATTGGATCAAGTCGATCGCCGTCTGTTGGTGATGATGATCGAATTATATCAAGGTGGTCCAGTCGGACTGAAAACGATCGCCGCCAATATCGGCGAGGATGTTGAGACGGTCGAGACCATGTACGAGCCGTTTTTGTTGCAACAGGGATTCCTGAAACGGACCAGTCGTGGTCGAATGGTTACCACCAAGGCGTTTCAACACTTGCACCGTCCAATCCCGGAAGATTTCAAGTAGAAAAAAAGAGGCAGACAAAAGAATGTTAACAACTGAAGATTTTGATTACGATTTACCAGAAGAATTAATCGCCCAAACGCCGATCGCTAAGCGGGATGAATCCCGTTTGTTAGTTTTGGACCATCGAACTGGCGAAATGCAAGACCAGCATTTCTACCAAATCATTGATCAACTCAATCCTGGCGATGCCGTGGTCATGAATGATAGCAAAGTCATGCCCGCGCGCTTATACGGCATCAAACCGGAAACTGGCGGCCACGAAGAAGTCTTGTTGCTGCGGAATACCGAAGGCGATGACTGGGAAACTTTGATGAAGCCGGCGCGGCGAGCACCGATCGGCACCAAGGTTGTTTTTGGCGACGGTGAATTGACCGCGACGGTCACGGGGGAATTGGAACACGGCGGCCGGATGATCCATTTTGATTATGACGGGATTTTCTTAGAAATCTTGGAAAAGTTGGGCGAAACCCCATTACCGCCTTATATCAAGGAGAAGTTGGATGATCCCGATCGTTATCAAACTGTTTACGCCAAGGCATTAGGCTCCGCGGCGGCGCCGACAGCCGGGTTACACTGGACCAAGGAGCTCTTGCAAAAGGTGCAAGATAAAGGGGTCAAGTTGGTTTATCTCACGCTTCATGTTGGCCTAGGCACCTTCCGACCTGTTTCCGAGGATAATATTGAAGATCATCAAATGCACAGCGAGTTCTATCAATTCAGTCCCGAAGCGGCCGCGACTTTGAATGAGGTCAAGGCTAACGGCGGGCGGATCATCGCGACGGGGACGACGTCGATCCGAACTTTGGAAACGGTAGCGACCAAATTCGATGGTCAGCTCAAGGCCGATAGCGGTTGGACCGACATTTTCATCAAGCCAGGGTACCAATGGAAAGCAGTCGATGCCTTTATCACCAATTTCCATTTGCCAAAATCGACTTTGGTGATGCTGGTGGCGTCATTCACAGGCCGCGAGACAATTCTAAATGCTTATCAACACGCCATTAATGAGCGCTATCGTTTCTTCAGCTTTGGCGACGCGATGTTTATCAAGTAAAGGAGCACTTCATGACTTCACCGATTCAATACCGATTGATCAAAACCGAAAAGCACACTGGCGCCCGACTAGGCGAGCTGATCACGCCGCACGGGACCTTCCCTACGCCCATGTTTATGCCTGTGGGCACGCAGGCCACCGTTAAGTCGATTTCACCTGAGGAATTGGATGAAATGGGCGCGGGGGTGATTCTGTCCAATACCTATCATCTCTGGCTGCGGCCCGGCCCGGAAATCGTCAAAGAAGCAGGCGGTCTCCATAAGTTTATGAACTGGGACAAGGGGATTTTGACGGATTCCGGCGGTTTTCAAGTCTTTTCGTTGGCCAAGATTCGTGATATCACCGAGGAGGGCGTTCATTTCCGCAGTCACTTAAGCGGAGAGAAATTGTTCTTATCACCGGAAAAGGCCATTGGCATCGAAAACGACTTGGGTCCGGATATCATGATGAGCCTTGACGAATGCCCGCCATATTATGAGAGTTATGACTATGTTAAAAAGTCGATCGAACGGACTAGCCGGTGGGCGGAGCGTGGGTTGAAAGCCCATCGCAATCCGGATACACAAGGCTTATTTGGCATCGTTCAAGGGGCTGGTTTCAAGGATCTGCGGAAGCAAAGCGCCGCTGATCTGACCTCGATGGACTTCGCGGGTTATTCGATCGGGGGCTTGTCTGTTGGGGAAAGCAAACCTGAAATGAATGAGATGTTGGAATTCACCACACCATTATTGCCGACCAATAAGCCGCGCTATTTGATGGGCGTGGGTTCTCCTGATTCCTTGATCGATGGGGTGATTCGTGGTGTCGATATGTTTGACTGTGTCTTGCCCACCCGGATCGCCCGCAATGGCACATGCATGACCTCCGCAGGGCGTGTTGTGATCAAGAACGCGATTTACGCCCATGATTTCCGGCCATTGGATGAGGAATGCCAATGTTATACTTGTCGCAATTACAGTCGCGCTTATTTGCGCCACCTGTTCAAGGCCGATGAAACATTTGGTTTGCGCTTGACCTCATATCATAATCTTTATTTCTTGTTACACCTGATGCAACAGGTCCGGGAAGCAATAATGGACGACACACTTTTGGATTTCCGTGAAGAAGTTTTCGAGAAATATGGCTTTAATCAGAAAAATGCCCGTAATTTTTAAGTTGAAAGCGCTGGAACTTCTGGCTCAGCTTTGGTACAGTATATAGTAGTTTATTAATAACGAGGTGGAGAATTGAATAATTTACAAATTTTTGCGGCTAGTTCCGCAGGTGCTGGTGGATCAGGCTATTTCATCATTATGATCGTTCTGATGTTCGTCGTGATGTACTTTACGATGATCCGACCAGGTAAGAAACAACAGAATCAACGTCAAGAAATGCTGAAAGGCATGAAAAAAGGCGATGATGTGGTGACGATCGGTGGCATGCACGCCAAGATCGATTCGATCGATGACGCGGCTGGCACAGTGGTTTTGGATGCGGATGGCATCTTCCTGACCTTCAACCGTTCGGCTATTCGGACAGTAACGGCGGCTAAGGCTGAAGTTACGCCTGATGAAACGGCAGATGCGACCACCGCGTCAACTGAAACGACAGTTGATAAAGAAGCGGCCGTCGATGACGCCACTAAATCAGCTGAAGATGGGTCCGATAAGCACGATGACTCAAATCCTGACGATTCCGATCAGAAGTAAGTCGATCAATAGCGTGACCAAGAATTTTTTCTTGGTCAACGCTATTTTTTTAGTGAAAACAAAGCAAAATAGGTGTATCATCATTTTATTGATCCGCTTACAAGATCATGAATTGGCGCCAAAACAGTCTTAAATATCTGTTTGGTGACAAACTTGAACCGCTTTATTTTGCTGTTGGTCAAACAAATTCTTTTTGCGCAATCATCGCTGAATGCCTTGGTATCACTGGAGCGACAACTCGCAACCAAACTTTTTTGAAAATCGGTGAATCGTTTCACAGAAATCTATTTACTTTTGGCCCAGAATAGTGTAATATAATTTTTGTGAAATGGATAACGAAAATGTGAAAAACATTAGGAGGATATCAAATGCCTACAAAAGTTGCACCTAAACCAGAAACTGAAGTTAATGAAGTTCAAGTCATGGTCGATGGCTTAGTTAAAGAAGCCAACGAAGCCCTCAAAGTCTTAAAGACTTTCGACCAAGAGAAGATCGACCATATCGTTCACCAAATGGCAATCGGTGGGTTGAATGACCATATGAAATTGGCTAAATTAGCCGTTGAAGAAACTGGCCGAGGCGTTTACGAAGATAAAGCGGTCAAGAATATGTTCGCGACTGAAGAAATCTGGAACTCGATCAAACATGACAAAACAGTCGGCATCATCGAACGCGATGAAGAACACCGTTTGGTTAAGATTGCTGAACCTCTGGGTGTTTTAGCTGGGGTTACCCCAGTTACCAACCCAACCTCAACAACAATGTTCAAAGCCTTGATCGCGATCAAGACCCGTAATCCAATCATCTTCGCCTTCCACCCTGGCGCTCAAAAGAGTTCGGCCGCTGCCTTGGAAAGCTTGAAAGCTGCTGCAGTCGAAGCAGGCTTGCCTGCTGGCGCCTTGGGCTATATCCCAACACCAAGCATTGAAGCGACTCAAACATTGATGAATCACCCGGGCGTTGCTTCTGTTTTAGCAACTGGTGGTCCTGGCATGGTCAAGGCAGCTTATTCAACTGGTAAGCCAGCCTTAGGCGTTGGTTCTGGTAACGTGCCCGTTTACCTAGAAAAAACCGCGAATATCAAACAAGCAGTCAACGATTTGATCTTGTCGAAATCATTCGATAATGGGATGATCTGTGCTTCAGAACAAGCGGTGATCGTTGATGAAGAAATCTACGACCAAGTTGTTGCTGAATTCAAGGCTCAACATGCCTTCGTTCCAAGCAAAGCGGAAGTCAAGAAGATCTCCGATGTTGTCATCAGCAAAGAGAAACATGCGGTCAACCCAACGATCGTTGGTCATTCCGCAGTTGAAATCGCTGGCAAGGCTGGCATCAAGGTTCCTGATGATACCGTTGTGATCATCGCTGCGATCGATGGTGTTGGCGATGAATACCCATTATCACGTGAGAAGTTATCACCAGTTTTGGCTTTGTTGAAAGCTCATTCAACTGAAGAAGCCTTCAAGCTGGCTCACGAAATGTTGCACTTAGGCGGGATGGGTCACTCAGCTGGGATCCACACTCGTAACGAAGATTTAGCAGTTGAATACGGCGTTGAGATGGAAGCTTCCCGGATCTTGGTCAACCAACCAACTTCTGTTGCCGGGATCGGTGACTTGTATAACAACTTGATTCCATCCTTGACCTTAGGCTGTGGTTCATGGGGTCACAACTCGATCTCACATAACGTTGGGACATTCGACTTACTGAACATCAAAACAGTGGCAATGCGCCGGAACAACCTACAATGGGTAAAGTTGCCTCCCAAAATCTATTTTGAAAAAAACTCCATCACCTACCTTGAAAAAATGGAAGGCTTGAAACGCGTTTTCATCGTAGGGGACCCTTCAATGGATAAATTTGGTTATGTGGACATGGTTGAACGGACTTTGCACCGTCGCCAAGATCCTGTCACAACACAACGGTTCGTTGACGTTGAACCAGATCCTTCAACCAATACTGTTTTCAAGGGCGCTGAAATGATGCGTTCCTTCAAACCAGACGCGATCGTCGCTGTTGGTGGTGGCTCTGTTATGGATGCCGCTAAGGGCATGTGGTTATTCTACACCGCGCCAGACGCATCATTCTGGGGCGCTAAACAGAAATTCATGGATATCCGGAAACGGACTTACAAGTTCCCTAACTTGGATAAGGTCAAGCTGGTTTGTGTGCCAACAACCTCTGGGACTGGTTCTGAAGTAACACCGTTCGCCGTCATTACCGATAGCGAAACCAACATCAAGTATCCTTTGGCTGACTATGCCTTGACACCAGATGTGGCGATCGTTGATAGTAAATTCATCGAATCAGTACCAAAGACGGTTGTCGCTGACTCTGGCTTGGATGTCCTTTGCCACTCATTGGAAAGTTTCGTTTCAACCATGGCTTCTCACTATACTCGTGGTTTAAGCTTGCAAGCCGCTAAGTTAGTTTTCGAAAACTTGAAAGCTAGTTATGATGGCGACCAAGAAGCCCGTGAAGCGATGCATGATGCTTCAACGATGGCAGGGATGGCCTTTGCCAACGCGCTGTTAGGGATCAACCACTCGATCGCCCACAAACTTGGCGGGGAATTCCATCTCCCTCACGGCCGGGTAATCACGATCACAATGCCTCACGTCATTCGTTACAACTCCTTAGTACCAACAAAACGTGCCGTTTGGGCGAAGTACAACTACTTCCGCGCTGACGAAGATTACGCTGAAGTTGCTCGTTATGTCGGCTTGAAGGGCAATACAACCGCTGAATTAGTTGATGCTTTGATCCAAGCAATCATTGAATTAGCTGAAAGTGTTGGCGTTAAGATGTCCTTGAAGGAACAAGGCGTCACGAAGGAACATATCGAAAGCGCAGCAGATCGTTTGGCTGAATTGGCTTACGAAGATAACTGTACGATCACGAACCCTAAAGAACCATTGATCGCTGATATGGCACAAATCATCCGCGATGAATATGAGGGTCCTAAATCAAGTTTCGATCCTAAATAAGTTCGACTAGCGTCAAGCTTAAGTCATTAGCATGACGAAAAGACCACCTCATCCGAGGTGGTCTTTTCTAGTGGGCTGAGCTGTCCAAGTCGCGCTGGCCATTCAGGTCATTAGTGCTGATCATTCATATTGGGACAATTGTTTGATCAGCGCCAACGGTGAACGACTGGCCCAAACACTGGTCAAGCGCTGCGGTTGAGCTTCCAAGTAATGGATCACCGCGAATAATTTACGGAACTCGGGGTCCTTGAGGTCTTGCTGTTTGATCGCCAATAAGATCACCAACTGAATTGCCTCACCCTGCCACTGAACGGGTCGCGCTAAGGTAGCGATGGACAACGTGGAAATCTTGACCTCGTGGGGGTCGCCATGGGGCAGGGTGATCAGGGGCGCGACATTGGTGCCGCCTCGTTGATCCCGTAACAAAACCGAGTGGGCATAGGCGCTGGTGGCGTAGTTGTTGTCCACAAGGTTTTGCGCCAGCTTCTTGAGAATTTCCTCGGGCTCAGAGAGCTCAAGTTGAGGAAAAACCAAACTTGGCGCGGTGAAATGGGCCAGATCGAAAGTTTGCAGATGTTTTTGCGGGACGTGTTCCAGCAAGTATTTCGTCAAGATGCTGAGGTCCTGATCAGTGATCATGGGTGAAATTTGCACAACTGGTTTGCCTGGATCGGCTAAGGGCACAGTACTAATGATCAGATCGATCTGGTCCAGGTGAGGCCACTGTATGTGCGGCTGATTTTCTAAGATATCCTTGATTTGTAATTCTGGTAGTTCTCGTTGTAAACGGGCCTCAATGAAGATGGCCATGGCCTTCGAGTATCCCGTGACCAGCAGCGCCTGATAGCGATTGCTTTTCTGGTGATCTTGGCGTTCCACCGCCGCTTGAAAGTGAATCGTTAAGTAGGCCACTTCCTCAGCGGGCACGAACAAGTTAGCTGTCTGGAAGAAGTTCTCCAAACTTAATTGGATAACCAGAAAGAGTTGGGGGTAGGTGTTGAAAATTGTGGGTGTCAAGGGATTGGCGATGGGTAAGCCATAGTTGAGTCGGAAATAACTGGAAGAGAGGTGATTGACCAAATTTTGGCGCAGGCTAGGGTCATCGCTCAAGTCCAAGGCCAAAAGTTGTTGGACCTGGGCAATCAAATAGTTGGCCAAGGCCCGGGCCTCCGGTTCAAACCGGCCCGTCGCCTGCGAATTGGCGAAGAAATTGGCTAGTCGTAGGGCCAAATAATTGATTTCATCAGGAGAGAAGGCCAGGGGATAGATGTCCGCCAATTGGGCCAGGATTTGGCCGCTGAGGGCTTGCGCCGGTGAATCAGCCACCGCCGCATTTTCTTCGGCGCTAAGTTGCACGGTCTGGCCTTGTTTCATTCGCTCCAACATGAAATAGACATGGATATCCACATTGGCGACTTCAGGTGGGAGCGGCAATTGATTGGCGTTAAAAGTCTCCCGAATCACATTTTGGACCACTTGGAACTGTTCTGGGGCGAAGAAGTGTTGCAAGGTTGGGGCCTGCGGATCATTGGCTTGGATCTGACGCAAAGTTTGCACCAGTAGTTGCCGTTTCTGCTGTTCGTTACCGGCGATATAGGTGCCCAGTCGCGGTTTGGAAATGATCTCCAGACCGTTTTTTTGCGCGAAAGGTTGTAATTGGGTCAATTCGTGGCGGACAGTTCGGCGGTTGGCGAAGACTTTCTCCGCCAATTCCTCGATACTGATGGGACTTTGGGCGCGCAACAATTGAAAAATCAACAATTGCTGCAAGCGGGCGTGATCTTGATTGTTGGTCTCGGCGCCATTCAGGCTAGCTTGGAGTTGCTGTTTGGCGCGGGGTGTCCCGACCAAACGAATGCCGGTACCTTGTTTGCGCTCAAGGGTCAGGCCGGTTTGCAGCTCGGTCAGGTACGCCGAGATGACGTGGAGGTCGTTACGCAGGGTCCGTTCCGAACTTTGTAACTGACCAGCCAATTGTTTGGTGGTCAGAAAGTCAGGATGGTTGGCCAGAGTGGTAAGCGCAATTCTTTGACGTTGGTTCAAGGGGATGACTCCTTTCCAGGGCTGAGGTCCGTCGGTCTGCTGAGTGGGAAAACTTGCTGGGACGCGAGCCGTAAAGTGATTAATCGTCGACTAAAAAGACTGACACCACTCTATTATGAGCGTTGTCAGTCTTTTTTGCATGGTTTTAGCTGTTTATTTGCAAGGTGTCTTTGAACGCCTTGATTGTTACTTCGGCAAGACCGTCGCTTGACCTAATCTTTGACAACCGTCGCTGGCCTTACATTTCGCGTAGCAGATCTTGGATGGTCGCTTTATCTGGCGCGGCCATTAACGCGGCGCGGAAGTCGTCATCCATTAATTTGCGCGAAAGTTTCTGAAGGATTTTCAGATGTAGATCACCTTGACTGGCTTCGGGAACCGCGATCAGGAAGATCAAATGGGCGGGCTGACCATCCAGTGATTGCCAATCGACGCCTTGCTCGCTGCGGGCGAAGGCCAAGGCGGCTTTTTTAACCGCGGCGGACTTACCGTGAGGAATGGCGATGCCCATGCCGATTCCGGTGGTGCTTTCCGCTTCGCGATCGTAAATGGCTTGTTTGAAGGTGGCGAAATCAGTGACATGACCGCTTGCCGTCAAGCTTTGAGCCATTCGTTGGATCACCTCATCTTTGGAAGACAAATCACCGTCCAACAAAATATTATCCTGAGTCATTAAGTCATTGATGGAGAAATCTGGCTCAGGTGCTGCTTCTGGTGCTGTTGGTGCGGTGGTTGGGGCAACCGTTGCGGGATCAACAGCTTTGGTTGCGGTCGCCGGTTCAGGTGCCGCGCTAGCCGTTGCTAGTTCAGGTCCAGCGTTTAGATTGGGCTTAAGGATCTGCAACATCAAAATCGAAATCGCGACACCAATGATCACGGCAACGAAGAACATCCCAACATGGTCGACCGCGCCTAGGACGGCGACGATCGGGCCACCATGGGCCACGTGATCGGTTACACCAGCCAGCATCGCGACCACGCTACCGGACATGGAGCCAACCATGATGCTTGGAATCACTCTTAAGGGATCAGTGGAGGCGAAGGGAATCGCGCCTTCGGTGATTCCGAAAAGGCCCATTGCTAGGGAAGCTTTCCCAGCTTCACGTTCGGCGGCGGAGAATTTATTTTTCAGGATCAGGGAAGCCAAACCTAAACTTAATGGCGGGATACAGATGGCGACGGCAATTGGGCCCATGATCGCGAAGTTACCTTCAGCGATCATTCCGGAACCGAAGAGGAAGGCCACTTTGTTGAAAGGACCGCCCATATCGAAGGAAATCATCGCGCCTAAGATCAAGGCCAGAATGACTTCACTGCCACCTTGCATGCCAGCCAAGAAATGACTGAGGGATGTGAACAGCCAGGCGACTGGCGAGCCGATCACATAAATAAAGAACAGACCGACGATCAAGGAGCCAAGGATGGGAATGACAATGATCGGCATGATCGATTGTAAAGCCTTAGGCACCGGGATCTTCTTGATTCCCAGGGCGACAAAACCGGCGAGAAAGCCGGTGATGATTCCACCTAAGAACCCTGCGTTAGCATGGCTGCCATACAGGGAACCGTTGGCGGCCAGCATCCCGCCGACAAAACCGGGCACTAGGCCAGGGCGATCGGCGATATTTTGCGCGATGAACGCCGAAAGGATTGGGATCATCAAGTTCATGGCGATGCCGCCGATGGTGTTGATCGTCGCCCAAATCGTGCCTTCAGGGATCTTGATGCCCGACGCCGTTGGGGTGCCACCCAGCGTCAGCGAGATGGCGATCAGTAACCCACCTGTGACCACAAAGGGTACCATATAGGAAACGCCACTCATCAGGCTCTTGTACATCTTTTTGCCCCAGCCTTCATGTTCTTCAGGGGCGGTTGTCGCAGTTGCGCTGGTGGCTGCGCTGCCTTGATAAGGACTCGCTTGACCGTCTAAGACGTCTTGGACCAGCTCGTTAGCTTTGCGGATGCCATCTTGAACACCGACCTCGATCAAGGGCTTACCGGCAAAACGGGCCTTATCGATATTCGTGTCAGCGGCAATGATGACTCCAATGGCCTCGTTGATGTCCGCGGCGCTTAATTGGTTTTCGACCCCAATGGAGCCGTGGGTCTCGACTTTCACCTCAACGCCTAAAGCTTGCCCAGCTTTCGCTAAACTTTCGGCGGCCATGTAGGTATGCGCGATGCCCACAGGACAAGATGTAATGGCAACAATTTTTTTCACCATAGTTCCTCCTCATATCCTCAAACTGATAGCCTTAAAGTTGGTCAAAGCCGTTGCTTGGCCCACTCATTAACTTACTGACCTCATCATAACGAATCTGTTCGGCGAGATTAAGGTCAGAATTTTGCCGTAGTAGCCGCAACTTCTGCTTTTATTCGGAAAGCTGCTCAGGAGGGACTGCTGCGCCACTGAAAATCCGTGGTGATCAGTTGATTTTGTTACCGGTAACAGGATCGGTTGGCGTCGGCAAAACAGTGCTTCTAGGTGCTTGGCGCTACCTCCGGATGATTGCCTAAAAAAAGCCGCGGGAATTTGTGCAGTTTTTGTGGCGGGGATGATTGACTTAAAAATTTCATCATGGTAGGGTCATGGAGGTAAACGTTGCCATCAGGACAAACAGTTGGTCGGCGGCGTTGTTTATCGTTAAATCAATGAAGGAGTTTATTCAATGAGTAATCGCTTACTTGACCATCAAGTTGACGGTCAAAAAATTCAATTCCAATTCCAAACTGGATCGCTCCAGTTGACGATCATGACCCCGGAAATCATCCGCGTATTGGCAGATGCGACCAGTGGCGATCATTCCTATGCTATTGAAGGAGATAAGACTCAAAAAACGAGTTTCACGGTGACCGCGTCAGCCGATGACGTGACCCTAACCACAAGTGGGTTAACGATCGTGGTCGGGGCCAATCAGCGCCTAGATGTTTTCAACGCGACAGGGGCGCCCCTAGTTCAGGATTATTTGGGCCAGCGGCGGCCATTAGCGCGGGGGATGGACGCCCAACAAGCGGCCTTGGCCAGCGCTGAAGGGCATGAGTTGACAGGTCAAGGCGCACCTGGTCATGGCTATCACGAGGTTTTGAAGCAATTGGCCCCTGACGAGCAATTCTTCGGGCTCGGTGACAAGACTGGGTTCATCAACAAACGTGGTTACGAGTTTGATAATTGGAACACCGATGATCCCGCGCCGCAAATGGAGAACTTCACTCGATTATATAAAAGCGTCCCCTTCCTTTTGGGACTGAAAAACGGCGTGCCTTATGGGCTATTCTTCGATAATACCAACCGCAGTCACTTCGATTTGGGGAAAGAAAGTGAGTCCTATTACTTCTACTCCGTGGAAGCTGGTGTCTTGGATTACTATGTAATCGGCGGCGCTAGTTTGGCGGCTGTGATCCAGAATTACACTTATCTGACCGGCCGGACGCCTTTGCCACAGAAGTGGACTTTGGGCTACCAACAATCACGCTGGGGCTATCAGGACGCGGCGGAGATCGCCTTGATCGCGCAGAAAATGCGGGACTATCATTTGCCGATGGATGTCATTCATTTGGACATTGACTATATGGACGGGTATCGCGTCTTCACTTGGGATCCGCACAAGTATCCCAACATGAAACAATTCTTAGCGGATCTAAAGGCCCAGGGCGTCAAAATCGTCACGATCATTGACCCAGGCGTTAAGGAAGATCCCGGCTATCCGATTTTTGACGCGGGGGTGCGCAATAATTTCTTCGTGAAAACACCGGAAGGCTTTGATTATGTCAATCGGGTCTGGCCAGGCGAGTCGGTCTATCCAGACTTTGGCCGTCAACGAGTGCGAGACTGGTGGGCTGACAATCATCAGCAGCTGACTACTGCTGGCGTTGCCGGGATTTGGAATGACATGAACGAGCCAGCCTCCTTCAACGGCCAAATTCCGGACGAGATTATCTTCTCAGACGAAGAGCAGGCAGCAACGCATGGCAAGATGCATAATGTTTACGGCCACAATATGTCCCACGCCACCTACAACGGCTTGTTGGCTCAGCAAAATCGGCGACCTTTTGTGATCACGCGGGCCGCTTATGCCGGGACCCAGAAATATGCGACGGTCTGGACTGGGGATAATCACTCGTTGTGGGCGCATTTGCAAATGATGATCCCGCAGTTAAGTAATTTAGGCTTAAGTGGCTTTGCTTTCGCCGGGACTGATATTGGGGGCTTTGGTTCGGATACCACCCCAGAACTCTTGATTCGTTGGCTGGAAGCGGCGATCTTTAGCCCATTATTGCGGAATCATAGCGCTATTGGGACGCGGTTCCAAGAGCCATGGGCGTTTGGCGAGCCGACTTTGTCGATCTATCGGCAATATTTGCAACTCCGTTATCATTTGATTCCGTATCTGTATGACCTCTTTGCTGCTGGGGAAACTACTGGCCTACCGGTGATGCGCGCGATGGTTTTGGCGGATGAGCAAGATCCGCGTTTACGCGAAATCAGTGATCAATATCTGGTTGGGACTGCGCTTTTGGTTGCGCCGATCGTACAAAAAGGGCAAACAAAACGGTTGGTTTACTTGCCAGCTGGGCAATGGATCGACTTCTGGACCGGAACCCGCTATCAAGGGCAGCAAGATATCGTGGTGACGGCCGACTTGGCGCAATTACCAATGTTTGTTCGTCAAGACAGCCTGTTGCCATGGGCGGATGAGCGTGAATTTGTTGCCGAGGCGCCGGAGCAGCATCTGACCTTCCGCCTCTTCGGTGAGACCGGTCAGTATGATCATTATCAAGATAATGGGTTGGATCTGGCTTATCGTCAAGGCGAATACAATCGTTATCAAATCCTGGTCAAGGCGGATCAAGCACAAGTTATTTTGCAATATCATGGCTTCGCGCCGGTTTATCAAACGATTGATGTTGAAACCACCGCGGGTCAACAACGTTTTGTATATCAGGCAGCCACGGAATCCTATCAAGTTCTCAACTAAGCACCTTGGTCTTAGCGCAAGTCATTAAAGTCGCCGTGATGGCGGCTTTTTTGGTGTTGCTTGGCGGTGAGCTACCTTGATTCCGCAACTTTTCCCATTTTTCCAGCTAAATCGGCGAGGTTTCGGTCGATTCACAAGGAAAAATATTTAAGGTTTTGCCTGAGATAGTGTAGAATAACAATTAGTAAGTTGAACAGGTCAGAATAATGAGGAAGAGGTCTAGGCCTAACATGAATGAGAATGAAAAACGCGTTTTAATGGTTATTTTCGGTGGGTCGGGGGATCTAGCTCATCGGAAACTTTATCCAGCTTTATTTGAGCTTTACTTAAAAGGTCAATTAGACCAGCATTTCGCCGTGATCGGCACGGCGCGGCGTCCATGGACCCATGATTATTTCCGTCAAACCGTGGCGGAGAATCTGCAAGCGGGCACGGCGGCTCAACAGCAGGCGTTTGTGGGCCACTTCTATTATCAGTCTCATGATGTTCAGGACGCGGATCACTATATTATCTTGAAGAAATTAATTGATACGCTGGATGAGCAATATCAATTACACGGCAATCGAATCTTCTACATGGCGATGCGGCCGGCCTTATTTGGCACGATCGCGGCGCACTTGAAGTCGGAACACCTGCTGAGCGCGAGTGGCTTCAACCGCTTGATCATCGAGAAACCTTTCGGCCACGATTATCAATCGGCTTTAGCGCTGAATGATGCGGTGATCAGCACTTTCGCCCGCGATCAAGTTTACCGGATCGATCATTACTTAGGAAAAGAAATGGTTCAGAACATTCCCTACCTACGTTTCGATAATCCACTGATGGCGGCGGTTTGGAACCATGATTACATCGATAACATTCAGATCACCTTGGCGGAGAAACTAGGCGTAGAAGAGCGGGGCGGTTATTATGAAACCGCTGGAGCGCTGCGGGATATGGTCCAAAATCATATTATGCAGATCATCGCGATGTTGGCCATGCCACGTCCCGCCGATAATACGGATCAAGCGATCACCGCGGCTCGTCGGGAAGTGTTCACCCATTTGCATCAATATGACGCCACCGAGATTCCTCGGAAATTTATTCGCGGCCAGTATGGCCCCAGTGAGGATGGGCAGGCGCTAGGTTATCGGCAAGAAGATAAAATCGACCCGAAATCCAACGTGGAAACGTTTGTGGCTGGTGAGATCCAGCTGGATTTACCGCAGTGGCAAGGCGTGCCTTTTTATGTGCGGACAGGCAAACGCTTGCCCTTGAAGAAGACACGGATCGATGTGGTCTTCAAGTCCGCGGCTCAAAATCTTTTTGGCAGTGAGACATTAGCGGCGCCAGTATTGACCATCGAAGTCGAACCTGAGATGGGCCTGACTTGGCACCTTAACGCCAAAGAAGTTGGTCAAAGTACCAGCGCGATCCAACGGCCGTTGCACTTTGCCTTGAGTCAGACAGAGGCTGGCCAGGTTCCCGATGCGTATGAGCGCCTGATTCTAGAAGCGATCAACGGCCGGCGCAGTAATTTCGTTAGCTGGCAGGACATGAGTGGCGCCTGGCAGTTCATTGATGGGATTCGCCAAGTCTGGGAAGAATGCCAATGCCCACATTTCCCGAATTACCCCGCAGGAACCATGGGGCCGGCTGCTTCTGATCAACTCTTACAAGCCAGTGGTCGCCATTGGATTTTTACCAACTGAGTTAAGGTTTCAGGCAACCACGGCAACCCGTGACCGTTAGGCGGGGCAACAATTGAAAAGGTTAGCCTAATTCAGGTCATTGATGATGACCTGAATTTTGTCGTTTACCGCGCTTTGAAACGTTAGGTGGCGCCGCTGGTCGGATCATGGGGCTAACAGTCGGATCATGGGGTTAACAATGGTGCAGACAGTCAGGAGGTGGCAGATGACTGAGTGGTTGGAGATTCCGTTACAATATCATACCCAACGCCGGATCATTCACGTGGATATGGATGCTTTTTACGCGTCAGTGGAGATTCGCGAACAGCCGCATTTGCGGGATAAAGCGGTGGTGGTGGCGCCGGACCCGCGCCGGACAGGTGGCCACGGCGTCGTGACCACCGCTAATTACGTGGCGCGTCGATTTGGGGTCCATTCGGCGATGCCCGCGGCCCAAGCCTTGAAGCTAGTGCCGCGGGACCAACTGGTTTTTGTGCCGCCTCATTTCGACTTATACAGTGAAACTTCTGGCCAGATCCATCAACTTTTCCACCAAATCACAGATGTGATCGAGCCGATCTCGCTGGATGAGGCCTTCCTAGATGTCACCGTTAACAAATGGCATGAACGCAATACGGTCAAGCTGGCCCAGTGGTTACAACAGGAAATTTTGAAAAAAACCCGCTTGACTTGTTCTGTGGGCATCTCCTATAATAAATTCTTGGCGAAAGTGGCCTCGGATCACAACAAGCCCATGGGCCGAACGATCGTGCGCCCGGAAATGGCGCAAACGTTTCTGGCCAATTTACCCATTGAAAGTTTCTTCGGCGTCGGCAAAAAGATGCAAGCCAGTTTGCATGAACGCGGTGTCTTTAGCGGCGGTGATCTGCAAAAATTATCGCAGGCGGAGTTGATCCAACGGTACAAGAAAATCGGGTTCATGTTGTACCAGCATGCCCGCGGGGTTGATGACAGTCCCGTCTCCAATCAGCGCGCGCGCAAGTCGATTGGCAAAGAAAGCACCTATAATCCGCCTTTGACCAGCGAGGAGGCGGTGGCGCGTCAGTTGGCCCACCTCAGCCAACAAGTCGCCGCCACTTTGCAACGACAACAGGTCCACGGTAAAATCGTTGTTTTAAAAATTCGTGATAGTGAGTTCAACACCGTCACCAAGCGGCAAAGCTTCGACCATTATCTTTATTCGGCCCAAGAGATTCAGCAACAGGCGAGCTTGATCTGGCAACGGTTCGGTGATCTAAGTCACGGGATTCGGTTATTAGGTATTACCATTACCGATCTATTCCCGCTAACTTATGAGAATCTGACCTTACCCTTGATTTTCTAAGGTTACGGATCAGAATGGTTTTTTTATTTTTCCAATAGATTTTTGGTGGCAATAATTGTATAATTAATGTATATTGTTAGACAGAGCAAGATCAAGGCAGAAAAGATGCAAGTCGTTGACAAGCGACCTCAAGATAGTGAAAGTTGGGGCAGCGATCATCTGGCGCGGCCGGATCGACATTTTGATAGATTGTAAGAGTGGCCATTATTGGCAAGCAGAGTGGTACCGCGGGGAATCCGTCTCTAGAGTTTATAGGGGCGGTTTTTCTTTGGTATCGCGGAGGAGGAAATTATGAATGTAAAAGAGAATGTGATCGCGAGCCTGCACCAAGCATTAGCGTCCGAATTGACCCCGGCGGAAATCGGACCGTTACTGGAAGTTCCGAAATCATCGAAATTAGGGGATTACGCTTTTCCAACTTTCGTTTTAGCGAAGACTTGGCATCGGGCACCACAACAAATCGCGGCGGAACTGGTTGAACGGATCGATGCTAGCGGCTACGAACAGGTTGTTGCCACCGGCGCTTACGTTAACTTTTTCTTGGACAAAGGGGCTTTCGCGCAACAGACGGTGCAAACGATCCTGGCCCAGGGTGCGGCTTATGGAGATAGCACGCAGGGTCAGCAGGCGAACATCCCGATCGACATGTCCTCACCGAATATCGCCAAGCCAATGTCCATGGGGCATTTGCGCTCGACCGTCATCGGCAATTCCTTGGCGAAGATCTATGCCAAATTAGGCTTTCACCCGATCAAAATCAATTATCTTGGCGATTGGGGCACACAATTCGGTAAATTGATCGTGGCCTATCACAAGTGGGGGAGCGAAGCGGAAATCAAAGCTGATCCCATTGGTAATTTGTTGAAGTACTATGTTCATTTCCACGAAGAAGCGGAGAAAGATCCTAAACTCGATGATGAGGGTCGGGCTTGGTTCAAGAAGTTGGAAGATGGCGATCCAGAAGCGACCCACCTTTGGGAATGGTTCCGGGGCTTGTCACTGGCTGAGTTCAAGAAAATCTATGATCGTTTAGGGATTACCTTCGATTCGTACAATGGTGAGGCTTACTACAATGACAAAATGGCGCCAGTCGTCGCGGATTTGGAACAACAAGGGTTGCTGCAAGAAAGTCAGGGCGCGCAAATCGTTGATTTGACCGCTGAAGGGTTGAATCCCGCCTTGATCAAGCGTTCGGATGGGGCGACCTTGTACATCACCCGGGACTTGGCGGCGGCGATCGATCGTTATCAAAAGTTTCATTTTTCCTTGTCTTTGTATGTAGTCGGCGCTGAACAGACGGAACATTTCAAGCAATTGAAGGCTGTTTTGACCAAAATGGGCTACGACTGGGCCGCGCAAATCGTCCATGTGCCGTTTGGGCTGATTACCAAGGATGGCAAGAAATTGTCCACGCGGAAGGGCAATGTTGTTTTGCTGGACCAGGTTTTGGATGAGGCCGTTAGCTTGGCGCAAGCGCAAATCGCCGCTAAGAATCCCCAGTTAGTCAACGCGGCCACTGTGGCACATCAAGTTGGGGTCGGCGCGGTTATTTTCCACGATTTGAAGAACGACCGCTTGGATAGCTTCGACTTTAACTTACAAGACGTTGTCCGCTTTGAAGGCGAGACAGGACCGTACGTTCAATACACCAATGCTCGGGCCCAAAGCATCTTACGCAAGGCTGATTTCAGCGAGGACCTGACCAGCGCGACCGTGCCGTTAACAGACCCACAGGCATGGGATGTGGTCAAATATTTGGCCGACTTCCCCAATGTGATCCAACGGGCCGCGGCGGCGTTTGAACCGTCAGTCATCGCCAAATACGCGTTACGTTTAGCGAAGGCGTTCAACAAGTATTATGCCAATTCCAAGATTTTGGTGGCCGACGAGCAATTGGCCGCGCGTCTTGGGTTGGTTACGGCTGTTAGTCAAGTCTTACAATCAGCGCTAGCATTATTGGGTGTTGCTGCCCCAGAAGAAATGTAGGAGTGAAATCATGAAGAAAAAAGAACGTCAAGCTATTTTAACGAAAATCGTCCGTGAACACTTGGTTCATACGCAAGAGGAATTGCAGGAGTATCTGCACGAATACGGTGTAGGGACAACCCAGGCGACTCTTTCGCGGGACCTGCGGGAATTAAAGATCACGAAAATGCGGGATGAGTATGGTAAGTCACGTTATATCAAACTGACGACTGAAACCCGCGGTGACGCGAAGCAACGTCTTTATTCCGCACTTAAGACCGTGACGAAATCGATCGAAGTTTTGGAGTTCTTGGTGATCATTCATACTAGCCCTAGTTATGGCAACTTCTTGGCGGCCGCTTTGGACGAGCTACGCCACTCAACCCCAATCGAAATCTTAGGCACCCTGGCTGGTCACGATACCGTTGTTGCCTTTTGCCGTGATGCCGCTCAAGCTCAAGAAATGGCCGATTACCTTTCTTCACGCGTTTAAAATGCGCTCCAGTTTATTTGGGCATTTTGCGGATGCCAGTCAAGCCCGTCAGCGTCTGTTTAGTCCCGTAGATGGCACCGTGATCCCCTTGGAGAAGGTTGCCGATCCAATTTTCGCTCAGGGTACCTTGGGCCGAGGCTTCGCGGTGGAGCCCACTGCTGGCTTGCTGTACGCGCCGGTCCAAGGGCAGGTCACGTTGATCGCGACCACGCAACATGCGATCATGCTCCATCAAGCGAATGGCTTGGACATTATGCTCCACTTTGGTCTGAATACCGCACCACTTCACGGCGACCCCTTCCGCATTCATCTGCGCGACGGCCAGCAAGTTCGCGGTGGTCAGCGGATCGGCTTCATGAACCGCGGTAAAATCAGAGCAGCAGGCCAGCAACCCACGGTGGTAGTCGTGATCACGAATGCGGCCGAGGCCTTAGACCGGCTAACTGTTGATTTCGGACCGACGATTGGCGGCCGACCGGTGGGTGAACTGGTGGCGCGCTCGTAGCCCAAACTACCGAATTCGGAAGCCGCGGTTGGTTAAGTTTCTGAAATATCTCAATTTTTTTCGATAAAGCTTACTTTTCCTCAACCCGTTGTGGAGACGTGAGCTTTTTTGATACCCAGGAAACCCCTTACCTGACAACGTTTGTATTCAAAAATAGAAAAAAGTTGAAATTTATTGTTCGGATTTTGCAAAAGCAATTGACGTTCTGCTCGGAAAGCGCTATCATGTTCTTAGCGAGTTAGTTGCCCCTTTTAAAAAATTGGTTCGTACCGCTTCTAACAATGGCTGCAACTATTCTCGCTCGGGTTTTCGATTTCCAACTGGAAAGTTCATCGGGTTGAAGAAAGCGCTAAAAAATAAAATTATTCCTGAGTTCTTCGGCGTATTTCATGATATACTTGTTATCAAATAATTTATTCGCAACTTCAACGACTGGTCCGGTGTCATTGGCGAATGTAGAAAGACGAATAAATCAATCATGAGGGCGCTTTCCAATTAGAAGATTTGCTCTTGCGTCACCTTAAACAAAGCGGTTTCTTACGAGATTCCAGTTTGACAGAGGCTAACATTTCTGATAACTTTTAAGAGAATTGTTCGCAGATTACGTCATTTTCTCCATTTTTCCTCGGGCATGCATTTTTCGCCCCGCTCCTGAGTTATTTCTCCTACATAACTCATGTTCAGATCGGTTTCAATAATCTCCAACTGGTTATTCTAACAAACTTTTTTAGGAGGGCTTTAGGTAATGAAGAAGGCAAAAGTTTTCACCATGGGTATTTTAGCAGCGGCAGTGGTGTTGTCGCTGGCAGGATGTTCAGGCAAGAAATCAGCGACAACGGACACTGGTAGTAAGGATTCAGGGAAGACAACGACGAAGACCGTTGCCTTGATCACTGATACTGGTGGTGTGGATGACCGTTCATTCAACCAATCCGCTTGGGAAGGCTTGGAAGCATGGGGCAAGACACATGATTTCACACGTGGGAATAAGGGTTTCCAATATTTCCAATCAAAGAGTGAATCAGACTATGTTGCCAACATCAACTCAGCCAAGGCTGCTGGTTTCAAGACAATTTTCGGGATTGGGTACAAGTTGCAACCAGCCATCGAGCAGTCTGCAAAGAAGAACCCTAAATTGAACTTCGTCATCATTGACGACTCAATCAAGGGCTTGGATAATGTTGTTTCGGCAACCTTCAAGGATAATGAATCTTCATACTTGGCAGGGATCGCTGCAGCATATACCACTAAGACTAATATTGTTGGTTTCGTTGGTGGTGCTAAGGGTGACGTTATTGACCGTTTTGATGCTGGTTATGCTGAAGGCGTTGCGGCAGGTGCCAAAGAGTTAGGTAAGTCCGTTAAAGTCATCAACCAATATGCTGGTGATTTCAGCGCTCCTGATAAAGGTAAATCAATTGCTCAGGGGATGTACCAACAAGGTGCAGATATTATCTTCCATGCTTCCGGTGCGACTGGTAATGGTGTCTTCCAAGAAGCTAAAGCAATCAACCAAGCTGGTTCGAAGAAGGTCTGGGTCATCGGTGTTGACCGGGATCAATCCGATGAAGGTAAATACACGACTAAAGATGGCGATTCTGCTAACTTTACTTTGACTTCAACGCTCAAGGGTGTTAACAAGGTTACCGAAGATTTGTCCGAGAAAGCATTCAAAGGCGAATTCAAGGGTGGCCAACACATCATTTACGGCTTGAAAGACGATGGTGTTGGTTTGGCGAAGGGCCAACTTTCTGCTAAAACACAGAAGGCAGTTGACCAAGCTAAACAAGATATCATTGATGGTAAAATTACAGTCTCAGAACATCCGGCCAAAAAATAACGGCGATCATGACGATATGGAATGCTCCTTCGCTCAGTAGGCTGGGCAAGGAGCATTTTTTCTAAAAAAGGTCGGAATTAGAAAGCGGGGATACAATGGCAAATTCAGAATATGTCATTGAGATGCGAAAAATCACCAAAGCCTTTGGTGCTTTTAAGGCCAATGATCAGGTTGATCTGCAGGTCCGCCCAGGCGAGATCCATGCCCTCCTAGGCGAAAATGGTGCGGGTAAATCAACCTTGATGAATGTGCTCTCCGGATTATTGGAACCAACTTCCGGACAAATCTATCTCAATGGAAAACCAGTGAAGATCGATAGTCCCAACAAGGCGAACAGCTTAGGGATTGGGATGGTCCATCAGCATTTCATGTTGATCGATGCCTTTACCGTTACCGAGAACATTATTTTAGGTAGCGAGCCTAATCGTGGCGGTGTTATCAATATTCACCAGGCTGAAAAGGACATTCAGGAATTATCAGATCGTTACAACCTTGATGTGGATCCCACAGCGAAGGTTGCGGACATTTCGGTCGGGATGCAACAACGTGCCGAGATTCTTAAGACGTTGTATCGTGGCGCTAATGTCTTGATTTTTGATGAACCAACGGCCGTCTTGACTCCCCAAGAAATCGAAGAATTGATCGAGATCATGAAGAACTTGGTCAAAGAAGGCAAATCGATCATTTTGATTACCCATAAATTATCGGAGATCCGCCAAGCGGCTGATCGTTGTACCGTTATTCGTCGGGGCAAGACGATCGGGACCGTCGAAGTGGCAGGAGCTTCAAGTGAAGACCTGGCAACGATGATGGTTGGTCATAGCGTGACCTTCAAGATTCCGAAGCAACCAGCTAAATTAGGACCGACGACCCTGCAGGTTAAAGATCTTCATGTCAATGAGAACCGGGGGATCCCGGCGGTCAAAGGCGTTGATTTCAGCGTGAAGTCGGGTGAGATCCTAGGAATCGCCGGGATCGATGGTAATGGTCAAACCGAGCTGATCGAAGCGTTGACTGGTCTGCGCAAGATCGTTTCCGGCGAGATTTTGATCAAGAATCATGAGCGTGCCAATGCAGCACCGCGGAAGATCACGGAAACTGGGGTGGCCCATGTACCGGAAGATCGGCAGAAGTATGGCCTTGTTCTGCAATTGAGTCTGGCCGAGAATTTGGCGTTGCAAACGTATTATCGGGCGCCGATCAGTGAACATGGTTTCTTGGACTATGGCAAGATGCGTGAACACGCGAAACGTTTGATCAAGGAATATGATATTCGGACGACTAACGAACAACTGCGGGCCGGCGAATTATCAGGTGGTAACCAGCAGAAGGCGATCATTGCCCGCGAATTGGATCGTGACGCCGATTTGATTATCGTCGCCCAACCAACCCGGGGCTTGGACGTTGGGGCGATCGAATATATCCACCGTCAATTGATTGCCCAACGTGACGCCGGTAAAGCGGTTCTGTTGATCAGTTTCGAATTGGATGAAATCATGAATCTTTCTGATCGTATCATTGTGCTTCATGATGGCAAGATTGCTGGGGAAGTTCGCCCAGAAACAACTACCGAGCAAGAGTTAGGCTTGTTGATGGCTGGCCAGACGCAAGCAGAGACAGCAAAGGAGGAGATTTAATTGATCAAAGTCAATAGTACGACTCGAAAAATCTTGATCCCGTTATTCTCGATCCTAGCTGGCTTTCTAGTTGGCGCGATCATTATGTTGTTTTATAGCTACAATCCGCTCCAAGCGTATGGCTCCATGATCCAAGGCTCCTTAGGGAGTTCCGTCAGTATTGGTGAGACCTTACGTCAAGCGACACCATTGATTTTCACTGCCTTAGGTTTCTCCGTGGCCAACTCCGCCGGCTTCTTCAACATTGGTCTTTCTGGTCAGGCTTTGGCTGGTTGGGTCGCAAGCATCTGGGTTGCTTTGGCGTTTCCTAATTTACCAACATTTGTCTTATTACCATTAGCTATTATTGCCGGCGCTTTAGCTGGCGCGATCATGGGGGCGATTCCTGGGTTCCTACGGGCTTTCTTTGGAACCAGTGAAGTTATCGTCACGATTATGTTGAACTATGTTGCTTTGTACCTTAGCACTTATTTGATGCAAGATGTCATGCCAGCACATTTCAGAACTAGCCAGGATGCAACCAAGATGATTTCGCATCATGCCACGTTGCACGTTGACTGGCTGAGTCATATGTTTGGGGATTCTCGGGTTCACTTTGGTCTTTTCTTAGCCCTGATTGCGCTAGTAGTCGTTTGGGTCATCATGAAAAAGACAACTTTAGGCTTTGAGATCCGTTCCGTTGGGCTGAACCCATTTGCTTCCGAATATGCTGGGATGAGCTCGAAAAAAACAATCATTATGTCGATGGTTATTTCCGGTACTTTGGCCGGTTTAGGTGGCGTCATGGAAGGTTTGGGGACTTATCAAAACTTCTTCATCCAAACAGCATCGATGTCCATCGGGTTCGACGGGATGGCCGTCTCCTTATTAGGTGGCGGTAGTTCCTTAGGAATCCTATTATCAGCGTTACTCTTCAGTATCTTACAAATTGGTGGTTTGGGTATGCAGACTGGTGCCGGAGTGCCTTTCGAAATCGTCAGCATCGTAACTGCCAGCATTATCTTCTTCGTGGGGATCGACTATGTTATTAGCAAACTCTTCAAGAACAAGGATAATGCCAATAAGGAATTACCAAAAACTCCGATTGCTAAAGAGGTTGTGACCGAAGAAAAAGATGCGCAAGAAGGGGGTCGTTTATAATGAACTGGGTCAGTATCGTTGCAATCATCATTTCCTCAACCTTAGTTTATTCCACACCGTTGATCTTCACCGCACTGGGTGGTACTTTCTCTGAGCGCGGCGGGATCGTCAACGTTGGACTGGAAGGTATCATGGTTATGGGTGCTTTCAGTTCGGTTGTTTTCAACCTGACTTTTGCTGGAAGCCTGGGCAAGGCCACACCTTGGATCGCTGCCTTGGTTGGTGGTGTTGTCGGGGTGATCTTCTCCTTACTTCACGCTGTGGCGACCATCAATTTCCGTGCGGACCACATTATCAGTGGTACCGTGATGAACTTAATGGCACCGGCGCTGGGTGTGTTCTTAGTTAAGGCGATGTATGCCAAAGGTCAAACTGACAACATCGAACAGAACTTTGGGTATTTCTCCTTCCCAGGTTTGTCCAAGATTCCAGTGTTGGGTCCGATCTTCTTCAAGGACACTTCATTGATGGCCTATGTCGCGATTTTAGTGGCGGTCTTTGCTTGGTGGTTGATGTTCAAAACCAAGTTTGGCTTACGTTTGCGGTCTGTGGGTGAGAATCCCCAAGCGGCTGATACGCTGGGAATCAATGTGTACGGCTATCGTTATGCCGGCGTCTTGATTTCTGGTTTCCTCGGCGGGATCGGCGGGGCTGTCTTCGCTCAATCTATTTCTGGGAACTTCTCTGTTGGGACGATCGTTGGTCAAGGGTTCATTTCTATGGCTGCGATGATCTTTGGCAAGTGGAATCCGATCGGTGCCATGGGCGCCGCTTTGTTCTTCGGGTTCGCGCAAAGTCTGAGTATCATTGGGGGTCAATTACCTGGTATCAACAAGATCCCATCTGTTTATCTTTTGATTGCCCCTTATATTTTGACGATTTTAGTTTTGGTCTTCTTCCTTGGCAAAGCAACTGCACCAAAAGCCGATGGGACCAACTATATCAAATCCAAATAAGTTCGATTTCCTCCTTCAAATCAAGTCGACAGCGTTGTTCCGGTCATGCCGGGACAACGCTTTTTTTGATGCAAGAGTGCGGAGAGGTGTGGTTAGACCGTGAGCATTAATTTATCAGATTGACTAAGCTGCGCAGCAGATTTGGCAATCTGATACTTTAAGGCGCAGCGGTCTGCACCCCGCAGCACGTTTCAAAAGAGTGCGGAGAGGTGTGGTTAGACCGTGAGCATTAATTTATCAGATTGATTAAGCTGCGCAGCAGATTTGGCAATCTGATACTTTAAGGCGCAGCGGTCTGCACCCCGCAGAACGTTTAAAAAGGCAGCCAGGTCGCGGCTGCCTTTTCTGGGTCTAGAATCTTTCCTGCATAAAGATTGTGGTCCGCCTGATCGTTGGTCATTGCGGCGGCGCCTTGCGGTATTGGGTTGTTCGCCACGGTCAATTCAAATCACCAGTTGGGAAGTAGCTGGGCAATGGGGCAGTGACGGTCACCAAGTTAGTGCTAAATGGTTGGTCGAAATGGAGCTGGGCGCCATGAAGCAGCATGGGCGCTTGAAGGTCAGCCTGGGGGTCATACAGTGGGTCGTTGATGATTGGATGCCCCAGGGCCGCCAAATGGACGCGGAGTTGGTGGGTGCGTCCCGTAGTCAACTGCAAGGCGACCAAGCTCCGCTGAGCTTGATAACACTGGACCTGATAATTAGTTTGGGCGGGGAGCCCGGTTTTGAAATCAACCTGACGTTTCCGGCGATCAAGGGGATCTAAGCCAATCGGCAAGTCGATCGCGCCTGTTAGCGGCAGTTGATGCTGGTCGTGGACCCAGGCCAGGTAGTCGCGCCCCATGGTTTTCAGACTGAGTTGACGATTGAAGATGGGCACCACCGCTGGGCTGGTGGCGATCAGCAAGGCGCCGCTGGTTTGTTGATCCAAGCGATGGACCATGAGTGGTGGCACCGTTAGCTGTTGGCTGAGGATGTTCAAGACGCTCCCAGTTTCAGTGGGTTTATTGGGATGGGTCTTCAGCCCACTGGGTTTGTTGACGACCACCGTCGTTTCATCCTGGTAAAGTAAGGGCAGGTGTCCTGGACTTGGCCGATAAGGTTGCGTTTCTGCGGCGAGAAAATCGAAGTTCAAACTGATTTGATCGCCGGGACCGACTAACTCATTGAAGTAGCGGTAACGCCCATTGACTTGGACTTTTTGACCGACACGCAAGAGGTGCTGCCACTTCCAAGGAATCAGCCAATCCTGTAAGAGTTGGCGCAGGGCCACGGCAGGCTGCGTAGCGGGTAGGGTCAGGTTGAAATAATTAACGGGTGCGCTCAAAATCAGGATCATCCTTTCTGGTTTGTTTGACCACTGAAGCTTGAAACCCTCAGGAATGCTAAAAAAGCATTAAATGCGGCGCCAGCCTGATGGAATTTCTTGGTTTCATGGTAAAATATGGATTATTGGTGGTTGATAAATAATGAAACGTAAACACGGGACAAAAGAGGCCAAAACGCCACGACAGCCAGAGGGTAGTCGTTTTTGGCAGGGTTTTCGCAGGTGGTGGCATCGTTGGGAATTAACGCGCTGGTTGCTGTTGATTTTATTAACGGCCTTTTTGTCATTATCCGCTTTTTACACGGTCAAAGCAAAGGTAGCCGATGTGGAGAGTCTGAAAGCGTCCTTGAAGCAAACGCGCTCGACGGTCTATGATCAGAATCAGAAAGTGGCGGGCACATTATATTCGCAAAAAGGGACCTTCGTTGAACTGAACGCAATTTCCAAGCATGTTCAAAATGCCGTCATTTCTACCGAAGATCGCTCGTTTTATCGTAACTTGGGCTTTAGTATCAAAGGAATCGCGCGCTCGGCGCTGAATTATGTGATCCATCACGGTCAGATCATGGGTGGTGGCAGTACGATCACCCAGCAGCTGGCCAAGAATATGTTGCTGTCTCAGAAGCAAACGCTTAGTCGAAAAATGGCCGAAATCTTCCTCGCTGTCGAAATCAATCGTGTTTATAGCAAAGATGACGTGCTGACGATGTACTTAAATAACGCCTATTTTGGCAACGGTGTTTGGGGCGTGCAGGATGCTTCGCGGCGTTATTTCGGTCGCAATGCCAGCGACTTAACGGTTGCCCAGGGCGCGACTTTGGCGGCGATGCTGCGCAACCCCACCTTCTACGATCCGGTCAAGCAACCGAAGAACGCGGTCAGTCGGCGTAATCTGGTGCTAGATTTGGAGACCCAGACTAACATGTTGACCGCAAGCCAAGCAGCGCAAGCTAAGCAAGAGCAATTGGTGATCACCAATACTTATCAACAAAGTAATGGCTATCAATACCCCTATTATTTCGACGCGGTGATCAGCGAGGCGATCAATGACTATGGCCTTTCTGAGACGGAGGTCCTGAATAAGGGTTACAAGATCTACACCAGCTTGGATCAGAACTATCAGACTCAGATGCAACAAGCTTACGACCAAAGCTGGGCCTTTCCGGCAAACGCCGCAGATGGGACTATCGCTCAATCCGGCTCGGTTGCGCTAGATCCCGCCACTGGTGGGGTGGTGGCAGTAGTTGGTCGCCGCGGCGATCATGCCTTTCGTAGTTATAATTATGCCACGATGGCCAAGCGTCAACCTGGATCGACCATCAAGCCACTAGCGGTTTACGCGCCGGCCTTGGCCAATGGGTACCATTATGATTCCACCTTAACCGATAAGGATATGACTTTTGGTAAAAACAAATACCATCCGACCAATGCGGATAATCAATATTTGGGACAGGTGCCCATGTATCAGGCCCTGGCACAAAGTCGCAATGTCCCGGCTGTTTGGTTACTCGACCAGATCGGCGTCAATAAAGGGGTCGATTCGGTGGCGAAATTCGGCATTAAGGTTGAGTCCGGCGATCAGAACTTGGCGCTGGCCTTAGGGGGTCTGTCTACAGGGGTTTCGCCACTGCAAATGGCTCAGGCCTATACGACTTTCGCCAATCAAGGCCGCATGACCAGCGCTCATTTCATCACCAAGATCGTGGATGCTACTGGCGCGGTCATCGTGGATAATACCAAGACGAAATCGCGAACGGTCATGAGCGCCAATAACGCGAAGATCATGACCAGTATGTTGCTAGGCGTCTTCAACGAGGGGACGGGCCAAAGTGCCAAGCCTGCTGGCTACGCGGTAGCTGGCAAAACCGGTAGCACCGAAGTTCCCCGCAGTTATGGCTATGGCACCAAAGACCAATGGATCGTGGGCTACACGCCAGATATTGTTGTGGCGACTTGGGTCGGTTTTGATAAAACCGACGCCTCCCATTTCTTACAAGGAACCAGCAGTCAGGGCGCGGCCGCGATTTTCAAGCTTGAAATGACGAAGATGCTGGCTTACAGTCCGAAAACCAGTTTTGGGACCGACGATGCGGCTAGTATCGCCAAGCAGAAAGAGGACACAACTACCGGCAGCGCTGATTGGTTTGACGATCTGCAAAGCGGGTTGAATGATACTTGGGAAAAAGCAAAAGATGGTCTGGGAAACGCGAAGAATAACCTCGATCAATGGTATAATAATGTCAAAGGTCTTTTTGGCCAATAAATCAGCAAAAGGAGTCTTACAATGAACCCCAATATTTATGACAACGCTAACGAAATGGCAACAGTTTTGCGAGAAACACAGCAATTCACCGCGCTACAAGCAGGTTTTGGCAAGCTGAAAGCTGATCCGATCGCTTATGGACTGTTTCAACAAATGCAACAAATGCAAATGGAACTGAGCCAGAAACAAATGTCAGGCCAAGAACCCGATGAAGATGATATCAAGAAAATGCAAGACCTGAGTGGCCAATTGATGAAGATCGATGTGGTCATGGCCTTGATGGAAAATGAACGGGCGATGAATGATCTGATGGATGAGATCAACCAAATCGTGTCCAAACCGATCACAGACCTATATCGCGGCTAAGCCAGGGATTATGAAGGCACTACTATCTGAACACTCTTTTCCCAGATAGTTGAAGGAGGCTAAGGGCACGTGACAGTACACTTAAGTGACTTAAAAACAGGTGAAGCTTTCAATATTGTTGTTTTGATCAAGCAAGCGGATGTCCGGATCGCCAAAAACGGCAAACGTTTCATTTCGCTGACTTTTCAGGATCGAACCGGTGATATCTCGGGCATGCTTTGGGATGCTCATGATGAAGACATCGCCCAGTTCAGTAGTGGGCAAATCGTTCATTTGACTGGGCAGCGAGATGTGTATAATGGGCAGCCTCAGGTGAAAATCACCGGGGTCCATTTGGCGAAAGCTAGCGAAGGCTTTCAGGTGGGGCAATTTACCACGCAAGCGCCGCTAAGTGCGGAACAAATGGCGACGGAGATCAATCAGGAAGTTTTCAATATCGATAACGCGAAATGGAATCGAATTGTCCGCTTCCTACTGCAGAAGCATCAGGCGGCTTTTTATCAGCATCCTGCGGCCAAAAGCAATCACCATGACTTTGCTGGCGGTTTGGCGTTTCACACCTTGAGTATGATGCGATTGGCCAAACAGATCAGCCAACAATATACGCAGATCAACTATGCCTTGCTATTATCTGGGGTGTTGTTGCACGACTTAGGCAAGACCATTGAGCTTAGCGGTCCCGTCGGCACAGAATATACGTTACCTGGTAATTTGATTGGCCATATCGTGCTGATCGATGAGGAAATCGTCTTGGCCTGCGCGGCGCTGAAGATCGATCCCGCTGACGAAGATGTGATGCTTTTGCGTCATGTGGTCCTGGCGCATCACGGGTTGCTCGAATATGGTTCTCCTGAGCGGCCTAAACTGTTGGAAGCCGAAGTGTTGCATAGTATCGATGAAATGGACGCTTCGATCAACATGATCACCAAGGCGCTGACCAAGACTGCGCCTGGCGAGTTTAGTGAGCGCATTTTCGGTCTTGATAATCGCCGTTTCTATCGACCTAAGAGTCAGGCGGAGATTCATCTTTAGACTGCCAAGTTCAGGATGGGAACCCCAGCAATCAAAAACGGCATTCAGCAGTTTCACGCTGAATGCCGTTTTTAGTTGTGATTTATTCGCGCTAGCCAGGTGTGGGTGCTAATTGTTGTGGATAGACCGGTTTGCCGCAATGGTCGTTTTTGAGTAAAATGAAACAGCGTCAAACTGAGGTTAGACGCTGCCAGCCAAGATTATGGATGATGGATAATTGACGGAAAAATCTTGACAAGTTATTTATACCACAAAAATGTCTGCATTTGTTACGTCTTGCGCTTAATTTTCGTTCCCGAACGGGACTTGAATCAAAATGAATAAGCAAACAACGCTAAGAAATCGCTTTATAAATGGTCGCATACATTATCGCCGTGCCAAATTTATTTGACATTTTTCAATAATTTTAGACGCTGCCCTGGATTCGATGACGGCTGGACGGCCGCTTGCGATCATCCCGGCTCAGCGCGGCTAAAAGGAAATCAAAAAAACAGGCCGCGGCAACGACCTGTTTTTGAAATTGACTGATGATTGGCTCAGCTTATTTTGAAGATGAGCTGGATGAGCTGCTAACGTAGGTTGACAAGACGTTTTGCAGATCCTTGTCCTTGATGTCAACGTTGGCCTTCTTGATAACTTTGGCCAAGATTTGTTGCATGACCGTTGAATCAGATAACCAAGTGTTGTAGATCTGTTCTTTCAGATCTTTCGTGTGATCAGACATCTTACCTTTGCCAGGGTTCTTGATCATCTTGATGATGTGATAGCCGTATGAAGTCTTGACCGGTGTTTCAGTATACTTGCCTTGAGCTAACTTGAAGGCTGCTGCCTTGAAAGTGCTGTCCAATGAAGTATCAGTATTGTCGAAGGCCGTTAATTTACCGCCATCAGCCTTCGTAGCTGTATCGGTTGAATACTTCTTCGCTAACTTCGTGAAATCACCGCCATCATCCAATTGCTTGATGATATCTTCGGCAGTGGCTTTCTTCTCGACCAAGATGTGAGCAACGGTAACTTTAGGTTCGTAGCTTGCCCATTGTTTCTTCAATTGCTTGTCAGAAACCTTCTTGAGATCCTTCAAAGCAACTTCAGTCAAGAAGTTCGTCCGAATATTGTTCTTTAAGTCGGTGGTGGTCATATTGTTGCTGGCCAAAACGGAAGACAGTTGTGAACCGTACGACTTCTTGAACTTCTTATATTCCTTGGTGACCTTATCCTTGGAAACCTTGCTACCATATTGTTGTTCCAATGCCTTGGTAATGATCATCGTTTGCAGCGTCGATTGGCCTGAAGAAGACTTCTTCATTTCGTCGTAGAATTCTGACTCGGTGATCTTACCGCCCTTCATGGAAACAACAGTCTTGCTACTGCAGCCTGCTAGTCCCACGACTGCCAGTAAACTAGCGGCCGCTAAAACAAGCTTCTTCATTGATTTTTTCATAATACTGAATCCACATCCTATTCAAAGTCCTAGATAAAAACTCAACACTCTTAGTAATATACCATAATTACCGCGCAAATAAAAACAAACCAGCAAATTTAATGGAATGTTCAAGCCTTGGTGCTAAAAAAATCCAATTCGCCACAAAAACTTCATATTTCGCGGCGGTGGCTATTGGCGCGCGTCTTGGTCAGTTGTTGTCAGGGTTCCTGTTGCGCTGGGCAACTGATTCAAATCGGCCTGCAACTGGGTGGTTTCTCGGTCAAGCGCCCGCAAACGTGGTTGCGCTTGGAATTCAAAATCGGTCATATCCTGTTTGATCGCGCTTACGGTAGGCGCCGCGTTGTCAGTGAGCGCTTGATGGAGTCTTTCCAGGGAACGGCGCAATTTGCGCACACTCTGATTGACGTTATCGGTTGCGGTTGCTAAGCCGTTAAGATAGGCGCTAAATTCGTTGCGGCGCTGGGCACCGCTCTTCTTAGAGGTGAGCAGTGCGGTGGTGCCACCGATCAAGGCGCCCCATAGCAGTCCTTTTCCGAAATTAAGGCGTTTCTTCTGTTTTCGCTTACTCATTTATGCGTCCTCCTCAGCTAAAGCAGCCTTGATCTTCGCGGCGATCGCCGTTAGACTGGCGTTGTCGTACTGATCAGCATTGTTGGCCCAGTGCATCTTGAAGCCATCATCTGTGCTGTAACGCGGCACGAAATGAATATGGGAGTGAAAGACGGATTGGTAAGCCAACTCGCCATTATTATTACAAATATTCAAGCCTTGGGCGTCAGGAAAGGCGGCCTTCAACGCACGGGCGATTTCGGGTACATGGCTGAAGACGCGTGTGGCCAATTCGCTGTCGTAGGCGTAAATGTCCGGCACGTGTTTCTTGGGCACCAAAAGGGTATGACCAGGTGTCACCTGAGAAATATCCAGAAAGGCTAGCACATCGTCATCCTCATAGACTTTGACGCTGGGGATCTCGCCGCGAATGATTTTACAAAAAATACAATTATCCAATAGATTCACCTTCAATAATTATGATTGAATATTCCAAACTATCCATTTCATGCTATCATATTAGTAACTAAAAAAATAGTAAGGACCGTTGAAACTCGGATTCTTTGTCCCTACTATCTGCTGGGTTCAAGAAAGGAACTTAAACGATGCTAGAAGTCGCGCACTTAACAGGTGGCTACCAACACTTGAAAATTTTGAATGACGTTAGTTTTTCGGTCAATAACGGGGAAGTTGTCGGATTGATTGGATTGAACGGCGCCGGTAAGTCAACCACGATCAAACATATTTTAGGATTATTACAGCCTTTATCAGGGACGATGACGATCGATGGTCTGCAACAGGCCACCGACTTGGCCGCTTATCGGCAACAGATCGCCTTTGTGCCGGAAACGCCGATCCTCTATCCTGAACTATCCTTACGGGAACACTTGGAATTAACGATTTTGGCCTATCAGTTGGACCCGGCGGCGACTTGGGAACGGGCCAACGCCTTGCTGAAAACCTTCCGTTTAGACCAAATGTTGGATTGGTTTCCAGTTCATTTCTCCAAAGGGATGCAACAAAAGGTGATGATCGTCAATGCCTTTATGACCGATGCCAGCTTGTTGATCATCGACGAGCCCTTCACCGGCTTAGATCCATTGGCGGTGCATAACTTGCTGGATCTAATTGCCGCGAAGAAGGCCAATGGCACCGCCGTCTTGATGACCACCCATATTCTAGCGACGGCCCAAGCGCAAGCGGATCGCTTCATCTTGTTGAATCAGGGCCAGATTCGAGCCAGTGGCACCGTGACTGAATTGGCGGCTGATTTCCACGTGACGCCAGATCATTTGGATGATATTTATTTGACAATGGCAAAGGAGAATGGCGATGTCTGATTTTGCGCAAATGTGGGCGCAACGTCGCCGCAAATATCTGGTCAAGCAAAGTAAGTATTTGCAGTATGTCTTTAATGACCATTTGATTCTGGCATTTGTTTTCTTAGCGGGAGCCTTGGCCTACTGGTATAGCAACCAGTTGAAAACAATCAAAACACCATTGACTTGGGCGCCGCTGCTACTCGGGGTGATTTTGATCGCGATGGTGACAGTAGGGCAGTTGTCAACCTTGGTGGTCAACGCGGACCAAGTGTTCTTGTTGCCACGAGAAACAGAAATGAAAACCTATTTGCGCCGGGCCCGGTGGTTCAGTTTGATCCTGCCAGGGGCGTTGATCCTCGCGGTGGGCGTGGTCTTGATGCCGTTTGCTTTGCGCGCGACCAGGTTCGATCTCTTGCAGTGGTGGCTCTTGGTGCTGACCGTGCTGATTTACAAGGACTTAGATCTTTGGCGCCAATATTTAGCGAGTTTCGCCGTTGTGACCGAGAAATTGCAGCGGGATCTGCTGGGCGTCGTTTACCTGGGATTATTACTGAGCCTGGCCTTGGCCTTTCTGGTGTCAAGCTGGTGGGGCTTGCTAGTGGCCATCCTGCTTGAAGTGGGACAGGTCTTGGTGCAACGCCGTTTGTCCTTACAATCGCTGGCTTGGTATCAAGTGACCGCCAAAGAAAACGTGCGCCAGGTCCGGCTTTTACGCTTTTACAATTTGTTCGTGGATGTGCCTGAAATTGGAGGCCACGTGGTGCAGCGCCGTTGGCTAGATTCGCTGATTCGTTTCTGGTCCCAACGCCAACCAGGGGCCTACCATTACCTGCTGACCCGGGCTTTCCTACGACGCACCGATTATAGCAATATTTGGTTGCGTTTCGTGGTGATTGGCGCCGTTTTGTTGGCGTTGATCAAACAACCGGTGCTCTTGCTGATCTTGACGCTGTTGTTCTTATATTTGACTGGCTATCAACTCTTACCGCTGTACCATCATTTCGATCACAACGCCTTGGCGAAGTTGCTGCCGACCACGGTGAAGCAACGCCAACAGCAGTTTAATGGGGTGTTGGCACCACTTTTGGCTATTGAATGGCTGGTGGATAGTGTGACCATTTTGTTCAGTTTAGGGCTTTCTGGTCTGCCTTGGTCCCTTTTGATCATCGTGGTATCGTTCGCGTTCCTAGTCCTATTTACAAAAATTTACGTACCCCAGCGCCTGAACGCTGGTAAGAAGGGGAAGAAATAAATGCGTCTGCGCAACAAACCCTGGGTGCCAGAATTAATGGCAGCCCATCCTGAACTGGTTGTTTCAGCTCAATCTGGCTTGAAGGGTCATTGGGCCCAACGTTTCACGCAACCACAATTGCCGATCCAATTAGAAATCGGTTCTGGCAAAGGCCAGTTCATTATCGGCATGGCCCAGGCTCATCCCGAATTGAATTTCATTGCCATGGAGATCCAAGCCTCGGCTTTAGGAATGATCTTGCAAAAGCAGGTCACCTTGCAATTACCGAATCTGCAACTATTCTTGGGCGATGGCGCCGCCGTCACTGAGTATTTTGCGCCACAGGAAATTGGTAATCTCTACCTGAACTTTTCCGACCCGTGGCCGAAAACAAAGCATGCGAAACGCCGTCTGACCTATCCAAGCTTCTTGGCGCAATACCAACAGATCTTGGCGCCAGCCGGTCAATTACGTTTCAAGACGGATAACCAAGGATTATTTGAATATTCCTTGATCAGCCTGAACGCCAGCGCATGGCAGTTTGACTTCATTTCATTGGATCTACATCGCAGTGAACGCGCGGCCAGTAACGTGCAAACGGAATATGAACAGAAGTTTGCCGCGAAAGGTCAGGTGATCTACGCCCTAGACGCCCAGCCCCAGACAATGCCGGGCACTTCTGAATAATCCAAAAAACCATCACCCATGTTTGCCGGGTGATGGTTTTTGCTTAGTCGTTTGAAGTCGCTTGGTCATAGCCCAGGCCTAGGCGAGGGCTTCTTTTTTCAAATCAAGTAATTCCTTGGTTTTGGCGTCGAAAATAAACTGGTATTGAACCAAACGTTGATTTTCTTCCCGGGTGATCCCGCCGAAGTAAGCCAAGTGACGGTCGCCGCGCCAAGTAATGGTCCGCGGTGTTGCTTCGATCCAAGAACCCTCGATCGGTCCTTCTTTCAAAAACAATGATTTGATTTCGTCTAGTAGACTTTCCGGTAATTGTTTCTCCTTAAAGTGCCAGCTAAAAGCTGCGGTCGCCCCGACCGTTAAGCCACTTGCGAAACCAATCAAGGTATATTTGAGAAATTTTTTCGATGCTTCTGTCATGGTTACTCCCTCACGATCACCAAATTTTTTGCAAAATACTCCTGTAATCACTAGGATACCCCGTTTTGCGGCGAGGGGCAAACAAAATGAGTAAATTCTTTTCGGAATGGCGGGTTTTCATTCTTGATCTTGCGCTTAATTGCAGTTGTGGGTGGGTGTTGCGCGTGAGCGCAACCGGCTGGGACTGCTGTTGCGGACTGGAACGTGGTGGGCGCTGTTTTGAGCCAATCCGCAAAGATCGCGGCTTGTCTCAAAATCAGGCCTTGTCCTAAGCGGCAAAGCCGCAAAGGACAATTTCACCACTGAGCCGCGCAGTCCCAGCCGGTTGCTAGGCAGAATTGAGCCTATCTGCAATCGTGGTGAAGGATTTGACGAAGTGCGTTTGCAAGCTAGTGGTCAAATAATTGCCCTCTTTTGGGATGGTACGGCAACACCAACGGATTCCGGAAATCTGTGCTTGATTGAAAGTGTGCTGGGTTTGGTGGGGACGCAACCGCCTCAGGACGTTTGTCGTGGCTGGAACGCGGTGGGCGTCGTTTTGAAGCCAATCCGCAAAGTGCGCGGCTTGTCTTCAAATCGAGCCTTATTCTTAGCGATAAATCGCTAAGAATAATCTCACCGCTGAGCCACACGTCCTGAGGCGGTTGCTAGGCAGAATTGCGCCTATCTGCAATCGAGGCGAAGGATTTGACGAAGTGATTTTGCAAGCTAGAGGTCAAACAATCGCCTTCTTTTGAGGTGGTACTGCAACACCAACTGAATTGGATCAAGCTGTCGGGACATTTTGTGTAGACCGAACATCTTTACCAGTTCCCTCAACAATCCTTAAGTGGAAACCGACCGATTCAGTTGATTCGCTGAGACTAGGTTCCTTCATCATACAAACTGTACTGGTGTCACCAATTTAAAGCTGGTGACCACTAGCCATGGCCGTCAATTGCGTGGTTCCTCATAAATTGGCGATAGCTTGCCAACTGGCGTGAGTGCTCAAACGGCTATTAAAACGTTGAGCGGCTGGAGCGGAGAAATCCGGGGTGAGATCGCCGTGAAATGGGTGAGAGCGTGGAACCAACGGGTTGCTTTTGAACACGACTAGCGATTTTGCTGGATTGATGCAATCAATCCAGTGAAATTGCGTATCGGCGCAGAAAGCAGTTGTGTGGAACGCGTTTTTGGCGGCTCTGCCACTTAGGACAAGGCTCAGCTTTGAGATTCGCGGGCTTTGCGAAGCTCAAAGTGACGCCCACAGCGAGCTCACCCCGAATTTCGCAGCGCAAGCTGCGGTCGAAATATGATAGTCAATCAGTCAACCAATCATCAAAAAGGCGGAGCTAATTCAGTTGACGCTTACTAAAAGATAGCATATAGTACAAGTAGTTGAATTGAAACTTTTTTTGGAGGCTTGATCATGAAGCAATTATCAGAGTTAGAACAACAAGATCTTAAATCAATTACGGCAAAGGGCAAAACAATGCTGTTTTTCACCGCGACTTGGTGTGGCGATTGCCGGTTCATCAAGCCAAGTATGCCAGCCATTGAAGCAGAATACCACGACATCAATTTCATCGAAGTTGATCGGGATAAATTCATGGACTTGGCCGTTGAATTGAACATTATGGGTATCCCAAGTTTCGTCGCTTATCAAGATGGACAAGAAGTTGGTCGCTTCGTCAACAAGGATCGTAAAACTAAGGCAGAGATTGAAAAATTCATTAATAATCTCGCTTTTGCGATCTAAGACTTTAAAAAAGACCCCATCTAGCTTACAATAATAAACGTGCAACCAAAGCCAGTTGCTTCTGTGATTTTTGCAGAACTGCTGGCTTTCTGTCGCTAACGACGATATTTTAGTTGCCATTAACAATAAAATAATAACAATAAAAAAATGATGGGAAGTTTTTTGATTGCTGATTACAAGCTATAATCCGGTCGCGTTAGGCGACGTTCTTATTATGACCACTGCTCAGGCGACGGCTTCCGAACAAAAGGCCGTCCGGTTTGGCGATTTGATCCAAATTCAACGCCGTGACAATGACCAAGTTGTTGGTTACAACTTATTCAACGCTTCTAAACATTTGACTGCGTTAGCGGGCTCAGGTCAAGTGACATTAACCGAGGAACAAGTGGCCCAGATCAATCAGTTGCTCAGCGCCGCGCAGCAACCCGCTACACTGAAGGCCGATCGCGCGCCTAAATTTGTGATTGGACACGTTCTCGAAATGAAGGCGCACCCTGATTCTGATCACCTTCAAATTACGCAAGTTGATGTGGGCCAAGAGAAGCCTTTACAGATCGTTTGTGGGGCGCCAAATATCCAAGCGGGTCAAAAAGTTGTGGTTGCCTTGGTGGGCGCGATGATGCCTAGCGGTAAATTGATTTGGCCGGGGAAACTGCGCGGTGTCGCAAGTTTCGGCATGATTTGTAGCCCGCGGGAATTGGCTTTGGCGAACGCGCCGGCTCGTCGGGGTATCATGGTTCTCGCTCATGACGCGGTTGTGGGTCAGGCTTTTGATTTTCAGGGACAGTATCAATTTGCGTAAGCGATGCGGCGTTACTAAATTAATTTGATATTAGGGTGAAAATGATGCAAACGAAGAAATACTTTTTTATTGGAATCAAGGGTTCGGGGATGAGCGCGCTGGCCATGGTTGTCCATGACTTAGGTTATCAAGTGGCCGGTTCGGATATTGATCAATACACCTTTACCCAAAAAAATCTAGAAGCGGCTGGTATTCCGATTTATTCATTCGACCCAGCTAATATTCGGAGTGGCTGGACTTATATTGCCGGTAACGCTTTTCAAGATGATCATCCGGAAATCAAGGCCGCCCATGAATTAGGCGCGGAAGTGATTCGTTATCATGATTTTCTGGGGCAATTGATGGGGCAATACACCAGCATCGGGGTTGCAGGGACTCATGGGAAGACCAGCACGACTGGACTCTTGGCCCATGTGCTCAGCGGCGTTGATAAAACGGCGTATTTGATTGGTGATGGTACGGGCAAGGGTGAGGCGGATGCCAAATTCTTCGTCTTTGAGGCCGATGAATATCGGCGTCACTTCTTGGCCTATCATCCTGATTATGTGATCATGACCAATGTGGACTTCGACCATCCTGATTATTATCATGACTTGGCCGATGTTTTCAGCGCGTTTGAGCAGGAAGCCCGTCAAACGGCGAAGGGGATTTTCGCTTGGGGTGATGATCCTAGTTTGCGGAAACTTCAGGCAACGGCGCCGATTTACTACTATGGCCTGCAAGATGACGATGATTTCCAAGCGATCAATCTGAAGGAATCACCAGCGGGCTCTGAGTTCGATGTCCGTTATCACGATCAGATCATTGGTCATTTCGTGATTCATTTGTATGGGCAGCATAGTATTTTGAATAGTTTAGCGGTGATTGGGGTCAGTTATTTAGAAGGCCTGGCAATGGACGAAGTCGCCGCGGAATTATTGACTTTCGCTGGCGTGAAGCGGCGGTTTGCCGAGAAGCATTTCGGTCAAGTGACGGTCATTGACGATTACGCGCACCATCCATCCGAAATCAGAGCCACGATCGACTCCGCGCGGCAGAAATACCCAGAGCGCCAATTAGTGGTGGTTTTCCAACCGCACACCTATTCACGGACGCAGGCGTTGATGCCTGGCTTTGCCGCTAGTTTGGATCTGGCCGATCAGGTTTATTTGACGGAGATTTTTGGTTCGGCGCGGGAACAACAAGGTCAGGTGTCCAGCGCGGATCTCGGCGCGTTGATCAAGCATGGCGGTGAAGTGCTACATTTGGATCAAATGCAAACATTGTTGCAATATTCCGACGCGGTGGTCGTTTTCATGGGTGCCGGGGATATTCAAAAGTATGAAACTGTCTATGAGGATCTGCTCAAGAATTAAGAGTGGACACATGACGGTGCGGAGTTCTGACTCTGGTTTAGGTGGGCTTGCTGGTTTCTTGACGGTCAAGCCGAGCTGGTGCCAGCGTTAGCGTGGGAACAAAAGATGGAGGACTGATGACAACGGAAGCACAACCAGATAAATTGCTACTTCTCGATGGAAATAGTTTGGCTTTTCGAGCCTTTTTTGCCCTGCACAATTCGCTGGATCGTTTTACCAATAGTCAAGGGCTGCACACCAACGCCATTTACACCTTCAGCAATATGCTGGATTCACTGTTGGCCGCTGAGCAGCCGACCCATGTCTTGGTCGCCTTTGACGCGGGTAAAACAACGTTCCGAACGGAAATGTTTCCCGATTATAAAGGCAATCGTTCGAAAACACCGACGGAATTCGCGGAACAATTGCCTTATATCAATCAGTTGCTGGACGCTTATGGATTGACGCATTATCAGCTACCGAACTATGAAGCCGATGATATTATTGGCACACTGGCTCAAGCCGCCGCCGACAAAATGCCGGTAACGGTGGTGACCGGGGATCGGGACTTAACCCAGTTGACGACGGCCAACACCACGGTTAAAGTCACGATCAAGGGTGTCAATGAGTTGGAAACCTATACCCCAGAGCACGTTCGGGAGAAACTGGGGATCGACCCTGAACAAATCGTTGATCTTAAAGGATTAATGGGGGATACCTCCGACAATTATCCTGGTGTGACCAAGGTCGGGGAGAAGACCGCGCTGAAACTTCTGAAGCAATATGGCTCGATCGCGGGTCTGTACGAGCATGTCGCGGAAATGAAACCAAGCAAGTTGAAAGAGAACCTGATCAATGATCAACAGGCCGCTCTGATGTCACAAACGTTGGCGCGAATCAATACGACCGCACCGTTGACAATTGATTTGGCGGCGACCAACCGGCGGCCCGTTGATCAGACCGCTTTGATCGCGTTCTATCAGGAAATGGATTTCAAGTCCAAATTAGCGAAAATGGATCTGGGCGATTTAGCGGATGAAAATGAAGCCGACGCGGCGGAAACACCGATCAAGTTGGTTGAACTGACCCGAAGTAATTTGGCGTCCGCATTAGCCAAGCAGCAACCTCGCGCCTTTGATCTGGATATTCTGGGCGACAACTATCATGTTGACACGCCTGTGGGCTTTGCTCTGGGCACGCCGCAGCAATGGTATTACAGCGATGATCTTAGTTTGCTACAAGAACCTGCCCTGAGTCAGTGGTTGGCTGATGAAAACCAGCTCAAATATGTTTTCGACAGTAAGAAGACTGATGTTTTGCTGGCCCGGCTTGATTTGCGCATTGCGGGCATGAGTTTCGACCTGTTACTGGTTTCTTATTTGTTGAACACATTTGATAACAGTAACGATTTAGGAGTGATCGCGCATCTTCATGGCTATGCTGGGGTGCAAACGGATCTGGATGTTTACGGGAAGGGCACCAAGCGGGCGATCCCGACGGATTACGCGGTTTTAGGCGAGCACTTGAGTCGGAAGGCGCAGGCAATTTATCAACTCCAAGCGCAGCTGACAGAGCAGTTGCGGGCCAATGATCAGGATCAACTCTATGATGAAATCGAGGCGCCCTTGGCGTTGGTTTTGGCGCAGATGGAGTTGGCGGGAATCACCGTGGATAGTCAACGTTTGAAGGCGATGCAACAGGACTTCAGCAAGACGTTGACGGAAATCGAGGCCTTGATCTATCAAGACGCGGGTCACGAATTCAATATCAATTCACCCAAGCAATTAGGGGTGGTGCTGTTTGAAGAACTCAAACTGCCCGTGATCAAGAAGAATAAGACGGGTTATTCCACTTCAGTTGAGGTTTTGGAACAATTACAGAAGAGCCACCCGATCATTGAGCGGATCCTGACGTATCGGCAAATCTCAAAGTTGCAGTCAACTTATATCAACGGCTTATTGAAAGTGATCCACCCTGATCACAAGGTCCATACGCGTTATTTACAAACATTGACGCAAACAGGGCGGTTATCGTCAGTTGACCCGAATTTGCAAAACATTCCGGTGCGCTTGCCGGAAGGACGCAAGATTCGTCAGGCCTTTGTGCCCAGTCATCCTGATTGGGAGATTTTCTCCAGCGATTATTCTCAGGTGGAATTGCGGGTATTGGCCCATGTTTCTGGGGACCAGAATATGCAAGCGGCTTTCAAGAATGGGCTGGATATCCATGCCAATACAGCGATGAAGATCTTCGGGCTGACAGATCCAAGTCAAGTGACACCAGATATGCGGCGCCAGGCGAAGGCCACCAATTTCGGGATCGTTTACGGAATCAGTGATTACGGCTTAGCGAAGAATATTGGCATCTCGCGACCACAAGCGGCTGCGTTCATTGCCGCTTATTTTGAACAGTATCCAGATGTTCAAGCGTATATCAAGGACATTGTAGCAACAGCACGGCAACAAGGCTATGTGGAAACCATCATGCATCGCCGCCGCTATTTGCCGGATATCAACGCGAAGAATTTCAATTTGCGGTCTTTTGCCGAACGAACGGCGATGAACACGCCGATCCAAGGAAGCGCGGCGGATATCATCAAGGTAGCGATGATCAATATGCAGCAGCGCTTGACCCAAGAACATCTACAGGCGAAAATGCTTCTGCAAGTTCATGACGAATTGATTTTCGAAGCGCCCACCGAGGAAATCCCACTTTTGGCGAAAATCGTACCGCAAGTGATGGACTCTGCGGTCAGTTTGGATGTACCTTTGGTGGTCGACAGCGCCCACGGAGCTACTTGGTATGACGCGAAATAATTTAGGTTGAACGGCAGCAAACGGCATCAAGCAGACAAAGAGGGGGATCATTGTGCCAGAATTACCTGAAGTTGAAACAGTTCGGCGCTCATTGATCGCCTTGATCCAAAGCAAGCAGATCAAAACGGTGACGGTACTTTACCCGAAAATCGTGACGAATGATCAACCGATTTTTGTCGATACGCTGATTGGTCGGCGGGTGGAGACGATCCAACGGCGCGGCAAGTACTTGCTGTTTCGGTTTGACCATGATTTAACGATGGTCAGCCATTTGCGAATGGAAGGCAAATATTTCTTGGAACCAACATCGGCGCCGGCGAACAAGCATGTGCATGTGGTGTTCACGTTTACCGACGGCACCAGCCTGCAGTATCAAGACGTTCGCAAATTTGGCCGGATGACCTTGGTGCGGACGGGAACTGAGGAGCAGTTATCCGGGATCAAGGCGTTAGGTCCTGAACCACTGGGACCCGACTTCACCGTCGCTGGTTTTTATGCCGGGCTACAAAAGCATCATAAGGCGTTGAAGCCGACTTTGCTGGATCAGCATGTGGTTACCGGGTTGGGCAATATTTATGTGGATGAGGTCTTGTGGTTAAGTCGGTTGAACCCGTTATTGCCGGCAGATCAAGTTACCTTGACCCAGGCGCAGACGCTGCACGACCAGATCATCGCGGAATTGAACCAAGCGGTGACCGCTGGTGGCACGAGTATTCGCAGTTATGTTGACGCCAATGGTCATCAAGGTCATTTTCAGTTCGCGCTACACGTTTACGGTCACGAAGATGATCCGTGTCCTCGTTGCCAAACTCCGATCAAGAAAATCAAAGTCGGTGGTCGAGGCACACATTTCTGTCCTCAGTGCCAGCCACTCCCCCAGGGGGTTGTGCTTGATGACTGATTTAGGCGCAAAAGTCCTAGGAATTACCGGGGGGATCGCTTCCGGGAAATCGGCGGTCGCGACTTGCTTCGTCAACTGGGGCGCTTTCTTGGTGGATGCTGATCAAATCGCACACGAAATCCTGGCGCCTGATTCACCAGGATTAGCGGCGGTCCAAGCCCAGTTTGGTCCGGCGTATTTGCGCGCGGACGGCAGTTTGGATCGGGCCAAATTAGGCCAATTGGTTTTCAGCGAGCCCCAAGCGCTGGCGCAGTTGAATCAGCTGACGCAACCGCGGATCCGCGCCGCGATCACGGCGGCGATCGCGCGTGGTCGAGAAAGCGGCGCGCCGTTAGTGGTGGCGGAGATTCCTTTATTGATCGAAGAGAATTATCAAACGCTTTGTGATGGCATTCTGGTGGCTGATCTTCCCGAGGCACTGCAATTGGCGCGTGTGCAGCAGCGTGATGGGCTCACTAAGGTGGCGGCCCAAGCACGGCTTGCCGCGCAAATCGGGCGAACCCAGCGCTTGGCCACGGCGGATTTCATCTTGGATACTAGCCAGGACTTGGCCACTTTGACCGCGAACTTTCAGCGTTTTGTCCGCAGCGCCGCGTTTCAGTCGTGGTTACGCTCCTGAGCTTAAGTGCGAGTCTAATTCTGAGCTGACTTGGGCGTTAGGAAGTTGGCTCGTTCTGCTTAATAAGACGCCGACAATCAATCTTGAATGGTCATTGGACCGTTCAAGATTTTTTTGCTAGTCCTGGGGCGTTGGTGAGGCAAACGGCTACCGGTCAGCGCGCGAAATCCTGGGATGGAAATTGGTTTCACCGCTGGTTTAAGGTATAATATAAAGCATAGCAAGTGCGCTTGATTTCGTCGGGGGAACTGAAACTCCTGCGATCAAAGTTATCGAAATTATTAAAGAGGTGTCAAATTATGCAATGTCCACGTTGCCATCACAATTCCCTGAAGGTCGTCGATAGTCGCCCCGCTGATGAAGGGCGCGCGATTCGTCGCCGTCGGGAATGCGAAAATTGCGGCTATCGGTTTACAACTTTTGAACGGATCGAACAAACACCACTACTGGTTATCAAGAAGAACGGGACTCGGGAGGAATTCAACCGAGAGAAGATTATGCGCGGACTGGTTCGTGCGGCTGAGAAACGGCCCATTTCCATGGATCAAATGACCGCCGTGGTGGATAAGGTCGAGCGAGATATTCGTCAAAGTGGCGAAGGCGAGATTCACTCGGAGGATATTGGCGAATTGGTCATGAAATATTTGGCTAAGCTCGATGATGTGGCCTATATTCGCTTTGCCAGTGTTTATCGGCAATTTAAAGACATGAATGTTTTCATGCAAGAGGTGCAGGAACTGATTGCCAAGGAGAACCGTTCGCTGAAGCATGACGCGGGCCAATCAAGTCAGGGAGATGACCACAGTAATGGTTGAGCCAATCCAACTTGATCCCGCCAGTGGCTACTTCTTGGTTCGCGGTGGGATTCTAACGGATCTTGATCAACGGGTGCTGGCCCAGCTGTACCAGCCGTTACTGAATCCCAATGCCTTTACACTGTACCAGGCGCTTTGGGCCCAAGTTGACGATCAGGCGTTGCGCTCACGGCGGTCGTCTCATTTCACATTACTGGAATTATTGGGGATCAATCCACAGGAATTTATGCAGGCGCGGCGCCAACTCGAGGCCGTCGGGTTGGTCCGCAGCTTTCAAACGACCGATCAAATCGGGGATTATGCCCTTTATTTCTTATACCCCCCATTAGCGCCGGCGGACTTCTTTCATGAAGAGATCCTAGCAACTTTTCTACTAGAAAAAGTGTCCCGGAAACGCTACATGAGCTTGGTCGCCGCCTTCGCCTTACCGCAAGTTGACTTATCCAAGTCGCAAGAAACCACGGCGGGTTTTTTGGATGTGTTTAATTTGCCTAGTAGCGCCTTATTAACACCACCAGAAGAAGTGCGACAGGGCGTGCAAGCGTTGCGCGTCAAGGGGCCAACGCAAATGATCAGTGAGATCAGTCCGGCGCAGTTGGCGACGTTTGACTGGGAGACCTTGATTGCCTTAGTGGGGCAAAAACAGATCAAGCGTAATGAGATCATGGATCATCAAAGTGAGATCTTTGGGTTGCATGAATTTTATGAGTTTAGTTTGACGGATATTGCGCGTCTGATCAGTAAGAGCTTGGATCAGGCCACTAATCAAATCGATTTCCGAGTTTTGGAGGAGCGGGCGCTGACCCTTTATGATCAACTCAATCCTGAAGAATCGCCGACCACGACAACACCAACAACCGGTTCGGCGGTGACCACGCCACCGTCAACTGCGGTGGTCGCGCCTGCAGCACCGGCGCAAGCGTTTAGTCAGACAGATCAAGATCTTCTGCAGGCGGCCAAGTCGTTAAGTCTGTTGCCCTTTACTCGGTGGGTCAAGAAGCAACTGGGGTCGAAACTGTATGTGGGTAATCGAGAGAAGTTCAATTTAAAGACACTGCAACAGCGGCATATTTTCTCTGCGGATACCTTGAATTTATTGGTTTGGGTTTGCTTACAGGAGAACCCGACCGTGACCGTGGCGCCCTTGGATCGGATCGCCCAGGATTGGGTGGCGCAGAAAATCACCACCCCAGAGGCTGGACTGACATATTATCATCAGCGGCAAGATGGCACGGCGCCAACGAAATCAAGTCAACGCCGTTCGGCGAAGAGTCAAGGCGTTGTGCCAAGCTGGTTGCGTGATGGTGACGCGGCGGCGCCGGCAAACGCGGTTCCCAATAGCACGGATAGCACGACCAAGGCGCCAACTGGACCGGTGGATGATCAGCTTCAACAGAATTTAGCATGGCTCAAACAAAAGAGGCAACAGCGAGGTGACGAACATGCACAGTCTTAATGAATATTTGGATAAATTTATGAAAGAGAAGAAGCTGGATCAGAGCTATCAAGCTTTGATGACCACTGCCTTGCGTGATCCCGATGTGCAGGCCTTCTTAAGCGCCCATCAGGCAGTCATTACCACGGCGGAATTGGAAAAATCGGCTTCGGCAATCTATGAGTTTTACCAGGTGAAAACCAATCAGGATCCCAACAGCGCCTTATCCCAGGCCGGTTATGAGCCGTATTTATTGCTCAATAACGGGTTGATCGAAGTTGCCTATCGCCCAACGGCTCAGTTGGCGGCGGCCCGGTCGGCTCAAGCGCGCCGGGAGCGGGTCACGATGGTCAACTTGCCTCATGATCTGCGCGCCGCCGATCTACTGACCTATCAGCAATCGGCAGGACGTAAGGATGCGATCAACGCAGCGCTGCGGATGTTGCAGGAGTTGAGTCAGCCAGGGCCGCATCCCTTTGCCAGAGGTTTGTATTTGACTGGTCCTTTCGGGATTGGTAAGACCTACTTAATGGGAGCAGTCGCCAATGAGCTGGCCAAGCAAGGCATCGCCACGACTTTGGTTCATTTCCCGACTTTTGCCACCCAAATCAAGCAGGCGATCGGTGAAGGGCAAGTTTGGCCGCAGATCCAAAAAATCCAAAGCGCGCCGGTCTTGATTCTGGATGATATTGGCGCGGATAGTAATGGACCGTGGGTTCGTGATGAGGTGTTAGGCGTCATTTTGCAGTACCGGATGCAAGAACGGTTGACCACCTGCTTCACCTCGAACTTAGCGATGGCCGAGCTGGAAACATTTCTGGCGGACACGCGGCAAAAGACAGACGTGCTCAAGGCCAAACGGTTGATGGAGCGGATTCGCTTCTTAGCGGTCGAGTTACCGATGCAAGGTCCTAATCTGCGGCAAACCGGCGGCATCGCGCCTTAGTCGGATCGCGAAGAAGGTTGCTTGAAAAGTTTGCTTGAAAAGTTTGCTTGAAAAGTTTGCTTGAAAAGTTGCTTGATCAGAAACTTGAATCAAGTGCTTTAAACAATAAATCACATCAGGAATTTAGGCAGGATCTTTCAGACACCCACTTCTGGGTGCCAAGTTTCCATCGGAAAAAATAGCGAACGGCCCTCCAGTCATTGATTTGGCTGGAGGGCCGTTCGCTATTTGGTGCTTGCTGGGCGCTGCTGTTTACTGGGGTCGGTATTTTTGCTGGCAGCAGCGGCGTAGGTGCTGCGGTTGGGTGGGTGGCTTAGCTGGCACCTGGCACCAGGGAACTAAAGTGGGTCTAGCTATGATCAGTTCCGACGGCGACGACGCTTCAAGGTGTCCGCACTAAAACCGGCTAGTGTCAGAATCAAGCAGGTACCACCGAGAACTGCCATGATGCTGGTTGGACGCTCGCCATTTTGCGGTAAGCGCTTTTGATGTTGTGACGTTGGCCGATCTTTCGTTTCTTTCGTTGCTTTCTGATCAGTGCTTTGGCCTGGTTGTTCGGGCTTGGTGGTGGTGGTGTTCAAGGTGTCGATCAAATTGATTTCTTGCAATTGGCCGTCATCCGTTAGTGGCAATTGGTCGTAGCTCGCACTGTAACCAGCTGGCACAACTTCTTTGACCGTATAATTGATTTTCTTACCTTGCTCATCATATTTCGGCAGCGCTAGCCACAAGCCGACCCAGTTTTGATTGGCGCTGAGTGTTTTAGGAGCGCCAAGGGCCTGGTCGTTCGCATAAAGTTGGACCTTGATGCTGGCGGGGCGTTGACCGGTTTGATTTTGCTGGTCATTCCAAAATTTACGAAGGCGCAAGTTGATAAACTCAGTACCTTGCTCGCCAAGTTCAGGATCGGCGGTGTTGATCAGGTTATGGCCGTCCTGGGTAACCGTATAACCATCAGGGGTTGCCTCAGTGACGCGATAGTTGATTTTTTGACCGGTCTCGGAGAATTTCGGCAAATCGTTAAAGAAATATTCCCAGTTGGTCTGTGCATCGACAACTTTACTGGCGACAAATTGCCAAGCTGGTTCACCGTCCGCGCCAGTTTCCCAAGCCCGTTCCAAGGTCACGGTGATATTGTTGGGTCGGTTGCCGTAAATGTTATCTTGATCATGCCAAACCTTCGCGCCAAAGACGGTAGTCGTGTCCGGGTCGTTCAAATCTAAGTGGTTCGTCAAGTCGAAACCGTTGATCTCACTGCTATAATCAGCAAGATCATCTTCAGTCACAAAATAATGGATCTTGATGCCTTGGTCATATTTAGGGAGGTCATTGAATTGCTTTTGCCAATGATTGGTTGCTGTCAATTCGAAGTCGGCGACCTTCTCAATGCCGTTGTTGCCATGCCGCCAGAGATGAGCAGTAATCGAATTGGGCCGTTGTGATGTATTGGCGGCATCGTCCCAAATTTTCTTGATTGCAATGGCGGTTACTGCTGGGCTGTGCTGATTGATCAGGTCATCATCACAAACGGTCGTGGTGTAGCCAGGAATTTTCGCTTCGGAAACGGAATAAATCCAGGGGCGACCCTGGTGATCGTGGGTGGGCAGATCGGCGAATTCATAATGCCAAGCGCCACTTGCAGTCACGATTTTCTGGGTGACCAGTTCCTTGGCGCCGCCTTGATGTTGACGCCAGAGGAAAACGGTCAGATAGGTTGGACGCAAACCATCTTGATCATTTTGATCGTCCCAGACCTTGTTCCCACTGACGTTGATTTGATCAGGATCGTTATCCTGCGCCTCATTGACAACGGTGACCGTCGCCGGCGTGCTCGTCGAAGCATCACCTTGAAAATCCCAGCGGTGCGTCTCGCCGGATTTGACATTGACGCGATCGGCGATCAGACTGCCATCAATATTCTGATGAGCAGTGATCTCGTCTTGTGGCGCGAGCATGGTCCCTTGGAACGGGGCTTGCACACCGATCTGCGTGCCTTTGGCGCCCACGAAATTCCAGAGAATTTTGGCATCACTGAAGTCTTCGGTTTCATGATTGACCCGATCGGCGCCATCAATGACTAATTTTATCTGGGACTGGATGTCCAAAGTTGCCTGATTCCCCACATGAACATTGATCACCAGGGGTCCGCCAGTGCGTGATAACCCCTTGATCGTTAGCGGGCGATCCCGCTCCAGTTCACTGGCGTCTAAATTATAAAAGTGGTATGCCTGACTGCCACTGTTGCTGGGATCGACCGCGACAAAATGGTGATCAGAATCTAATTCGTAACCAGCCGGGGCTTGTGTTTCAACGAAATAGTACAGCCCGGCTTGTGCAACACTGACCCGGATCTGGCCGTTCTCATCGGTGGTCAGCCCGGTGACCTGTGGCTGTGTGGCACCGTTACGATAAAGACTGAATACCGCCTGGGGCAGTGGTCGCCCGGCTTGATCCTTCTTGGTCAACAGAATCTGTTCATCATTAACACTAGGGGTGATGGTGATGACGCGATTATTCTCGTTACTGTTGTCATAATGAACATCCGGAGAATTTTGCGCCTGTCCCCAAGTGTTTGATTGAGCCAGATCATGCGCCAATTCCGTTTTTATATTCAGATATTGCTGTTGATCTTTGTCTTGGTAAACCTCATCTTCTTGTAAATGGTCTAGTTTGTTCTGGTTGACCGAAATCGCATTCTGGCTGCTGGCGCTGGCCAATTCAATCTCGGTATCCTCACCGAAAACGGCTTTGTTGCGCGCCATATCAGAACTGACGAACGCCGAAGAACTGATTTTGTGCACATCTTGGAAGTAGTAAATATCCTTGACCAAGCTACCATCGATCACATTGGTACCAAAGTTGGTTTCGCTGAACAGCTCGTCTGTGGCGATATTGCCGTTGGTGTGCGCGCCAGTGATCGCCTCGTTGGAAAAAATATGAAAGAACTGCGCTGCCTGCAAGGGGGCCGTTTTAGCCTCGGGCACATCTGCGTAGAAACTGCCGCCATTGGGAACATCATCATTGACGGCCGCCTGTGCCGCCATCCCACTGCCCAGTCCGCCACTTCCGCCTAACGTGGCCGTGGTCAAAATGGTTAAGGCGATGATTCGCCCAGTGCGTTGCCAAATTTTCTTGAACATAAACACACCCTCACTCCATCAATAATTTGTTCGGTTGATTTGCCCCTTAACCGAACTGCTATAACAATTAAATTATAGCTCACAATTAAAAAAATAAAAGTCGTTTGTGAAAGTTATTGGAATTAAAAACGCTGTCAGCAGCGCTGATAGCGTTAATTGTCTTCTTTGATTGGGTCAGTTAGGCGCCAAGAAGGGGCCGTACCGAACTTGCATGACACTAATCGATGAGACCGAATTTTTGAAAGGCGTGGGCGATGCCGTCCTGATCGTTGCTGGTCGTGACAAAATCAGCTTGCGCTTTGACACTTTCCGCGCCATTGGCCATCGCCACCGCTGTTCCGGCCGCGGCAAACATGGCCAAGTCGTTTTGCTCGTCACCGATCGCCATGATCGCGCTGGTCGGGAGCTCCAGTAACCGGGCCAATTCAGTGACCGCGTGCCCTTTATTGACGATCGGATTCATCAATTCCAGAAAATTTCGACCGGCGCGAACAACGTAAAGTTCCGTGGCAAAGCGCTGGCGAACCGCAGTTTCAATTTGATCCAACTGTTCGGGCTCACCAACGAACAAGCCTTTGGCAATCGAAAAGTCAGTCGGCAGGTCAGCTGGTTGCCGTATCAAAAGCCCGGCGTGATTCTCCCAGGCCTGCACCACTGTGACCCAACTCACATCATGATCGGCCGTGTAAATAATGCCGTCTTCATCAAGCACGTTGAAAGGTACTTGGTGATCTTGAGCGAAGGCGGTGAGCGCGCGATAATGTTGGTTGGCGACTAAATGACGCGCTAGAACCCGACCGGCAACCGTTTCAATCGCGGCGCCGTTGAAGGTGACCACATATTCATCATCGCCGCTCAAGCCAAGCTCGTTGAGGAAATGACGCGTGCCTGCCAGTGGTCGCCCGGTACACAGGACGATTTTGACCCCTTTTGCTTGTGCTTGGCGCACGGCCGCGATCGTGCTGGGGAGAATCTGACCAGCGCTGTTCAACAGTGTGTCATCGATATCGATTGCTACTAATTTGATGTTCATTTGAAAACTCCTCTCTATTCTTTTGCTTCCGTTGAAATTCCGTTGAAATTCCGTTGAAGTTCCGTTGAAGTTCCATTGATCAATGGGGTTATTGCTTGCTGGCGCTTGCACTCGCGGTTGAGGTGAGGCTGTTTTGAAGAAGGTGGCGCTGATGGTCCTTGCGGCGACTCGAACCTACGCCTAACCAATCGCTAGGTTGGTTAGTGGCAGGAGGTTTGAATGTCTTCAGCATACCATTTTTATTTAGGGGAAAGGTCCTATTTTAGGCAGGAAGAGGGGACAATTCTGGGTAGATTCCGTTGCCGTGGCGTCCACAAAGGACCGCTTTGCTGTGGAGCCGAGCCGGTGATGTGCTATGATATAAGTAGTCTTTAGGGCGAGTCATTCGCAGAAAGAAATAGGTGCGCCAGGTGGGCCTGACGCGCTTTGAGGGATAACATGATCCAGCATGAAACCGTGCAACTTTGGCCGCGACTGCCATTTAAATTCTATGAACATGATCCCTTGACCAGCATTGGCGTTTCGCCACACTGGCATCAAGGCATCGAATTGAATTATTTAGTGGCCGGTCCGACCCTGAAATTTGAAACCGATGGCACCACGCGGCATCACCAACCAGGCGCGATCTGGGCCGTTGACCGCCGCGTTGTCCATAGCGCTAGCGGCGCGCCTTCACATCAATGGGATGAATTCGGGTTGATCATTGACGACCAGTTCTTACTGACGCAATTACCGGAAAGCGCCGATTGGTCCTTGCGCTTATTTGGCGCCCCCAGCCAAGCGGTCCATCCAGAAGCTTATGCCCAACTGGCTTTGCACTTAAATCAGATCCGTGACTTGCTGCATCAAGAGTTTACGGATGTGGCGCGGTTATTGATTCTTAGTCATTTTTATCAAGTGCTGGCGCTTCTGGCGGATAATTTCACTGAGCTGGCGCCGAGTTCGCCGCCGATCCAGCCCAACGCGCCCTTGGTCGATCAAGTGATCAACTATTTGGATCGAAATTATGGCGAAACGATCAGTAGCGCGGAAGTGGCCCACCGGTTTCATGTTTCGCAAACGACGTTGAATCAACAATTCAACGCCAACGTTCAGATGTCACTGAATCGATATTTGCGGCTGGTGCGACTATTGAATGCCCGTAAGTTATTGCTAGAAACCGATGATAAAATCGACTACATCGCCCAACGCTGTGGCTTTGGCAATCGAAAAAATCTAAATCGTAATTTCCAAACGTGGAAGGGGACCACCCCGAGTGCTTACCGGCAGGCCTACGCCCGGTATCATCGGTAGTGAGTTAGCGGTGTCCGCCTAGCCAAGGGCGGAGCTGGGCAGACTGTGATTGGTGGGTCCAATCAAGCTCAGCCGTTAGAATTGTGGCTGGTTTCTTTCGAAATTGTCCCCTCTGTTCCAGAAAAACATGGTAAACTACCTCCTGTATCCACTTACAGGAGGTTTTTCTTATGACATCAGAACGAACGGAAATGTTGGCGGGACGGTTGTATTATTCGCCCGATCCTGAATTGGTCGCTTTGCGGAAACAGGCCAAACAACAAGTGTATCAATATAATCAAACGGCGCCGGATCAAGGCGAACGACGGTCTGAAATTTTGGCGGAGTTGATCGATTGTCCCAGTCAGGATGCTTATTTCGAAGTGCCCATGCGAATGGATTATGGCCACAATGTTCATGTGGGGCGCAATTTCTATGCTAATTATGATGCGATTCTTCTTGATGTAGCGCCGATCACGATTGGCGACAACGTAATGTTAGCGCCACGGGTCTCACTGTACACCGCAGGTCATCCGGTGGTTGCTAGCGTCCGGAATACGGATCTGGAGTACGGCCACCCAATCACAATTGGGGACAATGTTTGGTTAGGTGGCAACGTGGTCGTTTGTCCAGGGGTGACGATCGGGAGCAATGTCGTGGTGGGCGCTGGCGCAGTGGTGACCAAGGACTTGCCGGATAACGTGGTTGCTGCTGGCGTGCCTGCCCGGGTCATTCGTCCGATCACCGCCGCCGATGAGGCCTATTGGCAAGGCGAGCAGGCGCAATGGCGCGAACATTTAACTTCTAAAGACTAGATAAATCACCTGGTTGTCCGGCAAGTGGCAGAAATGAGGTCATTATGACAAAACAATCAAGGAATATCCAAGCGGGTGGACGTCTGATTACGATTTTAAGTATTTCGGCCGTGGGGGGACTGGCCTTGGCCGTCACCAGCGTGATTCCAAAATGGGCGCAGGAGTTTCCCCAGCTGCCTTTAGCCGCAATCGAATTATTAGTGACCTTGGCCAATCTGGGCGCGTTGATCACGTTATTGTTCAATCCGTGGTTAACGCGTCGTTGGGGGAGTAAACGGGTCATTTTAGTGGGACTGCTTTTGGGCGCTGGCGCCGGGTGCCTACCTGTTTGGCTGCGGTCGTATGGCGCGATTGCCGTGAGTCGCTTCCTCTTAGGTCTAGGTTTAGGGCTATACGCGCCTCATGGCATCAGCCTGATCGTTCATCATTATCAGGGCGCCCAGCAGACGCGTCTTTTAGGGTATCAAACCGGCATCGGTGCCTTGGGGAGTACCATGATCATGTTGCTAGTCGGCGCGCTGGCGTCGCGAAATTGGCGTTGGGTCTTCTGGATCCATGGACTGCTGTTACTTGTGGCCCTCGCGGTGGGCCGTTTCTTGCCGCCGGATCGGCCGCAATCGGTGGCGCCAGTGGTTCGAACGCCCTTACCACGTTCCGCTTGGTGGCTGATTTTACTGACTTTTTGGACGTATTTAGTCATTTGGGGCGTTCAATTGAAGTTGCCCAGTTTGTTCAGTGAAAAAGGATTCGGTGGCGCCCAAGTGACCAGCTTGACGCTGGCGTTGATGAATCTTGGCGGTTTCGCCGCCGGGATGCTTTTCGGGCGGAGTTATCGACGTTGGGGGCGACATGTGTTGACCGCTGGCTACATGACCGCGGCGGTGACGGTTCTTGGGCTGTTGCTTTCGCCTAATCAGGGGTTGGCGATCATGGCGGCGGTAGGCTTCAATTTCGTTTATTCCTTTACTGGACCGTACTTGGTGGTGCGCAGCCAACAGGGATTAGCGCCGAATCAAGTGGAAGAAATGAGCAGCTACTTGACCATTGTGACCATTGTCAGCGCCTTTCTCGCACCGATCTGGTGGAACCTTTTGGGTGAGATCGGCTGGGGACCCTTGACGCAAAACGTGCTGGTTTGGGTGATCACCATGTTATTATTGTTGGCGCTGATTGTCGCGCTGGTGCAGTCCCAGCAACGCCGGATCAAGCGAGTGAATCGACCGCGGGCATGAGCCAGTCACAGCCTGAATTGCCCTTTTGGCGGGCGGTGGCGGCTACTTGCTGGTGTGGGGATGGTGCCCTGCAACCGGAGCCGGTTTCCGCGCAGCCACTCAATGACGTAATTTAGCAATGAATGATTTTATCAAAAATAAAGGATGGCGTTTACCAATGAATGTCTTCAATAAAATGCACCAAGGCGATCTTTATCATCCGGATGATCAACAGGTTGCGGCGATCCAACAACGTTGTTTGGAGAAGTTGTATGATTACAATCAGACTCGCCCCAGCGCTGGACCAGAACGGCAACGCTTATTACAGGAGATGTTCGCTGAGATCGGCTTGGGTTGTTATGTGGAACCACCATTGCATGCCAATTTCGGTGGGCATCATGTTCATTTCGGTCGCGGCGTTTACGCCAATTTCAACTTGACCTTGGTCGATGATACCCACATTTATGTTGGCGACTGGACGATGATCGGTCCCAATGTCACGCTGGCCACAGCTGGCCATCCAATTCTTCCTGAGTTGCGCCAACAGGGTTATCAGTATAATTTGCCGATCCACATCGGCCGCAACTGTTGGCTCGGCGCCGGTGTGATCGTGTTACCTGGCGTGACCATCGGCGATAACGTGGTGATTGGTGCTGGGAGCGTGGTCACCAAAGACCTCCCAGATAATGTTGTCGCTTTTGGGGATCCGTGCCGGGTTGTGCGTCCGGTCAACGAACATGATCGCGAATTTTACACCCGGGAACGGAAAATTGATCCTAAGTTGTTGGGGTAGTGCTCCAGGAGATGCTTGGTGTGATTTGAAACGTGCTGCGCGCAACTGACTTCTGTGCTTAGCCTAGTAACAGTTCCGGGAGCTAAAACCGGCTCCCAAAACTGTTACTAGGCTAATGCTCGAAGTCAACCCGTTGCGCTCCGTACTCTAATTTTGAAACGTGCTCACCGACCCAGTGCTTTCCGCTTAGCTACGTAACTGTTGTGGGAGCAAAGTTCAGCTCCCAAAACAGTTACTAGGCTAATGCTCAAGCACTACCCGGGTCGGCTCGCACTCTAATTTTGAAACGTGCTGCGCGCAACTGACTTCTGTGCTTAGCTACGCAAATGTTCCGGAAGCAAAAAGCGGCTTTCAAAACCTTTGCTAGGCTAGTGCTCGAAGTCAACCCGTTGCGCGCCGCACTCTAATTTCTACTTGCTCTTTTCTTTTTTTTGTGGTTTAATAACGCTTGAAGATACCACAATGACGATTGAACTTGTGCAGAGAGAGTAGCCTTGGCTGTGAGCTTCTCCGGTTCGGTGATTGCGACCGCTTCGATTATTTTGGGTGATTCCGTTATTGATCATAATGAGTGGATCTATGTCCAAAATTCGGGTGGAACCGCGTTAATCCAATAACGTCCCTAGTAATCAATCGATTACTAGGGCTTTTTTTGTGGCAAAAACAAGGAGGAACTATCATGGCAGAAATCACGTTAACTTTCCCAGATCAAAGTCAGCGTCAATATGAAGCTGGCAGCACCACGCTTGATGTTGCGAAAAGCATTGCAAGTAGTTTGGCTAAAAAGGCCGTTGCTGGTGAAGTCAACGGGACGATCGTTGATTTGGAGCAACCGCTGAAACAAGCGGGTCAATTTCGGATTTTGACCAGTGACGATCCAGAAGGATTGCAAGTTTTGCGGCATACTGCGGCGTTCGTTTTAGGCGCGGCTTTGAAACAGTTGCACGGCGATGTTCATTTCGGTGAGCACCAAAGTAATGAAGATGGTTTCTATTTAGATACGGATCGGGCTGCGGGACAGGTTGCCATCAACGAATTACCAGCAATCAAAAAAGCGATGCAAAAAGTTATCTCCGCTAATCAACCGATCGAACGGAAATTAGTGGATAAAGCTGAACTGTTGGCAGAATTCAAGGATGATCCTTATCAGACATCATTATTGAACGCGATTGACGCGGTTCAAATCAACGTTTATCGTTTAGGCGACTACCTGAGTTTTGGCGATCACGCTTTGTTGAAGAGCCTGGCGCCACTGAAGCATTTTGAATTGTTGTCTGTTGCCGGCGCATACTGGCAAGGCAAGTCCAGTAATCCCATGTTACAACGGATCTACGGGACGGCTTTCTTCAAGGCGGCCGATCTTGACGGTGATTTGAAGCGACGGGCAGAGATCAAGGAACGGGATCACCGGACGATCGGCCGTGATCTGGATATTTTCTTCGTTGATCCTGAAGTCGGTGCCGGCCTACCTTACTGGATGCCTAATGGCGCGACGATTCGCCGCGTGATCGAACGTTACATCATTGACAAAGAAGTTGCCAATGGCTATGAACATGTTTATACGCCCGTTTTGGCCAACTTGAATCTGTATAAAACTTCCGGTCACTGGGATCATTATCGTGAAGATATGTTCCCACCAATGGATATGGGCGATGGCGAATTTTTGGAATTGCGGCCAATGAACTGCCCATCCCACATCCAGATTTACAACCATCACAACCGTTCATATCGGGAATTGCCGATTCGGATCGCCGAATTAGGGATGATGCACCGTTATGAGAAATCCGGGGCGTTATCCGGTTTACAACGGGTTCGGGAAATGACCTTGAATGATGGCCACACTTTCTTGGCGCAAGATCAAATCAAAGATGAGTTCAAGAGCGTTTTGAAAATGATGATGGAAGTTTACGATGATTTCAATATCACCGATTACACGTTCCGTTTAAGCTATCGGGATCCAGCCAATACCGAGAAATATTTCGATGATGATGCGATGTGGAATAGCGCTCAAGCGATGCTGAAGGGCGCCTGTGACGAATTAGGCTTGGATTATTATGAAGCCGAGGGCGAAGCGGCCTTTTATGGTCCTAAGTTGGACGTTCAAACCAAGACAGCCCTTGGTGGCGAAGAGACCATGTCCACGATCCAATTAGACTTCATGTTACCTGAGAAATTTGATTTGAAGTATACTGGCGCGGATGGTCAAGAGCACCGTCCTGTCATGATGCACCGAGGCATCGTTGGTACCATGGAACGCTTCATTGCGTACTTGATGGAAATTTACAAGGGCGCGTTCCCAACCTGGTTGGCGCCGACACAAGTTGAGGTCATCCCCGTAAACTTGGATCTGCACACAGATTACGCCAAAGATATCCAAAAACAATTGGCGGCGGCCGGTGTCCGTGTCAAACTCGACTTGCGTAACGAGAAGATGGGTTACAAGATTCGTGAAGCGCAAACCCAGAAGATCCCTTATACCTTAGTTGTGGGTGACGAAGAGCTGAAGGCCCAAACGGTTTCCGTCCGGCGTTATGGTGAAAAAGACGCCGCTGATGAACCAATCAAGATTTTCCGTGATAGCATTTTGGATGATATTCATAATTATAGTCGGACAGGTTCTGGCAAAGTCAACGCTGAGATCGAAAGCAAGTTGGACTAAGCGACCTAACGGCAGGAGAGAACGGAGTCACCTTTTGACTCAAACAGAATGACCATGACAAAACCGCCGCCTCTGGCGGTTTTGTTGTCTGTCTTGCTTATGCTAGGCGTTGGACAGAATTGACCCTAGTTGCAATCGAGGCGTGGTGTTGAAACGTGCTCCACACAACTGACTTCTGCGCTTAACTACGCCAGGCTTCCGGAGGCAAAGCCCAGCCTCCAAAATCCTGGCTAGGTTAATGCTCAAAGTCAACCCGTTGTGTTCCGCACTCTGGGGGGTGGTGGGCTGTTTGTTCGCTTGGCGGAAGGTCGGGCTGGGGGTGAGTCAGCCGCGATATTATTGTTGGCGATTTATCGCCTACAATAAGGCCGAGCTTGAAGATTTTCGGCGGGTTTCCGAAAAGCTTCAAGTCGTGCCCGCCGCGTTCCACCACCCCCAGCCCGACCTGGAGCCCACCACATCTGCAATCTACCAACGCCAACGCTCAGCGGAACATCCTGTACAAGGAAATCTGAAAAAACTTCTTGACTTCCATTACCATTCTAGTTACAATGGAACAGTTGAATTAAGCAGAAGTTCCCGCTTCTCACCCATGTTTTAGACCTCTGGGTATCAAAACATTATGTTTGCCGAAGAATTATATTTCGCTGCGGGTGCTTTTGCGCTCGCAGCTTTTTGCATGGGTTGACGTATTAACGTCGACAACTTATGGAGGTGACTTCCCATAGCAAAAGATTTAATTATTAATGAAAGTATTCGGGCACGTGAAGTTCGCTTGATCGATGCTGAAGGTAATCAAGCCGGAGTCAAGTCCAAGATCGAGGCTTTACAGATGGCGGAACGCGCTAATCTGGATCTGGTCCTAGTTTCGCCAAACGCGAAACCGCCAGTTGCCAAGATCATGGATTATGGCAAGTATCGTTTCGAGTTACAGAAGAAAGATCGTGAAGCTCGCAAGAAGCAAAAGGTCGTCAATATCAAAGAGGTTCGCTTGAGCCCTGGTATCGGCGAGAATGACTTCAATACGAAGTTGAACAATGCCCGGAAATTTCTAGGCAAAGGTGATAAAGTTAAAGTTTCAATCCGCTTTAGGGGTCGGGCGATCACCCATAAGGAAGTGGGACGTAAGGTTCTCGAGGATCTGGCTGAACAAACAGCTGATATCGCGACCGTTGAGTCTCACCCTCGAATGGATGGTCGGAGCATGTTTCTAATGCTTGCACCTAAGGCTGAGAAAAAAGCTTGATCGACATTTACATTACTTTAGGAGGATCTTATCATGCCAAAGCAAAAAACACACCGCGCTTCAGCAAAGCGCTTCAAGAAAACTGCTAGTGGTCAATTAAAGCGGGGCCATGCTTATACAAGCCACCGTTTCCACGGCAAGACGAAGAAACAACGTCGTCAATTAGCAAAAGCAGGTTTGGTATCACGCAGCGATATGCGCCGTATCCGGCAAATGCTTTCTCAAGTTCGTTAGGACTTAGCCATTAATTATATTCGATAGATAGTCTCAAGGAGGAAATTATTATGCCACGTGTAAAAGGCGGTACAGTTACGCGCAAACGTCGTAAGAAAGTTTTAAAATTAGCTAAAGGTTATCGCGGTGCTAAGCATTTACTGTTCAAATCAGCTAATGCCCAAGTCATGAATTCATATCGTTACGCATTCCGCGATCGTCGTCAGGTCAAACGTGAATTCCGGAAGTTATGGATCGCGCGGATCAATGCGGCTGCTCGTTTGAACGATTTGAACTACAGCCAATTGATGCACGGTTTACGTGTTGCTGGCGTTGATATTAACCGTAAGATGTTAGCAGACATTGCTTATACTGATGCTGCAGCCTTTACTGCAATTGCTGATCAAGCTAAAGCTGCTTTGGCTAAATAAGGTTTCAGACAAATTCAACTCACTCATTTTGAGTGAGTTTTTTTGTGTGCCGCGGTCAAGTCTCACGCACAGTGAACGCTTGACCGAGAATGGTCGTGCTGCAACCAAAGTCCCATAGACAACATTGGGAATTTACCGCTATACTGATTGAAATTACGCGATGCCAGCTGCTGGCATCTAATGAGAGCGAGGACACACGGAAATGGAAATTTATCAGGCGAATGAACTGGATTTTGATTGCCGCGATCAAATTGCGACGATCTTTGCGGAAGGGTTTACTCAATGGTTGGGCTACTTCTCGAAAGATCCGCAAGTCATCGCTGGCGCCTTCGCCCACGCGTTTCAACTTGATTATTTCTTCGTCGCGGTGACCGCGGGGCAAGTGGTGGGGATTGTGGCTTGTACAGACTGTCAGCAGCTTAGTTTACAATTCGAGAAAAGTGAGTTGATCAAGCATTTCGGCTGGCTGAAGGGCACGATTGCCGCACGCGTTTTTCCCCGTGAATTTGCCGCGTCTTTCAAGAATCCACCGCGAGCTACCGGTTCGATCGAATTTGTTGGCGTCGCGGCCAGCGCCAGGAACAATGGCGTGGCCTCACGCTTGCTGGCGGCTGTCATTGCGCGGACCTCGTACCCGAACTTTCTCATCCAGGAGGTAGCTGATACGAACTTGCCGGCGGTGGGCCTTTATCAAAAGTTGGGCTTCATTGAAACGGGCAGGCGACCGCTGGTGGCTAAACAGGCACAGAAAATTGGCATCAACGCCTTCCTCTCTTTCCAGCTCACTAGAAAATCTCCGGAGCTGGCCGACAACTCAGCACGCGGTTAGCGGTCGATCAGGTCAACTGAAGCTGCGCGATTTCGGCCGTCAACTGCCAGCTGGCCAGGCAAACTAGCCACGCCCTTGTTAATTGACGACTTGAACATAAATGGCGGCTGTCTTGATTTGACCAGCGAGTTGCCTAATTATTTTTAAGTTGAGCTACCTGTGAACCGCATCGGCGCGTGGATATTGGTCTAGTCCTATTCGCGAAAATTGACCGTGATAATCTCGTTGATCCGAGTTGGCAGAACCGTTATTAGTCGTTCTTTATTTTTGTGTTTACGCGTATTTGAACTGAGCTTACCGCGGTATTGGTCTGGTCGCTAGGCACTGCACAAACTTTTTGGCTCCGTGCGTTTCCCGCTATGACGGTGATTTAATTGCGCGAAAGCACTTGCATTTCTGAATTTAATATGCTAAATTAACAATGTTAACAATATTGTTTCATGTGACTAGATGATACTAGGCATGGAAGAGCGCTCGAGGAGTGATCCTCGTGGACTTTTTCATGCCTTTTTGCTTTAATGAAAATAATAGACATCTTAGGGCACATGGAGCAGGCATCTGCAGATGAGGTAGAAATGAAAATCAAGAAAGTCCTCAATCAAAACGCGGTCTTGGTCACTGACGACGGTCAGGAAAAAGTCGCGATCGGTAAGGGAATCGGTTTTGGCAAGAAAAGAAATGATCTGGTCTTTAAACGTCAGATCGAGCGCATGTTTGTCATGGCGCCGGAAGGGCAATTGAAGCTGCAAGATCTTCTGAGTCAAATCGATGAGAAATATTTGTTTGCGGCCGAGCATATCATTGACCACGCTGAAACAGTGCTGATGGAACAACTCAATGAGCATGTTTTGATCGCGTTGACTGATCACTTGTCGTTCTCGGCGGAAAATATTCGTAATGGGATCGTGATCCGCAATAAATTGTTGCGCGAGATCGAAGTGTTGTATGGTGAGGAATTTAGTATCGCGCAGTGGGCGGTGGAGTATCTGAATAAGGAACTGCATATTCCTTACACCTATGACGAAGCGGGCTATATCGCGATCCATTTGCATAGTGGGCGTGGTGATCGCGTGCGGAAGAAGCGCGAAAGTATTCGCGAAGTCATGATCGTTTCTGATGTGATCCAATTGATCGAGCGGGAATTGAATCTGGATATTCATTCAGAGGCGATGGCCTTGAATTATTCACGGTTGGCAAATCATCTCCGGTTATTGATGAAACGCTATTATTATCAAGAATATGCGGTTTTGGATCAAGAAATCGTTCAAATGGTCAAACGCAAGTATCCGGAAAGCTATGGTATTGCCAAGAAAATTCGGGTCTTGTTGACAAAGAAATATCAGATGTCGATGACGTCTGAGGAACTTGGGTATATCGCAATCCACATTGAACGCCTGCGATTGACGCGGACACGGCCGAATCAGGGTGATCCGGAATCAGGCGACAGCCCAGCGTCGGAATCAGGGCATGATCAACAGGAGGAGTAAATTTTATGAAAGCTTATATGCAAAGAATGGGTCGCTCGTTGATGCTACCTGTCGCAACTTTGCCAGTAGCGGCATTATTTATGGGGATCGGTTATTGGATCGATCCACAAGGCTGGGGCGGTAACAACGTTATTTCCGCTTTCTTGCTCAAAACAGGGAGTACGATCCTTGATAACTTGGGTATTTTGTTCGCAGTGGGCTTGGCTTACGGGATGTCGAAAGATAAGGATGGCGCCGCGGCGCTTTCTGGGTTGGTCGCTTTCCTGACACCATACACCTTGTTACAACCAGGCGCAGTTGCGATGTTCTTCCGGATGGATGTCAAGAATGTTAACGTCGCCTTCAGCGCGATCAACTTCAAGAACGTCTTTATCGGTATTTTGGCAGGTTTAGTTGCCGCAGCGTTGTACAATCGCTTTAGCGGCACGAAACTACCGATGGCCTTGGCCTTCTTCAGTGGGAAACGGCTGGTGCCGATCGTTACCGCTGGGACCATGGCGCTGGTTTCACTGTTGTTACTGTTCATTTGGCCACCAGTTTATACCGGCTTAGTTAACTTTGGTGAATTCATTTCTGGGTTAGGCGCTGTTGGTGCTGGCCTTTACGGCTTCTTCAACCGTTTGCTGATTCCAACTGGGTTACATCATGCTTTGAATAACGTGTTCTGGTTCAACTTAGCTGGGATCGATGATATCGGTAAATTCTGGGCTAGCCAAGGGACTAAGGGCATTACCGGGATGTACCAAGCTGGGTTCTTCCCAGTGATGATGTTTGGTTTACCTGCTGGGGCTTTGGCAATTTACCAGTGTGCTCGCCCTGAGAAGAAGAAAGTCACAGCTTCCTTGATGTTGGCAGCGGCGTTCGCTTCCTTCTTTACAGGTGTGACTGAACCATTGGAATTCTCCTTCATGTTCGTTGCTTGGCCATTATATGTGGTTCATGCTGTTTTAACAGGTATCTCCATGTTCCTCGCGGCAACTTTCCATTGGACTGCCGGTTTCAACTTTAGTGCCGGGATGGTCGACTTTATCTTAAGCCTCCGGGTGCCGATCGCTAACAAGCCATACATGCTGTTGGTGCTGGGCCTGATCATGGGCGTTGTTTATTACTTTACTTTCCGTTTCGTGATTACCAAGTTCAATTTGATGACACCTGGTCGTGAAGCCGACGATGTTGCCGGTGAAGAAGCCGAAGACCTTGATACCAACGTTGCTGGTGAAGACAAGTACGGTCGTTTGGCGCGGCGGATCTACACCGCATTAGGTGGCGCTGAAAACGTGACTTCGATCGATAACTGTACCACGCGGCTCCGTTTGATGGTGAAAGATACCGGCAAGGTCGATGTCGCTAAGATCAAAGCGACCAATGTTCCTGGGGTCAAAATCATTGATAAGACCAATATCCAAGTCATTGTTGGGACCGATGTGCAATTCGTCGCGGATGAAATGAAACGTTTGGCCAACGGTGGCGTGGCGGTTGCCGCTGACGCAGCTGCAGTCGTTGCTCCAGCGAAGAAAGAAATCGCCAAGAAGATCGACGTTTACGCCGTCGCAAATGGTGACGCCGTCTCAATCACTGAAGTTCCTGATGATGTCTTTGCGCAAAAGATGATGGGTGATGGTTTCGCTATCAAGCCAACTTCTGGTGAGATCTTCGCGCCAGTCGCGGGGACGATCACCAGTGTCTTCCCAACGAAACACGCTGTGGGTATCAAGACTGACGCGGGTCTCGAAGTGTTATTGCACATGGGGATCGACACCGTTAGCTTGAAGGGCGAACCATTTACCATTTATGTTGAAGCAGGCCAAGAAGTTGCTCGTGGTCAACTGATCGCTTTAGTTGATCTTGAAGCGCTCAAGGCCGCTGGCAAGCATGCGGAAATGATCGTTGCCTTCACCAATGCTGATGCGGTCAAAGATTTGGCATTGACCACTGGTAAGACGGTCAAAGCTAACGACATTCTCGGTTCTGTCGAAGCAAAATAGGCCAGCGTTAATACCTGGTTACTAGCGCCGGCGCTGCGGGCCTAGCAGCCAAATTGAACGCAAGTCAAGCAGTTCGTTTACGTCTCCTTTAGGAGCGTAAGCGAACTGCTTTTTTATTCTTGACAAAAAGGGGTTGGGGGAACTCTTTTTTCGTGGTTCTGCGGCCATGAAAAAAACGATCGCCAAGGGCAATCGTTAGTTAGAGCGGTAAATCCATCAACAAGGGTGACGCTGCTGTTCCGCTGTTGACGGGGATGGGATGTTTGCTTAAAGTGGCAGAACTGGGATCGCCAACCTGGCGCCAGTCTGCGGTGTCGCCCCAAAATTAAAACGTGGCGCGATCTGGTCGGCGTGGCGATAACCAAATTTTGCAGGCACATAGGTGGCCAGCGCTTGATTGACCGTCGCAATGGCTTGGGCGAACTCACTTTCTTGGACATATGGCGCGCTTTGAAAATAGACCAACGAACAAGCGGGAAGGATGGCGCTTTGGTAATGACCCGGCAGTGGTTGATCGAAATCCTCCGGGACCTCAATGCCCGCCGCCACAATGGCGCGGCCGGGTTGGTTGAGTCGCTGCGGCAAGGTGACCAAGGCAGCCGTGTCAAATTTTTCTGGGATCTGATCAAGAAAGTCTTCCCAGTCACAACCCATTTCCGCGCAATACGAGAAATAATCATGGGCGGTTTTGGCGGGCAGATAAAGCAGTTTGCGGACAGGCCGTGGTTGGACGGTCATTGTCCATAAAGGGACTGGTTCACTCACAAGATTTCCTCCTTAGGCTGAAAGCTAACTAACTGACGCCGCGACGAAGGCGGCTGACTTTAGGGGTCAAGCATGATCAAACAGAAGTCTGGACCCAATTTTGATGCGGCGGCCGCTGTTAGATGCCACCAGCGCTCACTGGCGGCGCATTTGAACCACAATTAACAGTTCTAGTATAACATTTCCCTTCGCGAAAACTATGATCATTCCGTGCGACCGCTTCTGAGGTAAGCGGCCGGTGATCCGGGAACCGAGCGCCTTGCAGAAAATTTGTGATCCATTGATGTCTGGAAAACCCAGGCCATCTGGAGGAAATCTCGCTCTCTGTTTTCGCCACCAATTTTCCCAAGCCTATTTTCAGATTTTTTGGCCATTTTTTCAGAAAAAACTTACGAAGGCTTGAAAATTCTGGTAGAGTAATCACTTGTGCCGTTTAGGCCGCTGATTTTAGAGAATTGGGAGTGTACATATTGATGGAAACAAGTACGAGAAGGAAACCGACCTTGATTATGATCGGGCTGCTATTAGGCGGCTTTGTAGGGATGTTCAGCGAAACTGCCTTGAACATCGCCTTACCGCAGTTGGAACAGGATTTAAATGTCAATACGGGAACGATTCAGTGGCTGGTCACCGGCTATTTATTGATGGTGGGGGTTGTCTTGCCCTTATCCAGTTTATTGACCAAACATTTTACTACAAGACAATTAATCGTTTTCGCTTTGAGCGATTTTATTGTGGGCGCAGTGATTTCGGCTGTGGCGGCGGGCTTTACCGGCTTGTTGATTGGCCGGATGATTCAGGGGATCGCGACTGGTCTGATGCTACCGCTGATTTTCACGGTGCTGTTGGCCATCTATCCGCCAGAGAAGCGCGGTGGGGCGATGGGTTTAGTCGGTCTGGTCATCATGTTTGCGCCCGCTGTGGGTCCAACGCTGGCAGGTTTGATTCTGGGCGCTTTATCGTGGCGCTGGATCTTTTGGCTGTTTATGCCTTTGTTGGTGGTCGCCTTGGTCATTTCGGTGATTTTCATGGAAAATGTTGTGCCTCTAACGAAACCAAAAGTCGATTTCTTGTCAATTGTCGGTTCCACCGTGGGCTTTGGCGGCTTGGTGATCGGCGCTAGTTTGGCCGGTGATCGTGGTTGGTTGAATCCGCTGGTCTTGGTAAGTTTGATCGTGGGCTTACTCAGTTTGATTTGGTACGGGCGCCGGCAGCTACAACTGGCCGCGCCGGTCCTGAACTTGCGGGCCTTTGGGGTGCGGCAGTTCAGTTTGGGAACGGCCTTGGTCATGATTGATTTTGGAATCATTATGTCCGCCATGTATTTATTGCCGATGCTTTGGCAGAAAGGCTTGGGGGTACCGGTTGCGCTGACGGGCGCGCTAATGCTGCCTGGTGGTTTGGTCAACGCCCTGGTTTCGGCGACTTCCGGCCGGCTGTTTGATCGGTATGGGGCGAAATATTTAACGCGCATCGGCTTTTTATTGAGTTTCATCGGGGCCTTGTTGCTTTTGTTGACCACACCGCAAACCAGCTATGGCTATGTGGTTGTGGCCCATATGATTTTGATGGTCAAGGCGCCCTTGGCCATGTCGCCAGCGCAAACTTACGGGTTAAACGCGTTAACCGGCGCTTTGGCCGCAGATGGCAGTACGATCTTGAACACTTTGCAACAGATTCTTGGCGCCTTGGCCACGGCGATCGCCACCAGTTTGTTGGCTTGGGGCCAGACCCGGACCAGCGCGACCGGCGCCAATGCTTTTGTCCAAGGGACCCACGCTGGGTTCGCCTTCACGTTGATTTTCGCGCTGATCGGCTTGATCCTAGCTTTTCAAGTTCGCGCCGACCAGCCTGATCCTGCAACTGTCAAAATCGATGATTAACAGCTAACGATTAAGTAAGTCAAGCGACAAGCCCTCAACTGCAAAAGTTGAGGGCTTGTTCTGCTTTGAAGCTTAATGAAAGTGGTTGGGCTCGGGCATCAAATGAAACGCTGAACTCAGGCCAAAGTCACGTCGGCCGTTACTGGGAAGTGATCTGACATGAATCGCTCATGGAAGCGGTCGGTCAACACGGCAACACGCGTCGCCTGCACCGCTGTTGACGCGAAAATATAGTCAATACTGACCCAAGTCGCGGCATCGAAATGAGTCGTAAAGTCTTCGCTGGAACATGTTTTCAATGGCCCGACCCGATGAGGCACTGTCCGCCGCACATCTTGGAGTTGCGCCGTCAAGATTTGGTAGAATGGTTCATCGGCCTCGGCATTACAATCGCCGGTGAGGAAAATATTACGATCGGACTGCTGACCAATGAAATCAGCGATCACCTGAGCCCCTTTTTCGCGAGCGGTGGGGCTGACATGGTCCAAATGCGTGTTGATAAACAGCAGTTCTTGTTGGGTTTGCCGGTCGCGCAATCGGACCCAAGTGGCGATCCGGAAGCAGGCAGCCTCCCAACTGGCCGTGCGTGACATGACCGCTGGGGTGGCCGACAACCAGAATGTGTCCTGTTGCAATTCCTCAAAGCGATCCTTTTTGAATAAAACTGGATTATATTCGCCGCTGGCACTATCATCCCGCACCGCGCCGACCAATTGGTAATCCGCGCCGAGCGCCTGGATCAGGTCGGCACGTTGATCGGCCATCACTTCCTGCAGGCCGAAAACATCCCAATCCTGTTTCTTGATCAAGGCCAGAATGTTCGGCCGGCGGTACGACCAGTTATCCAACTCGGCGTCAGTTTGACTGCTGTTCTTAATATTATACGTTGCAACTTTGATCATTTGTCCCACTCCTTATTTTGCTTACTATGGCGTATTGTATCATGGAACTTGGTGCTGTGACGCACTGTTTTTACGGGAATTGTTTTGCTAAAAAGCAGTGTTTTGGGTTGGATTATTTCGCTTGATTGCAGGTGTGCAGGGTATTGCGCGTGAGCGCAACCGGCTGGGACTGCTGTTGCGGACTGGAACGTGGTGGGCGTCGTTTGAAGCCAATTCCAAAAGCGGGAATTGTCTTCAAATCGAGCCTTGTCCTAAGCGGCAAAGCCGCCAAGGACAATTTCACCACTGAGCCGCGCAGTCCCAGCCGGTTGCTAGGCAGAATTGAGCCTATCTGCAATCGAGACGAAGGATTTGACGAAGTGCGTTTGCAAGCTAGAGGTCAAAACAATCACCCTTTGTGGGGTGGTACGGAAATACCAACGGATTTCAGAAGTCTTATTGCTTGATTGCAAGTGTGATGAGTTTAGGTGAGAACGCAACCGCCTTAGGACGTTTGTCGTGGCTGGAGCGCGGTGGGCACTGTTTTGAGCCAATCCGCAAGCCCGGCGGCTTGTCTCAAAATCAGGCCTTATTCTAAGCGATAAATCGCTAAGAATAATCTCACCGCTGAGCCACACGTCCTGAGGCGGTTGCTAGGCAGAATTGAGCCTATCTGCAATCGAAGTTGTGTATTTATCGAAGTTGTGTATTTAACGAAGTGGTTTTGCAAGATAGAGGTCAAACAATTGCCCTTTCTGGGGTGGTACGGCAATGCCAATAAATTCAGATTAGGAGGTCGGGACAGTTTGCGTAGGCTGAACATCTCTACTTGTTTCCTGACCGATTCATGAGTGAAAACCGACCGATCCGGCTGATTCATCCATAGCTTGCCAGTCGGCGTGAGTGCTCAAACGGCTGTTATAACGTTGAGCGGCTGGAGCGGAGAAATTCGGGGTGAGATCGCCGTGAAATGGTTGAGAGTGTGAGCCGACCTGGGCAGCTTCTGAGCATTAGCCTAGCAAATATTTTGGAGGCTGGGCTTTGCCTCCGGAATATTTGCGTAGCTAAGCGGAAGAAGCTAGGTCGGCGAACACGTTTGGCGGCTTTGCCGCTTAGGACAAGGCCTGATTTTGAGACAAGCCGCGTACTTTTCGGATTGGCTCAAAACAGCGCCCACAGCGAGCTCACCTCGAATTTCGCAGCGCAAGCTGCGGCCAAGCTACTTTCAATCAATCCAACCACAGATATTCCCAGCAAGTTCTTAGCTGTTGCTACAGTTTTCAAAGACCAGTATGGTATAATTGCTGATGATTGGAGTGATTCGATGTCCATTGCTACTTATCGTATGTATTCTAAAGCCTTAAATAAACAAACACAGTTCAATCTCTACTTACCATCAAAACGTCTGGAGCGCCAGCCTGTCCTGTTTTTGCTTCACGGCTTGTCTGATGACTACGCCGCCTGGCTGACCCTAAGTTCGCTGGCGCGTTACGCTGGCCAGTATCCGTTTGCGATCGTGATGCCTGATGCTGGGCGAAGTTATTATACTAATTTGCCCAACGGTGAGCGTTATTGGGACTATTTGACCGAGGAATTGCCACTATACTTGAAGACTTGGCTGGATTTTCCTTTGACGCGGAGCACAACTTTTGTGGCCGGCTTGTCCATGGGTGGCTATGGTGCCTTCAAAATGGGGCTTACCTATCCGGAACGTTTTGGGGCGGCGGCCAGTTTGTCTGGGCGCTTGGATATTGGCGCGACTTGGGCGGACCGCGCGCCATATTTCGAGGCGACGTTTGGTTCGCAGGATCAATTTCAGGCTGGGCGAAATAATCTGTTGAATCTGTTGGCCAATCAGCAGGTGACGCGGCTGCCGTTGTTGCAATATATTGGCGCGGAAGACCACTTGTTGGAGAGTAATCGGACTTTCCGCGCGTTCAGTCGCCAATATTTGGAGAAGTTGGACTATCGGGAACAAACAGGCAATCATAATTGGGCTTTTTGGGATACGTATTTGCCGTCGACCTTAACTTGGCTGAACGAGCGCTATCAACAATTGAATAGTTAGTCAATGATTCTAGGCATTCAAAAACAGACTGACCGTGACTTGGGTCAGTCTGTTTTCACAAATCAGCGGGTTGCTTGAAACTGTCAGCTGGTGGGTTAGGTCAACGGCGTCGCTTTCGTTGCCCAATCCCAAGCGAGCACATATTTTCCTTGATGGCGTTGGGCGGTCAATTGGTGGGCTTGGCGGAGGCCAGTTAACGTTGCGGGCAGTGTTTGCGCGACTTGTAAGAAGAGCGGTTGGCGCTGGCAATAATCGGTCCAAAAATGCAAAGCGTCGCCATCAGTCAAATCGCGGCGGTAACCAACATCGATCAATTGAACACTGGGGTCACTGACCTGCTCTGGGGCGCCATTGAAGCGCAACAATTGACCATCAGGCGCGACTAGTTCCGCGGCTAGGCCGTGATCTTGACCACCCATGCCTGTATTGAAAACGACGGTTGCTTGGTGGCGCCAAGTTGGTGCGGTGGGCAATTGGTCGTACGCCAAGAATTCGGCTACTCCTAATTGCTGCGCTGTTTGCTGGTGGCGCTGATTGGCCACCCCGATTACCGGATTACCAGCTTGCTTGGCGATTTGCGCCAACAAACCACCCACGGCGCCGGCGATGCCAATGATCGCCACGGTAGCTTTGGGTGGGATCTGAGCGAAATGGAACCAGGCATTGTAGGCGGCTATTCCCGGCGTTGGCAAACAAGCCGCAACGTCCGGCGCCAGACCGCTGGGTAATTTAACTGTTTTACTCGCGCCGGCGATGACATATTCGCTGTTTGCCCGGTTAGGCCGATGGGCGATCACCCAGTCGCCCAGACTTAGCGCCGTTACCTCTGGACCCAGCGCGGTGATCTGGCCCACTAAATCGCTACCGAGATAGATGGTCTGAGTTAAAGATGTTGGGTCGAATTTTCCTTGACGCAAAGCGACATCATAGGGATTGACCGGGAAATAGGCCACCTTGATCTGGACCTGGTGTTTTTTCGGCAGGGGAATCGGAAGCTGGTAGGCCTGAAGGACGCTAGCATCGCCGTATTCACTGAAACCATAAGTAATCATCAACAACACTCCTTTACCTTAGCATAAGAGAAACGCAACCAAATTACGAATATAAAGTTTGCTCAATTTGAAAAGCAACGGCTGACAACTTAATTGTGTTTTAGCAGGGGACGCTTTATAATTAATAGAAGAAAAACGAGGTGGAACATGGCTTTTTTTAAACCAGATTGGTTACTGACTAGCATTTATGCATTGCGACCGATCGACTTGAAACGTAATGGCATCAATACGATTTTAACAGACTTAGATAATACCCTGATTGCTTGGCATGAACCGGAATCTTCGGGTCAACTGCGGGCCTGGCTGGCGGAAATGGCGCAAAGCCAGATTCAGGTCATTGTGGTTTCCAATAACAATGCCAAACGGGTTGCGCGGGCGGTGGCAGATTTGGATATTCCTTTTATCCACAGTGCCCGTAAACCACTCCCATCTGGCATCAAACGCGCGCTGCGGCAATTTGATTTGAGTCCACGGCAAACGATCATGGTGGGTGATCAATTGTTGACGGATGTTCAGGCGGGACATTTGGCCGGGGTGCGGACGGTCATGGTCAAGCCCCTGGTGGAAACAGACAGCTGGGTCACGCTGTTTAGCCGATTCATGGAAGGTTTTATTATGAAGCACTATGCGCGTAAAGACGCGCAATTTAAATGGCGGGAGCGATTGGATGACTGAAGCATTGTATTGTATTGGCTGTGGCGCACAACTGCAGAGTACGGATCCACAGGGGGCGGGGTATATTCCGGCGGCCGCCTTGGCGAAACAACAAGCCAGTGGCAATGAAACCTATTATTGCCAGCGCTGTTTCCGCTTGCGGCACTATAACGAAATCGCCGATGTCGCCATTGATGACGATGAATTCACGCGTTTGCTGAATAGTTTGGGGCAGAAGAAGGCCTTGATCGTCAATGTGGTCGACCTGTTCGATTTCGACGGTAGTGTGATTCCTGGGTTGCACCGTTTTGTCGGGAAAAACCCGGTGATCTTAGTGGGCAACAAGGCGGATCTTTTGCCCCATAGTGTTCGCCGCGCCCGGGTGACCGATTGGCTCAAACGTCAAGCGGCCGTTCAAGGGTTGCATCCGATCGCCACGCTATTGACTAGCGCTAAGAAGAATTTCCAGCTTGATGAGTTGCTGGCGACGATCGAGAAATATCGGCAACACGGTGACGTTTATGTGGTCGGCACCACCAATGTGGGCAAGTCGACCTTGATCAACGCGATCATTAAAAGTACCGTCGGCAATCAAGATGTGATCACGACCTCGCAATTCCCTGGCACGACTTTGGACCAGATCCAGATTCCTTTGGCTGATGGTCATGACTTGATCGACACGCCAGGTATCATTAATGGCACTCAAATCGCCCATTTGTTGGCGAAAGATGAGCTGCACTACATTAGCCCACAAAACGAACTTAAGCCGAAGATTTTCCAACTCACGCCACCACAAACGCTATTTTTAGGCGGCTTGGCGCGCTTAGATTTTGTTTCCGGCCAGCGCGCTAGTTTAGCGGTCTATGTTGAGAACAATTTATTGGTTCATCGGACCAAGACAGCCACCGCGGCGGAGTTTTATGATAAGCACGCCGGGGAATTATTGACGCCGCCTGCGGATATCAGCAAGATGCCCGCCTTTAAACGGCACACATTCGCCACGAAAGAGGCACAAGATCTGGTGATTGCCGGGTTAGGCTGGATCAAATTATCGCCAGCAAGCCACTTTGACTTGTACTTACCTGCTGGCGTTGGTTTTAGTCTGCGGAATCCAATCGTTTAGGAGAGATGTTATGTTAACGAGTAAACAGAAACGTTATATCAAAAGCCAAGCTAACCGGTTGAAGCCCTTGGTCCATGTGGGTAAAAACGGGGTCAACGAGGCCTTTCTGACCGATTTGCGCCGAGCATTTGCCACTCGCGAGCTGATCAAGGTCAATTTGCTACAGAATGCGCCGGTCACGACTGACGCAGTTGTCGCTGCGGTCAGTGAGATCTCAGATGTCACGGTGGTCCAAGTTTTGGGTCGGGTTTTGACGATTTATCGACCTTCCCACAAGGAGAAATATCAACAGTTATCGACGGAAGTGAACGCGATCAAATGACGCATTTAACGGAACAAGCCGTGACAGTTACGCCAGCGACACAAGTCAAATTGGCGCCCACCGCTCAGCCGCGTCATTGTGTGGGAATCGTTGGCGGCACCTTCAATCCTGTTCACAATGGGCATCTGGTCATGGCCGATCAAGTGATGCAGCAATTGAAGTTGGAGCGCGTCCTCTTCATTCCCGACGCCAATCCCCCCCACGTCGATCACAAAACAGCAATCAGCGCCAAGGATCGGACGGCGATGGTGGCGCTGGCGATCCAGGATCATCCTGGGTTCGAGCTGGACACACTGGAGATCGCCCGCGGTGGCAAAAGTTATACTTATGACACCTTGGTTGAATTGAAACGGCGCCATCCTGAGAATGATTATTTCTTGATTTTAGGGGCGGACATGATCGCTTATTTGCCCAAATGGTATCGGATCGCGGACTTGGCCAAGTTGGTCACATTCGTTGGTGTCCGCCGACCAGGTTTTCCTGTCAAAAGTAAGTATCCAGTGATCTGGGTGGACGCGCCGCAGTTGGCGACCAGTTCGACGCAATTGCGGCAACTGGTCGCTCAAGGCCGCTCGATCCAGTATTTAGTCCCAGACGCAGTCGCCAGTTATATCAAAGAAAAGGGGCTTTATCATGCCTGATCAATATTCATATTCATCAGCTCGTTTCGCCGAATTGGTCCCAATGACCCACCAACAATTGGTTGAAAAATTACGCGGCCAACTTAGCGATTATCGCTTCAACCATTGCTTACGCGTGGAACAAACAGCGATGGCGCTGGCGGCCGAAAATGGCGTTGACATCACCCAGGCTGGGATCGCCGGGTTGCTCCATGATTACGCCAAGGAGAAATCCGATGCGGCGTTTAAGGCGATGATCGCTAAACACCAGCTGGACCCTGAATTATTGGCTTATGGCAATAATATTTGGCATGGTGAAGTTGGCCAGTACTTCATCTCCGAAGAATTAGGCGTGACTGATCCCGAGATTTTAAGCGCGATCGCCCATCACACTTCCGGCGCCGCCCAGATGTCGACCTTGGACAAAATCATTTTCGTCGCGGATTATGTGGAACCCGGTCGGGATTATCCGGGCGCGGCGGCGGCCCGAGCCTCAGTTGCGGCGGGCTTGGACGCGGCCGTGGCCTATGAATTGGATCATACCTTGATCCACTTGATCGACAAACAACAGCGAGTTTATCCGGCGATGTTTGCCGCGTACAACCAATATGGTATTAAACAGGAGGAACATTAGTGATCAGTAGCGAAGAAATTTTAAAAACAGCGGTGATTGCCGCCGACGATAAACGCGCCGAAGACATTGTGGCGTTAGATATGCGCAAGGTCAGTCTCTTGGCCGATTATTTCGTGATCATGCATGCGGGTTCAACCCGGCAGGTCGAGGCGATCACCGACGAAATCGTCAATAAAGTTACCAAATCCGCGCCCGTGGATTGCCACGTGGAAGGCAATAAGGATTCTCAGTGGGTCTTGATCGATTTCAAAGATGTGGTGATCCATATCTTTACAGAAGAAACGCGGGAATTTTACAACTTGGAGAAGTTGTGGGCAGACGCGCCTTTGGTTGATTTAGGCGAATGGGTCAAGGCATGATGTACCAGACTTTTGCCTATTATTATGATCTGCTGATGGACAAGAGTCTTTACCAGCAGTGGTTAGACTTTACGGAACAACGCGTCGGCACCTTGGCAGGTCAGCAAATTCTCGACCTGGCCTGTGGTACCGGCGATTTGGCGTCTCTTTACGCCCAACGCCAAAATGGTAACGGTCAAGTTTACGGTGTTGATCTGTCTGAGGAAATGCTCAGTTTGGCCAGTCAGCGGTTGGCCAATGACCAGGTCGATGTGACCCTACTTCAAGGTGATTTTCGCCAACTGAGCCAGCTGGATTTGCCACCGTTGGATCTGGTGACTTGTTATGACGATTCATTATGTTATTTGACCGACTTAAGCGATCTGACCACGACTTTCAAACAAGTGGCGCAGGTTTTGGCCCCGCAAGGCACGTTTTTGTTCGATCTGCACTCCCTTTATCAGGTCAATGAAGTTTTCCCCGGGTATATGTACAATTATCGTGAAGAAGACTGGGCCTTTATGTGGGCGAGTTTCGCCGGGGAAGCCAGCAATAGTGTGACTCATGATCTGACTTTCTTCGTTTGGGATGACGCGCTCGGCGGCTATGACGCCTTGAACGAGACGCATCATGAGCGCACCTATCCGTTAGCGACCGTTGAAGCCGCGTTACAAACGGCCGGCTTCACGCAGATCCAAACATTCGGCGGTTTCGCTGGTGAGGCGATTACCGCCACAACGCCGCGCTGGTTCGTTCAAGCGCAACGAGGCTAGGAGATGGCAGTACAGCAGGCTTGTGGGATCATCGCTGAATACAATCCGTTTCATCGCGGGCACGCCTATCAACTCCAGCAAGCACGGCAAAAAAGTGGTGCAGCTTGTCTGATCGTGGCCATGTCAGGAAATTACGTCCAACGTGGCGAACCGGCGATCATTGATAAATGGCAGCGGGCGCGTTTGGCGTTGGCGCACGGCGCGGATATCGTGGTGGAACTGCCATTTGCGGTCAGTTGTCAGCCGGCGGATCGGTTTGCGACCGGCGCCTTAGCAATTTTAGCGGCGCTTGGCTGTGATACTCTGGCCTTCGGTACGGAAACGCCGACTTTTGATTATCAGGATTTCGTTCAGCGGGTCTGGCCCCAATCCCAGCAACAACGGTTTGCTGTGGATTATACGAAAACCTATGCCACCCAATGGAACGAACTTTTACAACAGGAAATGGGTTCAATGGTGGCGGCGCCCAATCAGCTATTGGCCTTGAGTTATGCCATTGCCAACGCCCAATTGGCTCAGCCGTTGACTTTGTTGCCGCTGGCGCGGGTGGGGGTGGATCACGATCAGGATAGCAGTGGTCATGATCAACACGGCCAGGCTTTTGCCAGCGCTTCTTATTTGCGACGCCAGTTGTTGCAAGGTCAAACCGCGGCGATCAGTCCGTTTGTGCCCTATGGTCCACAAGTGCTCCAAGGACCATTCTTGGCGGCGGACCAATTATGGCCTTGGTTGCATTACCGGCTGACCACGACTTGGCCCCAAGCGTTGGCCCCAATCTATCAAATGTCAGAAGGTCTAGAATATCGGTTTTGGGAGCAAAATTTGCAGAGTCAAAATTGGTCTGATTTCTTACGCCGGGTCAAGTCGAAACGGTATACCTATGCCCGCTTACGGCGGTTAGCGCTGTACACCTTGCTCAATGTGACGGCGGCGGAGATCCAGCAGGCCCTGACGCAACAACCCCAATTGCGGCTGTTGGGCTTCACTGCCGCCGGGCAGCAGTATCTCCATCAGCAACGGTCGAAGATAGCGGCGCCCTTGATCACGCGCGTCACCGCGGCGGCGGGCGCGCCCCAGGGCCCCTTAGGCTTGCAGATCCGAGTCGATCGCTTGTATGAGCAATTGACTGGGCGCGAACAGAATTTCAAACAACAAATCATCATAAAAAAATGAGGTGTCGAAAATGACTTTAAGATTTCCAATTGACCAGTTGCAAAAATACCAGCGCAAGGCGATTCAGATCGATGAGACCTTAATGCCCGAAACTTCTTTAAAGCAACGTTATCCCCAATTGATCGGGGCATCCGCTTTTCAAGTCACCGGGACGTTGCAGGCAGAAGGTGAAGGTTGGCGCAGTCGCTTGCAGGTGAGTGGTCAGCTGACTGTACCTTCAACACGAAGTTTGGCGCCGGTGGCCCTACCATTAGACTTACGGATTGACGAGCTTTATCTGGATCAAGAGTTGGCAGTCGCCGAGTTGGAAGAAGATGAAGCCACACCAACAGAGAGTAATGAGGATATCATTATTCCTATCGTCAACGGTGAGATCGATTTAGCTAGCGCCATCGAAGATAATCTTCTTTTGGCGATCCCTACCCAGATCTACACCCCGGCAGAAGCCGCTGGTGAGGCGTTGCCGACTGGTGAGGGGTGGGAAGTGTTGAGCGAGGCCGATTTCGCTGCAGCAGCGGCCGCCCAAGCCAACCAACCCAATCCTGAGTTTGCGAAATTGAAGCTACTACTTGATCAGCAAGCTCAAGCTACGGATCAGCCAGATGATCAGGAAGACGAGTCCAAGGAATGAGTTGTCGGTAACAAGAAGGCCAAACAGCAAGCTCCCAACGGCCAATGCGCCGCTAATGGTGCGATTTTTGTTCCTGATTGGAAAAAAGCAGTGAGCGCTGCTTTTTTATTTTCCAAAAATCTTATTGTCACAGCGCTTTCACGGTAGCCTTTCACTATGAATTTCGCTTGTTTTTTGTTAGGATAGAGATGTTTGAGAATCAAAGCGCGTTAAGCCACGCGTGAAAGAACTAAATAAATTGGAGGCAATGATTCATGGATAAACCACAAATTGGCGTCATTGGTATGGCCGTCATGGGAAAGAATTTAGCGCTAAATATCGAAAGCCGTGGTTATACTGTTGCAATCTATAATCGGACCGGGAGTAAGACTGAGGCGGTTGCTAAAGAACATAGCGATAAGAAATTAGTGCCAAGTTACACGATCGAAGATTTTGTCGCTTCATTGGAGAAGCCACGGCGGATCATGATGATGGTCAAGGCTGGCGCTGGGACCGATGCGGTTATTAAGCAATTATTACCATTGCTGGATAAAGGCGATGTCCTGATCGATGGTGGCAACACCTTCTTCAAAGACACCATGCGGCGCAATGCTGAATTGGACAAGTCGGGGATCAACTTTATTGGTATGGGCGTTTCCGGTGGCGAACTTGGCGCCTTGGAAGGACCTTCATTGATGCCTGGTGGTCAAAAAGAAGCCTATGATCTCGTCGCGCCGATCTTAGAACAAATCGCGGCCAAGGCTGATGACGGCACACCTTGTGTTACCTATATTGGTGCTAATGGGGCCGGTCATTATGTCAAGATGGTCCATAATGGGATCGAATATGGTGATATGGAATTGATTGCCGAGGTTTACAATATTTTGCGGCAAGTCTTAGGCTTTAGTGTTGAAGAAATCGCTGACATTTTCAAGGAATGGGATGAGGGCGAATTACAAAGTTACTTGGTCGAAATCACCGCGGATATTTTGACGCGAAAAGATGATCTTGGCACCGGCAAGCCTGTCGTTGACGTTATTTTGGACGCGGCTGGTAACAAAGGTACAGGTAAGTGGAGTTCTCAAGAAGCCCTTGAAGTGGGCGTGCCTCAATCCCTGATCACCGAGGCGGTTTACGCCCGTTATATTTCCGCGTTGAAAGACGAACGGGTGACCGCCAGCAAGGTCTTGCATGGTCCAGAGCCGAAATTGGCAGCAGGTGTTGATAAGAAGGCCTTAGTCGAAGAAATTCGGCAGGCGCTTTATTTCAGCAAAATCATGAGTTACGCCCAAGGCTTCGAACAAATGTTGGCGGCGGCTAAACACTATGATTGGGAATTAGACTTCGGTAAAATCGCGGCAATTTGGCGAGAAGGCTGCATCATTCGGGCGCAATTCTTGCAAAAGATCACCTCGGCTTATGACCAAAAGGCTGACTTACAAAACCTGCTGTTGGACCCATACTTCACCAATATTGCCGAGAAATATCAAGCGGCGGTTCGTGATGTGGTTGCTTTGGCGGTTAAGAATGGCGTACCAGCACCAGGATTGAGTGCGGCGATCAACTATTACGATTCATATCGGGCGGAAGTGCTGCCGGCTAATCTGACGCAAGCGCAACGGGACTACTTCGGCGCGCATACTTATCTGCGCAATGATCGCGAAGGCGTCTTCCACTACACGTGGTACGAGGAACAATAGAAAAACTAAAGTAAATTAATTAAGCTTATCCCACGTTTAGAGCGATTTCTAAACTTCGGGATAAGCTTTTTTTCGTTTAATCTTCATTAGTTTTCATTAGAATTGTGGTACAAATTGTGGTACATGGTCCCTTGTACCACAATTTCTGTATCGGTTGGTATTGCTGGGCTGAAGCCTTTCGAAACATTCAGGCTTGCTCCCTCTGTCGGACGAGTATAGTCAGCCGTCATTTGCACGCTTGAGTGACCCAGATAATGCATTACATCTATTTGTGGAACTCCATGCGCAATAGTTTCTGTTGCAAAATAATGGCGGAACATATGTGGATGCATTTTGATTCCAACTTTTGTGCTAATTGTTTTGCACAGATAAGTCAGGTGAAGTACTCCGGAAGGATCGCCATTTTGTTTGACCCACAACCAAGGAGTGGATTCAGTATCTTTATGACCGGCAGTCCGACGTAAATTGGCAGTTTCAATAGAATTCTCCAGTGCGTTTACTGATTCACCTGTCATCACAATTTTACGATAGCTGGTTTTCGTTTTTAGCTCGCCGCCATTGGGCTCGTTAACGCTGCGTTGATAATCAATATTTACAACTGCATATCTCTCTTTAGTAATTTGATTCTCTTTAATTTCAATTGAGGTAGTTCGCAGACCGTTAATTTCGCCGCGACGCATGCCAGAGTTCGCCAAGATAAAAATCATGTTGTAATCATACGGATTCAAATTTTCTTTTGCGCACTTCATCCATTTGTTGAAGTCTATCGGCTCAATTGATTTGTTTTTAGCGTCTTTGCCTGAGTAGTCTAAGCCTCTAATGCGGTTGCTTCCCAACAGCTCTTGGCTGACAGCATAGTTAATAATCAATGAGAGAGTACCATACGCAGACCTGATTGTGTCATGGGCTAATTCACTCTGTGATAGACTATCAAGCCAGGATTGGACGACAGGGCGCTTTATTTTGGATAAGAAATAATTTCCGAGTGCTTTTTTGATATAGGTGTCGTAGTTCATCTTTTGCGAATCAGCTGTTGAAGTGCGCCACCGACCTAGTCGTTCTTTTTCAGAAACCATCTGACGCCAAACTTGCTCTAATTTGACTTTGTCAGCTGATAGGTTGTCAAAATTCTTTAGCGCTAAATCAGATTCGAATTTCTTTAGGACAATATCAGCTTCTCGCCACGTTTTATAGCCAGACTTGCTAAACTGTTTATAATTTCCCACGGTGTCTTTATAACCGCGTCGCACACCAAATCGCTTACCTTGATCAGTTGGGTACTCGTAAAGATTTGGGTGATTCTTAACTTTTGTCCATTTTCTCATTATCGTTACTCCCTTCGTGATGTGTTATTTAATACGCCAAAAAACACGCACGTATGTTCTTTTAAACTGTAAAAAAATAGGCGGTACATAATTTCTATTAAGTTATTCTTCCGGATTAAGATCCATCTCAGCAATAGAATCATCAAGTTGTTCCATGACACCTTCAGCTTCAAGTTTGCTAGTCCAGGACGAACGATTTTCAGGTTTCTTTATGCTGTTGCGGACATTGCTATAAACATTTTCAACTAACTCTTCCCAAAGCTTGTCTGCCTGACGGGCAACCACTGTTTCGTTATATCGCTTAGCTGGCGCACGCTTCAAATTTTTTTGTCTGCAGATCAATCGCTTTTTCTAAAAATCTGTCTTTTGCTGAGGTAATTGATTCAAAGTAGTCGAAAAACTCTTTCTCGTTCATTTCTTGACCTCCTTATGATCAAAGCCTCGGTTAAGAATCGCACTTAACTATGCCACTAGGCGAGGTTAAAAATAAATATTACAGTTAAATCAGATGATTGAAAAACCCTTTTTTATGGGTTATAATTAATCATAAGTTAAGGGTCAATCCGTAGGCAAACCCTTTACTGCCTTGCCGTCTAGCTCAGTCACTCGTGTGGCCTTGAGCTTTTTTTGTTGGGCAAAATCGCCATTAACTAATAAATCATATCCCACAAATAATTTACGATAAAATGTTTTTAAACTGGTGTTTTCTTTTACAGCATTTTCAAATCCGTCTAACGCTGTATTTATTACATAGTCAGATAATTCTGTTTTGGGAATTCTTTTCAGATTATAGGTTATAACGGAAATACATTTGGGTGTTCCTAGTGGAAACACTTTGAAAATTTCGTCTAAACTATTGAATTTCTTACGATCATATCTTCCAACAGAGTTAATAATACTATCTAGATTTGGATAACATCTGATTTTATTTTCCAGCTTAAATAGTTCATCGTCTTTGAGTTTTAAAGTATCTAAATCGACACTATTCCAGTATTTTGCAAATGGAACTTTAGTTTTTCTGTCTCCCTGATGTGCTGCGAATGACAAGGCAACAGCAGGTAAATAGTTGTTAGTGTTCAGAAAATAATCCTTGATATAGCTTAATAGGTCCGGATATACATAAATATATTTTTTATCGCCTAAGGCAACAACAATATGTTTGCCCTGATTAATTTGATCATCAATTTTGTCAAGGTTTTCTACAGATACTAAAACAGATTCTATTTCGCCCTTTCGCCCGGAATCTTCAACCAAACGTTTGATTAATGAATTATATTTTCTTACTTCTAAAGGAGTTGCACCTTCATCAATTCTATTAAATTGTTTGTATAAATCAGTATAATTATCCGTTTTTATTGAAGTATAAGTAAAATTGAGGGAATGATCATTCTCAATAGATTCAGTTAACTCTTTGTGTCCTTTTTTATATTCAACAACCAGTATTCTATTCGCTGTTTTTCTTGTATCTTCTCGTGGTAATTGTGAGGAAAAATCAGATAACAGTTTTCTGACATTTCTATCTGTTAATGAATATCCTAAGAAAACGATTGGAGATGAAATCATTGAAGAAAGTATCTTTGCGCTAATTAATATCGATTGTTTGTCATACTCTTCGTAATCTTCTTTGGTTATTATTAATGAGCTAGGATCGGTGAGACTACCGTGGATTTTATACAATTCGGACCAATTATCTGTTTCATCAAAAAAGCCACTTTGTCCGATATATGTTTTAGGACTTTGTCCATTTTTATGATGTAATTCAGTTTCAATTAAAGAATCGTAGTTTGTAGTTACAATAATTTTTGCCTTACTGAGCAAAATACCGAATTGATTCAGTTCATCTTTATCAATATTGCTTTTTAAATGCGCTTTTTTGAAATGATTGCATAAGTCAAATTTGAAGGGAGATATATTTTGTTGATAGGCCATCTTATCTGTTAATCCCGCAACATGAATATCACCGTTGTAAAAACCATTGTCAAATTTTTCTTTAATGATTGTTGCAATTTCGGTATTAACGTTAAACCCTATATCTTCGTCGGATAAGTCAGAATATTTCTTCGTAAGATCGTGCATTTCAGAATAGAAGGGAGTAGAAATTTTTAATTTTTTCCAATATCGTTGTAGAAGTTCTTCCCAAGAGTCAGATTCTTCTAAATATCGCTTTGAGATACCTGACCCGATAAAAACGATAGGGTAACTATTATTGTCAACAATCTCTTTTAATCCCATTTAATCACCACCAATATATTTGTTCAAAAGCCCCAGCTGGGAGTCGAACCCAACTTAAACCGAATAGGGTGTGGTGCAGTTACTTCATGTCAGATTGTGATTTGCCAGATACGGCATCATTATCAAATGTGATATTAAAATTAGCTCCTAAATCGCCTTTGATACCAGTCATATACATGGCAATAACTTTCTTAGTTCCGCCGATTAGGCTTTCGTCTAAACTATCAGGTTCGCCAAACTTAGCGATAACATCGTTATAACTTGTTCCATTTGCGATTGATTCAAAATCGGCCAATGAAATTTTGTTTTTGCGGTTGATTTTAAATCCAGCTAAATTTTTTGAAAATGCTTTGCCATCCGTGAAACTAATGATAATGTTGGCGCCTAGACCGCCCTCGACATTCGTCCAAGTAAGGATGTCTGTTTTAACACCCTCAGTTGTACTACTTGAGGTAGAAGCTGGTTTACCAAATGTTTTTTTAATTTCATCGGTTGTCTGACCACCGTCGGCTTTATTCATTAAATCACCAATTTTGACGGCGTCGAATTGAGCCCGAGTGATTTTACCACTATCAGTTTTACTAGATGATGAGGACTTTGTATTAGTTGCAGTAGTTTTTGTAGATGAAGCTTTATCTGCCTTATCGTCACTGCCCTTATTGCCGCCCATTGCTGAACCAGCTGCAATGATGACAATAACAACTAAAATCCAGAACCAAACTCGCTTGTAGAATGGTTTTTTCAACTTATAAGTGTTGCCATTCTCATCTTTAATCTTTTTTGCCATAATAATTCCTCCAACCCAGACCTACATCTGGTATAATATTTTTGTACAAAGTATTACCGAAAGCTACCGTGCCAGCGGTGGCTTTTTCTTTTTGCTCTAACCGACCGATTTAATATCTTCTTGTTGGGCTATCTTATTCTTTTCAAGGACCATAGTTTCACGGTATTCAGCGGCATCTGGATTTTCCGTGAAATCAACCGTCAAATCTTCATATCCTTTAAGAACATCTTTTATCTTTGAAATAGGAACATTGAAATATTCTTTACGTGCATTAACTTTATTGATTCGTTCGTCTGCAAATTTATTATGTAATTCTGTTTCTAATTTGTAGGCATCGTAAGAGAAAATCAGGGCGTGAACATCAAATTTAAATGGCACTGAAGCAGAGCTTAGTTCCGCAATTCGTTCTAATGGATCTAGTCGGCGTGTGACACCAATTTTAACTACATCCGGGCCAAACGATCCAATATTAGAAATAATATAAACGTATCCGGCTGTAGCATTTTCGGCACGATAATCTAAGTCTTTCTTTTTATCCTCCGACTCGCCAATATTTTTTTGAAGTTCATCAATTCTTGATTGAACATCTTCTTTTTCTGTACCATCAAGCGTAGCAAGTTTCTCTTTTAGTTCAGCAACCGCTTTGATGTAATGATCTAGTTCTTTATCAATCTGTTTTTGAGCGTCTTGAATTTCCTTCTGAGCACGTTTTTCTTCACGCTCGCGTTCGCGTTGTTCACGCAATTCTTCTTTTTCTTCCTGTTTCTTTTCAGAATATTCGAAAGCAAGATGTAATTCATCTATTTTACTATCCAAATATTTAGGAGTGAGGCGAACACCGTTGGGATCGTTTAGTTTATTTAATTGATCGAAGGACTTCTCAATTCGATTACTGATTCTATCTAAATTAGAGTAGGTAATTTTATTAATCGCGGCTTCACACTCACCATTAAATGTTCGCAACAGCTGTTTGATGTTTTTCTTTTGCATCGAGCGGCCTCTTGCGGCGGAATTATCCAGTAACATTGATTTAAAAATCTCTGCCGCAAGCTCATTGCGAATCATTTGCTTTTGATCCTGGCGAACTTGATCGAGTTGAGATTTATATCCAAGTGATGAGGCAAAGTCATAACGAGGTTCGTAAAGGCCATTAGATTCCATGTTTACCTTATCTTCTGTATCGACTAATTTTTCTTTTAGACTTTTGATATCAGCATTTAGAGTTTTTATTTTTTCCTTTATGGAAGATTGTTTCTCATTAAGTTCATCAAGCTCTTTATTTTCATTGCTGCGTTTTGATTCGAATTCAAGCTCAAGATTTTTAATCTCTTTAGTTTTATTATCGATAATATCCTGTAATTCTGCAGGCTTCATTTGCTGTGCGGTCAAAACGATATTGGCTTTTTCCTGTAAACCAGCATTCTCAGCGGTTAAGCGCTCAATCTCATCTTTCAACTTATTGACTTTAAATAGATCAGTTAAACTCATTATTACTCCTCCAAGTGATTAATTAAAGCAATTCTAAATTGCCGTGATAAAAGTCATCTATTGTATCAATAGAATAATCAGCCATACTCTCACCAATATGGAATGAATCGAGGAATGCATGATAATTAGCATCTTCGGGATCAATGTCCTCAAAATACATAGGCACTAGAATATCAACGGCAGTTCTGTTTGCTTCGGCCTCGGTAGCACTATTAGAAGAATCGCAAAAATACGAAATACCCCGATGACTGCATAAAACATGCGCTGTTTCGTGTGCAACGACGAAGGGTAGCTGCTGCTGATCATACCAATTGAGATTGATGACAATTGATCTATGATACGCGCTAGATCCAGAGGGCGTATCTGAATTCATTGCACTAGTTAATTCGTATCTGATTTTGTGGTCGAACGCAAAGTTCAAAGTAGATTGCATGAAGTTATCATTCATCATCATCTTTGCCCCTTAGCAGTCTTCTCATTAGCGCCAAATCTTCAGGCGGAACGGGCTTACCTTGGAATGTTAAGACTGCGTTTTCATCGTCAAGATCAACAGCGTTTTCTTTGTCTTGATCGTTTGCAGAAAGACCTGCAAAATTTAGTATTTCTTCATTACTTATCCTAAGTCCCTTAGCCATACGCTTTAACGTTGGAACTTTAGGGATGTTTCTCTGACCACGTTCCACTAGCGACCAGTAAGATGCAGAAATGGCTGGTTTGTCGCCAATCTTTGATTGGTTTGATACTTGTCTTAAAGAGAAGTTTTTTTGGTTTCGAATTTGTTTAATTTTATTTCCAAATTCTTGTGGAGTGACAGAACTCATACATATCAGTCCTTTCAATACGATAAGTATAACAAAAGTATAACGTGTGTACACAAAAATATAAAAAAGAAGCAAATATTCGTTGACAAAAGTTATACTAATGTTATTATGTAATTGTACTTAAAAACAAGGAGATGATGAATTGGTTAAGCTTTATATTTCGGACCGTGCAAAGATTGATGAATTAATTGCTATGAACGGTTATACGCAAAAGAGCTTGTCTGACAAGGTAGACATCATTCCTAGCTATCTATCTGCAATCTTGAACGGAAAACGTTCTGCAGGAGTTAAAACTGCAAAAAAAATTTCTGGTCGACTTGGTGTTGAGATTTCAGATATTTTTTTTGCCCAGGATGTTTACAAAAGTTATACAAAATAAATAATTAAGGAGGAAGAACCATGAAAGAAAAATCAAACGAATCAAAAGCAATCAACTTCCCAGGTCTACTAAATCGGTTGGAGAACACGTACAACTTTAACAAGGAAAATGTTTACCCCAACAGATTAGATGATGTTGTCGCTGATATTAAAAAAATCGAGGCCAAATACAATCTTCGGCCTCGACAACTTGAATCAGTTGTGAGATTTACTCGTGTGGAAAGTGAACTTGCTCGGCTATTAGATCAACGCTGAATTTTGTTTCGTTACGATCAGCGTGATACCTTGCAAAATCCATATTAAGGTCTGAAGCTGTTCCCCAAGCTTCTTTGACTCTCGGAATCATGTCCTGAGACATTTCTTCTTGGCAATATGGACACTGAATGGTTGACGGCCATGTACTCGTATTAAGGACGAATTTATGGCCGCACTGACCACATGTAATTTGAACCACAGTTATCTGTGCCATTTTGTCACCACCTTTCAGGTTGATTATATCGCTTAAAGGTGAGCAACACTATTCAATTTTCAAGGAGGTGAGCTAAATGAGTAAGGAAGAAATGATCAACGATATCATTCTCTGGCGGCCAGATGTTTCACGCAATTACTGGGAGTCAAAGTCAATTCGAGTTGTTGAGGCTAATTGGAAGTTGCTCAACAGCTGTGAAAGTAATGAGGTAGATGAAATCAACGCTACTTATTGCTGACAAATGAATTGTACCGTAATTCAGAGTGTGTCCTGCACTACGCAATTTGAGTGATTGGAGGTGAGTATATATGTATTTAACACAATCAGATCAGCAAGTTCTCTCTCTCTTTGATCAACGGCTCAAGGCGAATGATATGGTCCGTGGTGATATCGCAGCAGACTTAGGATTTAAACACGCAAGTGCGGTAACGAATTGGTCGTCACGGGGTATTCCTGAAAATCAGCTTTTTAAGGTTATTAAGGCAATGCGAGATGCAAGATTCATGATTGGCGCCTGTTTGCTTGAAAGTGGCATGGTACTACCGAAGATTACCAAGGCCAAAGATGATTCATATGCGTGGTTCTTTTCCCAGAAAAAAGAGGAAAGCGAGCGACGTGCCCTCGATAATCGTTTTACCGAATTAAACAGTAAGCCGGTTGACCAGAGAACCAGTGCTGATCGTGAGGAAATGAAACGTTACTGTGACGAATATCTGCAGGAGGTCACGGCAGAAGTTGAATTAGTTTTACAAATTACTGATGACTGGGGTATTCAGGAGGTGATCAAATGGAAATAACAATTGATAAGGATTCAGCAAAATTGTTAGTTGAAACATTTAAAGATAGTGCCATGGACGAGCTTGTATCAAAAGTAGTTGCTGCCTTAAATACAAAAACCCCTGTTAGTCAAAAGTTGCTATCAACTCCCAAGCTTAGTCAAGTTAAGGGCATGAGTCGTGAAACAATCATAGCTTATGTTGCGGCCGGAATGCCACACACGTCAGTTGGGAAAACAGGGAAGCAATGGCGTTTTGAACTGGACCAGGTTAATTCGTGGCTGGATGAAAATCAGGAAAGGTATTGATTGCATGAGTTTTTTGCAGCAGGTATCAGGAATCTTAATTTTGATTGGGCTTACTACCATCGTTGGAATAGCTTACGAGTGGGGCAAGACTGGAACATTCAAAAAGGCTTTACATCAAATCTTTGATTTAGATTGGAAGTGATTTTGTGACAGAACTTGAAATGATGCAGCGGATTCGAACTGCAAGATTGTTTGCATTCGAGGAGGCCTACAACAAAATCGAAGATCGCATACGCTTCAATCGATTGATTGGCATCAATGATAAGGAAATTGGCATGACAGCGTCACAAGGAGCAATTCAGGAACTGATTAATGAAGAGCAATATGAATTGGCTCACGGAACAACAAAAAAGCCTACATCGGCCGCCACCGACATAGGCTAAAAAATAATCAAATCAAAATTATTTATACACATATTTTAACATTGCAAAGGAGTTTAAACAATGACAGTCATTAATTTACAATCAATGACCATTCATCATTTTAAGGGTATCAAAGATTTCAGCTTTGAGCCTAAAGGAAATGACGCTGCTGTTTTGGGTCAGAACGCTTCGGGTAAGACAACCATTTTTGACGCTTTTACTTGGTTGCTTTTCGGCAAGAACTCGGAAGAATCGAAAGCATTTCACGTCAAGCCATTGGCGGCTGAGGGAACTGAGTTACTTGGATTAGAACCTGAAGTTACCGCAACGCTGAAAATTGGCGCTAAGAATACAGTACTGAAGCGAGTTCTCAAAGAAGTTTGGACCAAACCAAACGGCGAGCTTAAGAAGGTGCGCAAGCCTGATAAGACTCTACTTTACGTGGACGATGTACCACAGAAAGTTAAAGAGTATGAGGAATTCATCAATAAGATCATTGATGTCGATACTTTTAAGGCGCTAACTAACCCGGCGATGTTTACCAATCTCAAATGGGATCAACAGCGTGCTGTGTTAATGCAACTTATCTCAGGTCTAACTGATCAAGATGTCATCAATAAGCATCCAGAGCTCAAAGACTTGAGTCAGTTAATCAGTGATAGTACTATCGAGGACCAAAACAAGCGGATTAATGATCAGCGTCGTCAGATTAAGCGTGATATTGATGCTTTGCCCGCTCGAATCGATGAAGCAACCAGGGCAATACCCGAAACAGTCTCCACTAGTCCTGGTGACTTAGAAGAAATGAAAGCTACCTATCAATCTGAAATTGATTCTCGTAAGGCAAAAATTACTGAATTGCGATCGGTTGATACCCCAACTGCTTTATATAAACAGATAGCAGAATTAAAGTTACAAGCAGTTAAGGATGAAACAAAATTTGGGGCTACCAATAATCTACACGTAATGGAAACGGCCAATAAAGTGACTGAATTACGACGTCAACTGAGTGATGCAACTAATAACGATGAGCAATTGACTGCTGATATATTCAGTACTGGGCAAAAAATAGAGGGTATTGAAATAAAGAAAGAGTCACTTCTAAAAGAATATCACGCCCTAAAAGAACAAAGTTTTGATGAATCTGCAAAGACCTGTCCAACTTGTCATCGAGAACTACCCGATGATGAAGTTGCTGAACTGATTAAACATTTTAATACCGAAAAATCAGAAAAATTAGAGCAAATCGTCGCTCAGGGAAAACAATACAAGTCTGAATTGGATGAATTAAGAATTAACCTGGGTGATCTTAAGCGAAATGAAGAACAATCAATTTCTAAGGTTACCGAATTAACAAAATTGAATAAAAAAGCAACATCAGAGTATGAATCGGCAAAACGTTCTTTAGTCGAATATAAAGATTCAGCTAGTTGCAAAGAGACCGAAGCCAAAATTGCTGATTTACAGAATCAAATCAATAATCAGTCGGCCTCCCAGATTAACGTAACTGAGATTGAACACCTGAATGATGAGATCAGTCAATACGCCAAGTCAATTGCTGATATCGAAACTGAATTAGCTAAATATCAAGCTGTTAGAACACAACAAGCACGCTTAGCAGAACTTGAAGCCGACGATGCACGATTAAAGGCGCAGTATAACGAACTAGACAAGCAATCTTACCTGATCGAACGGTTTATGCGTGCAAAAATCACCATGACCGAAGATAGCATCAATCAAAAATTTAGTGTTGTTAAATTCAAGCTATTTGAAAACCAGAAAAACGGTGAATTGAAAGAAACCTGCGAAGCAACGGTTAACGGTGTGCCGTTCAGTGATCTAAATAATGCGGCCAGAATTAACGCAGGATTGGACATCATTAATACTCTTACAGATTTTTACGATATGAAGGCTCCAATCTTTATTGATAATGCAGAATCAGTTAACCATCTGGTTGAAACTGGATCACAACAAATCAGCTTAGTAGTATCCGAAGATAAAAAATTGAAAGTGGTGGCTTAAATGACAGTAGCAAAATATGAAACAGGATTATCTAAGATTACCAATGCAATTGCACCAATGATCTCCAGCCAATTAAGTAATAACGGCATTGAGATGACTGACTATCAACGACAGGTCGTTATTTCGGCAATCTCTGCAATTAACACAACGCTAGAGAATAGCAGCTTATCGATTAGCCAAATCGATCAGAGCAACTTAACACAAATCTTATTGACGGTAGCCGCGTTGCAATTAAATGCTGATGCAACTCCACGAGAAGTTTATTTCATCGTTCGGAAGTCAAAAAACGCCAAACCAAAGATTGAAATGAATATCGAGGGTGACGGCAACGATGCTTTACTGGCACGATTTGGTCGCGACGTTAAAAAAGTCTACCCTTATTGGGCAATTCGAGAGGGCGACGATTTCACTTATCCATCACACAGAGGTGTCGAAACAACCCCACCTACATGGGTCGAAAAAGGTATCGGCAAGGTCATTCGGGTCGTTTATCCTATTGAGTCACAGAATGGCAGTATTAACTATTACATCGGCGAACGTGCTGATGTTAAGAAGAATTTGATTGCCCATATGATGAACAACTTGATGTGGGATAAAGATAAGATTGCTAAGAAAACGGAGATTCGCCAGAAAACTGAAAATATGACGCTTGATGAAATCTTAGACGATGATGATTTAGTTAAAACTGGCCAGATCAGTCCTGCTTGGCGCGAACCTCAGTCTCGTGAGAGTATGATTATCCGTAAGATGCGGAACAATGTTACTAAAAAGATTCCTAAGGATTTCTCCAGCAGTTTTGTTGCTAATCAATATCAAGAGGTCACTGATCCAGAGGCTGCTAAGGTTCGCAAGGACGTAACAGAACACGCCAATTCAGAAGACTTTGAACAGGCAAAAATTGAGGCTAGTAAGCCTGAAAAAAATGAACCCAAAGAAGGATGGAAGCCCGCACCTGAAGGAGTATCGCAAGCCAGTGAAGTAGTTAAGCCTCAGCAGCCTGAAATCATCGATGCACCAACTAAGGAAGAAGCCCCACAAGAACCAGAACCTTCCATTTTTGATGATGACGAGGACCCATTCTAATGCTTGATATTACAATATTTGGCACAGGATCATCAGGAAACGGTTATTGCGTGAGTGATGGTAAGACTCAACTTTTACTTGAAGTTGGAATTCCCGAGAAAAAAGCCGCACCTAAGATGAACTTTGATTTCAGCAAAGTTGTTGGCATCCTAATCACTCACGAACATGGTGATCACAGCAAGTATCTGAAGCAATATCTGCTCAATACGATTGCGCCAGTTTATCTGACAGCTGGCACTGCCAACGCACTCAAATTCGAAGGTGTTCGAAGAGTCGACATCCAGCCGTTACACGAGTACAAAATTGGCACTTGGATAGTGACGCCATTTCACGTCGAACATGACGCCAAAGACCCAGTAGGCTACCTGATTGAGAGTCAGGCGGGCGACCGTCTGCTTTATGTCACTGATACTTATTTTGTTAAATATAGGTTTAAAGATATTACTCAGATGTTAGTTGAGATGAATTACTCATCTGCAATCGCTCAGAAGAATGTTGATGATGGTATTTTAAATCCATTCTTGGAGCGGCGTATCTGGCATTCTCATTTCGAGATGGAGAACTCATTGAACTTCATTAAAGCTAACACCTCACCAAGTTTAGAGAGCGTCACGCTGATCCATTTATCAAAGTTAAACGGTGATCCAAAGTTGTTTAAATCTAAGACTCAAGAAATAACCGGTGTACCAGTCACAATAGCAAAAAGTTAGGAGGTGCCCAATTGGCACGTCCAATCAAAAAAGGAATTGATTATTTTAATTTAGATGTTAATTTTCTCCATGATATCAAGATTCGAAAAATCATGCGTTCGTGTGGAAACCAGTCAATCACTATACTAATCTGCCTGCTCTGTAATATTTATCAAGACGATGGGTATTACATGCGGTGGGATGAAGATATACGGTTCTTGGTGGCCGATGATGTCGATGCCAAGGAAAGTGCAGTACAGGATGTGGTGACAAGGGCGTGCGCAGTTGGGTTCTTCGATGATTCATTATTCAAGGAGTACAGAATTTTAACGTCGAAACGGATTCAAGAGAATTACAAGTTGGCCTCGAAGCAGAAGAAAGATAGTTCGATTAAACCCGAATATTTACTGCCAAGAGTTTCCATTAATGATAACGGGGTTTCCATGCATGGAAATGGAGTTAACAAGCATGACAATCCACATAGTATATCAGAACAAAACAAATCAGATAATAACAAACAACAACAACCAGCTGCTGCCGACGATTGGCAATCACCAATGATTCTCTGGCAAGCGACCTTTGGGATACTGAATACTTTTCAAATCCAGCTTTTTGAAGAGTACTCACAATCGCTTGGTGTAGAAATCATGTCTGAAGCTGTTAAACGTGTGGCGACGAATGCTTCTAAAGGCACTGGTGCGTTTAAATATCTTGAAACCATCTGTAAAGCTTGGGTTGCCAATGGCGTTAAGTCACTTGCTGACATCGAACGGTTAGATCAGCAGCACGAGAACGCCAAACTGCAGAAGAAGTCAGTTGGAAGGCAGTTTTACAATCGCAAGAAACCAATAGGAATCGTGCCAAGTTGGATGCAAGAAGCCAGCAGTGAGTCTAACAGTCAGCCTACTGAACCATCTGTGTCCAAGAAGGATATTCAAGCAAAATTGGCAGCTATAGCCAAGACAAGGGCGGAACTGGAGGCTAAGTCTAATGCAACTGACAATGAATCCCAAGGATAAAAATCAATTCGTTGAGCAGCTTAAAGAATTGAAACATCAAGGTTATGAATGGATTGTCCGTGAAGATGACAGGTATGTCGTGCTTTTTAGCTTGTTGCCTAAGAAATATACACAATCCGATGAGCTATATGGACATTGGTGGGGTTACTCGAGCGAGGATGACCCAAGAGCTTTACCTGCTTACCCGGTTGAGCCGGCTAATAAGTTTGTCATGCAGCTATCACCAAATCACGCAACTAAAATTGAAGATTTATTAGCACAATTATAAAATGCGCCGTTGATTATGACCGGCGATTAAGGAGTTTTAACATGAAAGATCATAAAGCAACATTTGAATTATTAGTTACGACACAGGGTTCGCGCAAACAAGTATCCGCAAAGATTCGTAATGCATCGGATACAGACATATCTTTCGTAATCGTTACACTGGCTCGGAAGATAGCCGCGAGCAGTCGTACCGAAGACACGTCGGCAGCAGATGTACTATTCGGATTAGCAATATCAGATATGCAAACACCACCGGAAAATGTGAAGTTTGCGGCTTCTGAAAAACTTAGCCAGGAGGCAAACTAATGGAATTTAGACATCCAAAACACATTAAACTGTCTAAAAAAGTCGGCGACGCACTGGACCTTTACTATCCAGAAGATGACATTAACCAGGTCATCAGAGATATCTCAGAAGGCGAGATATGCGAAGAACTTTACGCTTATTACCAGGAATACGGGGATGCAGCTATTTTGAAATTCAGGTATGCCCTTGAAAATGGTTGGGACCCGTTAGAACCAGATGATCATCATGATGAGTGATCTGCTATGGTTCAAGAATAAGTATCATCGAAAAACTTGACCGGATTTATGCTAAGAGCGACTTAAATTAACAGGTTAGAGGAGTGTATGTATTAATGCTTGGAGAAGTAAATTTAGATATGCCGCACAGTGGTTCATCAACCGATAGATTTAGTGCACAACGTATTGCGGGTGGTGATGTGTTGCTAGAAGTCTACGATTCTGCCAGCGTTCATGGTATGGCAAAACAATCATTATTAATTGCAAAGAATAATATTCCGAAGTTCATTGATTGGCTGGAGAAAGATATTTCAAAGCTAACCTATAACAGAAAAGTTCAACTAACCTTTCTGGGTGAGCCAGTTCCTCAAGGGAGACCTCGGACCACAATTGTGAAAGGAAAAATAATTGTTTATGATCCAGTAGATAGCAGAAAGTATAAGCAACTTATCAAATACCAAGCCTACCATCAATACAAAGATAAACCGTTAGAAGGTCAATTGCGGTGTGACGTAAAGGTCTATCGCTCGATTCAAGCAAGTACCAACAATAAGCAGCGACGGTTAAAAGAACAGGGGATTGTGCGTCCTATTGTCAAAGGTGACATTGATAATTATTTTAAAGCGGTAACCGATCCATTGTCCAAGATTGTTTGGAAAGACGACGCACAAATTGTTGAAGGTTTCATCAGTAAATACTATTCAGAGAACCCACGAATCGAAATGACCATTAGTCAAGTATAACGGCACTGGTATAACTAATTAGAATGGAGGAATAACGATGGAAATGATTAGAACGCCCGATCAAACTCAATTGTTTAAGTTCAAAGATAATGTCGTTCGTGCATTAACAATTGAAGGGGAGCCGTATTTTGTTGGGAAGGATGTTGCCGAGATCCTTGGATATTCAAATACACGGGATGCACTATCGATTCACGTCGATATCGAGGATAAAAATACCGTCGCGATTCACGACGGTAATAAGGGAAATCCTAATCAAACAGTAATTAGTGAGTCTGGATTATATTCACTTATTCTCTCAAGCAAATTACCAACTGCAAAAGAGTTCAAACGTTGGGTGACGTCGGAGGTTCTTCCTTCAATTAGAAAACACGGTGCCTATATGACGGGCGCGACGATTGAATCTTTGCTTGCAAATCCAGAAAATGGTGCCAAATTATTAATGACCCTCAGTGCCGAACGTCAAGCTCGATTGGCAGCCGAGGAACAAGTCGAAGTGATGACACCTAAAGCTCTATTTGCTGATTCGGTTTCTGCCAGCCATAATGCCATTTTGGTTGGTGACTTGGCCAAAATATTGAGTGGCAATGGAGTAAACATCGGTGCCAACCGATTGTTTAAATGGTTAAGAGTTAATGGATATTTAATTTCAGGGAACAGAACTGATCGAAATATGCCCACACAAAAATCTATGGAATTAGGTCTGTTTCAGATTAAAGAGACGGTAATCAATCATTCTGACGGTCATACTTCAATTTCAAAAACATCAAAGGTCACAGGTAAAGGCCAACAATATTTTATCAACAAATTTCTTGCATAAAAAAAGGCCGCCCGCAAGCAGCCCCTTATGAATGATTTTGACAAATCTAATTATATCACGTGGGGTGAGCGAGTGGTACTGTTGCCAGAACTAGATGACAAAGCTACTAGAAGGAATGCACGGGCAGTTTTAAATCGATTTAGAAGCTATGCTCGAATGGCTGGGCGCCCATTAGTTGAAATCAAATCGCCCACGATTGATGATATGCCAAAGGCTCAAGCTTACGGTAATTCAGCAGAAAAAAGGATTGTTGGTATTATTAATGCTCAAGTCGAAATAGATAAGATCCAACAGGCAATGTCGTTTCTGTCTTTCGATAATTATTGGGTGTTGTATTATTCGTATTTCACACCGAAGCCACTGTCTAACGATGAGATATCTAAATTAATTAAGGTTGCGACTGATAAGACAGTAGATTATCGAAAAGCAAAGGCCCTAATACAATTCGCTGAAGCATATCCAGGGCAATCCTTGCTGGTGTGGAAGCAAAACTAGATTTCGTTAAGAAATCGTCAAGAAATCATTCGGAAATAATTCGGAAAAAAGTCCGAATTAATGCGTTATAGTGATATTGTGGTTAATTTCAAAAGAACCCTTCCATAGGGCGGCGTGAGTGGTAATTATTCTGGTTCGATTCCAGTACACGCCATTGCTGTGCACCTCCAATACTGATGTTTTGCGACTAACTCCTTTAAAATAATTTTCCGGGACCTACTACCAAATCTTTCATAATTAATTGCACAGCAAACATCCCCAATTCCTTACAGTCATAATTGGGGATATACATATAATAAAGTTAAGGGATGATCACATGGATAAAAAAGATATTCTAAAGATGACTAAATATGATATGGCCGGACTGGTTCCCAATGAGGAGACTACACAGAGTATCAGAATGTTAAGCAGATTGTTCGGTGAGTCAGTTAATCAATATATAGTTGATGGGTACGATCGGGTTGAAGCAATTGAAATGGCACAAGCCTTATTTTCAGCGGTATTCAAGCCACATAAGTTGGATAAATAGGAACCCCTCACACTCCATATTGATATTTCAGTAATAAGTGTTACCTTAATTATAAAATATGTTATGGGGTGGCATGAATGGATAAAAAGACATTGAAAGCAATGGTTGAGCATCCTGAGTATCTGATGAATTCTGAGCGTGTAGGACTAAAACAGCGCATACAAGAACAAAAGATAATTAAAGATGAGATAAAGGATGCAGCTATTGAAACTGCAAAGTCTCAAGGGAGGAGTATAGTGTCTCATATTATTAATATGAATATCGGGAACATTCTGTTAGATATAATCGAAACAGGAGATAGGCTGAAGTCAAACTTGGATGATGCGAAAAAAGCGGCTTTGATTAGTGAGTATTTACAAAAGGTTGATGATCAGGAACAGGGACTGATGAGGCTTGCAGACTTGATAACTGATCCATACGGTTTAAGCATTTACTCAAAAATAACAGCGTTATTAAGTGATTCACCGTTTGATGATGATTTGATTTCGATTCTCTCTGAATATCTAGCCAAGCTATCTAAAGAACCAAATCTAGGCGAAGCATTTTCTAAAAGCAAGACAATCTTAAATTTAATAGATAAGGTCTCACCACTCGCGTTAATTGTGTTAAAGAATTATCGATTTTGGCCTCGCATTTCAAACCCTGGAGCAGCAGTTGTTGTCGGTGGCGTTGTACAGGGTGATAACAGTCAACTAGTTGCAGAGTGTTTTCAAACAATTCCCGCTCTTCATGGTATAGAAGTTGGATCGATACGAATGGCAATTTTAGACCTTCAAGTAAATGGATTAGCACAGTTTATGCAAGGAACTGACCGAGTAACAAATCAAATTGTGTATGTGGAAATGCCAACAGATTCTGGAACTATGTTAGCTGATGTAATAAGAGATTGATTTAAATTTAGGCGCTTAGGCGTCTTTTTTTATACCCAAATTTAGGAAAGGAGGTGGTGTCAATGGCGATGCGTATCCATTCGAAGTTTGGTTACTGCTCCGTGGAGGAAACCAAAATGGATGCACGACTGGAGAAATGGCTAAAGCAGGAAAAGGCCAAGAAGAAAAAGTCTGAAGAACGGGTGAATGTAAGTGTTAATCGAAACAAAGTCTATTCATGAGTTAAAAAATGCTGAGTACAATCCTAGGGTTGAGCTTAAACCAGGGATGCCTGAGTTTGAAAAGCTTAAGAGCTCAATTGATACTTTCGGGTTGGTTGACCCGCCAATTTGGAATAAACAGACAGGCCATTTAGTTGGTGGTCATCAGAGGGTAGCTGTCGCTAAGCTTCTGGGGATGACTAAGTTGGACGTATCAGTCGTTGATTTGTCATTGGTTAAAGAGAAACAGCTCAATTTAGCACTCAATAAAATCTCGGGTGAATGGGACGAGGATAAGTTAGCCCAGTTGCTTGATGACTTGGGTGATGAAGTTGAGATTACTGGATTTGATGAAGATGAAGTTAGTGATTTAATTCAAGCCATGGAACACAAAGATGATCAGGCGGTTGACGTGGTCGAAGATGATTTCGATGTTAACTCATTTTTGAAGGACGACCAGGAGCCTACCGCCAAGTTAGGTCAGATTTGGAAGTTGGGACGCCATTATCTAATGTGCGGCGATTCGACTGATAAGGACAGCGTGTCGAAACTTATGCAGGGTCATCAAGCTGACTTAATCATCACTGACCCACCTTATAACGTTGCAGTTGAAAGTCATTCCAAAGAGTTGCAAGACTCGGGACGAGATATCATTCTCAATGATAAGCTGGCCAGCAATGATTTTAATTCTTTCCTTGACCAGGTCTTTGCACGATATCAGGAAATTAGCAAAGATACAACGCCTGTTTATGTATTCCACAGTGCAACTTATCAACGAGAATTCGAAAATGCTATGAACAAGAATGGCATCGTTGTCCGGGCTCAATGTATTTGGGTGAAGAACAATGCGACGTTCGGTTGGGCTCAATATCGTTGGCAGCATGAGCCTTGCTTTTATGCTTACTTTGATGGTAAGAGCCCAAGCTGGTATGGCGACCGCAAACAAACAACTGTGTGGCGCGACGAGTTAGTCGAAGACATCAGCACTGTTTGGGAAGTCAGTCGTGACAATACCAATGAGTATATGCACCCTACCCAAAAGCCTATCAGCTTGATTAAGATTCCAATGGTCAACTCAAGCAAGCGTGATGACATTATTGTTGATTTGTTTGGCGGTTCAGGTTCGACACTTATTACTGCTGAGCAATTGAAACGTTCATGCTATACGATGGAGCTTGACCCTAAGTTCTGCGATGTGATCTTAAATCGATTTGAGAAGTTAACGGGAATTAAGTCAGAGTTACTCGAGCATTAGAAAAAGCCCAGATGCGCTAACATCTGAGCCCTTTCTCGTACCGGGTAACCCCAGCAGAGACGGCAGATTGACCACCGGTGGTCGTTATGAGGACTGCCGCCTCGTTTTCAATAATAATTGAATGCTGGGGTTATAACAATGGCTGAAAATAATGACGAGTTAACTATTTTAATCGAACAAGCAGAGCAAAAGACCGAGAGTATTGAGGAATACCGTAAGATTATTAGAATTGCTCTTGGTAAATGGTTGAAAAATCTTCAAGCAGGCGATATTAAGTTGAATTCTGTTCACGACGCGGAAGTGCTTATGAGCTTAGACCTAGAATTGCAAAACAAACTCAATGAATAGCTAATATCAGGTGGTGAGTTGATGTGATGTGACTGACTTAAATAAAGTAAAAGCAGATTATGAGGCTGGTACGAAGTATAAGGATATCGCTGCTAAATATGGTGTGACGGTGAATACCGTTAAATCCTGGATACGGCGAAACGGCTGGTCTCGAAATAAAACAGGAACTAAAAAGAGGGTGCACCCTAAAATTAAACAGGGTGCACCCATTGGTAACCAGAATGCGATTGGTAATGTTGGCGGTGGTGCACCGACTCGCAATAAAAATGCGGTAGTGACCGGCGAACACGAATCGATATTGCTGTCCGAGCTTGACGATGAAGAGCGCAAACTATACGACCAGGTGCAAACAGATCCGCTCACACGAATTGATGAAGAAATTCGCATCTTAACGATTCGAGAGCGCCGTATGTTGGCTCGCCTGAAAGCTGCTCAGGATGATCTGACAGATGAAGAGGTTACAACCCTCACTCAATTAATCAATGACAAGATGCCATCAACGAATCCGAAAGGTAGAACGGTGATGATTACTGTCAAGCATATGGCCGACGTTCAAGTCTCTACAGTTAAAACCAGCCAAATCGATTTGGTTCTGCGGCTTGAGGAGAGTTTGACCAAGGTCAGCGCCCAACTGAATAAGGCGGTTGCTACGCGACAATCAATTATTAACGCTGATGTGCGTAATGAGTTAGTTCAATCTCAAAATGAAATTGCTAAGACTCAGAATATTAAACTGCGTGCAGATTTAGGTATCGACGATGATGATGATAACGACGACGGATTCATTGATGCAATCAAAGGCAGGCTGAAAGAAGTGTGGAACGATGAAGATTAAGCGTGCCACATTTCAATTCAAGCCATTCTCTGATAAGCAGCTGCAAGTCTTGAGCTGGTGGATGTGGCCTAATACTGCCAAGCTTGATGCTATTATCTGTGATGGGTCAGTCCGCGCAGGTAAGACGGTGGTCATGTCACTCTCCTATGTTATGTGGTCAATGAGTGAGTTTGATGAGCAGCAGTTCGGGATGGCTGGCAAAACGATTGGGTCTTTAAGACGTAATGTGATCAGACCATTAAAACAAATGCTTGCATCCCGTAAATATCGTGTTATTGATCATCAAACGGATAACATGCTGGAGATTAGCAAAGGTGGTAAGACTAATTACTACTTTTTGTTTGGTGGTAAGGACGAAGGCTCTCAGGACCTTGTCCAAGGCTTAACGGCTGCTGGCTTTTTCTTTGATGAGGTTGCCTTGATGCCAGAATCATTTGTAGCCCAGGCCACAGCGCGTGTGTCAGTTGAGGGTGGCAAGTTCTGGTTTAACTGTAACCCTGCAGGCCCATATCATTGGTTTAAATTGCAGTGGATTGACAAACTTAAAGAGAAGCATGCGCTGCGAATTCATTTCCGCATGAGTGATAATCTCTCTTTGAGCCAGTCAATTATTGACCGATATGAGCGGATGTATACCGGCGTGTTCTACAAGCGATATATCTTAGGCGAATGGGTGCTTTCAGAGGGTGTGATTTATGACAACTTCGATGAAGAACTCATGGTCGAAGATTTACCAGCTGGCACTCAATTTGAAAAGTATTATGTATCCGTGGACTATGGGACTTTAAACCCCACAGTCTTTTTATTATGGGGCAAGTTAGGCGATACATGGTACTGCATTAAGGAGTTCTATTACTCCGGACGTGAGTCATCCCGACAGTGGACAGATGAGCAATATGTTGACGCCATGGATAAATTTGTCGGGACGCTCAAGCCAACACTCATCGTTGACCCGTCAGCAGCATCGTTTATTACGTTGCTACGATCACGTGGCTATAAGGTTATGAAGGCTAATAATGATGTGCTCGATGGTATCAGAGCTACCCAGTCAGCAATGAATACCGGCAAGATTAAGTTTTCGAGCACGCTCAAGCATCTTTTCGCAGAGTTTTCGTCCTATATTTGGGATGCAAAGGCCGAGGAACGTGGCGAAGACAAGCCAGTTAAGGAACACGACCACACTATGGATGCAATGCGTTATTTCGTTTATATGGTGATTTATCGTAATCCAGTAGCAAAAATCAAGAAGCGGCCAAGCTGGCTGCATTAATGGAAGGGGTGATAAATTGGGAGTTGCAATTGATAGAGATCTTGCAGGTGATATCAATAATCCAAGCTTTGAAGTTATTAACTTTGCTATTGATCAGCGTAAGAATGACATCCCTCGGTTAGACCGATTGTTTAACTATTACAATGGCAAACAGCCGCTTAAGCCTGACGGTAATAACTTGCGTGTTGGTGCTGCAAATGGTAAAGAGCCTAACGTTATGGTGAATCATGCCAAATATGTGACGGATATGGTTGTGGGCTTTACAACAGGTAATCCGATTAGCATTTCAGCGGCAAAAGGTAAAGATATCCAGCCGATTGATGATGCTCTGCAGCGCATGGACATTAACAAGCACGATGCGGAAATGGAAAAAGACCTTTCAGTCTTTGGCGAAGCTTATGAGCTTGTTTATCTGTCGAAGATTACCGAAGCTGAAACGGACGAACGTATCGAAAAGATTGACCCACGTGGCATTGTGCTTGTAACTGACGATACTGCTGAAAAGAACCCATTGTTCGGCATTCATTTCCAAGAAAAGTATGACCTAAAGGGTAATCAGAATGGCTTTTTGATTACTGTTTACACCGAGAAATACATCATCAAGTATAGAACCGAATCTGGAACCAATTTAAGCGCATCAAATCTGAAGAGTCCACCCAAGGTAAAAGAACATTACTTTGGGGATGTTCCAGTAATCGAATATCGTAACAATGAGGAACGTCAAGGTGATTTCGAACAATCAATCAAGATTATGGATGCTTATAACGTTTTGCAAAGCGACCGGCTTGCTGACAAAGAGAACTTTGTTAATGCATTGCTGGTCATTTATGGTTTTACAGTTGATGAAATAAATGAAAGTGGAACCAGCAAAGGTATTCTGGAGGCTCCTGCACGTGGGACCGCTAGTGATGGTGGTGGTTATGTAGAGTGGCTTACTAAGACCTTTAACGAGTCGGAGATTGACATTTTATCCAAATCAATCGAGAACGATATCCATAAGTCAACTTACGTCCCAAACATGAACGACGAGAACTTTATGGGAAATGTTAGTGGTGAGGCTATGAAGTATAAGTTGTTTGGCCTATTGCAGTTGCTTGTCACTAAGGAGCGTTACCTAGTTAGCGGAATTCGACGGCGGCTTAAGTTGTTGCAAAACATCATGCTGATTAAGAGCGAACAAGTTGATGTTGACGGTGCTGATATCCATATCATCCCTAACATCCCGGTTAACATGACCGATGTGATCAACAATATCAAGAATGCTGATGGCTTTGTTCCGCAGCCAGTAACCTTAAGCTGGTTAACGAACACGACCTATTCAACGGCTGACATGATCAAGATGTTAGACAGTGAAGCCGAGAAAAAGGCTAAACGTGCTGCTGATGCTATGGGCACAATGACCACATCAAACTTTGACAGAGAGGGAGGCAATGACAATGATTCAAGTAGTATTTCATCATCAAACGGATCTAGCAAGTCCGATTGATGGTTATCGAATCTATGGCCATGCAAACTATGCTGAGAAAGGTCAAGATATTGTGTGCGCTGCAGTGTCTATTTTGTCTGTGACGATTACTGATGAACTTGAAGCGCCAGTCATTGAGTCACACTCAGATAACACATTAGGTGTTACTCAATTCAAGGATTGTTCAGAGAATAATGTCCTAATCAACGCGTTAGAACATGGATTGCGTTCAATGGAACGAGACTACGGTGGCTTTATTGCAGTTAATGATGCGACTGGCGGCTGGTGATGTAATTGGCAGCTAAAAAGGATAACCTCGGTTACTGGGAGCGTCGCGCAATCGAGCAAGATTCAGACATGCATAAGGCTCTTAATAAACCGGAGCAAGTCATAAATAAGGCACATCTCGCAGCGTCAAATTGGTTAACCGATCAGGTCAATCAAATTTATCGACGCTATTTTAGTGCTCCAAATATGACTGAGGCTCAAGCCAAGAAAATCTTGAACGGAACTGTTTCCAATTCGGAAATAGTTCAACTCATCCAATTGATCAAAGATACGAAGTCTAAAGCAGTTAAAAAGCAGCTGCAACAATTTATCAGCGCTTATGCCGCCAAGTCGCGTATCACACAGTTTGAATTGCTTAAAGCCAAGGTGGAGATTGTTTCCAAGCAAGTAGCTCAGGTTGAACAAGACCAAATGGATAAGTTCTTCATCCCTCAAATTCAGCAGGCGTATGATCAAGCAGCTGTCGAAGCAGTGATTGGTCAGACTACTCATGATGTGCAGTTGCATTATCCTGATGCAGTTCCTAACATCCCCACCATTGACGAACAAACGCCGACTGTTGAATTTATCGACCCTAAGACTAATGAGACTGTTAAAACAGTTGAACTCGTCCCAGACAAGCCAATAACTGAGTTTAAACGTATGTCGACTAGCCAAGTTGATAAAGTAATGCGGATGAACTGGAAGGGTAGCAATTACTCAAAACGTATCTGGAAGAACACTGATTTGCTTGCTGATCAGCTCAAGGAGTTGTTTACGGCCAGGGAAATGTCAGGAATGTCCGAACGAGATATGGCTAAAGCGTTGCAGGAACGATTTGAGGTCTCAATGTTTAATGCACGACGCTTAATCAGAACCGAAGCAGCTTTCGTCAGCAATCAGGCACGGCTAATGGGATGGCGAGAGAACGGGGTTAAATCTTATGTATTGAATGCCGTTCTTGATGAGCGGACATCAAAGATTTGTCGCTTAAAGGATGGCAAACACTTTCCAATTGAAGATGCTGTCTGTGATGGACCCGATGGGAATTATCCACCGTTTCATAGCTTCTGCAGAACTGTTGCTGTAGCATATTTTGGTAAAGACACCTTTGTAGGCCAGCATTTGGTCAATAACCCAATCGGACACTCATTCGAGATGCCAGCTGGAACGACGTATCAGCAGTGGGAGAAAGCTCTGATCAACAAGTATGGCGGTCGAGATAATTACGACCGATTGCTTGCTGAAAAGCAATCTGAGACTGAAGATAGGGCATTATTTGACCAATATACACCAATACTTGGGGATGACATGACTAAAGACTTCCAAGCGTGGCAAGATCTGAGGTATAATGGTGGCAGAGATTGGCAGTTGACGAAGCTTGACTATCAGCGCAAGGAAAGGCTATTGAACAATTCTGATTTAAGATTGCCCAATGCTGACGGCGCGACTATCGATAATCGAAAATTCACCGAGTATTTATTTAATGAGAATAGTAAGTCTGGCTATCCAAAAGGCAAAATTATTTCTGAACGCTTCGGATATAGCAAAGACAACTATTTATCCTTTAAGAAAGAAATTCTCAAACGAAGTAAGAGCTATCCGGCGAAATGTAGAGGTACAAATAAATATGGCGATTCATACGAGCAAAAAATGATTTTTTATACACCCAAAGGTAAACCTTATAACCTTGTTGCGGGATGGTTAGTAGATGGAAATCAAACAAAATTAACAACAATAATGATTAAGGAGGTCAAGTGATGCAAGTCAATGAATATGACGGAGTATTATTGAAAGATGGACGCGAAGCTATTATAATCGAAAAATTCGATGATACGCATTTCATGGTCGATGCAGCACAGACTGCCGAAGAGTGGGGAATCATTGACATTACAATTGATGATATACAAAAAGTAACAACCAGATCCAGTGCAACTAAATAGCACCCGGTCACTATCGGTGATTGAGTGCTATTTTTATGCTCAAAAATCAAGGAGGGACTTATGTTAATCCCAGATAAAGTAAAAGTTGGCAGCATCACCTATCAAGTCAAGCAAGAGCATATCGATAAGACAGATGATGGTTTATACCAATTTGGTGTCACCGATTACTTAAATGCCGTCATTACAATTAATTCTGATTATCCTCAAGAAAGAAAAGAACAAACATTTTTCCATGAATTAATGCACGCCGTGTTCTTTGAGTCATCTAACTCAGATCAAGCCGCAGATGAACGTTTGGTTGATTCGACTGGATTAATGCTTTATCAAGTTTTTAAGGAAAATGAGTTAGCCAATTTGAAGAAGAGCTAGGAGGTAGCATTCGTGGTATGGGTTAAGATATTGCTCTTTGTCAGCTATTTGTATTTTGGATGTAGTATTACAGATCAGAATGTTGATAATGTTGGTAAATTTGGTTCCATCATCTTAGCAACGATCTGTTTAGTGATGTGGTTTTGGTTATATGCTTTTTAAAAGTCTTATTGTCCTAAGTATGACAATTTAAACTGCTTATTTTTTATACCTAAAAATTCATAGGAGGTTAAGCATGAAGAAATACAACTTATTACTGGATTTGCAGCGTTTCGCGGATGACAGCGGATCAGATGGTGCTGGCGCTGGTGACCAGGGCAATGGCAGTCAAGGGCAAGGCGACAACGGTGCTGGTGGTGACCCTAATGGTGGCGTTGGGGATGATGGAAAACCAGTAACGCCGCCTGCAGGTCAGATCACCTTTGCGTCGCAGGCCGAATTAGATGCTGTTATCAACAAACACGTCACTGAAGCAGTCGAAAAATCCAAACAAAGCCAACAACAGCAAAAAGATTACGACAAAATGAACGACGCCGAAAAAGCCCAGTTTGATTTGAATAAAGCTCGTGAAGAACTCGCTGCCGAACGACTTAAAACTAAGTCAATGGCTAATCGCTCGCATGTTTTAGCCAAGCTTGGTGCCGACAAATTACCTACAGGGTTAATCGGTTTATTTGACAGCGTGCTTAGCAAGGATGAAGCAGACGTTGATGTGGCTTATGGCTCATTAGTCAAGACGTTCAATGCTTCCGTGCAATCTGCGGTCGATATTCGCCTTGCTGGTTCAGCCGATAAGCCGGGTGGTAACGGAGCACCAGGCCGCATTGATACTGCAGGCGAAACATTAGCCAAGCGCCGCAATGATGCCGATACAAAATCGGTTAAGGATCCATGGGAAACAAACTAATACGAGGAGGTAATTTTTTATGGTTTATGTAGACAAGACACAAAACGTATCACAAATCAATTTTCTGGCCAGTGGCCGATATCAAAGTTTCACCGAGTACGCAGATGCCAATTCCAATGGTGTTGTTGAAGAAGGTGGACGCAAGATTCTGCCAATTGGCTCTATCTTCCCATCAAACGATGCCAAGGCAAAAGGTATTACTTTGAGCACTGCTGATGTCACTAATGGCGCTGTCCCAGTCGCAGTCATGGTCGAAGGCTATGTTTTACCGCAACGTTTGGCAGCTGCACCGACTGCAGAAGCTAAAACTGCACTGGCAGGTATTAAATGGCGTGATGAAGCACCAACTGAAGCCTAAATTAAAGGAGGAAAACTAAATGCCAACAATTTATGATTTATTTACACAGGCCGATTTGATTGATTACTCAGCAAACCGACAATATAAGCCTTTCTTAGGAGACTCATTATTTCCAGCAAAACGTGTTGAAACCCTTAAGGTTGAACAATTAAGCCGGGGTTCAAAGATTCCAATTCTTGCATCAGTTGCTGCATTTAACAGTGAAGCTGAAATTGGCAGTCGGACAGCATCCAAGACGGCTTTGGAGCTTGCTTTGATTAAGCGTAAATACAAAATTGATGAAGAAGATATCATTGCTATGCGAAATCCACGGACACCGCAAGAAGCAGCTTATCTTAAAGATAAAGTATTTAATGATTTCGATGTGCTCAATCAAGGTATTTTAGGCCGTATTGAGCAGCAAACCATGGAAATGTTCAGTACTGGTAAGATTCATTTACGGGATGATGATAGTGATACCACAGCCGTCATTGATTATCAGATTCCAGAAAAGCATCAGCAAGCTCTGACCGATACTGCTTGGGATAAGGACGGTGCCGACCCAATTAAGGATCTAGAGAATTGGTGTGATGCTTTGGACATTACGCCAACTCGTGCATTAACTTCAAAGAAGATCTATCGTTTATTCACACAGAACCCTAAAGTGATTGCTGCAATTTGGGGTAAGGATTCCGGCCGTCTAGTAACACAAGCAGCATTGGACGAATTTATGCAATCAGCTGGGTTACCAGTAATTCGGACCTATGATGCTAAGTACAATATCCAACTGCCAAACGGTAAATACGCTTCGCATCGCTATTATCCAGAAGATCGCATCACTTTGTTTAACGATGATTTACAGGGTAATAAGCTGTTTGGGCCAAATCCCGACGAGGCAGAAAACATGGACGGTGTTAAAGTATCCAAGGTTGGTAATATTTTCAATACTGTTTTCACTGAAACACATGACCCTGTTGCAACCTTTGAGAAAGCTTCTGCAGTTGCATTACCATCTTTTGCTGCAGCTGATGAAGTATTCTTGGCGCAACCTATTGCGGGGGTGGCTAAATAATGAAGGTCAAGGTTAAATCAATGCCATTAAAGTATGGTGGCAGCGTCTATAAACCAGGGGCAACCCTGACAATTAAGCAGGATTACTTTAAAGAATCACTGTTTGAATGTTTAGACAAGAACGATGATGGTGGTGATACAGATGACTCAGGCAAAACTGGATCAGGAGACGCTAAAGAAGTTAAAAAGTGACCAGCTTAGTCAATTAAAAACTCAACTGGGCGTTAAAGAAGATGATAAATCGCTCGATTACTATTTCGATGATGCAATTCAAGCGGTGCTTGATTACACGAATCGAACTGAAATGGTAACTGGCCTATTTGTTTACGCTAAAAAGCTCGCGACTGTCTACTTTAATCAGCAATCGAACGAAGGTGAGACTCAGCGGACCGAAGGCAGCGTTACTCGCAGTTTTGAGGTAGGTATCCCCTTAGCTATCCGCAATAGTCTAGGCCGTTATCGTCTGGGTCGTTTTGCTAGATTGTAGGTGGTTGTTTGAGATTAAATCCAAGACAATTGCGGACTGTTTATTTGCGGCGGCGGTTAAATGGTACGGATGAAGAAGGAAATGTCATCACTGGCTACGGTGAACCCATTGAACTGCAGATGGTTATCCAACCAGCTGGCGGTCAGGTTAACGCTCAGACTTATGGTCAACGACTGGCATACATCAAAACTTGCCTTTATGTTGGCAATGAGATTAAAGAAGGTAAAGACGAGACCTCTGGAATTTGCGTCGATGTAGATAAGGACGCAAAAAAGCCCGATTACAAGATCAATGCAATTCGGACTTGGTCAGATCACCTCATAGTGATGATAGAAAGGGATGATGCCTAATGGAAGTCGAAATCGACGCTAGTCAGGTACTTGGTAACCTTGCTAAGCTGCCTGACTTGGTTGTTGAAGCAATGATGAAGGCTACTAATGAAACGTCTGAATTGGTTAAAACTCGCGCAGTTGATAACTTGAGATCGAACATGAGACACGGTAATGACCTTCAACAAAGTCTTGAAGTTGCAGATCCACAGTATTCTGATGGAAGGGTTACTGGAATGGTCTTTTCCAAAAACCCAATAGCAACTTATCGCGAATTGGGAACAGGCATTCATGGCCAGGAATCATCGAAAGATATTCCCAGCGGCTTTGTTCCAACGTATCACCAGTTACCTTGGTTTATTTACGTTGGGGATGTTGATTTAGACTTAACTGAAATATATGGTATGCGAAAAGTAGTCATAAAAGGGAAGAGCTTTTATGTTAGTTCTGGCCAACCTGCTAGGCAATTTCTTACACCTGCATTGCGTGTTACGGCCGAAAATGAATTGCCGGACATCATCAAGCAGCATTTCCAAAATGATATCCAAAAGGGGTTGGACTAAATGATATTTAATCTTAAGCCCGTGATAATGAATATCCTGAACTCCATTGATGAGTTAAAACTTAAGTCGCCATCATATCCAGCCGTCTGGTCGCAATATCCAATGGCGATATATCGGACATCTCATCAACCGGCTTTTATTAACGCTGATCATCACGAATCACAGACGTCCTGGTCAGTAACAATCGAACTCTATACAGACAACGGTAGCCTGACTGCTATCACAAATAAGCTGAGTGACGCATTTGCAGAGCTTGGCTTGTCTTGTGCCGCTAATGACGCTAATACTGCAGGGTTGAGCCGCGTTGTCTGTCAATTTAGTGCTGTGATCGATAACGATACACGGCGCGTATACGGGAGGTAATTATATATGAATTTAGATTTACAACGGTTTGCGGCCGATGCTGATGCCAGTCAAGGCTTACTTGCTACAGGCACGACACTTGGCTACAAAGTGCATGGCGATTCATCAACTGAATATACGCTTTTGGAAGATGTTAAGACAATTCCGGAAATCGGCCAGTCACCAGAAAAGGTTGATGTGACTGTCTTAACTGACAAAAAGAAAAAGGCAATCAATGGCCTGCAAGACTCATCTAGTTTGGCCTTTGCTTGTGTATACAAGGGGGCGAACTTTAAGGCTGCTAATGGTATTTCGGACAATGGCAAGGTCTACGACTGGATCGTAACTTATCCAGACGGGATGACTTGCACCTTTACTGGCCAAGCTTCTATCAAAATCGGACAAGCCGGCATCAATGAACCAATCACTTTTACAGTGACGGTTGTTGTTTCTGACGGCCCTGATTTTGTGGACGTTCCTGCTAAAGCATAAAAGATTTATTCAGCAAGTCATCTGTCGAAGGATGGCTTGTTTTTGTACCTAAAAATATTTGGAAAGAGGTTTTATATTATGGTTTCAAAAGCAAATAAAAAAGTAACATTCGGCGGTTTAACTTTGGGACTACGATTGGATGGGAATGCAATTATCCAAATTGAACGTCGCCTAAATGAGTCAATTGTAGGCTTATTTTTATCATCAGATGGTGGCACTAAACTACCTCCTGCAAACAAGTTACTAATTGTTTTACAAGGAGCTAATCAAGAACATGGTGTCTCAGATGATGACATTGTTGAAGCGTTTGGCAAGTTCATCGACCAAGGCCACACCACAATGGAATTGATGGAAACAATTAACGACTTACTTGAAGATGGTGGTTATTTGGGAAAAAAAGACAAGGAAAAATCGGGGAAAGAGGAATCTGGGAAGAAATTAATTCCACTGGACGCTCCGGAAGAAACCAGCCCACTCGACTAGAAACTGTCACAGATGTGATCAATGAAATTCGGGGTCCAGCTATTGAGTCTGGTATTCGTGCTGATGAGTTTGAAACGATGACTCTCAGCGAAATACTCGACCAAATGCATGCTTATCGTAAGCGAGACATGGATAAGCTGCGCGAAAAAGGCGTCATGGATCATAAACAGGCTGAACTAATAGCCTTTGCATTTAATGACCCGTCCAAGATGCCGTCAATCCAGGAAACCTACCCATTTTTGAAAGGGTTGTTTACCGAGGCAAAACCGAAACCACAGCAGCAATGGCAAGTTGATCAGGCCAATCTAATTATGGCCGCAAATCGAATTAAGCAGGCAAGACTTGCAAAAGAGTCTCAAAAATAGTTTTACATTTTATGTAAAAGGAGGTGGATAAATGGCAAGTAATATTGATGTTGGTGACTTACAAGCAAAGTTTGGTATTGATTTAAGTAACTTAGCAAGTCAAGTTGCCAAGGCTACCGAAATGATTAAGTCAATGACTACTAAGATAGACGAAACAACAGCAAATAGTGCCAGTAAAATGAACGAAAAAATAAATAAGGCATTTGATGCTAGTAAGGGAGCAGAAGATCTTAAAAAGAAAACTAAGGAAGCAACCGATAAGGCTGAAGATGAAGTTGATGACTTTCTTGTTTCTTTTAATGGCAAGACAGTTAAAATGGCCGATTATGCTAAGAATGGATATGAAAAATCTTTCGGAGCTGCTGTGCAGGAAGCGACTAAAGCAGGCCAGAGAATACAAAAATCGTTAGCAGCCAGCGTTCAAAAACCTGTTAAAGCAACCATTAAGACTAATACAAAAGTACCTAAGCTTTCGGAGTCTGGTATTCAACAAGACGATAGTTTACGAAAAAGCATTGAAAGGCAAAGAGTCGCGGCCAATTCTGAAATTACTAAAATGGTTCAAGATATCAATTCTAAAATGGAACAAGCAAAGGCTGCGCAACTGAAAATTCAGTCTATTATTTCTAAGAAGAATTCGATACCCAACCTTAGTACTTCTGAGAGTTATAAATTTGACAGTCAAATTGCTAGTGCTCAGGCACAAATGCATCGATATCAGAATACCGCCAAACAATTAGCAGCAAATATGCGTGACGAGTTTGGTGCTGTTCCAGATGAATTGAAGAAAATATCAGCTCAAATGACACGCAATGAAGCCCAAATAGACACACTGAGAAATCGCATTAAGTCGCTTGGGAATACTTACGAACAGCAAAAGAGCTCGATTGGCAGTTTTGCTAAAGGATTTAAGACGAGTGATAATGACACATCTTTAAAAACTAAAGCTGAAATTGACAAGCTCCGGACATCGATGAATAAATTGATATCTGAGAACGATTCTTTAGCCAGTACTTACGCTAACGCTGAGGACCGTTCTAAAAGCCTAAAGAAAGCATTGTCAGGTGTTAATACTGAACTTAAGGACCAAGTTGCTGCTAGTCGTCAGGCCAGATCAAATATGGCTAATGTTGGAAATTCAGGTAAAAATACCGGCACTAGCAAAAGGCCAAGCTTATTTAGAAGAATGGGCGATAACTTCGCCAATTTCCGAAATAAATTTAAGTCTGGTTCGTCGTCAATTAAGAATGATTCTTCTGGTATTACGTCCAGACTATCTGGTATCAATCGGACTCTTAAGATGATGTGGAGTTCTGTGTTAATTTTTGGCATTTTAGGTTCGGGCTTACAGAATTTAATGGGTAGCTTAGGCAACTCTTTGATGGTGAATCGACAGTTTGCCAACTCTCTTAATCAGATCAAGGTTAATCTAGCTACTGCTTTTTATCCGATCTATACCGCAATCATGCCAGCGTTAAATACACTAATGAACGGTCTTGCTAAAGTTACCGGCCATTTAGCTAGCTTTATCAGCATGCTGTTTGGGACAACGTTTAGCAAAGCTAAGCAAGGTGCTGCTGGTTTACAGAGCAGTATCCAAGCACTCAATCAGTCTGCTGATGGCAGTGGTGTATCAAAAACTGCTAGCGGCGCTAAAAAGTTGGCAGATAACGCTAAAGATGCGACCGATAAGGCTAAGGAATTGCAACAGTCATTGGCCGGGTTTGATGAGATCAACACGCTGCAAAAAAACAATGACTCGAGCACGTCTTCAACGCCAGATACATCAGGTTCAACTCCAAGCCTCGATGCTCCAACTGGCCTTGATTTTGGTGGTGCTACTGCTAATTATCAAACACCTATATGGCTCAAAAACCTTGCAAAAGATTTATGGGACCCTATCAAAGCTGGTTGGGATACGACTGGTAAAAAGGTAATCGCGGCGTTTAAGTATGCTTTGTCCGAAGTTAATAGCCTAGTCAAAGACATTGGCAAATCATTCCTCGAAGTCTGGGACAATGGTACCGGACAGAAGTTTATCGAGAATTTACTTGTGTTACTTGCTGATGTCTTGAATATCGTTGGTGATATTGCTAGGGCATTTAGGAAGGCTTGGAATGATGACGGTCGAGGTACTCGATTAATTCAGTCATATTTTGATGCGTTTAATCGTATCTTGACGTTACTGCATCAGATTAATCAGGCTTTTCGGGACGCATGGAATTCCGGCGTGGGCGTTTCAATCAACGAGCACATTCTAAATATCATTACTAATATCTTTAAGACCGTTGGTGCTTTAGCTGGTAAGTTTTCTGAAGCTTGGCAACATGCTGATCTGGGTCAAAAGATATTCAAAGATATCTTAGGTTTAGTTGATAAAGTATTAGGTACTCTCGATAAGATGACCGGTGCAACTGTTAATTGGGCTAAGTCACTGGACTTTACACCATTGTTGCAGTCGATTCATGGGTTACTTAAATCAATGCAACCGTTTACCCAAAATATTGGTGACGGGCTGAAATTCTTGTATGAGAAAGTCTTACTTCCTCTGGCAAGCTTTACAATCGAAAAAGTTATTCCAGATTTCTTAGACCTATTGTCAGCTGCTATTAAGGCGGTCAATGCAATCATTGAAGCACTAAAACCACTCGGTAAATGGTTCTTCGATAATTTCTTGCAACCGTTGGCTAAATATACTGGTGGGAGTTTCCATTCAGTCATTCAGGGTATCGTTGATATTCTTGATAAATTTACAAATTGGATCAAGACACACCAAAAAATTGTCGAGGGTATCACTGTTGCTTTAGCAACCTTATTTGCGTTTAAAGTTGCAACTAGTGCCTTTGATAAAGGTACTTATTTAGTAGATAAATTAGTGCGGAATATTGGCAAGTTGTTCGGCAAAGAACACGTTTTGAGAGATTTATTCGGTAAACTTACTGGCATCAATGATTTAAAGGATGGCGTCGAGAACGTTAAAATACTAGCTTCGGCCGGCTGGGACAAAATAAAGATAGGTGGGCAGCATCTAAGAAAGATTGCTAAGCTGACCTGGTCTGGTCTTAAAACTGGCGCGACGCATTTAATGAATATCGCAAAGTTATCATGGAATGGCATCAAATTGGGTGCTGGTAAGTTGAAGGATATTGCGCAATTATCTTGGTCTAGTCTTAAAGCCGCCAAGGACGATATGAAAGAAATTTGGCAAACAGCCAACCAAAATTGGCAACAATCTGGAATATTTCAATCTATGCATAGTGCCGGAGGGTTCAGCAAACTGACTACTGCAGGGAAAGTCACTAATGGACTTGTTGGTGCAGGGATAGCGGTTGATGCTGGTGTTGATATTTATTCAGCAATTAAGGCTAAGAATCCAACTAAAAAGTTTGAATCTTACGGTTCCGGTATTGGTAAAGCTATTGGCGGTGGACTCGGCATGTGGTTTGGTGGTCCACTAGGCGCAGCATTAGGATCCCAAATCGGTGGCGTCATCGGTACTTGGGGCGGTGAATCGGCCAAGAGCTTTAGTGACGGCTGGAGCGCAGTTGGCAAGGGCAAGAAACCCGATGACTGGCTTGGCGAACTCGGCTGGAACTCTCGTATTATGTCTAATAAGGTCGTTGCTTGGTGGGACGACATGAAGAAGAACAGCGATACCAAGCGTGCTGAACAACAAAAAGATGCTGATCGGCAGAATGCGGCCTTTATTAAGGGCTGGAACAGTTTCTGGGGTGATGTTGGTGACAAGGTTCAAAAGACTTGGGACGATACCAAAAAGACTACTTCAACTTGGGGTACTAACTTCAACAAGTGGCGTTCAAACTTTGGTAGAGATTTCAAAAAGGGCTGGGACGAGACTTGGGAAAAGGTTGGCTCGAAGCTCAAGAAAACTTGGGACGATGCGAAAACCAATACCGAAACCACTTGGTCTAATATCAAGACCGGTATAGGCACAGCAGGTAGCAACATCAAAACCAACATGGAAACTTGGTCGGGTCAGGCCAAAGATAAAGTCATCGGCGCTTGGAAAACTATGAAGACCAAGGGTGACCCTTACTTCAAGGGTATTAAAGATACTGCCAAATCTGCTTTTGATACTGTAGGCGGCTGGGCAAGCGGTCTTGGTGAAAAAATTGGCGGCGGTTTATCTAGAGGCTTCGAAGCAGTTAAACGAGGTGCCGCGTCAATTGCAAATGGAATTATTGGGCCTGTTGGGACTGCCGTGAATGGTGTCATTAAAGGTATTAATTGGGTACTGAGTAGCGTTCACGCTAGCGCTCGATTAAGTAGATGGAGTGTACCTAAGTTTGCCCAAGGTGGGTATCACAAGGGCGGTCTTGCACTGGTTAATGATGCCCCCGGAGAAAAATATCGAGAGATGTTTAGACTGCCAAGTGGCCGCTATGGCATGTTCCCCGCACAGCGTGATTTGTTAGTTAACATACCAGCTGGCACTCAAGTGTTAGATGGTAATCGCACAGCACAGATTCCACATTATGCTAGCGGAATCTTTGGCTCCGACTTCATGAAGGGCTTCAACCTTGATTTTGGTAACATCTTTAGCGGAGTCAGCTCAAGCATTAGCTCAGCCATTGATGACGTCAAAGACTTTACCAAGGGTGTTTGGAAATATGTTACTCACCCGATTGACTTGATATCTCAGGGTATTGGCAAGTTCTTCACGTTACCAGCTGGACTTGCAGGTAGTATTTCTGGTGGTGCAATGGATTTGATTAAGAACGGTTCAGTTGACTGGATTAGAGATTTCATCAAATCGAACGCACCCAAGAAAAAGAAAAAGTCCAAAAAGTCGTCTGGTAAATCCGGCGGCTTATTCGATTTTGACTTCGACTTTGAAAATTTGTTTGGCTTTGCAGACGGTGGCTTCTTGAATAAAGAAGGTCTGTACAAAATGGGTGAGGGCAATCTATCAGAGATGGTAGTGCCATTAACCAAACCAGCACGTGCAGTTGAGTTGATGAAGCAAGGATTGAAAGTCATGAACTTATCCGGCATGGAACTTGCAGCTCCTGACATGGCAACTAACAATTTAGCTGATTCGATTGGCACTAGCTTTAATGGTGGTAGTCAATCAGGTGTTGGCAGCATGACATCAACTGCAGACATGCAGTCGATTATTGTCGCTGCTATCTTGGAGGCCATGGCCGAGCTTAAACGTACGAGTGGTTCTGATGACAATCAAACCGTAAACATGAATGTTGACGGTGACCGTCTTGCCGAAATTGTCATTAAAGTATTAAACAAACGGTTCCAGAAACTTGGAATTAATCCATTGAATATATAAAAGGGAGTGGTGCTTATGGTGGCTTTTGCCATTGGCGGTGTGCAGGTTAAAACGCCTAAAACATTTAATGCAGCAATACAAGATATTGACGGTAATACAACTCGTGATGCTAAAGGCAACATGCATCGTGATCGTGTAACGCGAAAGCGTAAGCTCTCGATTGCTTGGGGGCCACTATCAAACAAAGAGTGTGCGCAAATCTTGCAGGCGTCTGCAGCAGAATTTGTGTCAGTGACCTATCCTGACCCAATGACCGGTGCCTCGCGGACTGGCCAGTTTTATGCTGGTGACAGAAGTGCACCATCATATAGTTGGAACGAGCAATATCAGTCAATCATGTGGCAGGGCCTGAGTTTTGACCTAATCGAACAGTAGGAGGTGATAATGATTGTTAAGCGAAACAACCGCGGTCCGTAACGCATGGGCCGCAAGTGAACGAGAATTACAGTTGAGAATTACCATTAATGACCAGGTCTTTAACGCGGAAGATGTCACTGATTTTAGTTACGATGCCGGAGCCATGAATGGTGAGTCGTTAACACTTGGCTCAACTTACGCGAACTCAATTAAAATTACTTTTTCCCACATTGTTGAAAAGTTAAAGCTTGAAGACAAAATAACGCCTGAAATTGGTATTAAGCTCCCAGATGATACATGGAGTTACACCAAACTGGGCGTTTTTATTATCGACTCAGAGGTAAAACAAGACCGTAACAACGGTCAAACGTCATTATCAGCGACTGACAACATGGTCATGCTTAGCGGTAATTACACGTCTAAAATTGCTTATCCAACTGGCGTTATTGAGTCCATTACGGATATTGCTAATCAGGCCGGTGTCAAACTCAATGAGGCAAACATTGCCCGACTGACTGACACCACTATTGGTGCTTTAGGCAAAGAGGTTACCTATAGACAGGCCATTGGTTATGTGGCGCAAATCGCTGGTGGCTTCGGTCAATTTAATCGTGACGGGCTGCTGGATATCCGTGGACTGGAAGACCCTAACTTTAGGATCACACCAGATTGTTATATGTCAAAGGGACTCACGAAGAATGAGACCTTTTACAGAATCGGCGGCATGCAAGCCGAAGTCACAACGACACAAGTTGAAAACGATGGCAACGAGAACCAAGAGACAGTTACCCTGCAGTCTGGTAGCAAAAGTGGTTCGCAAATAAAAGTTGCTAACCCTGCAATGAGTCAGCAGCTGCTTGATCAGTTATACGAGCAATATGCGGATATCAACTTTTACCCGTATAGCTTGGAATGGTTTGCTGACCCAAATCTTGAGGCTGGCGACTGGGTAACGATTGTCGATAACAAAGGCAATGAGTTTAAGGCGCCGGCGCTAGGCTTAACGTTGAGTTTTAACGGTGGCCTTTCTGGCACTCTCAAGGCAGACACGACCGTGACCTCGCAGACAACATTTGTTTACAGTGGTCAGTTTAATCAAGTTGTGACTCGATTGCATAACGATTTTGCAACGATTGCTGGCAATCATATCTACAAGGGTATTGATCAGCCAATATTCGCCAAAAAGGGCGACCTCTGGTATCAATCAGTTGGCCCGGACACAGTCATGCAGGTTTATCAGTTTGATCCGGACACAGGACTTTATTCATGGGTTGAGGTTGGCTCAACCAAGCCAAGCCGTGAGTTGTCTGACCAAATGGATCAGGTCAAAAAGGATATTACTGATCAATCAACCAAGATTGACGGCGCAGTAGCTAACGCTAATACAGCGGTATCAAACAGTGACTTGGCAACCAAAACGGCCAGTGCTGCTAAACAATCAGCTGCTGAGGCAGTTACAGTTGCTAATCAAGCAAATTTAATCTCGTCACAAGCTCAGGCGTCTGCATTATCAGCAAAAGCCGATGCAAACACTGCGAAAGCAAATGCCACACAGGCGATCGATGACGCAGCGGCTGCAAAGGGTCAGGCGAGCAACGCCTTAGGTCAAGCTAACACCGCAATCGGAAATGCCGCCGACGCGTTAAATAAGATTAATAGCATGAGTGTTGGTGGTCGCAACTATCTAGCTAACACAAGCACCCCGTGGCAAATGCAAGGTTCTGGCGGCGCTAATCAGACTAGCTCACCGAAGTGGCGGTTCACATTTGGAACAATCAAGCAAGCGCCTTTCAAAGACGGCGAGTATGTGACCGTATCCTTTGATTATATAAGTGTTGGTACGGGGGCGTATGGCACTATATTCTCTCAACTCAACAATACACCATGGGACCAATTCGGTATCACGGAGGCTATGAAAGATAATGGGCACGTTGTGCGTACGGTTCAATGGCAGTCAGGTTGGACCACAAGTGGTACGGCGACGGGAATTCATATTCGTATGGATAACGTCGCTACTACAAGAACAGTTACTGTATATAACATGCAGTTTGAACGTGGCAACAAAGATACTGACTGGTCGGAGGCACCGGAAGATGTGCAGCAGCAATTTACAGATATCAATGGTGAGCTAGCCAATAAAGTTAGCCAAACGACTTATAACACGCTAGCCGGCACAGTGGATACGGTCAGCACACTAGCTAAGCAAAATCAGTCAACAATTAGTACACTAGCGACCAAAACTAGCGTGGACACGGTCAGCAAAACGGCAACGACAGCTCAAACTTTGGCTCAACAAAACGCAAACGAATTGCTCAACAAGGCTAGCACTAACACGGTTGACACCTTAACTAAGCGGGTCACGACTGCAGAGAGTACACTCAGTCAAACGGCGACAAAAGCTGAGCTAGCACTAACTAACACGGACGTCGATAAACTAGGCGATAGTGTGGCTAGTCAAGCCCTAGATATCGCAGCTACAGCCGATGCGCTTAAACTCAAGGCCGATAGCTCAACATTATCCGATTTAACTGATATGGTGGCCGACAACAGCGCTCAATTAGCGTTGACCGCGACAAAGGCTGAGTTACAGGTAGCCCAGACCAACGTTGACAATCTTAAAAAGACGGTCACCAGCAATACTGCTGGAATGACAGCTAATGCCAACGCACTTAAGCTTAAAGCTGATAGCTCAACCGTATCTGATCTAGACGGACGTGTGACTAGCCTTAGTGGTCAGTTAGACGTGCAATCAGACTTAATCAGCGCGAAAGTCACCGCAAGCGATGTGACGGGAATGCTGGGTAATTATGCCACACAGTCTTGGTCTCAGGGACAGATATCTGCTGCTAAAAATGAGATTTCCGCGAGCGTGGAGACGGTTAAACAGACTGTTGATAATTTAAGTGTCGGTGGCGTCAACTTGCTACTTGGCACAGATCTTAATGACTTGACTAAGTACTGGGAAGTTCGTGGTGGCTCAGTTGTGGCTGGTCTAAACGGGCACAACGCGATTTATTATGATGCAACAAATATCACAAATGACTACGTAGGTGTTTTAGGGCAGCCGATTTATGACCCAACGCTAGAAACAAATCGTGTGCGACCTAATCAATGGTACACTTTATCGTTTTGGGCCAAAGGCACGGGTAACTTAACATCGTATGTGTATGGTAGTTTTATCGATGTGCCCTCTGGCAGCTCAGCGGACGGGTTAAAGTCAAATTACGCCACCAACGATGGCAGTCATGTTTGGAATTTAACCGATGGCTGGACGCGGCACACATACATCTTTAAATCAAAGTCGGGCTTTCCGGACACAGGACAGCAAAATGTACTGTTCCGGGTGTTTAAAGGAAGCGCCGTATATATCTGTATGCCCCAGTTAGAGGCTGGCACGCTCGCAACAGATTACGATATCGCCCCAGATGAGCTAGCTACGCAGGACTGGACTAAATCACAAATTAAGGTCAACGAGGATAAAATCACAGTCGGAATCACAAGCCTTAAATCGGATATTACAGCAGCAACTGATGCTCTAAATAATAACATCGCAAACGCCACAAAAGATATGGCAACTCAGACGTGGACACAAGGCCAGATTAATACGACTGCTGACAATATCAATTTATCAGTGTCTAAAGTCCAGACTGATTTGGGTGGGACCAAAACACAGTTTGCGGCGTTAGAAGTGAAAGTCGATGAGATTCAAACGACTGTTAAGAATAAGGCTGACCAGTCACAAATCACCCAACTAGCAAACGACATTAACCTCCGCGTCAAAACAGGTGATTTAATTAGCCAAATCAACTTGTCAGCTGGATCGACGCTTATCCAATCAAACAAGATATATCTATCTGCTGCATCAACGGTGTTTGGTGGCTCGGCATTTATCCCCGCTGCTAGTATCAAAGACTTGTCAGCCGACTATATCAAAGCCGGCACGCTCGACGGTAGTTTTATTCATGTAATCAATCTTGTTGCTGATAATATAACGTCAGGTACGCTTAATGCAAAGAAAGTTAAGGTAACTGACCTTAATGCAGATAACATCACAGCTGGGACATTAAATGCTCAGAAAGTCGGGATTGTTGGATTAAAAGCCGATAATATAACGTCAGGTACGCTTAATGCCGCAAATGTCAATATAATCAATCTTAATGCTTCTAGTATCAAAGCCGGCACCTTGGACGCCAGCAAGGTTAACCTGATAAGCGTCAACGCCGCCAGTATCACAGCCGGGATTATTACTGGGGCCAATCTGAGTTTAAATCTGGATACTGGGGAGGTTTTATTCCAAAAGGGGTCAATTAAATCTGCCACAACCTTATCTGGAGGCCAATTAGATATTGAGATTGACGAGGGGACCTTTACACAAGCTGATTCTTCAGGACGTGGCATGCGATTTCAGAATGGCAATATCTATTTGGTTACTGATGTTGCAGAACCGTTTGTTTGGGGATCTTCTAGAATTGCAGATTATGGATCACTACAGTATTCATCTGTTCTTATGTTTGGTAAGTCGGGTGTCACCCTGACTGGTAATCAAGCAACAACCGTGGCTACACAATCATTCATGAATACTCCATTGTGGACATTTGGAATTAACATGTTAGATGCTGGCCAAATTACTGGGTCCGCAGTGGCTTTAGATGATACAAATGCCGCAATTATTTCGAGTAAACAAATATCTTTGAAATCAGGTTTTGCATATCAATCCATTAATACCGAGATGTCTCCATGGCTTGGTGTAGGAACAAAGAACAAATATCGCGCTGGAGGCATGGACTGGGAGCATGATACTGATTTTGGACCTGATATTTTTATGGAGGCCAGTAGCGTAGTATTTTCTGCTACTCCTGGTAACACTCCTATCACTTTTGCATTGGCAGGTGATGCACGTTCAGGATACGCATTAAGCATGGGGATAAAGAATAGAACATATTCGGGCGCCGCTAACATGATTATTACTGATAACGGCGTACTTGGTCGTGTTACGTCTGCTCGAAAGTACAAGTTACTCGATCATGACGCGGAAACAGTAATTGACCATGCAAAACGTATCTTAGATATCAACCCTAAACAGTGGTTTGATAAAGCCGAAGTTGAGACTATTTCCAAGTCTTTAACTGATTCAACCGAGAACCAGTTAATGAGTGATTACAAGTTTCAGCAGTACTATGGTTTTATCGCGGATGATTTTCACGATGCTGGTTTGGATGAAGTTGTCCAATTCAAAAACGGTAAAGTCGATAGTTTGGCGTATGATCGTATCCCTATGTATCACAATGTTATCCTTAAAGACCATGAGACCAGAATTCAAAAACTAGAACGTGAAAATAAAGAGTTAAAACAGCAACTTGCTGCCATTTCTTAGGAGGATGAAACATGAAAATTACTTTAAAAAATGTTTATTTGGTGCCATCAATTAATCTGTTACAGAAGATGAGCTTGAAAGGTCAAGATACCTTGGCTCGTTCGAAATTTGTAAAATTGCTCAAGAAATCTTTAGATGATTTGGCTGAAGCGGAGCAAGAATTGGTGAATGAGTACGGTGCCCGAAAAGATAACTCGCTGCCAGTTAGTGATGATAATCCTTTGATTACAAAACCAGATGGTAATGCAGAAATTCAGCCAAGCAAGAAATTAGAATTCAACAAGGTGCATGCCGATTTGCTGAGTCAAGAAGCTGAAATCCAAGGCGGTACTTATGTTAATCACATCGACGATATCAAACGAATTCTTAAAGAATACGGGGATAAAACAGAATTAAGTAATGCTGATGCTGAAGCCTATCTCGAATTGACAGAAGCATTCTCTAACGCAACTAAGGAGGATAAGTAATGAATGCTGATGAATTCTTCCGTAAGGGCAAACAAATGGTCACTGATTATGTTAATGATCATCTAGATAAAAGTGACGGTAAACAGATCACACCAGATAACGTTTACATTGTTTGGTCTAGCAAGACTCTCCAAAACAGTAAGGCATTGCTAAGCACGACTTTGCTTGACGGAATGTATTATGAGCTGACTTTTAACGGTGACAAAGACGAATTTTACCTAGACGCTTATAAGAAATTTGATAATAAAGCAATCAAAAATTGGGAGGAAAAATAAATGTTAACAACTAGCAAATCATTAAGCATTTCTGGCCAATCATCAATCAGTGGGCAACAGGTGATGAATTTCTCCGCTACTATTGACCAGAGTAACGGTCGTAGCAATATCACACAGGCCGTTTTAAACAAGGACTTGTACGATTCAAACAAGACCGAAGTTCGTAAAGACGCCGCGGACTTTACTGATTTAGTTTATGATCAAGAAGATAAGATGGCAGAAGCAGATAAAGCTGACACGGCCTCCTAGGTCGTTTAACTTTTTTAAAAAGGGGATGGTTAATTGGACTTAGAAAAGACCGTGACAGAGCACGGTAAGCAAATTGACGTGCACACTGAGCGTCTTAATGATGTCGAAAAGGACGTGCAAGAATTAAAGCAAGATTTGCGTGTCGGACTTGATCGTGTTGATCAGTCAAATCGATATTTGCGTGAACAGAACAACGTGATCTTGAAAGAGGTCATCACAAAAAATAAAACATCAGAACAACATGACTTCGCTCTTACCAAATTAGCCAAAGACAATCAGATCAAGATGTTTGGCATGATATTTGGTACAGGCGGGGTCATTGTTTTAATCATCAACTTACTGATGAAGTTATTCCACTAGGAGGAAAAATAATGAAAGATTTAGCACAGTTAGTACTATCAATTGCGGTAGCAGTGATTCCAGTTGTAGGAGTCTGGTTATCCCAGCAAATTATCAAGAACAAGAAGGCATTGGCATTCACGCAGGCACTAATTCCATTGGCCGAATCAGCGGTGGTTGCTGCTGAAAAACTTGGCGTAACTCAAAAGCTGACCGGTGCCGCTAAAAAGGACAAGGCGGTCCGATTTGTTATTGATGGGCTAAAGTCACTTGGCTTTACCGAAGCTGATAAGGTTACGATCAGTAATGCCGTTGAAAAAGCATTTGCGGAGTCCAAGGACCAAATCGAAGCTGTCTATGATACTCAATTTACTGGTAGCTTAAATTTACAGTCGCAAATTGCTGAAACATCAAAGAACAGTGACTTGCAACAATCCACAATTGATTATGCAAATGGCTACGATCGATAGGAGGAGCATATGAAATTTAAAAAGAAATTAGTCTTGGCCGTCACATTAATTGTGGCGGCTATTTTTAGTGTCTTTAGACCCAGTTGAGCCCGCGAAGCGCGCGAAACAAAAAACCACCCGCTATGCGGGTGGATAACAATAGGGTTATACCAAAACGTCCTCCCAAGATATAGAATGGAGGTGTTCAAAGCCAAACCATTCAAAATTGAAGGA
>NZ_RHOV01000050.1 GCF_003946655.1 Lapidilactobacillus achengensis
ATCGGGAAGACAGGATTCGAACCTGCGACCCCCTGGTCCCAAACCAGGTGCTCTACCAAGCTGAGCTACTTCCCGAACTATGCACCCAGTAGGAGTCGAACCTACAACCTTCTGATTCGTAGTCAGACACTCTATCCAGTTGCGCTATGGGTGCATTTCATCATAATGCCGAGAATCGGAATCGAACCGATACGGAGATCACTCTCCGCAGGATTTTAAGTCCTGTGCGTCTGCCAGTTCCGCCACCCCGGCGTCTTATAATGAAAGCGGAAGACGGGATTCGAACCCGCGACCCCCACCATGGCAAGGTGATGTTCTACCACTGAACTACTTCCGCATTATGCCGACTAGACGATTTGAACGCCCGACCCTCTGATTACAAATCAGATGCTCTACCAACTGAGCTAAGTCGGCATCTTGGTTTTCCTCTTTTCTCGCGCCGTTGGCGCTCCGCTTAATACGGGTGAAGGGACTTGAACCCATACGTCCATTGGACACTAGAACCTAAATCTAGCGCGTCTGCCAATTCCGCCACACCCGCGTGGTTGGGGCCAACGATGAGTCGTGACAGGCTCGAACTGTCGACCCTCTGATTAAAAGTCAGATGCTCTACCAACTGAGCTAACGACTCAATGGAGGTTACAGGGCTCGAACCTGTGACCCTCTGCTTGTAAGGCAGACGCTCTCCCAGCTGAGCTAAACCTCCATTTAGCGTGGCAACGCCCTATCCTCGCAGGCAGTCTCCCACCAACTACTTTCGGCGCTAAAAAGCTTAACTTCTGTGTTCGGCAAGGGAACAGGTGTATCCTTCTTGCTATCGCCACCACACTCTTTACTTTGAAAGAACTTTCGCTCTCTCAAAACTGGATCCTATGTCACTGCTTTAACCATTTTGCAACTCTTTTTGACCTTTGGTCAAGTCCTCGACCGATTAGTACTGGTCAGCTCCATACGTCGCCGTACTTCTACACCCAGCCTATCTACCTCATATTCTCTGAGGGGTCTTACTAACTTACGTTATGGGAAATCTCATCTTGAGTGGGGCTTCACA
>NZ_RHOV01000006.1 GCF_003946655.1 Lapidilactobacillus achengensis
CGCTGCGAAATTCGGGGTGAGCTCGCTGTGGGCGCTGTTTTGAGCCAATCCGCAAAGGACGCGGCTTGTCTCAAAATCAGGCCTTGTCCTAAGCGGCAGAGCCGCCAAGGACAATTTCACGGCGATCTCACCCCGAATTTCTCCGCTCCGGCCGCTCAACGTTATAACAGCCGTTTGAGCACGCACGCCGACTGGCAAGCTATGGTCAATTGATGGGAATCCACGCAATTGACGACCGTGGTTAGTAGTTACCAGCTTTAAATTGGCGACACCAGCGCAGTCTGATTGATAAACCAGACTAGTTCTCAGTGAATCAACTGAATCAGTCGGTTTTCCATCGCTTTTTTGTTAAAAGTATAATATGATGCCCGCGGCTTGCGCTGCGAAATTCGGGGTGAGCTCGCTGTGGGCGCTGTTTTGAGCCAATCCGCAAAGGACGCGGCTTGTCTCAAAATCAGGCCTTGTCCTAAGCGGCAGAGCCGCCAAGGACAATTTCACGGCGATCTCACCCCGAATTTCTCCGCTCCAGCCGCTCAACGTTTTAACAGCCGTTTGAGCACTCCCGCCGACTGGCAAGCTATGGTCAATTGATGAGGAACCACGCCAATGACGACCGTGTTTAGTGGGTAATAGTTTGATCTTGGCAACACCGGAAGAATTTTCCTGATGAATTAGGGCAAGTTCTGGATAGAGTAGCCGAATAGTATTCGTGGACTATTTCGCGTGAAGCGCCGACAATATTAGCGTCCAGCTTGAAATTGTCCGCTGATGACCTAAATGAGTTGGGTTGCCGGACCACACTAAAAAGCGACGGTCGTTTTGGCCGCTCGCTGGCAAAATCGTTTCGTCTAATTCTTCGTCTAGATTGCAGATAGGCTCAATTATGACTAGCAGCCGGCTGCGTTCACGGGTACCGCCCGCAATCAAAAAAACCACATCAATGTGATGTGGTCTGGCCAGGGTAGAAACGATGTTTGATGAAGACGCCGCAGCTACAGCCGACAATAGTCACCACAATAATCAGCAGATTGCTGGGAATGAAAACAGCACCGAAATAACTCAATGCCAGCGTCAACCCAATCATCAGCAGTTGCAAAGACAGCGCAAGGCTACGGTCGGCGCTGACCTGCAAATAGAGTAAGCCGATAAACATGGCGATGATCGCAAAATCCAGGCCCAACTGTTGTGGGTCGGCGATATAATTGCCAATCAAGGCGCCAATCAACGTGGCAATGTTCCACGTCGCGTAGGCCAGCAGATTGACGGTGTTGAACCAGGGAAAGTTAAGGCGACCTTGGGTGAAGTTAAGTTTGTTCATCCCTAAGGCGAAACTTTCATCCGTTAATAAGGTGCCTAGGAAAATGTTTTTTGCCAGACTGGCCTGTTTGAAGTAGGGGGCGATCGTTAAGCTTAAGAGAATCATCCGGGCATTGACGAGAAAGGTGGCTAAGACGATGGAAATGATCGGACTGTGGCTGACAAGTAAACTAACGGTGATAAACTGGGCTGAGCCGGCGTAAATAAACAGCGACATGAAAAGAACTAACCAGGGACTAAAGCCACTGGCGCGGCCGACAACGCCGAACGCGATGCCGATCCCTAAATAACCGAACACGGTTGGCAACGTTTCTTTGACCGCGGTATGTTGATCGAGTTGATGATCCATGCTGGAAACCTCTTTTATTGACTTGGTGTGGCCGGTTGACGGTGATGTTGATCAAGCGGCCCTGGTGTGGCGTCAATGGTCGCGCGGTTGGTGCTGTTTGATGGCGAAACTAGCCGAAGCTAAATCAGGCGAATCAAGGCCAACGAAACAATGCCCACGGTCACGATCACCAACAAGTTTTTGGAAATGATCGCGCTGATCAGTGTGGGCACCGAGGCGAGGCAGTTTTCCAGATTTAACTGGGGCAAATGACCGAGATCTTGGGTAAACAGATTGCTGAACCAAAGCGCCGACATGATCACGATCGGCACGAAGCTAAGGAATTCGCGCACGGCTGGTGAGAGGGTCATTTTTTTGAGTAAAATGAAGGGGAGAACGCGGGATAGCCAAGTAATCAAACCGCAGCCAATGATCGTGATGAGGGTATATTCAAAAGAAGACATGTTTAAGCACCACTCCTAGGGGACATCCCACCAAGGTCACGACTAAAATCAAGAGGTTGGCGGGAATGAAAATCATTCCAAAATAGATAAAAAGTAAAACTAACCCCACGAGCAGGAGTTGAAGGCGGCGATCGATCGTGCGGTCGGCGTTGATTTGTAAATAAACGAGTCCAATAAACATGGCGATGATCGCGAAATCAAGTCCGAGACTTTCAGGATTTGGAATATATCGCCCCAACCAAGCGCCAGCGAAACTGGCGCAGATCATCATTAAATAGGGAGGAACCTCCGCCGGATAGAACCAACGAAAGGTGAGCTTACTACCGGTGTAGTTCGCCTTATTCATCGCCAAGGCAAAGGTTTCGTCAGTTAATAAACTTCCCATCAAGATGTTTTTCCACAGTTTGGGTTCCTCGAAATGCGGCGCCACCGTCAAGCTCATTAGGATGATCCGGGCATTGACCAGGAAGGCCGCGCCAAAAATCGCCAGGATCGGAGTGTGACTGGCCAGCATGCCAATAATGATAAATTGAACCGAACCGGCGTAAACGAAAAGAGAAAGTAGGAGCACCAGCCAAAGGGAAAACCCATTTGTCTGGGCAATCACGCCAATAGCGAAGCAGATGCCGAAATAACTGAACACGATCGGCAAGGTTTCTCGTAAACCGGTACGGGGGTCCAGGTCATGACTCATGCGCAAACTCCTATCAGAAAGGTGACAACAAAGACATTTTAGGTAATGGCATAATGATACCATACTGCCTAGGCTTCCGGTAACCTTGCTGGAATATTTTTTGGTGAGTGACTGGCTGGTCCTTTCCACTGAATAAGTAAACAATTATCGGTTTGGAAAGTATGACACGAATTGAACCAAATTGCCCAAGCATGGCGCTAGATTTGGTATAATCAAGATGAGAAAGCAACCATGGGGAGGTCTCTAAAATGGGCAAGCGACCACAGCACGTTAAGCAACAACACCAGCGGCATTGGGGCCGCTGGCTGATCGGAATTTTCAGCGTCGTCGTCTTAGTCGGACTGATTGGCCTGATGATGGTCCAGGTGTTGGATTTCTCCGCGCCGGAAACGTCCTCTGGACAATCAAACCAGACCGATCCAGCACAGCAGCACCAAACTAGCCGCCAACAGCCGACCAGCCAGGACCACTCGCACGCGGCTGAATCGAGTGGCCATCAAGCGCACGGGTCGAAATCCAGTAGCACAGCAGCTGCCAGTTCCAGCTCAAGCAGCGCTTCAACTGGTCGTAGTTCTTCCAGTCAGTCCGCAACCGGTGTCGTTCCAGATGCCGCGGCTGGTTCATCAGCCAATGCCGACGGGGCCACAAGCACCCCTAGGGCAAACGATGCCGATCCAACCCCGCAAGCGCCAACCAATGTCACGCCTGCTCCCGGACAGAACCATCTTGCCGCGGCTAGTCAATACGCTTTTGATGTCCAGCAGGTTCGGGCGCAAATGTACGGTCAAGGTAGCGCGATCGGGCAGAAAACTGTTTTTCTGACGTTTGACGATGGCATTAATCCCACGATCACGCCGCAGATCCTGGCAATCTTGCACCGCTATCAGGTTCACGCCACTTTTTTCTTAGTGGGCAAAGCCATCAATCAAAGCACTCGCGCCTTGCTGCTTCAGGAGTATCAGAGTGGGCATGGTATTGCTATTCATAGCTTTGATCACAATTACAGCCGCTTGTATCCGAAACGGCGCGCCAACGCTTCGCAGATTTTGGCTGAGGCGGAACAAACTCAGGCGGTCCTGCGGCAATATCTAGGTCAGCAGTTCCGTACTCGGGTCTGGCGCTATCCTGGTGGCCACATGTCTTGGCAAAATTTAGCGCCGGCGGACCTGGCTTTGCGGCAACATGGGTATTACTGGATGGATTGGAACGCCGCTTCTGGCGACGCGCTGGGGGCGAAGGAAGCGCCGAAAACAGTGGCGCAGATGGTGCAATATCAAGCCTATTCGCTGTCTTATTTCCCTGACCATGGAGTGCGGGTGGTTCTGATGCATGATGCCGCGGGGAAACAGTTGACGGTGGCGGCGCTACCTCAGATCATTGAGTTTTATCAGCAACGGGGCTATCGTTTTGGTATTTTGAGTTAAAGCCAGCGGCAGCGAACGTCGCGCGCAGGCAGATCAGCACGCGCTAACGCCCACTCAACTTCTTGACTTTTCAGCTCAGGTTTGTAAAATCTGGGGTGTAAGGGAAACTTACGATTGGGGAGAAGGTGGGCACCATCACTGGAATTGTTAATTTCTTGGCCAAAGTCCGATCTTTGTCGTTTATTCAGATCATGCAGCGGACTTTGGTCATTTTGTTTCCATTTGCGTTGTTTGGCGCATTTGCGCAAGTATTTGCCGCGTCGTTTTTGTCTGTCGGTGGGTTCTTCGGCAGTATCTTCGATGTGGACGCATGGTTGCCACACTATGAAGCTTTGCGCGTCTTGTTCGATGATATCAGCCAGCTGACTTTGGGCATGCTGACGGTCGCCGGCGCGTTTCAGGCGGCGAAGTACACCGCCAAGTATTATCACAAAGATGACCAGATGGCTGGCCTGACTGGGGCGGTTGGCTATTGTTTGATTTTCTTCCACCATACCACCACCGAGACGGGGATCGCCGTGGAAATGCGGTACTATGATTATCATTGGCTGCTAGTCGGCGTGTTGATCGGTTATGGTGTGGGACAATTATTTCGTTGGTTTGGCCAATCAGAGAACGCGACCGCTGCGGATTCTGCTTTGATTTTGAATCGGGCCTTTCTGGCGATGCGGCCAATCGCGATCACGCTATTTTGGGCCTTGGCGCTCCATACTGGGTTCGCGCTGTTGCGCTACGCGAAGATCGATCAGTATATCACCACCGGAGTCCAGGACCTGGCCAATCAAAAAGCCAGTTTGCCGATTACGTTTGGCGCCGCGCTTTTGACGACGGTTCTAGGTTGGTTTGGGTTTACCGGTCCTCTGGCGTACACCAGTAAAATTTCGGAGATCGAGATTTGGGATAACTTGGATACGGCGTTGAGTCAGGGGAGCAGTTGGCATGCGCCTCACCCATATACCGCCTTGTCGTTGTATCATAGTTTTGGGACTTTTGGCGGGACGGGCGCGCTGTTGGCCTTATTGATCGGGCTGATTCTGCTTAGTCGCAATCGTAATTCGCGTTTGGTGGCGCAGTGGAGTTTCTTCCCGGCGATTTTTAATGCCAGTTTGCCGACAATGTTGGGCATTCCGATTCTGTTGAACCCGCTGTTCTTCTTGCCCTTTACCTTGATTCCGTTGGTCAATATGGGGTTGGCCGCCGGCGCGATCGCACTTCATTGGATGCCGCCAGTGGTCTATCCGGTGCCAGCGGGGACGCCGGGGCCGCTGGTCGCCTTTATTGGAACCAACGGTAATGTTCCGGCGCTGTTGTTTGGCATTGGCTTGTTGGTGGTGGATGTGTGCCTGTACTGGCCGTTTATCCGCTTAGCCGAGAATGTGAACCAGCATTTGCGAGAAGAGGCGATGTGAGCATGGCATTTCAGAAGATCCGTCAATGGCCGAAAGCGGTCTGGCACTGGTTGTTCTTGGGCTTGTTCTTATTGCTGATCGTCGGGCTGGCCTGGCCGTCCTATTCGTGGACGCAGGCGAATGTTAAGCAAATGGCCACCCGTCACAACGCCAAAATGTCGCCGGTGATCATGATCCCCGGGAGCAGCGCGAATGAAAGTCGCTTCGATGATCTGATCACGACCATCAACAAAACCGATCATCAAAATCATAGCTTGTTGCGGCTGCATATTTACACCGATGGGACCATCAAAGCGACCGGCGCGATTCGGCCCAATGATCGGGAACCTTTTATCGTGGTCGGCTTTGAGAACAATGATGATGGTTATGATAATATCAAGCAACAAGCGAAGTTGTTCGGGCAGGCCTTCACGCAACTGACCAAGAAGTATAATTTCAACAATTTCAAGGGCTTCGGTCATTCCAATGGCGGCTTGATCTACACCGACTTCTTGGAGCATTATTTCAAGGACGATCAAATCACCATGAAACGTTTGATGACCGTGGGTACGCCGTATAATTTCGCCGAAAACTCCACCAGTCGGAAAACGCAAATGCTGGCTGACTTCATTAAAGACCGGAGCGCGATTCCCGAGAATTTGGTTGTTTACTCTGTCGCCGGAACGGAGAATTATGATAATGATAGTATCGTGCCGATCAAGAGTGTGGCGGCGGGTAAGTACATCTATCAGGGTCAGGCGGCGCAATACACGCAGATCACCGTGACTGGGAAAATGGCCCAGCATTCCGAACTTTTGGCCAATCCCCAGATCATTGAGTTGATGACCCGCTATTTATTGGATCCAGTCAAGGCGCCGACTAAGAAGACCACGACGCGAACCTATCACGATGCCGATCCGACGAATAGTTTAGAAAATGACGCTAACGGTCAGTGACCCGGCAAACAGGCAATTGGTCAATAGAGCACGGCGGAACCGCGACTGAGGTCGATACTGGCGCCGTCAATGCGGCAACAAAAAAACGTCCCTGACTTTTCATGACGAAAAATCAGGGACGTTTGCTGATTACAACGATCGCTTGAGCGGGCGATTACTGTCGGCTGACATCATAATCGGAAACAAGCGGTTCAATATCAGGATCCGGCGTTTGCTGAGCAACGGCGCGGACATATTTTTGGTAAACTGAAGTTGTTTTGATTTTAGCCACTGAATCGGTCTTGCTGGCGTCATCATCAAGGAGAACATTCGAATTTGGTCCCGAAACCAATAATGAACCATCCTGCTGGGTGTAGGCGATGAATAAATAAGTCTTGCCCGCTTGGGGTAAGGTATCATTTTCAAACAAGTCGTAAGCAGTCTTGTCTTCCCGCAGGCCACCTTGTTTGGCGAGGTTGATCGGCTTGTTCGTGATCAACTTGTTCTTCAAATTGGTCAAAACCTTGACTTGATACTGGGTATAAGCGGAACCAACATATTCGACGGAACCATTTGCGCGCTCCAGCGGCACCTTGTCTTCATAAGTTGTTCCTGTCAATTCGGTGACCTTGCCGACAAAGACGTAATTTCCCGAACCAACTACCGCCTTGGGGTCGGTGACATTAATGTTATAATCACCCTGAATGGTATGGGTCGGTGGATTTTCCGGGATCTTACTCGCGTTATAACGATCCAAACCATGACTTACGGCAACTAAACTGACCACTGTTAACAAGGTGATCAATCCGAACTTAAGCTTGTTCTCTTTCATGGCGAACCTCCCTTGATTCAAAAAGGTCACAAACTGTGACGACGCAACTAGTCAAATGGACCGCGACCGTGACTCGGTCAAGTTACCCGCAAAGTGAAATCTTGTTCAGTACTCACAAATAAATAATAGTGCGAAAACGCTTTAATGTCAACGAACGGTTATGGTCGGGATGCTTGAGAGTAGGTAGTGCTGCAAAATAATCTCATTGTTTGTTTTGCAGTTTGACAGCGGCGTGTTCGTGCTGTTGGATCAGCAATCGGGGACGAAGGTTCAATGGCTTTCAATCGTCGGGCCATTTGTGAGAATGGTCAACTTTTGCTGGAAATGTTGGGTCATCTATGATAGAGTGGTATGAGTAAGAATTACAGGAATTTGTCCGGAGGCAACGACGTGTATAATATTATTCAGATTTTACTGATCATTGACTCGATTGCGATCATTATCGCAGTCATGATGCAACCATCTAAACAACAAGATGCCCTGAACGCCTTGTCTGGTAGTGGCGGCGAACTCTTTGGCCAAACCAAGAAGCGTGGGTTTGAAGCGGTCATGGAGCGGGTCACAGCGGTCCTTGGTGTGATCTTTTTCGTGCTAGCGCTCATCTTGGTTTACTTGTCCTCACATTAATCGATGGTCAGGCTCCTGCGATCAGCAGGGGCCTTTTTATTAGCATTTTGACCGAATCGCTGTTTCGATTTGCTTCGGTCAGTTAAGGAGTGCCCATGGTGAAGAAATGGCCCCAACCGCTCTATTTGCCAGGGACTAAAACCACTGGCGTTTTACTTTTGCACGCGTATACGGGCAGTTCCAGCGATATGCGCTTGCTGGCTCAGGCATTGAACCGCGCCGGATACGGCGTGAATGTGCCCCATTTGACAGGCCATGCGACGGCCGAACCCTTGGATATTTTGACTAAGGGAAATCCGGATGCCTGGTGGGCGAACACGCAAAACGGGCTTGAGTTCTTGCAAGGTCAGGGCTATCAACGTTTGGCCGTTTTCGGGCTGTCTTTAGGTGGTGTTTTCGCCACGAAAGCCGTTCTTGAGAACCCTTTGGTGAGTGGCGGTGGCACGATCAGCGCGCCGCTCATGACCACCGACTTTGCCCGGATCGGCCCTGAGTTTCTGAATTATGCGCGCAAAATCTATCAGTTGACTCAAGTTCCTACGGCAGAAATAGCGCCTCGGCTTCAAGAAATTGGCCGCTTGTTACCGATCCAATTGGCCAGTGTCCAAGCGTTTATCAGACCGTTGCAGGCAGAATTGCCGACTGACCAGAAGCCGTTCTTCGTCGCTCAGGGTGGCGCGGATCAACTGATCGACCCTCAGGCGGGGCCGCGTTTACAGGCGGCTTTACCGCCAGAATTGGTTGATTTTCATTGGTATCCTGAGGCAGGTCATGTTTTGACGGTCAATTCGGCGCATCAGCAGTTGGAACAGGATATTTTGGCTTTCTTGGCGGGTCTGTAGCGCTCGTTTCTGTGTTTTGCTGCTTGCCTTGATTGCAGATTTGCTGGGTTTGGATGTGGCCGCAACCGCCTCAGGGCGTTTGTGGTGGCTGGAACGCAGTGGACGCTGTTTTGAGCCAATTCAAAGACCGAATTGTCTCAAAATCAGGTCTTTGTCTAAGTGGCAAAGCCACTAAGACAAATTTCACTGCTGAGCCACACGCCCTGAGGCGGTTGCTAGGCAGAATTGCGCCTATCTGCAAGATAGGTGCAGTAGGTTACGAAGTGCTTTTGCTAGTGTGGTGGTCAGAATGATGTCATTTCAATGGATAAAAAATTCTGACTGGGTGTCGCAACCGATTATCCAGACTGGTAAATCCATGTTTTGTGATGAGCCCTTCAGTTGTCACTGATCATCAAGTCAATTGTACCGTGTGACTATCGGTGCGAATTTGTAACTGCTAGCCATGGTCGTCAATTGCGTGGCAATCTGTCAATTCACATGAGCAGGCGAGGTGGCGTGGTGGCTTAGTCTGCTTAAAACGGTTGAGCGGGCGGAGTGGAGTGTGGCGGGTGAGATCGCCGTGAAATTGGTCTTAGTGGCTGTGCCACTTAGACCAAGGCTCAGCTTTGAGATTCGCGTACTTTGCGAAGCTCAAAGTGACGCCCACAGCGAGCTCACCCGCCACACGCAACGCAGCCCGCGGCCAATATTGAAACGGAACAGCCGCCCACAGCGAGCTCACCGGCCACACGCAACCCGGCGCCGGTTTGATAAAACAAGGTAATTATCGTTAAAAAGGCGTCACGCCGTGATAAAATGAAATAAGACAATAATGAATGAGTGAAATGAGGTATTCGATGACACAAACAGATTTTTTAACCGCGGAAGTATTAGAGATCTTCCGTAATAACCCCAATCGTAAATATGGTGTTCAAGATATCAATGATATTTTGAAATTAAAAGGCTCAACTTCCTTCAAACGCGTTGTTAAGGTCCTGGCGACTTTAGAAGGTGAGGGCATTGTTGACGTTAATAATGGTGGTCGTTTCAAACTGAAACCAACTTCGGAAGAAGTTAGTGGTCGTTTCTCCGCCAATGATAAAGGCTTTGGTTTCGTGCGCTTGGAACAAGATCCAGCCAGCACTGAGCAAGTGCCTGATGTTTTCATCCCTAAATTCAAGACGGCGCACGCGCTGCAAGGCGATACCGTCAAGGTTCGGATCGTTAAGGCGGCCAATCCTTGGAATGGCAAAGGCCCTGAAGGCGAGATCTTGGAGGTCACCGAACATGGCATGACCCAGTTGGTCGGGGAGTTCACGCCGGCCAGTGACGCGCAGGTGGCGCGGACCGGACTTTTAGGCAGTGTCCGCAGTCATGATAAGAAATTGGCGAACTATCCAGTGATGATCAAGGATACGGGGATCCATCCTCAAGCCGGGGACATGGTCCAAGTTGAGATCACTGAATATCCTAGTGAAGATTACCCTACTCGGATGCTAGGGATCGCCATGCAAACCTTAGGGAACAAAAACGATCCAGGTGTTGATATTTTGTCCTTGGTTTATCAACACGGTTTACGGGTCGATTTTCCGGACGAAGTGATCAAACAAGCCGAACAAGTTCCTGACGAATTGTTGCCGCAGGATCGGGTCAATCGGCGCAATATCACGGATCAGATGGTCGTGACCATTGACGGCGATGATTCCAAAGACTTTGATGACGCGGTGACAGCTTGGCGTTTACCTAATGGCAATTACCACTTGGGTGTCCATATCGCTGACGTGAGTTACTACGTTCGTGAAGACACACCGCTAGATGAAGAAGCCTATGCACGGGGAACGAGTACGTATTTGACCGATCGAGTGATCCCGATGCTGCCCTTCCGGCTTTCCAACGGGATCTGTTCTTTGAATCCCAACGAGGATCGGCTGGCGTTGACCTGTGACATGGAAATTGATGGTCATGGCAAGGTCGTCAATCATGAAATCTATCCTAGCGTGATCCGCTCGAAGGCGCGCTTGACTTATAACAACGTCAATAAGATCGTGACCGACCAGGATCTTAAATTACGAGAAGAATACGCTAAATTAGTTCCGATGTTAGATTTGATGGCCGAGCTGCACAAAATTCTATTCAAGAAGCGGCATGATCGAGGCGCCATTGATTTTGAAGAAACCGAAGCGTCGATCAAGGTCGATGAAAAAGGTTGGCCGATCGATATTATTTTACGGGACCGCGGCACTTCCGAACGGATGATCGAATCCTTCATGCTGGCGGCCAATGAAACCGTGGCCGAACATTTCAGCAAGGCGCAAGTACCGTTCCTCTATCGGGTCCACGAAACACCAGATGGCGAAAAGGTCAAGAACTTCTTCGAATTCGTTTCTGCGTTTGGTATTGTTGGCCATGGCGCGGCGGACGACATCAAGCCGATCGAATTGCAAAAGGCGCTGGCTAAAGTTGCCGGGACACCGGAAGAAATGGTGGTCACCACCATGTTATTGCGGAGTATGAAGCAGGCCCATTACTCGATGGATCAATTGGGTCACTTTGGGATCGGCGCGCAATATTACACCCACTTCACCTCACCGATCCGGCGTTATCCGGACTTGATCGTCCATCGTTTGATCCACAGCTACGCGGCGGTTGGTAAAACTGAAGCCAATAAAGAGAAGTGGCATGAGAAGTTACCAGAAATCGCGACGTTTACCTCCGAACAGGAGCGGCGTTCGATCGATACGGAACGGGATGTGGATGACCTGAAGAAGGCACAATACATGATGTCCAAGGTCGGCCAAGAGTTCCCAGGCGTGATTGCTTCCGTTACCAAGTTCGGCATGTTCGTTTCCTTAGAGAATACGGTCGAAGGCTTGATCCATATTTCGAATTTGCGTGATGATTACTATGATTATGACGAGAAACAAATGACCTTGACTGGTTCGCGGACACATAATACCTTCAAGATCGGCCAAGAGATCCAGGTCAAAGTGTTGCGAGCGGATCCTGATCAAGGTCAGATCGACTTCATTATCGCGGGGCAAGATACGCCAGAGGATTTCCTCCCCGAGAATGAAAAGCCGAAGTCAGCAGGATTCGGCGGTAGTCGTGGCCCAGGTCAGCGTGCTGGCGGTAACAACGATCGCCGTGGCGGCAATCAAAACGGTCGCGGTCAAGGGCATCGTTCGTCTAGCAATGGCAATAAGTACGAGCGGCGGCAAGGCGGTAATAATGGTAATAAATATGAGCGCCGCACTTCCAACGCTAACCAAGGCCGACACTAGGCATTAACTGATTTTTGTAAAAAGGTGGTGTTCAATTTGGCTAAAATGAAAGAGAAACCACGGAATCAAGTCGCGACCAACCGCAAGGCCTCGCACGATTATAACATTGGCGAGACTTATGAGGCTGGTTTGGTTTTGACCGGGACCGAGATCAAGTCGGTCCGCGCCGGAAAAATCAATCTGAAGGACGGGTTCGCCCAATTGCGTCAAGGTGAGCTTTGGTTGGAAAACGTCCACATCAGTCCTTATGAGGCGGGCAATCAGTTCAATCACGATCCCTTGCGCAACCGCAAGCTGCTGTTGCATAAGCGAGAACTGGCGAAATTGGCTGGAATCGTGAAGGACAAAGGGGTCACCGTTGTCCCACTCAAGGTTTATTTGAAACACGGGTTTGCCAAGGTGTTGATCGGTGTGGCCACCGGGAAACACGAATATGACAAACGCGAAACCATCAAACGGCGCGAACAAAATCGCGAGTTGCAGCGCGTTTTGAAAAACAATTTTTAATGATGATCACCGATGTGCTAAGCATGTCGGTGATTTTGTTTGCTGGCGCCGGGTGAAGGAGTGCCGATAATTGCAGATCATTTCACGTGCTTAAGAATTATTTATTAAAAAAAGCGAATTTTGATCAGTGAATCATGATATACTGAATGTCAGTTATCAAACAATAATTCGCTCATGCGAGCGATAAAAGCGGCTGTCAAGGACGGGGCCAGGGGGCAATTCTGGTGAGATCAAGGCCGAAATGGGACTTGACAGGCAGAGATAGGGTGAATTGAATGGCAAAACACGCTCGACGCGATCGATTAAAGGCGCAGGCGGGGACAACGGGGAAAAAGTCCCACCATGTTCTGAAATGGATTTTATTGACGGTCATCGTCATTTTATTTGCTGGGGCCTCGTATGGCGTCCATATGTATATTCAGGCTAAAACAGCGTTGGATAAAACTTATTCTTCGGTTGATACGAAGAAGGAGAAGAAGGCCAGTGTTACCCTGGCGAAGCGCGATCCGTTAGGGGTCTTGTTGTTGGGCACCGATACTGGCGATGAAGGTCGGACCGAAGTCAATGGTAACTCGGACACGATGATTGTGGCGACGGTCAGCCAAAGCACCAAGAAAACCACCCTGACCAGTATTCCCCGCGATACTTTGGCCGAAATGGTTGGGGCCGCTAGTTTTAATTTCCGTCGGATCAATGCTGCCAATAATATTGGCGGCTCTAAAATGGCTCTGGCCTCAGTTTCGTCATTGCTGAACGTGCCGCTGACTTATTATGTTTCAATTAATATGAGTGGACTTAAACAGATCGTGAATGCTGTTGGTGGCGTTGATGTTGAGGTGGCCTTCGATTTTGCCTATAATGGGTCTTCCTTCAAGAAGGGGCAGATGCACCTTAATGGGCAACAGGCGCTGGATTATGCGCGGATGCGGAAAGATGATCCTGAGAACGACTATGGGCGCCAGAAACGGCAACGACAAGTGATCACCGCTATCGTGAAATCAGCCAGTTCGGTTGGGACGATCGCGAATTTCACCAAGTTATTAAATGCGATTTCGACGAATATGCAGACTAATTTCACCACGAATCAAATGATCGATATTTTCAAGAACTATCGCGTGGCGGCGAAGACGGTTTCCAGTGATTATATCAAGGGCGTCAACGCTTGGTCCAATTCCGCCGCGATCCAAGTAGCGCCAACCGCGGAATTGCAGCGGATCTCCGATGCGATTCGTAGTGAACTGGAGCTGTCCCAGGAGACGTTGGATAATGCGGTCACGAAAGAAAATGCGCTGAACGGACAAAGTGGTTTTATTTTTGAAAATCCGACGATCAATCAGAATTATACGATTTATCCATTAAGTAATTAAGGTGGGCTGACGCGCTCGATCCGATAATGCTGATGGTCAAGCTTGATCTGGGCAATCGTGGCCGGGTCGAGCTTTTTTTAAAACGTGCTGCACACAACTGACTTCTGCGCTTAACTACGCCAGGATTCCGGAAGCGAAACCCGCTTCCAAAATCCTGGCTAGGTTAATGCTCGAAGTCAACCCGTTGTGTTCCGCACTCTGATTTAAAAACGTGCTGACTGAATCTGATTGGTGCGCACGGGAACTTTGAAAGGGGCATGCTTGATGACTAAGCAGCGTTATCGCCAAACATTATTAAAAACCTTACCCGCACTACTCGTCTTGCTGCTGTTTACGCATTTGAAGCAAACCAGTGGCTTTGACTGGCGCCCGCGCTGGACGGATCTTTACTTGCTGATCAGTTATGGCGCCGGAGTACCTTGGGCCCACTGGCTGGGGCAGCGTTATTGGCGGCAGCGGCGTGAAGCAAAAGCCCGGTCAAAGGCGGGGACGCATTCGGCGGCCGCAATGACCAGTCAGCCAACTACGGACCCGTCGACAGCAACTGTGGCACCGACTGCGCCCACAACTGCGCCCACAACGGAGACGCCAGCTAGCGCAACGCCACAATCGCCAGGTGTGCGGCTGACCTGGTTGGATCATGTTTTTACCTTTTGTGGCGAGTTGGTGCTGGCTTGTTTGTGGTTGCTGATCGGCGGCCTGTTCGCGCTGATTTACTGGCCAGTGACGGGGCTGAAACAGCGTGGGCATCAGTGAAGCTTCTCTGTTTGCCAATACTGAACGCGAAAATTCTAGACCCCAAAAACCTAGTGACTCCGGATTCATTCATTCTCCGGAGATCACTAGGTTTTTTTGGTAGATTATTGAATAGCTTTTTGCTGGTATAGCGCTTGGTCACTTGGCTTAGTCGAAGCGATAATAAATGTCCGTCTCGGGTAGCCAGGGCTCAGTCCGCGTTTGATAGAGCAGGTCGGCCATCCGTTCTGGCTTGAAACTGTGCCAAGGCACGGTGCGGCGGGCGTTGATTTTCTCGGCTAGGGTCAAGAGGTCCTCGCGTCGAGCGTGGCCACTGGCGCCAAAGGGAACGATCTGATAGTGGTGTTCGGCCAGGAAAGTTTGTAAGGTTGCGAAGCGGGGATCATAGTCACCCAGCGGTTCGCCATTACTGTGGAGATAGGTCCCGCCAGTAAAGTCCGTCAAGCGCTGCAAGTGGGCCCAAGAATTATGCAAAATAAAGTCTCGTGGATCCGCCGCTAACCGGCGCTGCGCTTCAGCCCAAGAATAGACCGTGGTGTTCGCTTGAGCCAGTGGCGCCGCGCTAATGACGTTGAGCGGTTCATCGGGCGCGAAGGCCCCGATGATCTGCGCGAATTCTGGTTCCCATAGAATGGGCCGGTGACTTTGACGCGCGGCCTGATTGAAGGCAATCAGCCGTTCAACGTTGCGTGGATAAGGATTGACCACGAGCAGTCCCGCCGTGTCCCGGGCTTGCTCGCGAAGAGCCGCCGGCAGGTCGCCCTCGCTGTAAGGGTGCTCATGGTGACTGTCCTGGATCATTTGCGGTTGCTCGCTAGTAAAACTATAAGTGGTGGCTTCGCTTAAATAAACATCAAGGTTGTTCTTGACCTGATCAGACCAAGCGGCCACGCGCTCTGGATGGGGGCCATTGAGGCGAACATCACCAGAATGAACGAAGCGATGCTGCCCATCCTCCACCAGCAAGGCCAGAGCGCCAATCGTATCGTGATCACTCAACATCCCCGTAACTTTTAGGCTGCCAATGGTGAGCGGTTGGCCCAACGTCAGGGGATGAAGATTGGCGATCGGCGGCTCGACGCCTTGAGCAATCAAAATTTGATAAAGCTTCAGCGCGTCCGGTGACAGGTAGATGGGAATCTCGTGATTCTGTAAATAGCGTAAAGCGCCCATATGATCCAAATGGAGATGGGAAATAAAGATGGCTTGATGGCGGAAAAGAGCCGGCTGATCTGGTAAAAGCAGATCAGGCAAGTGTGGCAAAGTGTGGTCCGCCATCGCTTCACTGACGGTTTTCGTGCCCATTGGGGCAACCATCCCGAAATCCATTAGCACGCGGCTATCCCCTTGGACAAATTCAACGATATTACCACCAATCGTGGTGGTGCCATTTAAGAAACGCAATGTGGTCATTTGTTTTCCCCCTTACGGTAACATAACAGTGTAACGCAACCCTTTTCAAAAAGCGAGAATTATTTATTCGGGAGCGCAACCCTTGCTGGCGTGATTCCGCAAAAAAAGTCAAAGCCAAGGCCAGTTCGAAAGCGCCGCGAACTGTGCGCTAGAGACAAACACCCCCATTCAGATCGTTCTGAACGGGGGTGTTTAACAGTTGGCGCTCAAAATCGTGACGGTCGTCAAGGATCAGCGATGACTGGCGATCTCACTGTCAAGTTAATGCTGATAGAAGGTGCTTTCAGCGGCCTGAATGATGCCCAGCTTAATATGGGCGTAAGTCAACCCACCTTGAAGATAGAGCGTGTATGGCGGCCGAATCGGGCCATCACCGGAGAACTCAATGGTTGAGCCAGAGATAAAGGTTCCGGCAGCCATGATCACTTCGTCTTCGTAACCGGCCATTTGTTCGGGAATCGGTTCCACATAGGAATCAACGGGCGAGCTTTGCTGGATTGCTTTGGCGAATTTGACCATATCGGCTTTGTTGCCGAAGTTGACGGTTTGAATCAGGTCTGTCCGCGGCTCCTGCCACTCTGGCGAAACACTCAGTCCTAATTCCGCGAGTAACGCTGCTTCGAAAATCGCCCCTTTAATGGCATTCCCCACAGTTTGCGGCGCGACGAAAAAGCCTTCAAACATATCCAACAAATAGCCGTAAGTCGCACCTTCTTCACCGCCGATGCCAGGCACAGTAAAGCGATAGCTGACCCGCTCCACGAGATCCTTACGGCCGACAACATAACCACCAGTTTTGGCCAAACCGCCGCCGCCATTCTTGATCAGTGAGCCGGCCATGATATCAACGCCCACATCAAGAGGTTCCAAGGTTTCTGAGAACTCACCGTACGCGTTGTCGGCGAAGATCCAGACGTCAGGTTTGAGGCCGCGCACGAAGTCAACCATCTCTTTGATCTTAGCAATCGTGAATGATTTCCGAGTGGCGTAACCACAAGAACGTTGAATCACGACGAGCTTAGTTTTGTCAGTGAGGGCAGCTTTGACCGCAGGAAAATCGACCTCGCCATTGTCTTGCAACGGCACATAATTAGCCGCGATCCCATACTCTTTGGCGCTACCAATGCCATTACCGCTCATGCCGAGTACTTCTTGCAAAGTGTCGTAAGGCTCACCTGTGATATACAGGATTTCATCGCCAGGGCGTGTCAGACCTAATAAGGCGGTTCCAATCGCGTGGGTCCCCGATACGAATTGCGGCCGAACCAAAGCGGCCTCACCACCCAGAACATCCGCGTAAATGGCTTCTAGCGTGTCGCGACCTTCATCATAATTACCATAGCCAGTCGTCCCATTTAAGTGGGCCTCTGAAACACGATGGTCTTGAAAGGCATGGAGCACCTTCGCCTGATTATCAAGAATTTGGTCATCCAGGGCCGCCAAACGAGGCGCGATTTTCTGATCGACCTGGGCGACGATCGCCAATAATTTAGGATCGATCGAATCTTTCCAACTCACAATAAATTCCTCCTACAACTGATTTGTTACCATCACTCAAAGCGAATCATCGAATTGGATTCGTCTCAAGTCTTCTTCTTAAGTATACTGATTTTGCCGCAGATGTGTAGGGTAAATTCTAGAATTTACTTGGGAAAATGGACTTGGTCAACCAGCTACGAACGCTTTCTGTTACTGGATGTTAGGGGACGCCATCTGCGCGTCGATCTGGATGTGGCTCTAGAATAGGAGCTTGATCGGAAGCTTGACTGGGAACATGATCAGAGGCTTGACCAGAAGTTTGACTGGGAACTTGATCAGAAGCTTAACCAAAAGCTCGCTTTGAACGGCGATTTGAAGGTCAATGAATCAACAGGGTCGGGGCAGAGCGGCAATTCTCGCCGGCCGAGGTCAAAATGGGCAACAACATTGGCCAGCAGGTTAGGCGCCTAGCGCTTTCGCTGCCTAGCCCCGTCAATGACCAGATTTTTGCTCAAAAAAATAAAAATTTCCGGAAAGTTCGGGGCTCCCAGCATTTTTCGCGTAATTTAAAAGGACTGGGAAAAATCCCAGTCCTTTAAGGCATCGTTCAATGTTATGGTTTATTTGTTGTCTTTGATGATCGTTTCAGTTTGATCTTGCAAGTTGTCTAAAGCTTTCTTGACGTCTTCGTTCTTCGTCAACATCGCGTCGACAGCTTCAAGTAATCTGGTCCGATATTCAGAGAAACCTTTGAAGGCAGTTGATTGGAAACCATCAGGTAATGAATCAACGGCAGCCTTGTTATAAGGCTTTTCTTCCAGATATTTCTTGAAATCAGCATCTTTCGTTGCGGATTCCCGAAGTGGCACATAACCGGTTGAACGAGCCCACTTAGCTGTTTCTTCGGTGGACATCAGGAATTTCATGAAGGCCCAAGCGCCCTTCTTTTGATCAGCGCTAGCGCTCTTGAACATCACGATGTCGTTACCAGCGATTTCAGTGGCTTTCTTGTCATTGTAGGCTGGTAATGGCATTGTACCCCAGTTCAAGGTCTTCGGTGCTTGTGCGACCATTTGAGTCACACCTGCGGAAGAACCGGCGTAGAAGGCTGATTTGCCCTGAGTAAAGGCTTGGGTCCAGTACATGTCTTCGCCAGCGGTTTTAGCGGTGCCAGCTTTGATCATGTCCATGATGAAGTTCGCTGCTTTCAAAGTATCAGCGGTGTTTAAGTTCGCCTTTGGCCCTTTGGCAACCAATGGATTACCAGCTTGACGCGCTAAACCTTCAAATTCCATATCCCATGACTTGTCATAGCCCATGGCATAGATTTTGTCTTTTTTCAGTGTTTCGCCAGCTTTAGCGATGTCATCCCATGTTTCTGGTTTGGCGATGTTGTACTTGTCCAGAATATCCTGGTTGTAGTAAAGAACGCGGACGGACTTACTGAATGGAATGGAATAGTACTTGCCATCGTATTTGGAGCTCGAGAGGAATGAAGAATAAATATCCTTTAAATCAGAATCAGATAATTTGTTATCACCTTTCAACATATAGCTGTCAAGAGGTTCGATAAGACCGTTCTCTGTGTAATCAGGCACAGTGGTATAAGTTGTCTGTGAGATTACTGGCAGTGTGTTTGACTTAGCAGACGCCATGATCTTTTGTTGCAGTTGAGTATAGCCCCCCTGTGAGGTGCCAACGACTTTGTAATCAGATTGGGACTTGTTGAAGTCCGAAATGATTTCGTTCAAAGCCTTTTGGTAAGGGCCGTTCATGCCATGCCAAAAAGTGATCTTGACAGGTGTTTTCGACTTGGTGCTGGATTCATCGGCACCTGAATCCTTTGACTGGCTGCCACATGCGGCCAATCCCAAAACTAAACCCAAAGAAGCGACTGCGAGTAGTGCACGTTGCCAACTTTTTTTCTTCATTACTTAAAACCTACCCTTTCAATCCAGTTTTTGAGATGCCTGCAATAATGTACTTTTGAAGGAAAATGTACAGAATCACCATAGGTAAAATGACGAACGTCGATGCTGCCATCAGCAGCGCGTAATTAGTCCCCGCATCGGTGGTAAAAGCCTGTAACCCAACAGGCAAGGTGCGAAGATTCTCAGTGTTGGTCACGATCAACGGCCACATGAAGGCATTCCATGACCCGATCACTTGTAAAACAGTCACGGCCGTGATCGTTGATTTGGAGATCGGTACCAGCACGTGCCAGAGGAAATGCCAATCGGTGGCGCCGTCGATCTTGGCGGCGTAATATAATTGATCCGGCACGGATTGGAAATTTTGTTTTAAGGTGAAAACGGTGAAGAAACTGGCCAACCAGGGAACGATCAAGGCCCAATACGTATTGATCATATGGAACTTCGACAAGGTGACGAAGTTAGGAATAATCAACATTTCCCCAGGAACCATCATCGTGCCTAAGAAAATTACGAAGATGATGTTCTTGCCGTAGAAGTTTAATCGCGAAAAAGCGAAGGCGGCTAGAATACTCGTGAACAGCTGGCCCGCGGTCGTGACCGTGGTCACTAAGACGCTGTTGACGAAGTAACGGGCGAAGGGCGCGGCCTTGAAAGCCTCGATGTAATTGGCCCATTGTAATTGCTTAGGGATCCAGATCGGTGGGATCTTAACCGTTTCTGGCTGTGTTTTTAAGGACGTTGAGACCATCCAGAGGAAAGGCATCAACATGATGATCGCGCCGAGGACCAAGATCACATAGCGTAGAACCATGGCAACTTTAACTTTCATTGTTTACTTGACCTCCCTTTAATAATGGACATGTTTCTTGCTGTACCACATTTGAATCAAGGTTACCAGCAAGATCATGAAGAACAGCACAACACCACTAGCGGCGGCGATGCCGTATTTCCACTCGGTATAGAATTTCTGATAAAGGTAGTAAACGATCGTTAAGGCTGATTTACTTGGTCCCGGGGTCCCGTTGAACAGGGCGAAAATCTGATCGAAGACCTTGAAACTACCGATCACCCCATTGACACTGACTAAGAACGTGATCGGCGAGAGCAATGGCAGGGTCACGTTGGTGAATTGATGCCAAGCGTTAGCGCCATCGATTTCCGCCGCCTGATAGTAGCGCTCGTTGATGTTGTTCAAGCCAACTAAGAATAAGACGATATTGAAGCCTAAGCTCTTCCAAATACTCATGATGATCAAGGCCAGCATGGCATATTTCGGACTCTCCAACCAAGCAATCGGGTTGATCCCGAAGAGGCTGAGGAAATAGTTCAATAGGCCATAATCGCTGTTGTAGATCCAATGCCAGACTTGGGCGATCGCCACGGTACTGGTAACGAATGGCAAGAAGTAAACGGTCCGGAACAGGCCACTTAACCATTTGATTTTATTCAAGAGGAGGGCGATGACCAATGAGATGATCACGGTCAACGGCACGACCCCAACAACGAAAATCAACGTGTTTTTAACGGCCAAATGGAAATCGGGATCACGGAAAATAAAAGTAAAGTTGCTCCCGCCCCATTGCTGCACGATGTCTTTGAAGAAATCGTACTTGGTGTAGAAGCTCATAATAAATGATTTCAGAATTGGATAGATGTTGAAAATGATCGTAATGACCAACATCGGGAGTAAATAGAGGAGTGCTTTAGCAGTTGATTTTAAAGTTGGCTTCTCATTCAACATCTTGTTCACCACCAAAAATGCGCTCGCCTGCTTCATCGAATAGATAGAGTCCGGATTTCTGCAGGTAAAGCGTCAGATCCTGATGATTCTCAAGACGACCTTGAATCTCGGTACTGAGAAGTTCTTGCCCATTATAATCAACCAAGGCGTTCTTTTCACGGCCGTACTTTTCGTAGGCCTTGACTTTGGTTGTGATCGTGGCGAAGGTATTGGCGTCGATCGGGTGATCCTGTAAAGCCTCGGGTCGAATTCCGACCGTGGCCGTTTTCGCCAAAATCTCCGCAGGGACCGCCGCGTCCAAATCATGACCAAAGGCGGTGATCGGCACGGTGTTGATCACCGGTTCGCCAATGAATTTCGCGACGAAGAGATTGCTTGGATTGTCGTAAAGTGTTTCCGCGGAACTGAATTGCTGAATGTCGCCTAAGTTCAAGACCATGATGTGGTCGGAAATGTGTAAGGCCTCATCTTGATCATGGGTCACGAAAATCGTCGTGACGCCAGTTTCTTGTTGGATCCGCCGAATCTCTTGCCGCATTTCGATCCGTAAACGGGCATCCAAGTTTGACAGTGGTTCGTCAAGCAACAGCAGACTGGGTTCCTTGGCCAACGCGCGGGCAATGGCGACCCGCTGTTGCTGACCACCGGAAAGCGCGCCGGGTTTCTTGTCCAGCTGATCATCAACGTGCACCAGTTTGGCCAATTTCAACGCCTTTTCCCGACGTTCCTCTTTCTTGATCTTCGCCATTTTGAGTGGGAACATGATGTTTTCAAGGACAGTCAGATGTGGGTATAATGCGTAGTTCTGGAAAACCATTCCAACTTTACGTGCTAACGCGTCTTGTTTGGTGACATCTTGATCACCAAAGAAAATTTTGCCCTGCGTTGGCGCCAATAAACCAGAGATCAACATCAAAGTCGTTGATTTACCGCAGCCACTGGGTCCCAAAATTGAAACCAAGGTCCCCTCAGGAATCGTGAAGTTCAAATGATGTAAAATTTCTCGTGTCCCATCATAGGACAGCGAGACATCTTTGAAGGTAACTTCCAACAGTTTCGCCCCTTTAGAAAAATGTTTTTCGACCACAAGATAACAGATTAGTCTAGATTTATATTACAACATTTTGTGGGTAAAGTCTTGACCGATTTCAAATTTAGACAAGTTTTTTGGTCAGTAAATCCGCAAAAAATGCGTTTATTTACAGTAATTATTAGGTGATTGCGATTTTGAACCAAATACGCTAACATTAGATAGCGGTTACATTTAAATAATTATATTCATGAAACTGTTTTATTCTAACTAGTAGGTGATCGATAATGACACAGTTGCTCGTCAATGCGGTTTGTGGTGTTGCCCGTCAGGACCTGTCCGGGGCTTATTTACGCCGTTATACAGCCAGCGAACTAATTGCGAAAACGCAGATCTCTCGGTCAGCATTCTACCAACACTTTGATGGTGGCTTGCGCGATGTTTTCTCCACGACCATTGAAAATGAAGTTTTGCGCCCCATGCGGCTGGCTCGCTTCTCCTGGCCGGAAGCAGTGGATTTTGTTTTGAATTATGTACGCCATAATCAAATTTTAGTGCGTAATCTATATGAGTTGGGCTCGGGTCCACAAAAAATCTGCTGGTTTCGTCAGCAGTTGGTTGCGGTGATCTGGCCCCATTATCGCCCCGACGAACCGCTCACATCTGATTGCTGTTGTTGGCGTCAGCTGAGTCTACTTTGTGGCGCCCTTGTTGGTGAGATCCAGTGTTGGACTTGCAGCGACTTTAAGGAGGAATTGTGGCGAATTCGGTTGCGCTTACAAAGCTTTGATTTAGACACTTCGGCCTAAGTGTCAAAAAAACGAACAAAATCGCGAAACTGTCTGTTGCATTGTTTGAACAACCACATTATGCTAAAAAGTAGCACACTAATGAAACTTGCCGAAGCGCAGAACCTACAAGGGACGATAGGGGAGTTCTTACTTTGAACAAGCGGAAGAAGTGAAATATCGGCGGGCACTTTCTGACAAAATCTGCTAGAATTGGCTGGGTATTCAAAAAAATAGTTTTTTGAGGTGACAAAATTGATACGTCCCGCAGTTTTATCTGATGCGCCACAAGCAATGCCAATTTTGATGCAGATCATTCATGACATGGAAATTCCTGAAGTTCAAGCGATTGGTGAAGCACAGATCGAAGCTTTATTTGAAGCAGCGTTCGCAGCGCCTGATTATCGTTATGGTTATCAACAAATGTTGGTTTACGTTGATGAGCAAACGCAGAAAGTATTAGGCATCTGCGTGGGCTACCCTGCGGCCAAAGAAGCGACCATTGACGATGCGTTACGGCCTTTTTTGCGCGAACTAGGGTTACCAGAGGATTTGCAGCTGTTCAAAGATGTGGAGACCCAACCAGGCGAATGGTATTTGGATTCTTTAGCCGTTGCCCCAGCCGCTCAAGGTCAGGGCATCGGTGGACAGTTGCTTGATTTCCTGCCCACTTGGTTAGCCCCAAAAGGCGAAACCGTGATCAGTTTGAATGTTGATCTGGGAAATCCGAAGGCTAAGCAACTATACAGTCATCATGGCTTCCGCAAAACCGGTGAGATCATGATTGGCGCACATCGCTATGAGCATTTACAACGACCCATCGTCTAGCAGATTGGCCAAACTAAAAAGCGTTCAACTTCTTTGTTCAAGTTGAACGCTTTTTTGCTAGTAACACTTTGATTTGAGCGCTTTCTTTTCTCCCTGGAGTCGCTTATACTTAGACCAGCAATAAAAACAGTGTGAAGCGCAACGGGTTGACTTTGAGCATTAATCTAGCTAGGTTTCTGGAGGCAGGTCCTTGCCTCCCAAATCCTAGCGTAGCTAAGCGCAAGAAGCTGGGTCGCGCAGCACGTTTCAAAAAAGGAGGAATTTCATGTACGCTGCAAGTGATAAACGCTATCAGTCAATGCCTTACCAGCGCGTGGGCGCGTCAGGGTTAAAGCTGCCCCGGATTTCATTGGGTTTATGGCATAATTTCGGTGATGTGGACCGGATCGAAAACCAGAAAGAAATTATTTTTGGAGCGTTCGATCGTGGTATCACGCACTTTGATTTGGCGAATAATTATGGACCACCAGCTGGTTCGGCCGAACGGAATTTCGGGCGGATCTTGCGTGAAGATCTGCGCGGTTATCGCGATGAGCTGATCATTTCTAGCAAGGCTGGCTATTATATGTGGCCTGGTCCTTATGGGGAGTGGGGTTCTAAGAAGAACATCATCGCCAGTTGTGATCAAAGTTTGCAACGCTTAGGCTTGGATTATCTGGATATTTTCTACCATCATCGTCCCGATCCTGACACGCCATTGTTGGAAACGGCTCAGGCTTTAGACTTGCTGGTTCGCCAAGGTAAGGCGTTATATATTGGCGTCTCCAATTATTCCACCGCACAAACCCAAGCAATCGCCCAGATTTTCAAACAGTTGGGGACACCTTTTATTATTCATCAACCGCAGTATAATATGTTCAACCGTTCGATCGAACAAGGGTTGACTGACGTGCTAGCGGCCGAGCACCTAGGCGCAATCACCTTTAGTCCCCTGGCGCAAGGGCTCTTGACCGAGCGTTATTTGAACGGGATCCCAGCTGATTCGCGGGCCGCTCGCTCTTCAAGTCCATTTTTACAACCGGATAATGTGGAGGCGACGCTGGCCACGGTTCGGCAATTACATCAAATTGCCGTTGAGCGGGGCCAGTCTTTGGCGGAAATGGCATTGGCTTGGAATTTGCGGCAGCCAACGGTGACCAGTGTGCTGGTGGGCGCGTCTCGCTTGAGCCAACTGGAGGATAGCTTGAAAGCCTTGGATCATTTGGATTTCAGCCCCGAAGAGTTACAGAAAATCGACCAAACGTTGGCCCAAGCGCAATAGTTTTTGCGCGAGTGTGGTCGAACAAGTTTGATCGGACAAGTAGGATCAATTGATTTTAGATGAATCAGGTGAGTGTCATGACACGCTGGCAAGGTAAAATTGGATTATTGGGCTACGGCCTGTTCTTGAGCGCTTTGATCGGCGTGATCGGTTTCATTTATATTATCGTCGTTGAGCAATTAACCGCGTTGTTGTGGCAACATTTGCCGCAGCAACTTGGTCCGCGCGGCGGCTGGGTTTTTCTATTGGTGGCGGTGGGCACGGTCCTAGTGGGCCTGGGCCATCGCTATTGGGGACCGGACTTGCCCTTAACGGCAGAGCGTGCTTTGAACACGTTGCGGCAAACGAGTCGATTGGCGTATTCGCACGTTGGTCGCAACTTGCTGATGGCCCTGGTGATCCTGATTTTTGGCGCTGGAGTCGGGCCGGAAGCGGGGCTCTTGAGTACCACCGTGGCGTTGTCCGTTTGGCAGGCCGACAAATTACGCTATTATTTCTTCCGCTATCCAGCCTTACACAAATTAAGTCTGGGGCAAAGATGGCGCTGTTTACTGACACCGCATCGCTATTTACTCCCCTTTGATCAGGCGACGGCGGCCAAGTTAGGTCAGCGGCAGCAGAAACGATTCTTGATCGCCACCTTTATTATGAATGGGATCGTGGCCTTTGTCGTTTTGATGCGGGCCGCGGGGTTGCCGTCTTTCGTGGTCAAAATGGGGCCAACGAATTGGCAGTGGTCCGACTTTTGGTTAGCCTTGCCCTTGATGATTTTCGGTGGCGCGCTGGGCGTCGGTTATCGCTGGCTGAGTCGGCAGTTTACCCAGTGGTTCGACTTTTGGCAAAATCGTCCGATCGCCAAGGCGACGATAGGTGGCTTGGCGATTTTTGCGATTGGTGTTTGGGCGCCCCATCTGCTCTTCTCCGGACAAAGTGCCTTGAGTCTGGCGCCGATTCTGGGCTTGAAACGTTCCCCAGGTTGGTTGGAAGTTGCGGTGCTCTTGAAATTACTGCTCCTGCTGATCTGCTTGAACACCGGTTGGCGCGGTGGCGATATCTTTCCGATTGTTTTTGCGGCCATCACCCAAGGTTTTGTTTTGGCGCAATTGTTACCGCGCTTTGATGCCTTATTCGTGGTGAGTGTGACAGCGATCAGTCTCGTTGTGACCGTTTTTCAAGCGCCTTGGTTAGGCGGCTTCTTCGTGGCCTTGTTCTTTCCTTGGCAACTATGGCCGGTTCTGGCGGTGGTCAGTGGGGTGTTCTGGCTCGTTCAGCGGCGCCTGACGCACCTGACCGCCAAACCCGCTTAAGCCGAGGAAGATGTCAGCGTCAACGTCGATCATAAAAAGCGCCACCGTCAGAGTGAAGTGTGCCGCCCCAGTTTGGCTGGGGGGATCACCTCATTCATGATGGTGGCGCTTTTGTGCTAATAAATGGCGCTAAGCCTGTCTGTGCTGGCCGCAGACCAAGTCAAGCGGCCGCTTTAATTCGTAGCGATATTCATAAAGGGATCCATCAGGTGATGCGGCTTACGCTGGGACCACAAGACCCATTGATTCAAGGTGGCCGCCACCAGGAAGACATCGGCTTGATCTTGGTTGGCCGCGACGGTTAATTTGAGGCCATCAAGATTCTTCTTGGCGATGGTCGGCTCCGTGCTGAAAATTTGATGAACACCATGGGTCGCTTGATAAGTGTTGTTGGCGACGGAACCCAGAATCGTCCAATTCAGGCCGGATACAAAAGCGAACTGGTGCCAAACACCGCTTAATCGATTCATTTGCCCAATTTCGTGGCCTTGTTTTTCGATGTGGAACGTGGTCAAATGTTTGCGACGGATCTGAGTGACACTGCCCACATATTGCCCGGTGATGGTCAACAGCTGGAGGCCGTCTTGGTTGAACCCAAAACGGCCGGTAATGATCATGATCGGATGATAATCTTGGTCGAAAACAAACTGGCTGTTGATGCCACCGATCGTTTGGTTGAGTAAATAATAGATCGTCATTGGCGCAGCCCAGCCCTATGCATCGTGATCATGGGCCAGCGCCCAATTGATTGCCTCGGCCACGCCATCATTCAGATTGGTGGCGGTGGTGAAGCTGGCGATTTTCTTGATCGCTGGCAGGGCATTGCCCATGGCCACCCCCACGCCAGCGGCCTCGATCATGGAGTAATCGTTGAGATTATCCCCGATCGCCATGACATTTGCGGCGGGCACACCTTTTTGTTGGGCGTAATCCAAGAGGGCGAGGCCTTTCTGCGCTTTGATACTGTTGATTTCGATATTGTTTGGTGAAGAAGAGGTAATCACCAACGCTTCGCTGCCAGCGTATTTAGCACGGATGCTGGCGAAAGCATCCGGTCCCGCCTCGGAGAACACGATCAGTTTCATGATTTGGATCGTGGTGTCGTCGACCAATTGTTGATAGTCAGTCACATAGTTGATGTTGACGATCTCCAGGCGCGCGGCGGCCAGGGCGACGGCGATTTTGTAGGAGGTGTCGGGGTTCAAATTGACCAACAGATCGGCCACGTGCTGGATTCGTCGGACTTTACTTTCCGAGAAGATCCCCCGATTTGTCACCAGCTCGAAATAAAACTGGCGCGTTTTGAGCAGGGCGACCAATTCTTGAGCCAACTGCTTGGGCAAGGGTTCGGAGACGACCAGCTCCCCCGCGGCATTATAAACTTGGGCACCGTTCAGGGTGATGTAAGCAGGATGAAGACCGCTTCGTTGCAGGATTGGTTTGGCTTCGCTCAGGCCTCGACCAGTGGCGACCATAAACTCGATGCCCGCTTCTTGAGCCTTCTGGATCGCCGCAACTGTTTTCGGTGAGATCTCCATGTGATCATTCAATAAAGTACCGTCCATGTCTGATGCTATGATTGAAATCAAAAAATCACCTTCTTATAGAGTTAATTTTAGTGTAGCATAGAGTTGAACAATATTGTATCAACCACCACTAACTATTATCTGGAGTTGATCAGCGGATCAGCTTCAGAGCATTAGCCTAGCGACTATTTTGGCGGCGATTTATGCCGCCAGAATAGTTGCGTAGCTAAGCGGAGGAAGCTAGGGCGGTGAACACGTTTAAAAAAGAAAGGGGCCGGCGGGAAGTCCAAGTCGCTGAACTGACGCATGTTAGTTCGGGTTTGGTTTTCCTTCTCAGACTGAACTGAGGGGGTTCCGCCTAAATTTATCATGAAACAATTGATTCCTAATGACTGGCAAGCTATTCTTGAACCCGTTTTCGCTTCTCCAGAATATGCGCAGTTGCACCAGTTCTTGCGCCAAGAATACCAAAACCAGACCATCTATCCCGATATGTATCATATTTTTCAAGCGTTTGACTGGACCCCCTTCGCTGATACGAAAGTGGTGATTCTAGGGCAAGATCCCTATCATGAACCGGGGCAGGCTCACGGCTTGAGTTTTTCCGTTCGGCCGGGAATCGCGATTCCGCCGTCGTTACGGAATATCTACCAGGAGCTGGCTACTGACGTGGGCGCGCGGCCGGTGCAGCATGGTTATTTGAAGGCTTGGGCAGATCAAGGGGTCCTATTGCTCAACTCGGTATTGACGGTGCGCGCCCACCAAGCATACTCGCACCGGGGGCGTGGTTGGGAAATGTTGACGGATCAGGCAATCAAGGCGCTTTCGCAGCGTGGTGGGGTGGTGTTTATTTTGTGGGGCGCGGCGGCTCGGGCCAAGCGCGAGCTGATCGACGAAACGCGCAACACCGTTTTGACATCGGCCCATCCCAGCCCCTTATCTGCCTATCGTGGTTTCTTCGGTTCGCAGCCTTTTTCCAAGACCAACGCGGCCTTACAACGCTATGGGGAACAGCCGATCGATTGGCAACTACCGTCAGCGCCAGTGCCACCACTGGCAGATAAAAAACCACAGGATCCAGCGAATTAGGCTAGGCGAAACGGCGAAAACGCGGTAGAATGGAAGCTGTATGTAAAAACGCTTTCTCACGGAGGGAATTATTCATGGATTTATTTGAGAGTTTAAAAGGAAAAATCAACGGCAAAAATATTAAAATTGTTTTCCCAGAAGGGGTCGAACCTCGGATCATTGGCGCGGCGGTCCGGCTCAAAGCTGATCAGATCTTAGATCCAGTTCTGCTGGGCCCGATTGATCGGATCAAGGATGTGGCGGCCAATAATGGCTTTAATGTGGGCAACCTGACTTTGATCGATCCCAACACCTATCCTGAAGCTGATTTCGCAACAATGGTGGCGGCTTTTGTCGAACGTCGTAAGGGTAAAGCAACCGAGGAACAGGCCCAAGCGATTTTGCGTGATGGCAATTATTTCGGGACCATGTTAGTCTATTTAGGTGAAGTTGAAGGGATGGTCTCAGGAATCGTTCATTCAACTGGGGAAACAGTCCGACCAGCATTACAGATCATTAAGACCAAGCCTGGTGTTTCCCGGACTTCAGGCGCGTTCATCATGCAGCGGGGACGGGACCAAGAACGTTATCTCTTCTCTGATTGCGCGATCAATATCGATCCTAGCGCGCAGGAATTGGCGGAAATCGCGGTTCAATCAGCGAAGACCGCAGAGTTATTCGACATTGACCCTAAAGTGTCCATGTTGAGTTTCTCGACGAAAGGGTCAGCGAAATCACCACAAGTAGATAAAGTGGCGGAAGCGACTAAGATCGCTCAAGAATTGGCGCCGGAATATGTGATCGATGGCGAATTACAATTCGATGCTTCTTATGTGCCATCAGTTGGCGCGCAAAAGGCACCAGGTTCACCAGTGGCTGGGCAAGCGACTGTTTATGTTTTCCCAGAACTGCAATCAGGCAATATCGGCTACAAGATCGCGCAACGGTTGGGTCATTTCGAAGCGATCGGACCGATTTTGCAAGGCTTGAACAAGCCTGTTTCCGACCTTTCTCGGGGCGCTAACGAAGAAGACGTCTATAAATTGGCGATCATCACCGCGGCGCAATCTCTGCAATAATCATTTCAGCACTGATTCTGGATCAATAAAGGAAGAACAATTTTGCAATTTCAAACAAGAAACGCTGAAGAAACGATCGCGGTGGGCCAGTTGTTTGGTCAGCAGGTCACGGCCGGCGATGTTTTATTGCTGAACGGGGATCTCGGCGCCGGCAAAACAACCTTTACCAAAGGGTTGGCTGCGGCGCTAGGCATTACCCGCCCAGTCAAAAGTCCCACCTTCACCATTATTCGTGAATACCGTACCGGCCGCCTACCGCTATTTCATATGGATCTATATCGGTTGGAAAATAGCTCGCCGGCGGAGCTTGGCTTGGAGGAATATTTCGCTGGGCAAGGGGTTTGCGTGGTGGAATGGCCGCAGTTCGGCGGTGATGAACTGCCACTTGATCATTTGGCGGTCGCGATCCAGCGGGTGGCTGACACCGATGATCAACGGAAGTTCACGTTGACCGCCACGGGGCCGCAGTCACAAGTGCTGTTACAACGGTTGCAAGCGGGGTTACCCCATGACTGAGCCGCATGATGTGACAGTTTCTTTGCGTAGCGCGGAGCCTGAGGACGCGGCGGCTTTACAGGCGTTTTGGCGGCAGGAGGTGGCGCCCTGTGATTTGATCACGGGGGACGACGCCACGCTGACCATGAGCTTGCCCCGCTTGGCCGATCAGTTGGCGGCAATCGCGGTGGCGCCTAACAATTTGTTATTACTGGCGTGGGCGCCGGAACAGGAATTGATTGGTTACTTGCGGTTGGCCGCTAGTAGCGAGACGGCGATCGCTCAGGTCGCCGAGCTGGGTTTGATCGTGGCCGCGGACTACCGGCACCAAGGCTTAGGCCGGGCTTTGATGGCCACAGCCTTGGATTGGGCGGAACAGGAAGCGCCCTTGCATCGGATCCAATTGGAAGTGCAACAGCGTAATCAGGCGGCCCGGCGGTTGTATCAGACGTTTGGCTTTCAAGAAGAAGGTCATTTGGTTGAAAGTTATCGCGCGGTTTCAGGACAGTGGCTCGACACCATCTTAATGGCGCGAATACTTTGAGGGTCGGCCAACACGTTTCAAAACAGAGTGTGAGTCACCCCGGGTAGTGCTTGAGCATTAGCCTAGCCATTGTTTTGGAAGCAGGGGTTTGCTTCCGGAGCAATTGCGTAGCTAAGCAGAAAGCGCTGGGGTGGCGAACACGTTTCAAAAACAGAGTGTGAGTCACCCCGGGTAGTGCTTGAGCATTAGCTTAGCCATTGTTTTGGAAGCTGCAGTTTGCTTCCGGAGCAATTGCGTAGCTAAGCAGAAAGCGCTGGGGTGGCGAACACGTTTCAAAAAAAACATGATCCGGTCAAGTGACTGGGTCATGTTTTTTAGTAGTGTGAATTAGGCGACGGTGACCATTTTACGCAAAAGGGCTGGACCAAATTGCTGGGCCTCCGTGAGCAAGATCTGGGCGCAAGCATAGCTATCAGCCAAAGCGTGGTGATGGTTGACCAGGTCCAACTGCAAATAATCGGCCACGGTGTTCAGCTTATGATTCGGCAGCTCCGGGTAGAAGCGGCGGCTGGTTTTGACCGTGTCTAAGGTTAGAAAGTGGGGCGGCTCGATCTGGTAGTGGGTCAGGGTTGATTGGAGCACCTTCACGTCAAAGCGAGCGTTATGAGCCACCACCAGTTGGTCCATTGAGAACAATGGGGCAATATGCGGCCAAACGGTGGCGAAAGTTGGCGCGCCGGCGACCATTTGGGCAGTTAATCCGTTCACCTTGGTGTTCCAATAGCTAAATTCCGCCTGTGGATCGATCAAGGTGTAGAAATGGTTGACGATTCGATCGTTGCGCACCACGACCAAGGCCAAAGAACAAGCACTTTCTGGGCGCGGATTGGCTGTTTCGAAATCAATTGCTGTAAAATTCATGATGGCTATCCTTCAATTCCTAAATCATCGGTGAGCAGTTCCACCGGACAGTGATCAGAGCCGTAAACGTCGGTGAGAATGCGGGCATCCTTTAGGTGTGGCGTCAGATCTTGAGAAGTGACGAAGTAGTCGATCCGCCAACCGGCGTTGTTGTCCCGCGCGTGGAATCGGTAGCTCCACCAAGAATAAATGCCACTTTGATCTGGATAGAAATGGCGGAAGGTGTCTGTAAAGCCAGCGTCCAAAAGGGTGGTGAAACTTTGCCGCTCCTCATCTGAGAAACCGGCGTTGCGCCGATTTGTCTTGGGATTTTTCAAATCGATCTCTTCATGGGCGACGTTGAGGTCCCCACAGAAGATGACACTTTTCTTGGTGGCCAAGTCACCCACGTAAGCGCGGAAAGCCTGATCCCAGCTAAGCCGGTAATCGAGGCGTTTCAATTCGGCTTGCGAGTTCGGGGTGTAGCAGGTGATCAGGTAGAAATTAGGATATTCCAGGGTGATCGCGCGCCCCTCTTGATCGTGTTCGGCGATGCCCAACCCATAGTGGACACTTAACGGCGGATGTTTAGTGAAAATCGCCGTCCCAGAATAGCCTTTTTTCTGGGCGTAATCGAAATATTGTTGATAACCAGGCAGATCCAACTCGACTTGCCCCGCCTGCATCTTCGTTTCCTGCAGACAGAAGAAATCGGCGTCTAATTGATTAAAGGTGTCGATAAAATCTTTTTTGAGGACAGCGCGCAAGCCGTTCACGTTCCAAGAAATAAACTTCATTTTCCGCTAACTCCCTGCTGATTGATTTTTGGAAATCGTGGTGATCGCCGGCGCCAGATTTCACGCCAGCGCAATCACCAAGCCACCCTCTAGTTTACCAAATTTTCGTCATCCCCGCTGAGAAAAAAGAGTGCGAACCGACCCGGTCAGCTTCTGAGCATTAGCCTAGCAATTGTTTTGGAAGCCGAACTTTGCTTCCGGAACAATTGCGTAGCTAAGCGGAGGAAGCTGGGTCGGTGAACACGTTTCAAAAGAGTGCGAACCGACCCGGTCAGCTTCTGAGCATTAGCCTAGCCAGAATTCTGGAAGCCTGCCGCGCCAGTTTTCTGGTGAGGGCTAGGCTGATGATAGTTATTTAGCTGATTATTTGGTAAGATATTGAAGGAGACAAAGCCGAACGCTGGCCAAATTGATTTTTACTTGGGGTCGATTTGGGGGCTGGCGTGATTGGCTGGTGGTGGTTGCGACCCACCAGTTGGACAGGGGCGTCCGTTGATCATGGCAAAGAAATCTAAGTTAAGAAATCTAAATCAAAAAAAGGATCCGATCGTTGATGTTAAATTCATTATTTTCTGATTTGAATATTCCAATTCAGGCCAATGCGCCGATGTCCGACTATACTTTCACGCGGACAGGGGGACCGGCGGAATTGCTGGCCTTCCCCGAAACGGAGTCAGAAGTGGCTGCCTTGGTGCAGCGCGCTTATCAAAAGCAGATCCCGGTCACCATTATCGGCAATGCGAGCAATCTGATTATTCGCGACGGTGGCTTAGCGGGGCTGGTGATTTTGTTGACGCGGATCGACGATATTCGCCATGAAGGGTTGAACTTGGTCGCCAGCGCCGGCGCTCCGTTGATGGCCGTTTCCGAGGCCGCTTATCAGTTTGGGCTGACTGGACTAGAATTCGCGGCTGGCATTCCGGGCAGTGTTGGCGGCGCGGTTTTCATGAACGCTGGCGCCTATTCGGGCGAGGTCAGTGATGTGATCACGAGTATCAACGTGCTGGATGAGCGCGGAAACCTGCGGCGCATCAGCGGGGCCAACCTTCATTTCAGCTATCGGCATAGCGTGATTCAGGAGCAGGTCTTGACGGTTTTGAGCGCGACCTTTGCGCTGCGGCCTGGCGAGCGGCGAACGATTCGCCAAAAAATGGATGAACTCAATGCGGCGCGCGCCAGTCACCAACCGCTGGAGTTGCCTTCTTGCGGTAGTGTCTTCAAACGCCCACCTGATCACTATACCGCGCCGTTGATCCGTGAAGCCGGCCTGCAAGGCAAAATCATTGGTGGCGCCCAGGTTTCGTTGAAGCACGCTGGTTTTATCGTCAATATCGATCAGGCCACGGCGACGGATTATTTGCGGCTGATCGCGTTGATCCAACAAACGGTTTGGGCCAAGTTCCAAGTTCGCTTGGAAACTGAGGTGCGCATCATTGGTCGTGAGCCAGAAACGATCTCTGCTCAAAACGCCGAGTAAAGGCGCCATGCCCGGTCCCAAGTGGGTCAACTTCGTCCGCTGGTTACACTAAGTTAAGCTGAGCCACGCAAAACTAAAAATAACAAAAAAAGCCGCGTACTTGGCGGCGTTCGCTGGATTCGCAGAGTCATCTGCGCCTTGAACGCCCACCAAAACGGGGCTTTTTTACCGTTAGTCAGGAGAAAGTCGATCAATTAGGCCTTCTCTTTTTTTGTTTGGTGTGGAGCCGATTCAAGCCTAATTAGGTTGAATCTTGCGAGGACGACGGCTGCGTAATTTCACTAAGACGCGTTGATGATGCGGGGTTTGGGTGTAGTTTTGCAAAACCTCCAACAGTTGATCCAAACCGATTTCTGTGAAAGTAGGGCGCTTGTCCGCCGCCGGCCAGAAATTGTTTTCGAAGAGTTGCCATAATTCTTCGCGATCGCTGGTCGGGTAATTGACCGAATCGACACCATGCAAGGTGATCCCACGAAGAATGAAAGGAAGCACGGTTGTGGTCAGCTTGATGCCGCTGGCGTTACCGCTACTGACGACCTGACCATTACTCTGGACTTGGGCCAAGACATCGGCTAAGAAATCACCGCCTAAATTATCGAACACCACCGCATACTTTTGGCGGGCCAATGGTTTCTTCGGGGTCAATTGTAAGTCGGCTGGATCGATCACCTGCGCCGCGCCCAGGGTGGTCAATCGCTCAGTTAGCGCCGTTTGCCGGGTGACGACCGTGATATTGCTGTAACCCAATTGGGCCAGGATCGCCAACTGCCAGCCGCCGACGCCACCGGTAACGCCACTGATCAGGATCGGCGTGTCCTTAGCCGCCATCGCTCGACTGTCCAGCACTTTCGTTAAGCCAATAGCCGCGGTGACCCCGGCGGTTCCGATCAAGGCCGCGTCTTGGACCGTGCGTTTCCCAGTCAAAGGATGGAGGAAATCTCCAGGAACATCAATGATTTCTTGATAGCCGCCGTCAATTTGGATACCAATTTGCCAACCGGTGCCCACAACGGCATCGCCGCTTTGAAAACGGTGATCCGTTGATTCGATCACCCAACCGCTGAAATCAATCCCTGGGACCCGCGGGAAGTCGCGGACGACACCGCTACGTGGTTTCAGAACCAGCGCGTCTTTATAATTGATATCGCTATAAGCAATCTGCACGCGGACGTGATCAGGAGCCAACGTTGTCACTGGGCGGTTCGTGAGGCTGGCTACCGGTTGGTCATCGATCAGTTCAACGACTAAAGCTTTTTTCTGCATAGTTTCTCCTTCGGTGCGCTGTTAGTTATCTCATCTGGGCTGCTTGGCCAACAGATGAAGCGCATTCTTCTATTCGTATTATAACCTGAAATAGCTGTGCTGACTAGGCAGCGTCTGGTGGTGGTCTGGTGGCCCAGGCGCTCAAATGACGGTGCCGATCGAGCGAAGGTACCCGCGCGTCCAGAATAGTCGGGAATCCGTGAGAAAAACCAGCCGCTTTTGTTCAAAATACTTGGCAGAAGCTGGGGAATCAGTTATACTGAGTGAAGTTTTGGTAAACTCAAAGTTAGATAACTTTTTGTTTACTAATGATTAGAAAATGGACAACTTGGCAGCAGACAGAGGGAGGTCGAGCATGGCATTTGGGCAGAAATTACGGGCTTTGCGGGTGATGAAGAACCTGACGCAAGAAGAGTTGGGCGAACGAACGGATCTGACGAAGGGCTATCTCTCGCAATTGGAGAACGATCAAGCGTCGCCAACGGTGGACACTTTGACCGATATTTTAACGGTGCTGGGCGTCAGCTTGGCGGAGTTCTTCACTGAAGAACCTAGTCAGGCGACGGTGTTATTCGGAATGGATCAGCAAGTTGATCATGTGGATGAGGGCTTAGGTTATCATTTGCGTTGGTTGATCAATGATTCCAACGAACGGGAAATGGAGCCGGTTTTATTGACGATCGAACCTGGCGGCAAATTCAAAGCGTTTGATCCGTCACCGGCGGAAACGTTTGTTTATGTGCTTAAGGGCAGCGTTGGTCTACATTTAGGCGATGAAGTGATCAACGCTCGAGCGCACGAATCGCTTTATTTCACGGCGACTAATCCGCACCAGCTGACGAATACAACGGCAAAACCGGTCACACTCTTGCTAGTGGCCACCGCATCATATTTATAGGGGGCAGGGTAATGGCAACACCGATCATTGAATTAAAGGGCATCACGAAGCAGTACGACGATGGTTTCGTGGCTTTGACAAATATTAATTTGACCATCGAACAGGGTAAATTCTATTCCCTACTAGGCCCATCTGGCTCTGGAAAAACAACGATTTTACGGATCATCGCGGGATTTACCAACGCGACGCAAGGGCAAGTGTTGTTCAATGGGAAGTTGATCAATGAGTTACCGCCGAACCAGCGCAAGGTCAACACGGTTTTCCAGAATTACGCGCTGTTTCCACATTTAGATGTGTTTGATAATGTGGCGTTTGGCTTAACGTTACAGAAGCGCCCGAAGAAGGAAATCAAGCGCCGGGTTCTTGACGCGCTTAAGCTGGTCCAGCTACCTGGTTACGCCAATCGGGAAATCAGCGAACTGTCTGGGGGCCAGCAACAACGGGTGGCGATTGCGCGGGCGATCGTCAATGAGCCAGCGGTGCTGTTATTGGATGAGCCGTTGTCGGCGCTAGACATGAAGTTACGGCAAGATATGCAGTACGAATTGCGCGAATTGCAACAACGGTTGGGCATCACGTTTATTTTCGTGACCCATGATCAGGAAGAAGCGCTGGCCATGAGTGACGAGATCTTTGTGATGGATAATGGCAAGGTGCTCCAAAGTGGCACGCCGGTGGATATTTATGATGAGCCGATCAACCATTTTGTCGCTAACTTCATTGGCGAGAGCAATATCTTACCTGGGAAAATGTTGGCCGATTATCAAGTGGAGTTCGTGGGCAAATCCTTTGAATGTGCTGATGGAGGGATGCGCGCCAATGAGGCGGTGGAAGTGGTGCTACGGCCGGAGGATCTGGATATTACCACCGCTGATCAGGGCAAATTAGTCGTCAAAGTCGATACGCAACTTTTCCGTGGCGACCATTTCGAAATCATTGGGATCGACGCCGACGGGAACGAATGGCTGATCCACTCCACCAATCCAGTTCGTGATGGTAAGGAGATTGGTTTGACCTTCGAGCCAGAAGATATCCACGTCATGCGTTTTGGTGAGAAAGAGGCCGATTTTGACGCGCGGTTGGAGCAGTACGAGGAGGATTGAGCGTTCATGAAGAAAAGCAAACAGTTTTTTATGGTGCCTTACTTCCTCTGGATCGCGTTGTTTGTGGTGGCACCGCTACTCTTGATCCTTTATCAGTCCCTAACTGATGGACAGGGTCATTTCACGATCCAGAACTATTTGACCTATGGTTCATCTTCGGTCTACTTGAAAATGTCGCTGAATTCCTTGTGGTATGCTTTCTTGATCACTGTGATCACTTTGTTGATCAGTTATCCCGCGGCGTATATTCTAAGTCGGCTGAAGCATCAACAGTTATGGTTATTGTTGATTATTTTGCCTACATGGATCAATTTGTTGCTGAAGGCCTACGCTTTCATCGGATTGTTCAGTCGCGCTGGGGCGGTCAATCATTTCCTCATGTTCATTGGGATCGGTCCGAAGCAGATTCTGTTTTCAGACTTCAGCTTCTTATTGGTAGCCAGTTACATTGAAATTCCCTTCATGATTTTGCCGATCTACAACGCGATCGTGCAATTGGATCCGGCTTTGCCAAACGCCAGCCGAGATTTGGGCGCCAGTCCTTGGCAAACCTTCCGTCTGGTGACCTTCCCCTTGACCTTGAGTGGGGTCAAGGCGGGGGTTCAGGCTGTCTTTATTCCCTCACTATCCTTATTCATGCTGACCCGGTTGATCGGCGGTAATCGTGTGATCACTTTAGGCACCGCGATCGAGGAACATTTCCTGACGACAATGAACTGGGGCATGGGCTCAACCATTGGCGTGATCTTGATCGTGATGATGTTCGTGATCATGATTCTGACCAATGATCGGAAGAAGAAACGGCGGGAGGTCTTGGATGATGAAAAAGCCACGCATTAGCTCGTTATACTTGATTTTGGTGTTTATTATTTTGTATACGCCGATCTTCTATTTGATCTATTATTCCTTCAATGCCGGCGGTAATATGAATAATTTTACCGGCTTTACCTGGGAGCACTATCGGACCTTGTTTTCTGATCAGCGGATCTTGGTGATTGTGTTGGACACCTTACTGATCGCGCTACTGTCATCCTTGGTGGCGACGATCGTGGGGACCTTTGGCGCTTTGGGCATTTCTGGGCACAAGAAGGCCGCGACCCGTTCGACGTTACTGACGTTGAACAATGTCTTGATGGTTTCACCGGATGTGATCATTGGCGCTAGTTTCTTGATTCTCTTCACCTCATTGGGCATTGGCCTAGGCTTTGGCTCAGTCTTGGTCAGTCATATCGCTTTCTCGATCCCGATTGTGGTGTTAATGGTTTTGCCCAAGGTCAATGAACTGGATCCGGCTTTACTGAACGCGGCCCAGGATTTAGGCGCTAGCAAGGCTCAGACCTTTTGGCGGGTGATCATTCCTTACATTACCCCAGGCATCTTGTCCGGCTTCTTCATGGCCTTCACTTACTCACTGGATGATTTCGCGGTCACCTTTTTCGTGACGGGCAATGGGTTCACCACCTTGTCTGTCGAAATATATTCGCGCGCGCGGCAAGGCATTAGCCTGGAAATCAACGCGTTATCCGCCGTGATGTTCATTTTCGCCTTGTTGTTGGTGGTCGGTTATTATTTCGTCAACCAATATTCCCGCAGTCGCCGACAACGGCAGAAACGCCACGAACAGGCGGAGGTGACGCTAAGATGAAGAAAATCATGATGATGATGGCGACGATCTTGGCTCTATGTGGGGTTTTGTTCATTGGCAGTAAGCAATTGTCGGCGCAAGCAGGCGCGACCACCCAAGCCAATACCCTGAATCTTTACAATTGGGGTGACTACATTGACCCGGCGCTGCTCAAGAAGTTTGAGAAACAGACGGGCTATCACGTGCAATACGAAACCTTTGACAGTAATGAGGCGATGTTTACCAAAATCAAGCAAGGGGGCACCGCCTACGATTTGGCCATCCCTAGCGATTACATGATCGAGAAGATGAAGAAGGCCAAATTGCTCCTGCCAATCGATCAGCAGAAGCTGTCTAATTTCAAATATCTGGATCAGCATTTCCTTGATCAGTCATTTGATCGTGGTAATCGCTATTCGATTCCTTATTTCTGGGGAACTTTGGGGATCATCTACAATGATCAGCAGGTCAAGGCCAGTGAGGTGCAACATTGGGACGATCTTTGGGCGCCTAAATGGCAGAACGACTTGATGTTGGTGGACTCCGCCCGGGATATTCTGGGCATGACGCTGATTTCGCAAGGGCAATCGGTGAATACCACTGACACGGCGATCTTGAACCAGGCTTCGCGGAAGTTGGACCGGCTTTCGATCAATGTTAAAGCGATCGTGGCCGACGAGATCAAGACTTACATGATTCAAAACGAGGCGCCCTTGGCTGTGACCTGGTCAGGGGAAGCGGCGGAAATGATCGAGCAGAACCAGCATCTGCACTATGTGGTACCCAGTGAGGGGAGCAACGCGTGGTATGATAACATGGTCATTCCCAAAACGGCCAAGCATCAAAAGGCCGCTTATGCTTTCATCAACTTTATGCTGGCGCCGGAAAATGCGGCCCAAAACGCTGAATATGTTGGTTACGCGACGCCGAACAAGGCCGCCAAAGCGCTTTTGCCGCGAAAGATCCGGGATGATCGCCAGTTCTATCCGCCATTGAGCACCGTTGAGAAGTTGGAAGTTTATCAGGATCTGGGCGCGACAAAGGTTGAACAATACAATGATCTTTTCTTGAAATTTAAAATGTATCGGCAATAGCTACAAGAGAGTGCGGAGCGAGCCGGGTTGCTTTTGATCATTAGCCTAGCAATTGTTTTGGAAGCCGCACTTTGCTTCCAGAACCAGAGCGTCGCTAAGCGCAGAAGTCAGTTGCGATCAGCACGTTTCATCCGCAATTCATCAATCACCTGAACCCCAGTCGGTTCAGGTGATTTTTTGGTAACCGGTGGATTGATTGGGGCGGACCGTTGCGGACTGTTGACCAGGAGAAGCGGCTAAGTTTGCTGTGATCGTGCGCGCAATTTACACTGTAAACTACCGAAGTTATGATAACATGGTATAATTAATTATCATGATGCAAGGAGGATGATCATGAGTCTAGCAAGTATCAACTGGAGCTCGATTTTTGTTTGGCAGAATTTAATGAATGTGATCGATATTCTCGCGGTTTGGTTCTTGATCTATAAGGTCATCATGTTGCTACGGGGCACCAAGGCGGTGCAGTTGTTCAACGGGATCTTGATCATTATCGCTATCAAAGCGGTCAGTTATGTCCTGAATTTGCACGCGCTGTCGTACATTGTTGATCAGGCAATCAACTGGTCGGTGGTCGTGCTGGTCGTGATTTTTCAGCCTGAGATTCGGCGGGCGTTGGAACGATTAGGACGCAATCAGATTTTCGCGACGGGTCACAAGGAGAATGACGATGCCAATCACTTGATCGAGGGGCTGGACAAGGCGATCCAGTACATGTCGAAACGGCGGATCGGTGCCTTGATCACAATTCAAATGAATACCGGATTGGAAGACTATATTGAAACCGGGATTCCTTTGGATGCAGACGTTTCCGGCGAATTATTGATCAACATTTTCATTCCGAACACCCCGCTTCACGACGGGGCGGTGATCATTCGCGACAACAAGATTGCTGTTGCGGCGGCTTATTTGCCATTGTCTGAAAGCAATATGATCCCGAAAGAATTAGGAACGCGGCATCGAGCCGCCGTGGGGATCAGCGAGGTGACCGATGCCTTGACCTTGGTTGTTTCTGAGGAAACCGGTGCGGTCACGATCACCAAGAATAGCCAATTGATGCATAATTTGAGCCGAGAGGATTATTTGAAGTTTCTTCATGTTCATCTCGACCCACCAGAAGTGAAAAACAATTGGTGGCAGAACTTCCTGGGCTTCTTTAAGCCGAAACAATCGAAGGAGGAGGAGACCAAGAAATGAAAGATTTTTTCAATCGTCCTTGGGTTTATCGCGTTCTCTCCTTAGGGTTGGCCGTCTTATTGTTTGTCTACGTTCAATCGAACAATTTGGGTTCAACCATATCTGATCAAAGGCAAAACAGCGAGCAAACCGCCATCGCGCAGACCAAAACAACCATGCGCGTCTCGTTACAGGTCGAAGCTGATGTTGAGAAATATTTCGTTACCGGCTATCCTGAAAAGGTTGACGTGACGATTTCCGGTTCTAAGGCGCTGGTGGCCAGCACGAAGAATATGCAGAATTTCCGAGCGTATATCGACCTGCGTGACTTGTCAACCGGCACGCACACTGTTAAAATCAAAATTTCGGGTTTGAGCTCATCGTTAAATTTCTCGGTCAAACCAGAATCTACGAAAGTTAAGATTCAAACCCGGTCTGATCGAACTTTGCCGATCCAGGTCAACTTTAATTCGAATCGCGTCGCCGATGGTTATTTGGTGGGCACGCCGACGATCAGTCCAGAAACGGTCCGTGTTTCGGGGTCGAAGTCTGAGGTGAAACGGGTCAAACAAGTCGTGGCCGATCTTGATCTTAGCGCGAATACCAAAGCGAATTACGAACAAGAGGTCATGCTCAAAGCGTTGGATAAGAATGGTAAAGAAGTCGATGTGTTAATGAGCCCACAAACGGCCCATGTCGAATTGCCGATCTCATTACCAACCAAGAAACTGACCCTGAGTTTCAGTCAGGACGGCGATGGGCAAGATGGTTTACTGTATGCGTTCACCAGTTCGGTGACCCAAGTGACCGTTTCAGCGCCGCAAAGCGTTTTGTCTGATTTGCCCAACACGTTGACCATGCCGATCGATGTTAGTGATATCACGGCAACGGTGCAAAAGACCATCACCTTGGCTAAGCCGGATGGGGTTGTCGCGATCGATCCGAAGTCTGTGGCCGTTAATATTAAGGTCACCCAGAGTAATTCCGAAGGTAGCTCGTCCAGTAGCTCCAGTAAATCAAGTCAGTCAACATCAAGCTCTAAATCGAGCTCAAGTTCAACATCCAGTGGCTCATCTGCCGATGATGAAACCGAAACAGATTCAGATTCTGAATAGTTAAGAGGAGAGAGAACAATGGTAAAATATTTTGGTACTGATGGTGTGCGCGGTGTCGCCAACAAAGAATTGACTCCGGAATTAGCATTTAAATTAGGGCGCGCTGGTGGTTATGTTTTGACCCAACACGCCGAGCAGGAGTCGGATCACCAAGTTCCGCGCGTTTTAGTGGCCCGTGATACCAGAGCGTCAGGTGAACTATTGGAATATGCCTTGATCTCCGGCTTGTTATCGGTAGGAATCGAAGTTTTGAAATTAGGCGTGATCACAACGCCAGCCGTCGCTTATCTCGTGCGGGCGCAAGGCGCTGACGCGGGAATCATGATCTCGGCGTCACACAATCCGGCTCAAGATAATGGCATCAAGTTCTTTGGGTCTGATGGCTTTAAGCTGTTGGACAGCGAAGAAGAAGAAATCGAAGTTTATCTGGATGCCGCGGAAGATCGCTTGCCACGTCCCGCCGCACAGGGCCTAGGAACCGTTGACGATTACCCGGAAGCTGCCCAGAAATACTTACAATTCATCGAACAAACCGTGCCTGACGACCTCTCCGGCATCAAGATCGTTTTGGACGCGGCCAATGGGGCGACCAGTGGGCTCGTCAATCGTTTGTTCGCTGATCTGGAGACTGATTTCACCACGATCGCTACGTCGCCAGACGGTCTGAATATCAATGATCATGTTGGTTCCACTCATCCCGAGAAATTAGCCGCAAAAGTTGTGGAGACTGGCGCTGATTTAGGTCTGGCCTTTGACGGGGATGGTGACCGCTGTATCGCTGTCGATGAAACCGGCGCGGTGATTGATGGTGACAAGATCATGTATATCCTGGGCACTCATTTCGCCCAACGGGGACGTTTGAAGAAAGACACGATCGTCACCACCGTAATGAGCAATATCGGCTTGTATAAAGCTATCGAACAGGCGGGGTTGAAGTCTGTTCAGACTCAAGTTGGCGACCGTTATGTTGTCGAAGAAATGCGGGCCAATGGCTATAATTTAGGCGGCGAACAGTCTGGCCATATTATCATGTCCGATTTCCACAATACTGGTGATGGTATGTTGACGGGGATCCAATTGCTGAACATTATGAAGCAATCGGGTCAGAAACTGTCTGAGTTGGCGGCGCCGGTCAAGACCTACCCGCAACGCTTAGTCAATATCAAAGTGACCGACAAGAAGAGTTGGCAAGATCATCCCACAATCATGTCCGCGATCGATACCGTTGAGAAGGAAATGAACGGCGATGGCCGCGTTTTGGTACGGCCAAGCGGCACGGAATCCTTGCTCCGGGTCATGGCTGAAGCGCCGACCCAAGATCTAGTTGACAAATATGTTGATCAGATCGCCGATGTTGTCCGCAACGAAATCGGCGTGCAAGAATAGCACGACAACATGCCTTGGTTCTCACGATTGTTCGTCCCGCCGGCGCTGGTGCCGCGTTGAACCGGTAAACCGTGGGCAGGCAAGGGGGGCTCCCCTGCATCAAACACAATCAAGCAACAGCTAGCGCGTAACCACAAGCCGCTAGCTGTTTTTATTTGGGTCTAGAATTTTTGGCGTTGAAAGTTGATTTCACACCAAGCGTTCTAGCCCTTTTTTGCCTTAAATTGAGTTTCGCGGCGTGACTATTTTAACAATACCAATTATCTTAATTTAGATATACCAATTCAAAACATTTTCTTGACAACTCGATAATATAGCGATATTATTTCATTTGTTACCAAGATTTAACCTAAAAAATGATATATACCAATTATGAAAAGGTGATTAGACATGTGTGGAATTGTTGGAACGATCGGAACTGGGGCAACGACCCAGATTTTGTTAAAGGGGCTTAATCGACTGGAGTATCGCGGCTATGATTCCGCCGGCATCTACGTCAATGATCAAGATGGCCAAGATTATTTGGTTAAAACCGTTGGCAAGATCGCTGCGTTGGAGGCGGCAGTTGGCCCGCAAGTTCAAGGTCGGATCGGGATCGCCCACACTCGTTGGGCCACGCATGGTCAACCTAGCGTGGCCAACGCTCATCCGCAGTTCTCCGGCTCGAAGCGTTTTTACTTAGTGCACAATGGGGTCATCAGTAATTTCACGGCACTGAAAGAACAATATTTAGCGGATCAAGCTTTCGCCAGTCAAACCGATACAGAAGTGATCGTCCAAATGATCGCGCACTTTGTCGAAGCAGAAGCCATGACCACTTTGGCCGCTTTCCAGAAAACGTTGAGCCTCTTGGCCGGTTCCTACGCGCTGCTATTGGTCGATCGCGAGGATCCAGAAGTCCTGTACGTCGCCAAAAACAAAAGCCCCTTGTTGATCGGGTTGGCAGCAGGCTATAACGTGGTCACTTCTGACGCTCTGGCGACTTATGACTTGACCACTGATTACTTGGAGTTACGCGATGGTGAAATGGCCTTGGTGCGGGCAAGCGACGTGACGATTTTGGACCAGCAGGGTGACACTCAGGGGCGGGAACCGATCGAGATCAAGGTTGAAGCGGACGCCATTGGCAAAGGCACTTATCCCACGTTCATGTTGAAAGAAATCGATGAACAACCGGCGGTGATGCGGCGGATCAGCCAGCACTATTTACCCGTGGATCAGCCAATCGCCATTGATCCAGCCTTGATCCAACATGTGGCTCAGGCTGATCGGCTTTACTTTGTGGCCGCCGGGACCAGCTATCATGCTAGCCTTGTGGGCAAACGATTATTTGAACGTTATGCCCAGATCCCAGCCGAGGCCGGGGTCGCCAGTGAGTTTGGTTATCATTGGCCCTTACTTTCCGCCAAACCTTTCTTTATTTTCTTATCCCAAAGTGGGGAAACCGCCGATAGTCGGCAAGTTCTGGTTGAAGCCAAGCGCCGGGGGTTACCCACGCTAGTGATCACCAATGTCGCTAATTCGACCTTGGCACGAGAAGCTGATTACCATTTGCTCCTTCACGCCGGTCCCGAAATCGCTGTGGCCTCGACCAAGGCGTACACCGCCCAAATCGCTGTTGAGGCGGTTTTGGCCAAAGCCGTGGGGGAAAGGCGCCAGCTTGGGGCGGCGCAAAGCTTTGATTTGGCCGGTCAATTGGCCTTGGCCGCCAATGCGATGGATGAAATCACGGACAACCACCAAGCCTGGGATCAGTTGGCCGCCGAGTATCTGGGCAGCGCTACCGACGCCTTTTACTTGGGTCGCGGCATTGATTATGACGTTAGTTTGGAAGCGGCCTTGAAGTTGAAGGAAATCTCATACGTTCATACGGAAGGTTTCGCGGCGGGCGAGTTGAAGCATGGAACCATCGCCTTGATCGAACCAGGTGTGCCCGTGATCACCTTTATCACGGAGCAGGCAACCGCCGATCATACTCGCGGCAACGTCCAGGAAGTCAAGGCCCGAGGCGGCAACGTGCTGGTGATTGCTAGTGAAGCTTGTCAACAAGCAGGGGACCAAATCGTGATTCCCACCTTGACGGACGAGTTGATGCCGCTGGTGACAGTGGTGTGCGGTCAATTGCTGGCTTATTATGCCACATTACAGCGCGGCTTGAATGTGGACCAACCGCGTAATCTCGCAAAGAGCGTGACGGTCGAGTAAGTTTGGTTCGCAAATCGAACAACCGCCGTTAAAATCAGCTTCTGTTCCCAATCTTGGCCTGCCTGTGGGGTGGCCGGATTGGGAATGGAAGCTGTTTTGCTTTCCGGAAAAACTGCCATGACTGTTCTTGCTAGTGTGGGGGCTCAATTTGGAGCGGTGCCAGTTTGCCGAGAGCCCCTTTAACGCGGGTTGGATTCAGTTAGCGCTGAGCATCAAGTCGATTATGAGGCTATACTGATCACTCCGAACTCGTCACTACAGGTCATGGTTGCCCCAGTGGCTCAGTCCCAAGCCCGCTATCAAAATCGGACCAAAATAGGACTGTACTTTTTGCTAACTTTTAGTAGAATGAGACTAAACGATAAAAAGTAGGGCAACCATGAAAACAGCCATTTTAACAGACAGCGCTTCGTATCTGACTCCAATGGAAGCAGCCGCGATGAACGTCAAAATGTTACCAATCACCGTCATTTTCGGTGAGGAACAATATTTAGAAAATGTCAGCATTACCGCGCCTGATTTCTATCAGCGTCTCCATCAAGAAACCAAATTGCCAACCACGGCTCAAATCACCATGCACCAAATGCAAACCGCCTTCGATGAGTTGACCGCGGCTGGCTATGATGAAGTGATCTGTATCAATTTGTCCAGTGGCATTACCACGTTCTTCGAAAACTTGTCCCGCTATGCGCAAACGGTCACGACGATCAAAGTTTATCCATTCGATTCGCTGATCGCCAGCGCCGGTGAGGCAGACTTGGTGCGGTATGCCCAGTCCTTAGTCGATCAAGGTGAGCACGCGTCAACGATCATGCCTAAACTGACCGCGTTGCGCGCGACGTTGGGCGTGGATTTTGCTGTGGACAATTTGAAACATTTATTACGAACCGGCCGTGTCTCTAACGCCAGCGCTTTTTTGGGCGGTCTATTACAGGTGAAACCGATCTTGCAATTCGATCAGGCTGGCAAAATCGTCGCGGTCGCGAAGGAACGAACGATGCGGCGGGCTTTGCAACATGCGCTGCAGGACCTAACCGCCGCGCAGACCGCCGCGGATTATCCGCTGCAAGTGACGGTGATCGATGGTAATGCCCCAGAGACGTCCACGCAATGGCAGGCCCAAGTTGCCCAAGCTTTTCCCCAAATGCGGGTCCTGACGAGTCATATTGGCCCCACGATCGGCGTGCATACAGGCGAAGGCGTCATGGGTCTCTTGTGGTCGCGAGATTGGCGCACGGAAGCGGCCAGCCTAGGCCAGGAGGCAGAAGCATGATTGGTTATCAAATTGATTCCGAGCTTTATTTAGCCTTGCCCCGGGCCCAAGACGCCAGCGCGCTGACGGCGTTGATTCGCAACAATTGCGCTTATTTGAGTCAGTGGCTGAATTGGCCAGCGGGGACGACTTTAGCGACGGAACAACAGGTGATCCAGCAGAGTCGCCGTGATTTTGGCACCGACAAGAGTTTGGTTTTAGCGATTTGGTGGCGCCAACAAATTGTGGGGATGATCAGCTTCAACGGCTTTCGCGCCGACGGTAAAATCAGCGACGTCGGTTACTGGCTCGGCCAAGAATTCCAAGGGCAGGGCATTATGCATCGCGCGCTGATGGCGTTAGTGCAGATCGGCTTTACGGACTATCAGCTGGAAAAAATCGTGATCCATGCGGGCGTGGGCAATCAGCCCAGCAATGCCGTCGCCATGAATGCCGGTTTCAAACTTGACGGGATGATCCGTCATGACGAACTCTTGACCAGTCAAGGTTGGATCGATCTCAATTCTTATAGTTTGTTGCGGCAGGAATGGTTGGCGCAACAAGCAAACGTGGCGCAATCGAACGCGGATCAACCAGATACGGACCAATTGTAATGAGATACTCGCAAGTCAAATTGGCGACTTTTCAAGCGCGCCCAAATCGTTTTATTGCCAATTGTCAGCTGAACGATCAACTGGTGGTAGCCCACGTCAAAAACACAGGTAAGTGCCGCGAACTGTTGCTTCCTGGCGCCACCGTTGCCTTGACCTATTGTCCTAGTCCTCAGCGCAAAACGGATTATGATCTGATTGCGGTTCTGCACGAGGGACGCTGGATCAATCTTGACTCCCAAATCCCGAACGATTTGGCGGCAGATGGCGTGCGCCGTGGCTTGATCGCCTTGCCAGGCATTGCTCAAGTCGCCGCGGTTCGTCGAGAAGTGGTCTTCCAAGATTCGCGGTTGGATCTGGCTGGGACGAGCCGCGACAATGAGGCTTTCTTTGTTGAGGTCAAAGGGGTGACCTTACTCGATGGCGAGCTGGCCGCCTTCCCTGACGCGGTGACGACCAGGGGATTGAAACATGTTCATACCTTAATGGCCGCCCAACGAGCTGGCTATCAGGCTTATCTGCTGTTTATCGTGCAGGCAGCCGGGATCACGACCATGACGATCAATCGGCGCTTGCAACCAGAATTGGCCGCGGCGATCGCTGCGGCGCAGGCTATTGGCGTTCAGGTTTTAGTTTACGGCTGTCAGGTGACCGCAGATTCGATTGAGGTGGCCGAGCCGTTACGCTTCTCACTGGATGCTGATTTTATTTTGCCGGGGTAGTTTGGGGGGTGCTGATTTTTTCGAAAAAATAGCGTTCTGTTGTCAAATTTACGCTTGATTGCAGGTGTGCTGGGTTTGGTGGTGATGCAACCGCCTCAGGACGTTTGTCGTGGCTGGAACGCGGTGGGCACTGTTTTGAGCCAATCCGCAAGCCCGGCGGCTTGTCTCAAAATCAGGTCTTATTCTAAGCGATAAATCGCTAAGAATAATCTCACCGCTGAGCCACACGTCCTGAGGCGGTTGCTAGGCAGAATTGAGTCTATCTGCAATCGAGGCGAAGGATTTGACGAAGTGGTTTTGCGAGCTAGAGGTCAAACAATCGCCCTTTGTGGGGTGGTACGGCAATGCCAACTGAATTGGGAATAGTTGGTTGGTATAGTTTGCATTTGTTGAACATCTTTATCTGCTCCTGCGACAATTCATGGGTGGAAACTGACTAATTCAGCTGATTCACCAAGAACTAGTTTTGTTCATCAGGCAGACTGCTCCTGTGTGACCAATTTAAGGCTGGTACCCACTAACCACGGCCGTCAATTGCGTGGCTCCCCATCAATTGGCGATAGCCTACCAGTTGGCGTGAGTGCTCAAACGGCTGTTATAACGTTGAGCGGCTGGAGCGGAGAAATTCGGGGTGAGATCGCCGTGAAATTGTCCTTGGCGGCTTTGCCGCTTAGGACAAGGCCTGATTTTGAGACAAGCCGCGTACTTTGCGGATTGGCTCAAAACAGCGCCCACAGCGAGCTCACCCCGAATTTCGCAGCGCAAGCTGCGGCCAATCTGCTTTCATATCTCGAGAAATGATAAATTAATTAAAAAGTACTTGACTTTTATCATTCGGGCCAGTATTCTTAGAGACATCTTAATAAACTGTTGGAGTGATCGTTATGTTAAGCAACACGACCTGTCAACAATTGAATAGAAATTATTACTACGCCTATTATGGATAGCGGGTTGCACCGTCAGGATGCAAGCCGCGCGCAGGTTTGTATCCGTGATGGTCGTAGCTTTTAGTGAGACTAAGCTAACCACATGGATGAGATGGATTCCATGTGGTTTTTCTTTGGGCGTTTACCTTAGCGGGACGTTTTCAACCAGCCACAAGAATCTTTCTTGTGACTGGTTTTTTTGTCCGTAGGGAATTGGAGGAGCATATGCGGAAACGAACATTGTTTATCTTGCTGGGATTGTTATTGGTTTTGGTTTTTGGGACTGATTATTACAGCAAACAGCAAACTGATGATGGCAAAGTCCACGTCGGTATTTTGCAATTAATGGATCAAAGCGCCTTGGACCAAGCACGTAAAGGGTTCATCGCCGAATTGAAAAAAGAAGGGTATTCTCAAGACAAGAATTTGGTGATCGACTATGTTAACGCCCAAGGTGATCAGGCCAACTTGCGGGCAATGAGCGAGCGCTTGATCAATCACCATAACGATTTGAATTTAGCAATCGCTACACCGGCGGCGCAGGCGTTGTTGGCAGTGGATCAGAAAACGCCGTTGTTGTTTACCGCGATCACCGATCCAGTCGATGCTGGCTTGGTCAAGTCCTTCGCCCATCCGGACAAGAACGTGACCGGCGTGACCGATAGCGTTCCGGTCAGTGAGCAGATCGCCTTGCTTCAGAAAATGTTTCCTCAAGCGAAAACGGTTGGCTTGCTTTACAACGCGGCGGAACCGAATTCGGTGATCCAGATCAAGGAAGCCCAGAAAGTTTTGAAAAGCGCTGGTCTGAAAGTGGTTGCCCGGACGGTGGCCACCACCAATGATGTGGAACAAGCGGCGACGAGTTTGGCCCGCCAAGTCGATGTGATGTATCTGCCTGCTGATAATGTTTTGACGGCGGCGATGGCGTTGATGGGGAAGGTGTCGGAGAAGACGAAAACACCGGTGATCCCCGCGACCACGCCGATGGTTCAATTGGGCGGTGTTGCTACCCAAGGGATCAATTACTATCAATTGGGTCAGCAGACGGCGCAAATGGCGGTCAAGATCTTGAAGGGTAAGCAGATCAGCGAATTACCGGTGGAGAAGCCAGCCAAAAGTTTCCTGAGTTTCAACAAGAAATTGGCTGCTGTTTTCAAAATCGATCCGGCGAAATTTGGGAAATAACCCCGCCGCTTAGCAACCAAATCATGAATGAGTTTAACGCGCAATAACTTGATTTAAGCCGTTTTAGCCGGATTCTTGGCCAAGTTCGAGCTTGGCATGAGTCGTCCGCGTAAATGGCCAGATCATCAATTAAGAAAGTGGGTTGGGAAAAATGGATTTATTGATTTCAAGTCTATCCTTAGGGCTTTTATGGTCGATCATGGCGATCGGCGTTTACTTAACATTTCGAATTTTAGATATTGCGGATATGACCGCGGAGGGTAGTTTTCCACTGGGCGCGGCGATCACCGCCCGGCAGATCGTGGCCGGCGTCAATCCGTGGGTAGCGACCTTATCTGGTTTTCTCGCAGGCTGTTTGGCGGGACTGATCTCCGGATTTATGCACACGAAATTGAAGATCCCCGCGTTATTAACTGGTATTTTGACCCTGACCGGCTTATATTCAGTGAATTTGTTGATCATGGGTCAATCCAATATTTCTTTGTTGGGCCGGGTCAAAACCGTGATCAGTTTGTTGCCAGACATGAGCACTTCCAGTGCGGCGATTCTGATCGGGGTGGTGGTGTTGGCCTTGGTGATCGGCTTGCTGGTGGTTTTCTTCAATACCGAAGTTGGACTGGCCGCGCGAGCGGTGGGTAACAACGAGGAAATGAGCGCCGCCAATGGGATCAATGCGGACAATATGAAAATCATCATCTACATGATCTCTAATGGGCTGATCGCTTTGGCAGGGAGTCTAATGGCCCAGATCAATGGCTACGCCGATAGCAGCATGGGCATCGGGACCATCGTGATCGCCTTGGCCGCGATCATTATCGCCGAGGTGCTGGTCGCCAATTTATCCTTCGGGATGCGCTTGGTCACGATCGTGGGCGGCGCGATCATTTACCGTTTGATCATCGCTTTGGTCCTACAATGGGGCGTTGATCCGAACAACTTACGCCTGTTCTACGCTTTGATGTTGGCCTTGTTCTTGTCCGTGCCGTTGTTACAGAAACGAATCGGCCAACGCCGGCGTCGCCAGAAAAATATCGCTGAAATGGAGGCAGATCAAGATGACTAACGCATTAGAATTACGCAAATTACATCAATTTTTCAACCAGGGGACGGTCAATGAACGTCACGTTCTCAAAGGAATCGATTTAAAGCTGGCGCCGGGAGAATTCGTGGCAGTGATCGGCGGTAATGGCGCTGGCAAGTCGACCTTATTGAACAGCATCGCCGGCAGTTTGCCGGTGGATCAAGGCCAAATCAAGATCGAAGGCGAAGATGTCACTTATGAAACAGTGGCTAAGCGAGCACGCTTGATCGGTCGTGTTTTTCAGGATCCGCAAATGGGCACAGCCCCGCTGTTGACCGTTGAGGAAAATCTATCATTAGCCCTTTTACGAGGACAGAAGCGCAATTGCTGGTCTTTTGGCGTTAAAAAGAAGCAACGCCAGTTTTTGCAAGAACAGTTGGCCTTGTTGAATCTGGGCTTGGAAGATCGCTTGAGCGCCGAGATCGGCTTGCTCTCCGGCGGCCAGCGTCAAGCCATCACCTTACTCATGGCCACCTTACAGAATCCGGCCTTGCTATTGTTGGACGAACATACCGCTGCCTTGGATCCTCAAACCAGCCAGATCGTCATGACTTTGACGGCGCAGTTGGTCGCGGAGAAGCAACTAACGACGTTGATGATCACCCATAATATGGCCGACGCCTTGAAATTCGGTAACCGCCTGATCATGTTGGATCAGGGGCAGATCGCCATTGACGTGGCTGGCGCCGAGAAAGCCCAGCTGACCGTGCCTGATCTGTTGGCCCTTTTCAAGCACAAAAGTGGCCAGGACCTGACCGACGATCGGGTCTTACTGAGTTAGGTCAACTGCTAGACAATAAAAAACGCGATCCCCCTGGATCCGCTAAGTTCGTAAGCGGATCAGGTTGGGAAATCGCGTTTTTGTTTGCGCTTTTTCGTTTGGGCAGGTCGACTGCATCTAGGTGTGGGGCAACCGCCGTGGCTAGAACGTGGTCAGCGCCAAGCCGACCGGCAATGATTTGGTTGGCCGCTTAGGCGCCGCTGGGTCTATTTGACCTCAATCAAGCCAGAGCTGGTGTGGGCGGTCAATTTAAAGGTGGGGTCGGCACCTAACTGGCCATGTTGCTGATGGCGTGTGCGCGGCGTTTCATAAAGCGCTGCTTCGGGCAAGACCAATTGACCAGAGCGGTTATTCAGGTGGAAGAAGTAATGACTGGTTTCGGGAAAACGAACTTTGAGCCAGCCGCTCTTGTTGATACAGGTTAGATCGGTGGCGATCTGGGTAAAGCTTAGATTCACGTTGCCGCTAGTGTTCTCAAAATGACCGCCGCCAGACAGGTGCTGTCCGTTGATTTCCCCAGAACGGGCGTAGAAATGGAAGCGCTGGGCTGTCAACTGATCGGCGCTAATGTTGCCACTAGTGCATTCTAGATTGATTTCGGCGGCCTGCAGTTCGGTCGTTGTCAGGATGCCGCTTTTGGCCAGAACGCTGATCATGCTATCAGGTCCGCGACCTTGGCCTTGACTGAAGCGAATTCGGCCGCTGGTGGTCAGCAGGGTCAATTGCTGGCCCTGCAGGTTGCGGGCAGTGATCTGACCACTTTTGGTCTGCAAATGGATCTGATCCAGCTGCAAATTACGGGTTCGAATCGCGCCACTGGTGGTGCTCGCTTCTAGAATATAATGACCTACCAGATCCACCAAGTGCAGGCTACCGGTCTTGTTACTCAAATAGACGAAGCCGGTGTAATCCGCTGGCACGATGATCTCAACGTGAATCCGTAGGAATGCCAAGGGAACCCGCGCCGGTTGGGTCAACTTGAGCTTATCGCCTTCGTTTTTGCCGCTGAGGTAGGTGTTTGGGCGCGCCAAGTTGCAGTACTCATTGACCACCAGATCGGCGCCCGCCGCCCCAGGGAGCAAGCTGATCTTCGCTTGGCGGTAGCTAATAATGATTTGATTCAAATGGGCACAGGAGAACTTGGAACTGTTGACCAATTTCAAGGCGAGAAAGTGATCGTAAAGTTGGCCTAAGCGGCGATGATCCACCGTTTTCTCATTATCGGTCACCGCTTGGAGAATCTCATCGAGGTCAGGCAAATTGGCCAGTGTCTCTTGGATCGCGGCGGGCTGATCTTGACCTTGGCGGATTTTATCGGCGACAGTTTCATTTAGATCGATCAGCAAATTGCGATAAATTTCTTCTGTTTCGGGCGTTGTGGGGAATTTCTGGAAATGTTGTTGTAAGGCGGTCCGAATCTCAGGAAACATCTCGGTCTTCCTTTCCGTGATTTGAGCGAACGTCAACTTAATGCTAAAATAATAAAACGTTCGTTGATCGTAATGCCCTTATTTTAGCATAGAATGACTGGAATTATTGACGAAAGTCACTGGCGCTTTACTTCAGCGCCCACAACTAATCTCAAGTTTGCGTTGAGCAGGAGGTACAGATCTTTGTCACGTCGCGGTGAAAGACTTTTTTTAGGATTAACGTTAATGGTGATGCTCATTTTGTTTATCAGTTCGGCGATGACTTATTCGCAACAAACGCTAGTGCCCACGCTGAATGGGCACCGCTTCGATTGGCTGGCTAGCTGGGTCAAAGATTGGTCTGTGACCTATGCGGGCAGAACTCATTCGGTGCAAGTAGATGGGTCGGCGGCCTTTATCGAATTTTTATTGCGGAAGACCGCCCATTTCGGTAGTTATTTGTTGCTGGGTGGTTTCGCCTATCTGGGCTTAAGTCGGCAACTTCCCCGGCCGGTGTTTCGCCTGCCGGTGACTTGGTTGGCGACGACTGGCTACGCGGCGACCGACGAGTTTCATCAATCACTGACCGGTGAACGGAGCCCGCTGATCCAAGATGTCATGCTGGACGCCACGGGCGCGCTTTGTGGGATTCTCCTGTGCGCTTTGATTTGGGCGCTGGTGCAACAACGCCGGCAGCGACGCCAAGGTTTGGCGCAACCAATGAGACGATTGAAATAGTAACAGCCACGGGCGTTGGCGATCGTTAGTCAAACTCAACGGCCAGACCCGATTTTGTGATTTGATCATTTAGGCTGGCAAAGTGGTCTGAAACTGATCAAATTCCGCTGCAGAAGTCGGCGCGCTATTGCGGCGGTCCCGTTTTTTTGGTATGATAGGAAAGGTTTTTACCAAGTTTGTAGATGAAAGAAGGAGAAGCGAATGTCAGGACATTCAAAATGGCACAATATCCAAGGCCGCAAGAATGCGCAAGACTCTAAGCGGGGCAAAATTTTCCAAAAATTGTCACGTGAACTATATATGGCTGCAAAGAGTGGTGATCCTGATCCCGCGAACAACCCTTCATTACGCTTGGTGATGGATAAGGCGCGGGCAGCAAACATGCCTAAAGACAATATTGAACGTGCAGTCAAGAAAGCCCAAGGTGGCGACGGCGCTAACTACGAAGAAGTCACTTATGAAGGCTATGCTCCAGGCGGTGTCGCTATTCTGGTCGAAGCGTTAACGGACAACAAGAACCGGACCGCTTCCTCAGTACGGGTAGCGTTTACTCGTAATGGTGGCAACTTAGGCGCGACTGGTTCAGTTAGTTACATGTTTGATCGTCGCGGCTACATCGCTATTGATCGGACAACCACCGACGCGGATGAAGATCAGATGTTGGAAGATGTGATGGACGCTGGCGGCGATGACTTGCAAACGTCTGATGATGTTTACGAGATTTACACCGACGCGAAGGAATTCGCAGCTGTTCGGGATGCTTTGGAGAAGAAGGGGTATCAGTTGGCGAACGCGGAATTGACCATGATCCCGCAAAACACCACCCCAGTTCCCGCGGATAAAATTGAACAATTTGAACGAATGATCGATGTTTTGGAAGACGACGATGATATTCAAGAAGTTTATCACGCCGGCGAATTACCAGACGAAGATTAAAACTAGCTAACCCTGGCACTTCTAAGAAAGGCCGAGCCCCCAATTTGGGACTCGGCCTTTTTGTGTCCCTTTTTATAGCCATTCCCGGTTGAGCAGGCCTGGGCACCATCGGTTTTCGGGGACCAAGCAAAAGTTTCAAGCGTAAATAAAAAAATTAGCGCTTCGTCGCGTATTTAAGGTCAAGGAGGTGAGAAGATGATTGCCGATCAAGCTTATGACTTGCTTCAACAGGCGGCGCAGCGTGGTGATAATGACTTGTTTTTGAAGCCAATTGTGATGGGCTGGTTGATTTACGGACGTCAAACCGGGCAAAGTGTTTTTGTGATGCAATTGGATCTAGCTCAGGGGCAGGCATTGATCAACTATTTCAAGTTCAATGCCCAAATGGATCTTAGTGAGCAACGCCGACCACAAATCGGTGCTTGGCATTATCAAGAGCAACGGCTGACCTTGGATCTGCGCTTGACAAGTGTGGCCGATTTTCAAAATCGGGAATGCCTGGTGATCCGGTTACTTTATCCGATTCGCGCTGATGGTCACTTTATCAATGAACAGCGGTTTCAAATATTGCGCGGGCAGTTGCGTCAGCGGGGCCTATTTCTTTTCTCGGGGCCGACTGGTTCTGGGAAAACGACTTTGCTGTACCAATTGGCCCAACAATTGGCGCAATCACAAATGGTTTTGGCTATTGAAGATCCCACCGAAATCAATGCGCCGGAGATCACCCAGCTACAGGTCAATGATTTGGCAGAGATGGATTATCAAGCCCTTTTGAAAATCAGCTTGCGCCTCCGTCCCGATATTTTGGTCATTGGCGAGATCCGTGACGCTCAGACAGCCGCAATCGCCGTTCAGGCCGCGTTAAGCGGGCATACTGTCTTGGCGACGATCCATGCTCGCAGCGCACCAGGGACATTATTGCGTTTGGCAGACTTGGGTGTTGCACCAGCCACGATTGCCAGCGTCGTCACGGTTGCTAGTTATCAACGGTTAGTCCCTTTGATCGATGGGAACTTAGCAGTTGGCTTGGATCTGATGACAGCATCCTTGATCCAGCAATGGGTCAAGGATCAGAATCACCATGTCGATCAATGGGAGGTGTGGCAAAATGATTTACAGCAAGCCTGCGAACAAAACCGAATCACTTCAACCGTTTATCAGCAGTTCGCCTGTGGTTAAGCAACGATTAAAACCGCAACAGCTGATCGACTTTTTGGATCTTAGTGGCCAACTATTGGCAAACGGATTCAACGAAGCCGCGATTTTCCAAATGGCCTACGATTTGAAATTGCTATCACTAACGCAATATCAGGCTGCTCAGAGTCAACTCGCCAACGGAGCCGACTATGGCCAAGCTTTGGCCCAGATCTGCAGTGATCAAGAATTATTGATGCAGGTGACGCTGGCAGCGCAACAGGGGAACTTGACCGTTTGTTGCCAAGAGAACAGTAAATTATTGCGTAGCCGGCAACAACAATTACGCCAATTACGGCAACTCTTGACTTATCCCTTATTATTGCTGGCGATGTTGTTGGTCATGGCAGCTTTTGTTCGGTTCTACTTACGCCCCCAGATCCTGCAGTTGGTGCCGGAGAATCAACAGGCTCAGGGGTTGGGGGTTTACGGTTGGGTGATTTTCGTTGGCCTGATCCTGGTGGGATTGTGCGCTTGGTTGAGGTGGCGGCGCCGATCACGTTTGCAACAACTTCGTCGACGTTTGCGTTGGCCGATCCTAGGCAAGGTTTGGCGAGATTATACCGATTACTTGCTTTACACCGATCTGGCCCAGCTGATAGCTAGTGGGCTACCATTGCAAGATATTCTGACTTTATTGATCACCACGGTTCCCCAGTCCCTACAAGGGCAAGTGGCCGCGTTAGTTCAGCTGAAGTTGCAAGCAGGCCAGCCACTGGCGACCGTCATTCAAGAAGAACCCTTGTTGCCCCGGAAGCTCACCTTATTGCTGGCACAAAGCCGCCCCCGTGCTTTCCAGGGGGCCGCGCTGAAAACACTGGCCCAGCAAAGTTACCAGCGGCTCGATCAACGCTTACAACATCTGATCGATCAAGTTCAACCGCTCTTATTCGTGGTGATTGCATTGATGATCACCCGTTTGTATTTACAAATTCTCTTACCGATGTATCACATGATGAAAGGATTTTAACAATGAAGAAGATGGACCTACATTTATCCCGCCGCCAGCAAAAGCGATCAGGCTTTACTTTGATTGAAATTTCTCTGGTTTTGTTAATTATCGGCCTGCTGTTACTTATCATGATTCCGAATCTCAATCAGCAGAAGAAGATGGCCGAGCAACGAACTGACGCGGCATTTGTAACTAATATGAACACCCAAGTGACCTTGTACCAAAATGATGAGCAGGAGGCACCAGTCAGCTGGTCCTCCTTGGCTAAGGCAGGTTTGATCAGTTCGAAACAGCAAAAAAAGGCGGAACAGATGAAATTGACGATTCGCACGGATGAGTCAGGTAATTATTGTGTGGAGACAGAATAAGAACAGTTGTCAAGCCGCGTTCACTTTAGCTGAAATCAGTCTAGTGCTATTTTTGATCAGTGCGGGGTTGATCATTGGTGGTTATTTTTGTCGGCCAAATTGGGATGAACTCCTTGAACGGGCAGCCTTCCAACGCTTTCAAGACGCCTATGAACAGGCCTTTGACTATAGTTTGGCTCACCGTGAGGACGTTACCATGATGATCGACGAGCCAGGTAAACAAGTTGTTTTCGAGGCAGCGGCCTGGCGCCAACCGCATTGTGTACATTATCCCGCAACCGTAATGATCGAAAAGAACTGGACCAAACGGATGTTGATCAGTCAAGGACGGGTCAAATCACCAAATACGATTCGTTGGCGTGGTCAATATTGCCAGTATGATCTCAAACCACAAATGCGCTGGGGGCGATTGAAAATTGATCGGAAATAGCCAGTATCCTCGCCGACAAACGAATCATAAAGTGGTGTGTTCTCAGAAAAACGCCGGATTTATCTTGTGGGAAACTGTCGTGGACTTGATTGTGGTTATCTTGATCAGCTTTTTCTTATTTGAAACGATCACGGTCGATCAACGGCAACTTAATCAATTGCAGGCCACGAACCAAAGATTGATCGAGGAGAATAATGAACTCAAACAAACTTGGGCAGTCCAACAGCCCCAAACGCAATTTGATCCGGAAGATTCTGAATAAACAGTGTGCTGGGTTCACCTTAGCCGAAGTAACGGCCAGCCTATTCATTATGCTGCTGACCTGTCAGTTATTAGTGGGCAACTTACAATTATGTCGGATCGGCGCACAACTGGTCCAAACAGGTCAGCAGGCGCCCACCGAGGTAGGCTTGCTCCAACTGGAAGAAACGCTTCAGGAAATGACGATCGATTGGTCTTGCAGCACGAAAACCAAGTTATTGCTGGTCGATCAACAAGGTAAACGGTTCTATTTGTCACATAAATTGGAAAAGCCTAAAAGCGCCAGTTATCGTGATGTTCTGCTGTCGGCGGAAGATGGTGCGGGCTACATGCCTTTGTTACAACGAGTGTTGCGGATCAGCTGGGACTATCAAGCGCCACTCCTGACTTTGGATTTGAAAATGATGGATGAGAAGCAGACAACCTATCACCGCTGTTATTTAATCTGGCCGAACCAGCGCCCAACCAAAAATGAGGCGAACGCCGCTGATACCAGTCCTGAAGATGTCAGTGACAAGCACCAGAAAATTGAAGACCAGCGAGACATGAGTGAGGTGACAGATGGATCCAACTAACTTTTGCAGGCGGAAACGTGCTGGTAGTATTACGTTATTAACTTTGACGATTCTAACCTTTGATCTCCTCTTGATCGGATTGTTCCAAAGTTATTACAGCCAGCGCGTGACCCATTATCAGAATCAAAACTTTTATTATCAACAGCAAAATCAACAATTACGGCGTCAACTCAAGTAAGTTCACCGCCATTGGTTGCCCGATCTGAACTAGACCACGCTTGCGATTCGTCTGAAAATGCTTGCATATCCGTGACGATATCGGTAAAATGGCAACTAGGTTCATCATTGATTGGAGTGACGGGATGACGGCGAATTTGGATCAAATCGAGAAAACGTATCAGCAGATTGATTCTGCTGTGGCACTGTTACGATCAGCGTTGAATTCTGACTATCTAACTGCTTTGACAGAAACATTGAGTAATCTGCTCCAGCATCAAGTTCATGTGGAAAATGGTGCTCCCAACGCTGAAACGGTTGCTGACTTAGAGGCAAAGTATGCCCAGATCGAATGGGTCTCCTTATCGGCAGCACAACGGCTAGAACTCAGTCAGTTATTATTGTTCCGACGCCAGCAACAAGACCATCCACAGGCCAACTTCCAAGCGACGCCAAATGCGATCGGCTTGTTGATTAGCTTGTTGTTGGTGACCTTCATGAAGCAAGACACCCCGGCCTTATCGATCGTGGATCCTACGGTTGGCTCGGGCAGTTTGCTGTTCACGTTACGGCAGCAACTGCGGTTTCGTGTTCCTGAGGTCAGGTTAGTGGGGCTGGATAATGATGATGATCTGTTGGCGCTAGCGGCGGTGTTAAGTGAGTTTCTTCCTAGCGACTTGGCTCTGATGCATCAAGATGCGTTGATGCCTTGGTTATTGGATCGTGCCCCTGATGTGGTTGTTGCGGATTTGCCGGTGGGGTATTATCCGGTGGATTCACGGGCGCAAGCTTATGACCTGCATGCAAAAAGTGGCCATTCTTTTGCCCATTTCTTGCTGATCGAGCAAAGCATCAAAATGTTAGCTCCTGGCGGGTGGGGGATCTTTGTGGTCCCAGCGAACCTGTTTAATAGTGCGGGTGCCCTAGATCTGTTGGGTTGGCTGACCAAACACGCTTATTTACAGGCGTCTTTGAGTTTAGCGAACACGACTTTCCAAAATCAGCAGGCTGAAAAGGCATTGATCGTCTTGCAAAAACACGGCGATGATGCGCAGCAGGCCAAGGAAGTTTTGATAGCCAAAGTTCCAGATTTAAATAAAGTTACTGCCGTTCAGCATTTCTCACAGGAGTTGCAAGGCTGGGCGCGGGATAATTTATAGAGGAGATTGACAAATGGTTAAGATTTTAGCGGTAAATGCGGGAAGTTCGACACTAAAGTGGAAGCTCTTCGAAATGCCTCAGGAAACGGAAATCGCTTCGGGCATGGTCGATCGTTTAGGCCTTCCAGGTTCGACGTTCGCAGTGAAATTCAATGGTACGAAAACAAAAGACGAGATCGATATTCCCGATCAAGAAAAGGCAGTTAGTTTGTTGCTGCAACGCTTGACGGATTCGGGAATCATCGCTGACCTGACCGAAATCAAAGGTGTTGGTCACCGAATCGTTGCTGGCGGTGAATTTTTTAAAGAGTCTGCTGAAGTCACCCCAGAGAATCTACAAAAGATCATTGAATTATCTGCCTATGCGCCATTGCATAATCCTAATGAGGCCAAGGGAATCCAAGCATTCCAGCATAATTTACCACATGCCAAGCAGGTTGCTGTTTTTGACACTTCTTTCCATACGTCAATGCCAGAAGTCAATTACCTTTACAGCGTGCCGATGGATTACTATCACAAATATGGTGCTCGGAAATATGGAGCGCACGGAACTAGTCACCGCTATGTTTCACAACGAGCGGCGGAAATTCTGGGCGTGCCTTTGAAGAGCCAGCGGATGATCACCATGCATTTAGGCAGTGGTGTTTCGATCACCGCCATTAAAGATGGTAAATCATTTGATACATCAATGGGCTTCACACCGCTGGCAGGTGTGACGATGAGTACACGCTCCGGCGATATTGACGCTTCTCTAGTTGCATTCTTAATGAAGAAACTCTCAATTACGGATCCCGATGAGATGATCGACATCCTTAATAAGAAATCTGGTTTGCTGGGCATTTCGGGGCTGTCTCCTGATATGCGTGATTTACTTGATACCAGAGCTGAGCGTCCAGAATCACAGTTGGCGATTGATATTTTCGTTAACCGCATTGTTCGTTATGTTGGACAATACGTGGCTGAAATGGGTGGCGTCGATACTTTGGTCTTCACCGCCGGGATGGGCGAAGGCTCGATTCCAGTTCGGAAGATGATTGTCGATAGTCTTGGCTTTATCGGTGCGAAGCTGGATGAGGAAGCTAACAAAGTTCAAGCCGTTGAACGGGTGATTTCAGCACCGGATTCAAAGGTCAAGGTACTGATCGTGCCAACGAATGAAGAGCTGATGATCGTTCGCGATGTGATCAAATTGACGAATCTAGCGTAGACAATCGAGTGACAACAATACTGAGGGCGGCACTGACCGCCCTTTTTTTGCTAAGAATGATTGTTTGGGAGGTGGCGTGATGGCAGTAGGTTATTTGTGGTTAGCGATCGTGATCGGAATTTTCGACTTGGTTGCCTTGGCCACGAACTGGTTCTTCTTGGAGATCCATGCAGGTTGGTCAATGGTCCGCTTGATCATTGGCGGGATCCTAGCCGTGGGACTCACGATTTTGAATTTACGCTTGTCGGCGACCACTGATGCGGTCCAGCACCTGGTTTTGGCGATTTTCGCGTTGACCGCACTGCTTTGGGCCGTGATTCGGAAGGGGTTGGGCAAGCGCTATGTTTTGACCTCTTTAAGTACTAACGGCCTCAAGGACTGGCGGGCCTTTAGTGATTTCCGGATTGAAACGGATACGGCCGATCGCACGCTTCTCACGTTGATCGACTTCGGTCAGCGCGAGTATCAGCTCAAGTTGATGGCCACCGAGGCGGAAGTTCGGGACTTCGTGACAGCACACATTAATCAGCAATCATCATGAACAGCAACAATGGAGTGGAAAAAATGGCAATTGAACAACGAAAGCAACGTATTTTTTATGGCCGTTGGTGGCAAGGTAGCAATCAGGCGACCCGAGATGGCGAATTGAACAATGAAATCGAGAAATTTCTGGCTCAATACCCTGATCTGACTCAGTTTACTGGGATTGCTTTTCATGATATCCCAGGTGGTCTCCGCTACTTTATTGGTTCGGAAAACTTGGGGATCGGTGAGGCTTTCACTTTGATCGCCGATGATTACTGGATCGAACCGGTGAAGAACGGTCGGGTGAAGCCGGTTTATCAGCGGATCCAGCGAGCGTTTAAAACAGATGATCTATCCGTGATCATTGAACCACTGGCTAATAGTACTGATTTCTTACCGATCAAGATCGAGAATTACCAGGTCGATGAAGAAACCGGTGAATTTCAGGTGGTCCAAGTGGAGATCCCGATCGATCCCAAACACTGATTTATATTCTCAATAATCTAACTGCGAAATCGTTTCTTTTTCAATTGGGCCAAAGCGCCTGATTGTTTTGAGAAACGATTTTTTGCGTGGGCGGATCCGGGCACCAACTAACGGCAACAAGCGAGAAGCTAACGATTAAGGGTTTATTAAGAATGTTCACAAAGATTAAGACTAGCTTGATAATAACAAGATAAGGAATAAAATAAGAAATGAAAGCGCGTTCAACTATTCGGGAGGCTTGGGCGAATGGACAAGGATGTGGTGTTGTGTGGCAATCGAATCATCATTCTGATCATTGATCTGCTATTTGCCGGTCTGTTGGCTGTGACCTTAGTTTTGTACCAAGCTGATTTCCAAACGACGAATCGCTGGCTCCTGTTGTTGACGCTACATCCGCCGCTGTTGTTCGGCTTGCTACTCTTCTTTGACTTGGGTGGATTATTGGTGATTTATCACCTGAGTGAACAAACGCGAGTTGAGCGGCGGTTGCGCGTTATTCTGGGGGCGACCGCGGCAAGTGTCAACGGCTTGCCACTAGTTGATTTAAGCATCATCGGGGCGGCGGCCGGTATCCTTGGTTTGGGCGGGTGGTTCGCGTTGGCGTCGCGAACTTGCTCGATTAGCTTAGTTGGTTGGTTTGCGCTGATTTTGGGTCTCTTTGTCGGGCAACAAGTTGCGCTTTGGTTGTATTTAGTGGGCAGGTGACGGGGTTGAAATATTTCGAATTTATTCGGCATGTTTATTTGAAGCGGATGGTGCTGACGATTTTGGGCGTGCTCTTCATGATGGCGTTTGCCTTCATCGCCTTTATTTGTACGAGTTCGCTTGTTTCGGTCGTCCGTGGTTATCAGGGGCTGGCGGCGTTGCGCAGTGAAGAGGTTTACGCGGGAAATAATCAGTCAGATCCAGAGAAATTGAATCAGGCTTACCAAAATGATCCGGAGAAACTCGCCAAAAATACAGCTGCGATCATGGCCAGTCTGGAAAAGACTGGTGATTACGTGTTGCACTGGCGCTATACGACGACGCAAAAATTTCCGAACGCCAAGGGGACCGAGAGTTTGACGGCGGAATTAATGTTTGCCAATCAGCATTTTTTCAAATTCTATCCGCTGACCGTGGTTCAAGGTGAGCCGTTGGACAATGCCGTTTTCCAACAAACGGGGTCAAAGATTCCGGTTCTTGTCGGGGCGAATTTAGCGGCGGCCTTACCCTTGGGGCACACATTCAAACTAACAGATCCCGGTTTGGGGCGGTCGGAGTCTTATTATGTGCGTGGTATTTTGCAAGCGAATCAGGGCATTCAGTCGATGTACATGCTGGATTCTGAAGATTTATTGAATAATACGATTGTTCGACCATTGCGGCAGCGAGATCTGGCGACCCTTAGTCCGGATCAGCTGTCAGCCGGGTTGCAGGACCTGCTTGTTTTTGGCAAAGCCACCAAACAGTTACCAGCAATCAGCCGGCAAATCAATCGAGATCAGATCTTCAAGGTGAAATTCTATTCCGTCGAAGCCAATATCAATGAATTTCTCACGTTTTATCGTCAACAGGATCCTTTAGTCATTATTGCACTGGTCATTTTGCTGGGGACTGCCGGCTTTTTAGTCTGGAATACCATCAAAACAATCAGGGATTCTCAAAAAGAAATTACGCTTCGTTTGGCGCTGGGCTTGGCGCCGAATGATGTTTTCCTGGCAACTTTTATTTTGGAAGCCTTGGCGTCCGTGATCGCCTTAGGTCCGGCGGTGGCTGCCGCGCGAATGCTGGCCCGATTTATGCAAGATCCCGCGTCATCTGGAGGCGTACAGCTGGCCCAGACAACCTTGATCAGGAACGATGATTTGCTTGCCTTAGCCATTGTGGCGCTGATTTTATTGGTGCTGGCGCTACTGCTTAGCGTGATTGCGCGGCGAACTGTCCGTCAAGGAACCACACGTCATGGAACAACGATCGAGGTCAATTAAAATGGTTAAACTTACTGGCGTTAAGCTTTCAAAATCCTTTTCCCAACATGGTCAGGAGCAGCGAGTGCTGTGGGACCTGTCACTGGCGCTGACGCCGGGAACGATGACTGCGTTGATTGGGCCATCGGGAATCGGGAAGAGCACGTTGCTAAATATTCTCGGGTTATTGGATCGTGACTATCAGGGCACGGTCAGTTTGGATCAAACTGTGACCAACGATCTCAATGACCGTGAGTTAGCGCATCTGCGTAATTCTCAGATCGGTTTTGTCTTGCAGGAGGCGTTATTGATTGAAAGGCTGACGGTTCGAAAGAACATTTTGTTGCCAACGATCTACGGGGACAAACAGGATAAAGCTGTGCTGGCCCACCGCGTTCAGCAACTGGCGACACAGATCGGCATCGAAACCCTCTTGGATAAGTATCCGCGGCAACTTTCAGGCGGGCAGAAGCAGCGGGTCGTGTTGGCCCGCGCTTTGATCAATGACCCCGATATCATCTTGGCGGATGAACCGACGGGGTCGTTGGATGAACAGAACGCCGCCAGCGTGGTGGCCTTGTTGGCGCAGTTGGCCGCCCAAGGGAAGACGGTATTGACGGTGACCCACGATCATTTGGTCGCCGAGCAGCATCAGTATATTTTTCGGATGGCGTCCGGGCAATTAGTGAAGGAGCGATAACAATGGGATTTTGGGCAATGATAGGTTCATTCTTTCTGGGGTTGATTTTGGTGGTCCTTAGTTTTCAAGCGAAAATTCGCCGTCGCTGGCCGCAATATCTTCTCTTATTGCTCGGCGTCGCGCTGCTTGTTGTCGCAATCATCTTGGCGCTCTGACTCTGTTGGCTGATGATGAATTTTTTGAAATTGATGAGATCATGGCCACCTTGCTTCAAACAGCGAGTTTTGACGTCAAATATGGGCCTATGAGAATCGGTTGGATGTATGAAAGCATTCGAGACACCATGGCGGAGATGTAGCACCTAGTAATTGCGCTAAGTGCTATTTTTGTACCCAAAAAAATGCGCACATCATGTGCACGCGCGATTTCAAATCAAGCAAAACGAGTGCAAACAAAAACCGTCAAAATGTTGATTTGACAACATTCTGACGGTTCAAAGGAAGCAATTAAAAGCCTGGAAATGGAGGCGAGGGGAATTGAACCCCTGTCCATCCATACTGCAACGCAAACGTCTACATTCATAGCTGTACTATTTGGGATTTAATCATCAGCGCGCGCCGCACCGCATGGCTAACCGCTAATGACGAGTCTGCGAATCTCTTCACCACGCCTCAGACGGCAACGTGGTGCGTAACCTAATTAATTTGAGACCCTAAATCTGAACCTTAGGTAAATCCAGCAGGATCACGCTAGCTGGTTTTTAGGCAGCTACTGCGTAAGTGTTTTCTTTGTTTGCAGTTAGATTAACTGTGGCGTTTTTACGTAGACGCGACCTACGGAATGCAATTCACGCCCAGATACAAATGTCGAATCCAGAACGCCCCCGATTTGGGTTACTTAAGTATTATACCACAGTGCCCGCATGTGACAAGCAAATCCATTGGCATTAGAGTGCGAGCTACCCCGGGCAGCTTCTGAGCATTAGCCTAGCCAGGATTTTGGAGGCTGGGCTTGGCCTCCGAAATCCTGGCGTAGCTAAGCGGAAGAAGCTGGGGTAGCGAACACGTTTCAAAAAAGCGTGGCTGATGATCTGGCAGTGTTGGCATTCAAAGTGATCTTCTGGAGGCGAAAAGGACCGGCTGATTTATGAGGGCGTTCATCGATTCATTTAGATCAAATCGAAGTGTTGCAGACCTTTAATGATCCCCCCGTCACGATTACTATTGGTGACAAACTCGGCGGCTTCCTTGGCTGCCGGGATGCCATTAGCCATAGCGACGGCGTGATCAACGTAATTCAACATGGTCAGATCGTTGGGACCATCGCCGAAACCGTAAGTCGGCAGATCAGTCAAATGCAGGCGATCGATCAGTTCAATGATCCCATTCATTTTGGAGTTTCCTTGGCGCACGGTATCGATGGAGTAGGCGCCGTTCCGGTAATAAGTGAACTCTGGAAAACGTTCTTGGTAGATCTGGTCGTTTTTCGTGGTCAGCACCAGCAACATTAGAATTTCGTGGGTCAGATAGTAAGCTGGCTCGATCGTCGGCACCGGTGTGTGGATCGAATGGTAAGAGGCTTGTAGATTAGCGTCATCCTTGATGGCGTGGATCGCGTCTTTGCTATAAAACGATAATGAGTCATTTAGTTCGGTGGCGAGGTCAACCATGCCGCGAATCAGTTCTGTCTCAATGACGCCTTGGTAAACCGGGCGTTGGCGATGTTCCAAATAACTGCCATTTAGGGAAACGAAGGTATCGATGCCAGTTGCCTGGCAAGTGTCCACGATTTCCAAAGGCGAACGGCCAGTGTTGATCACGGGCAGATAGCCATTTTTCCGTAATTGATGGATCGCCGTGCCCACTTCGGGACTGATCTGTGAGTGTTCGTTCAGTAAGGTGCCGTCAAGATCGAAGAAGACGACGCCACGATATTCTGTTGCCAAATTTGTGACCTCCGTGTGTCAATTTAACTTGATTCTATTTTTGCTGGATTCCATTTTAACTTGATTCCATAGCTAGCTTGATTCTGTTGCTAACCTGATCTTGCTCTAAAGATCGATCGTTTCCATTTTAACAGATAACTGGGGCTTGGTAAAATTACCTTATTCTGAAATCACAAGGAACTTGGAAACGGTAAATCGATGAAGCGCTTTAATTAAATTTATGATAAGACGCGCAGGTTGGCCATATTCCATAGAAAACATGATATACTAGACATATCTGTAGGAGGAATTGCCTAATGATCAATACAGTACTTGGTAGTGCATTTGTTATTTTTGGTTTGATTTTTCTCTTTCATCCCGCTCAAAAACCATCGACCGTGCTTAGCTATAAATCTTTGTTGGCCCGTCAAACGACCAGTGGCTTTTATTTGGCGCAGCGTTGGTGTCGGGATATGCTTTTGTTGACAGGTGTCTTACAATTAAGTATGGGGCTGGTCATCAATTACTATCACTTGAACCATTTGAGCCCGCTATGGCTGGCCTTGACTGGTTTACTGGCTTGGGGTAGCTTTCTGCTTTTGGAAAGTAAATTACGTCATTATTTGATGCGGATCGGACAATTACCAATCAAATATCAGTCTAAATAGTCGCGCAGCAGCGAAACCTGATCGCCAACCTAGCTTCTTCCGCTTAGCTACGCAATTGTCTAGGAGGCAAGAATCGCCTCCAAAACAATTGCTAGGCTAATGCTCAGAAGCTACCCAGGTTGGCTCACACTCTTAGACGAAACGTGATCGCCAACCTAGCTTCTTCCGCTTAGCTACGCATTTGTCTAGGAGGCAAGAATCGCCTCCAAAACAATTGCTAGGCTAATGCTCGGAAGCTACCCAGGTTGGCTCACACTCTTAGAAGTTTTTTGTTCACAAAAAAGTAGTATTTGAAAAATGTCGGTTTTTTAAGTGAATTTGCTTTTTTCACGGCGTTTTATCGTTATAATACTTATCAAACGGGGATGTGCAAGCTTTTATGAAATTATTGATGGTCGAAGATAATACGTCAGTTTCTGAAATGATGGGGATGTTTTTCCAGAAAGAGAAATGGGACGTGGATTTCGCTTACGATGGCAACGAAGCCATGGACAAGTTCAAGAGTGACCCAGAAAGCTGGGACATGATTACGCTGGATCTCAATTTACCTGGTAAGGATGGCATGCAGGTTGCCAAGGAGATTCGCGAGATTTCAAAGACCGTGCCTATTATTATGTTGACGGCGCGGGATAGTGAAAGTGATCAGGTTCTTGGCTTAGAGTTGGGCGCCGATGATTATGTGACGAAGCCGTTTAGTCCGATTACCTTGATCGCACGGATCAAAGCGATCCATCGGCGGGCGGACTTAAACAATGGTCACACAGCGGCCGATGGCGATGGTGACGTGGACGTCAATCAAAGCCAATTCGATGTGACTACGGATAATTTCAAACTAAGCTCGAAGACCCGAGAAGCCTTCTTGAATGGTAAGGAGATCCAGGGGTTGACGCCAAAGGAATTCGATTTGTTGAAGACCCTGGCCAAGAAACCGCGGCAAGTTTTCTCACGTGAACAATTGTTGGAATTAGTCTGGGATTACGAGTATTACGGTGATGAACGGACAGTTGATGCACACATCAAGAAATTACGACAAAAAATTGAGAAAGTGGGGCCACAGGTGATCCAAACTGTTTGGGGCGTCGGTTATAAATTCGATGATTCGGAAGCAGGTCGTTAATGAAACTTATTTATCAACAAATGATTGGCTTTTTTGTGGTGATTCTGACCACACTCTTGATTGTTAGCGCGGCCGTCATTAATTACAATAATCGCCAAGCTTACGAGACCACCTGGGTTCAGTTGGAAGGTTACGCTCGTAATTTTGGCGATCTTTTCACAACTAAGGATAAACGTACTGGCGAATATACGGCGATTTCCACGGACTTCTTGGATGAGGTCCAAATGGTGTTGCGCAGTGACGCAGTGGTTTACGCTGTTTATAATGCAGACAATGAGCAGATCTACCCCAGCTACTCCGTCAGCAAGGGTAATCAACCGTCGCTTTCCAGCAGCGTTTGGAAAACGTTGAAGTCTGGTAAAAGCGTGCGCAAGCAAACCAATCGTGCGAGTGGTACCCAGGGACCTGCCCTAGGCAATGGCGCCGAGTTGACTTATGTGATCTATCCTTGGTTTGATAGCAATAAGAAGTTTGTTGGCGCGATGTTTATTGCCTCCAAGGTGACCAAGATCAGGTCAACGGTGCAGGAAATGGAAAAGAATCTGTTTACGGCACTGTTGCTTTCGTTGTTGGTGGCGCTGGGGCTAAGCTTCCTGCTGGCGCATTTCTATGTGCGTCGGATCAACCGATTGCGGTCAGCGACGCGGGCCGTGGCTGATGGTAATTTCGACGTGGAGTTGGTGTCGCGCGGCCGCGACGAAATCGACGATCTGGCCAATGATTTCAACTTAATGGTTCATTCTTTAGATGAATCCAATAAAGAAATTGCCCGCCAAGAAGAACGACGCAAGCAATTTATGGCCAATGCGGCTCATGAAATGCGGACACCGTTGACTACGATCAATGGGCTTTTGGAAGGCTTGGCTTACGACGCGATCCCTGAAGAGGCCAAGGACAAGAGCATTACACTGATGCAAAATGAAACCAAGCGCCTGATTCGACTGGTCAACGAGAACTTGGACTACGAGAAGATCAGGAACAATCAGATCGTCTTGAACAAACGAACCTTCAATGGGACTGAGGCGTTAAGTAATATCGTCAGTCAGCTGCAACAGAAGGCGGAGGCGGCTGGTGACCAGTTACTTTTGACCAGTCAGGAGCCGGTGACGGTTTTCGCGGATTATGATCGCTTCGTCCAAGTTGTTTTCAATATCAGTCAAAACGCGATCCAGTTTACGACCAAGGGGCAAGTTACCCTGAGCATTACCAGCGTTGATCATGGTGTGAAGATTGTCATCAGTGATAATGGCATCGGCATGAGTGATGATCAACTGCAGAATATCTGGGAGCGGTACTATAAAGCGGATCCTTCACGCAAGAACACCAAATATGGCGAGTCGGGGCTGGGCTTAGCCATCGTCCATTCGCTGGTGGAACAACACTATGGCACGGTTTCGGTGACTTCGGCGTTGCATCAGGGGTCGACTTTCACGGTATTCTTCCCTGATGAGGCCACGGCCAAAGAAAAAGCGATCACGGCCGAGAGGAAGACAATCAAGCCTAAAGATAATTGATCGATTGATAGCGCAAAGGAGCGTGATTCTCAGAAGTTTACTTCTGAAGAACCACGCTCTTTTTTTTGAAATGTGTTCGCCACCCCAGCTCCTTGCGCTTAACTACGCCAGGCTTCTGGAGGCCAAGCCCCGCCTCCAAAATCCTGGCTAGGTTAATGCTCAGGGGCTACTCGGGGAGGCTCTCACTCTTTTTTGAAACGTGTTGCCACCCCAGCTCTTTGCGTTTAACCTCAGTCGAGAACGTGCCTACTTGCGCCTGGCTTAGTTGGACTTGCTGGCGTTTTTCGTCTGACTGGAGCTACTTTTGGAAGTTTGCTTTGAGCTAGTGCTACTTTGGGCACCCTTCTTGGTGGTATCGATCTCGGGAAATTCTTCAATATCATTTTCAGGGTCAGTCAGCTCTGGTGCGTCGGTTTTGTACATTTTAGTAGTAGTGTGACCAGTTTGGCTATAAAGGGAGGTTGATTGATCGCCTAATTTATCTTGTTGCTGGATCAAGGCGTTGATTTCGTCTAAATAATCAAATTTAGTAGGATCAACGGGTCGGAAGCCAGTCGGTGTATAAAAGCGGAGAAGGTTCTTATAATTCAACGAGTCGGACAGTGACAGGGCTTGATCCACCTTGTCTTGGTCCTGATCGATCGCTTTCGTTTGCGTGTCAGTCAGTTCAGTCAACAGTTGTCCCGTGGCGTTATCATAGACACTACTTTTGGCGCCCTTACCGCCGAGGACGGTGTATTGCTTGGTGATAAAATTATTATTTCGAAAGGCGACGATTTGTTGATGATCTTTAGAAAGTAAATCTTGACCGAATTGAATATAATTGGTTGTTTTGACGCCCAGTAAGTGGAGAAGTGTTGGTAGCACGTCGATTTCACCGCCATAAGTATCTTTGATGCCACCCTTCAAACCGGGCATGTGGATGATCAATGGCACCCGCTGTAATTGCGCGTTGTCAAAGGCGGTCCATTCTTCTTTATCAGGATCCAGTAAGGTCGCTAACGCCTTGTTGTCGGTATTGGAGAGGCCATAGTGGTCGCCATAAAGCATGACCAGGGAATTCTTGGCCAAACCGGAACGATCCAAGTAATCGAAGAATTCTTCCACCGCCTGATCAAGATAGTGGGCGGTCTGGAAATAGTTGTTAACGGAACTGTTGGCCGTGTCAGGAACTTCAAAGTCGGTATCAGCCTTGGCCAAATCGAAAGGAAAATGGTTGGTCACCGTAATGAATTTCGTATAGAAAGGTTGTTGCAGGCGCTCCAAGTATTTGACGCTCTCGGCAAAAAACAGTTTATCTTTCAAACCGTAGCCGATATTCGCATCGGCACTGGAATTGAAATAGCTTGAGTCGAAGAAGTAATCATAACCGAGATTCTTATAGGTATGATTACGGTTCCAGAAGCTACCCACATTACCGTGGAAAACGGCACTGCTATAACCGTCTGTTTGTTGCAGAATCGCTGGCGCGGCCTGGAAAGTGTTGTCTGTGCCCAGGGAGGTGAACGCCGATCCTTGTGGTAGTCCGAAAACACTATTTTCTAACATATTTTCGGCGTCAGAAGTTTTCCCTTGACCTACTTGATGGAAGAAATTACTGAAGCTCAAGGAATTCTGATCGTGATACAGCTGATTGAGGAACGGGGTGACCTCTTGGCCGTTGACCTTGAAGTCTAGCAGAAATTGTTGGAAGCTTTCCAGATGAATAATGATCACGTTTTTGCCCTGGGCCTTGCCAAAGTAGGCGGCATTCGGGGCTGCCTGGTGGCTACTGTTATAGTTCAAGACTTCGTTGATGTCGGTGCCGTCCGCCGAGGCGCGGATCTGGTTGTTCTGGGCTGTTTTGACGCCATCGTAGACCATGAAGGTATTCAAGCCCAGATATTTGACGATGTAGTTTCGGTCAAAAGTTCGTGTCAGCAATTGCGGCCGATTGGATTCACTGAGGGTCAAATTGAGCAGGAAGATAAAGGCCCCCAGAGAGGTCAAGGTGAAAGCCTTGACGGTGCTATATTGCCGTTGATCGATCTTGATCCAGCCGCGTAGCAAGGCAATCAAGATCACAATCATGTCAAGAATCAAGAAGAGGTCAGGCCAGGTTAGAATCGAATTGATACTTTTGCCTAAGCCGTTGGTCACTTTCCCGACGCCGGCGATGGTATTGATCGTTAGAAAGTCCGTGAATTGGCGATAGTAAATAACATTGGCCAGTAGCAGGATACTATCGAGGACATAAATGCCGTACATGACCCAATAGCTTAAACGGGGACGCTTGATGTAAAAGCCGAATGATAGTAAGAGGATCGTGGTTCCAATGGGATTGAAAATCATTAATAAATGTTGAAGCGGATCGCTGGCGCCTAGTGAAAAGCCAAGATAATAACTGGCAACTGTTTTGACCCAGATCAGGATAGTCAAAAGAGAAAAGAAGCCGAGTCGCGTTTGCAGCCAACGCTTAAGGGGCAATTTTTTCAATGATAAAACCTCACACATAGAATGTCTTTATTCTACAATGTTTTGACCCTAATAAGCAATTTATCCCGAATCGTGTTCTGAAAGCGACGCTGCCGCAAGCCTTGATGAGCATGGATTTGTGGTCATCAGTTAAACTTTAAATAAGTTTGCGCGCCGATGAGGTGGGGACTGATCGGCGGCCAACGGGGCGTCGTGGTGATCGCGCCAATGGGCAATGTTTAGCAATTTCTTTAAAATGTCACAAAAACAAACCGGTGACGCGACTTTCTGGTAAACTAAGCTTGAAGCATTTCGGTGGGAAGAGGTAATGCCATGTATTTTTTAGGGCCGCTGTATCGGATCGTGGTTGCGCACTATGCGGATCGGATCAATCATTTTCCGTTGGTTAAATTGGTATTTTATAGTTTAGATAAAACGATTTTGTATTTCATCATTTTCATGATCTTGCGGGTGTTGTATCTGAAGCTGACGGGACGTCCTTGGCGATGGGGACCGGAATTATTGCGGGCGGCGTTTTTATTCTATCTGCTTTTGCTGTTGGCGCTGACCGTCTTTCGCGGCATCTATTTCCCGTGGCAAATCAAGATCTATTGGAATCGATCTCCAGCGTTGATCAATTGGACGGTCTTGACGGAAACGCTGAAATTGCAATATGCACAGTCAAAACTTGATTTCCTGTACAATTTCTATGGAAATATTCTTTGGTTCATTCCTTTTGGCTTGATGTGGCCCCTGGTCCATCAGCGTCGAAGCGGGCTAATGTCGACGGTGATCACAGGCGCGCTTCTCTCGGTGTTGATTGAAACGATCCAATTCTTCTTAGCAACCGGTGTGAGCGACATTGATGACGTGATTTTTAACACGGTGGGGGCTTTGCTGGGTTACATCATCTATTTGGTGTTGATTCCGCGACGAATCCGGCGAAAAAAAGTTATCACCACATGAAATCGCTGACATTGAGCTGTGAGTAAGTCAGCTCGCATTTGCAGAAATAGCTATTTTCTGAAATATTGCTAAATCAGCAAAATTTCTTTCAAAATATTACCATTTTATCTCAAAAAATGATAAAGTAACAATGTAGGTAAAATTATAATTTACACACACAGGAGGATTCATCAATGTCATTAGTACATGGTACAGAAATTTTTGCCGCTGCACGTAAGGGTCATTATGCAGTAGGTGCGTTCAACACAAACAACTTGGAATGGACTCGCGCAATCTTGTCCGCAGCCCAAGAAAAGAATGTGCCCGTTTTGATCCAAACATCAATGGGTGCTGCAAAATATATGGGTGGCTATGAACTTTGCCAACAATTGATTGCTGCAACAGTTAAGAGCATGGCAATTACTGTTCCTGTTATTATCCATCTTGATCATGGTAACTACGAAGCAGCTAAAGAAGCCATCGCTGCTGGTTACAACTCAGTTATGTTCGATGGTCATGACTTACCATTTGCTGAGAACTTGGAGAAGACCAAGGAAATCGTTGAATTGGCTCATGCTAAAGGCATCTCTGTCGAAGCAGAAGTTGGTTCGATCGGTGGCGAAGAAGACGGTATCGTTGGCGAAGGCGAATTAGCTGACGTTGAAGAAGCTAAGCAATTAGCTGCAACTGGGATCGACTTCTTGGCAGCAGGGATCGGCAATATCCACGGCCAATACCCAGCTAACTGGACTGGTTTACACTTTGATCGTTTGCAAGAATTAGCTGACGTCATCTCAATTCCTTTGGTATTGCATGGCGGCTCTGGCATCCCTCAAGACCAAGTTGAAAAGGCGATCTCAATGGGTGTTGCCAAATTGAACATCAACACTGAATGCCAATTAGCATTTGCTAAAGCAACTCGTGAATATATCTTAGCTGGCAAGGATCAAGAAGGTAAAGGCTTTGATCCTCGTAAGTTATTAGCACCTGGTACTGAAGCAATCAAGGATACTGTTGAAGAGATCATCGACTGGATGGGTACTCGTCCAATCAAATTGGTTCCTGAAGAATTATAATTTAAATAAGTGGACAGCGGCTTTGTGAGCGCGGTCCAAACAAGTGAAACTGGGGTGGTTAGCCAACTTCCTCAGTTTCTTTTTGGTTGAAAGCCCGGTCAGGCTTGATTTTGTGGGAAAATCACTTGACTAGACCAATAGCCAATAACCTTGCAATTATTGATAAAAAAGGCTAAAGTTAACAAGTGAAAAGTCACTTACTTTTTATTTCTAGGAGGATCAGATCAATGGCACATATTTCTTTTGATAGTAGTAAATTAACACCTTTCGTTCACGAAAATGAATTAGGTGAAATGCAAGCGATGGTGACCGCGGCTGACACAGAGTTACGTCAAGGCACTGGTGCAGGCGCTGATTTCCGTGGCTTCATTGACTTACCAGTTGATTACGATAAGGACGAGTTTGCTCGCATCAAGGCTGCTGCTAAGAAGATCCAAGGCGACTCAGAAGTGTTCGTGGCGATCGGTATTGGTGGTTCATACTTAGGCGCGCGCGCTGCGATCGATTTCTTGAACAGCACTTTCTATAACATGGCGCCTGATCGCAAGGGCCCGCAAATTCTATTTGCTGGGAACTCAATCAGCCCTAATTATTTGGCTGATGTGGTCGCTTTGATCGGCGACCGCGATTTCAGTATCAATGTGATCTCCAAGTCAGGGACGACCACAGAACCTTCGATTGCTTTCCGGGTCTTGAAGGAAAAATTAGTCGCAAAATATGGTCGCGAAGGCGCCAAAGGTCGGATCTATGCCACGACTGATCGCGCTAAAGGGGCTTTGAAGTCTGAATCCGATACAGAAGGCTACGAAGAATTCGTTGTGCCTGATGATATCGGCGGACGTTTCTCCGTTCTTTCTGCAGTTGGCTTGTTGCCGATCGCCGTTGCTGGTGCTGATATTGACGCCTTGATGCAAGGTGCTGCTGACGCGCGCAGTGAATACAACGATCCTGATTTGACCAAGAACGAAGCGTACCAATATGCGGCCTTACGGAATATTTTGTACCGCAAGGGCTTCACAACTGAATTGCTCGAAAACTATGAACCAACTTTGCAATACTTTGGTGAATGGTGGAAGCAATTAGCCGGCGAATCAGAAGGTAAGGATCAGAAGGGCATCTACCCATCATCCGCAAACTTCTCAACGGACTTGCACTCATTGGGTCAATATATTCAAGAAGGTCGCCGCAACCTGATGGAAACCGTCGTCAAAGTTGACGCACCTCGGGCTGATGTTCAGATTCCTTCTGAAGAAAAGGACCTGGATGGTTTAGGCTATTTGGAAGGCAAGTCAATGGACTATGTCAATGACAAGGCTTATAAGGGCGTTGTCTTGGCGCATACTGATGGTGGTGTTCCGGTCATGACTGTCAATATTCCTAAGCAAGATGAATACACGTTAGGCTACATGATCTACTTCTTTGAAATTGCCATTGGCATTTCTGGCTACTTGAACGGAATCAACCCATTCAACCAACCAGGTGTGGAAGCTTACAAGAAGAACATGTTCGCCTTATTAGGCAAGCCAGGCTTTGAAGCGTTAGGCAAGGAATTGAACGAACGCCTGTAAGACGGCTGCGTCCGGCGAGCAGTGGACGCTGGCGTTAGCTTTTACCATTAATCTGACCGCTGCGCTTGACTGAATTTAATCAAAAAAATCTGTTTCCTGCGCTTTTGAGCGGCTGGAAACAGATTTTTTTATTTTCTACAAATGATCGTTGATCTTACCGGTTTTTTCCATGTGTTCTGCCCGCTCAATGGCACGCAGGAACTTCCGTTGATATTGCCGATATTGACTATTGTCTTTCTGATTGTCGATGAAGTCCTGCAATAGGGCGACTTCATTGCGATACTGCCGCATTTGGTGATAATTAGCCGCAATCCGCTCAGTGATCACGCCGCGCATATATGAGTGCTCAGCAGGAATGTTCTCCAATAATGGCAAGAGCAGATCCTGTGATTCGGCGCAATAGCCATCATTGGTCAATCTTTCCGCTGTCACCAAAGGACGCCGAATTTCTGCCTTTTGACGTTCCTGCTCCTGCAACCAAGCTCGTCGATTCTCCACATTCTCCGTAGTCAGAGAATTCAATATTTCTTGGCGTTCTAAATAATTCTGCTTGGCGGTGGTACTTGTTTTCTCAGCAGTTGAATCTGGTCCGGTAGTGGGACCGTCTCGTTTTGATTTTGGTTGTTTTTTAAATAGATTTGTAAATATGCCCATTTTTATTAATCCTCAGCCTAATAATCTTAACTCATGTGGTTCCGTGTTGTGTTGTCAGTTTTTCGTTCGTTCGGAGCCCTTAACTACATTATAACGTGATTAGTTTTTATTGAAAGGTATTTACGACTTCTTGTCCAAGTATTTTTAGATAATGGCTTTAAACGTGGATTCTGGGTTAAGCCAGCTGGCGTGTACCTATGATTTCCGAATCTTCAATAATAACGCACAAGCAAAAAGATTGCGACGACTGATTTGATTCGATAATATTTGCTTATGGTTATCAAAAGGAGGAAATAATATGAAATTTCAATTGGCGCCGTTACCTTACGCGTACGCAGCTCTAGAACCGGTGGTCGACCGGGAAACGATGCAGCTTCACCATGATCGTCATCACGCTGCCTATGTTAATAATCTGAACCAGGCCATTGCCAAGGTTGGCGGGATCTGGGCGACGCGCTCGCTGCCGGAGTTGCTGCTGGATCTTTCGGCGCTACCGGTTTCGATTCGTGAACTTGTCCGCAACAATGGCGGAGGTCATTTGAATCACACGTTATTCTGGCAGATGCTGCAACCAGGAGGCGTCACGAACAAACCAGCCGAATTGACCACGGTGATTCAACAGCAATTTGGTGGCTGGTCACAGTTAAAAGAACAAATCATCACTGCTGGCCTAGGCCGCTTCGGTTCTGGTTGGGTTTGGCTGGCGCAAGATGAACTGGGTCATTTACAAATATTGACGACCGCCAATCAGGATAATCCGCTGAGTTCCGGTTGGCATCCGGTACTGGGTCTCGACCTGTGGGAGCATGCCTACTATTTGCAATATCACCAGCAACGCGCGATTTACCTGGAAAACCTCTGGCAGATCATTGATTGGAAATTCGTCCAACGCTTATGGCTAGATCCCACCCGCGTTCAGCATATAATTTACTAAAGCAAGCAGGCTGGTCAAGCCAAACCTGGGCGCTTTAGGCGCGTAGCAGGGTCTGAATTGTCGCGGGATCAGTCAAGTTGACGGCGCGGACCTGGAAGCCGGCCGCGTCTTTGGTAAGAATCGAAACACTGGTGTTTTTCAGCAAGAAGGCTGGCAATTCCTGCGGGGCCAACAAATGGATCATCATACTCAGCAGGAGTCCGTGGGCGACAACCAAAACATTGCCATCGCTTGGGTTCGTCGCATAGGTGTCCAATAATTGTTGGGCACGCGCCTTGAAGTCGGGATACGTCTCGGCTTGTTTGGTGTTATCTAGGGCGGCGAACCCGCGCACCAGCTGCGGGAAGCCTGAGCCGCGGCGGGTACAGTTCAAGGTCTGGCGCAGGCCAAATTTCCGCAGAAAGTGGCGCAGGATCTCACCTTCGTCTTGGCCTTCCAAGGCCCCGAAATAATACTCCCGCAAGAGCGGCTCTGTTGTGATCGGGACTTCCGGGAAACGGTGAGCCAAAATCAAACTGGCCGTATCTTCGGCTCTTTCGCGGTCGCTGGTGTAGGCGGCCGTTAATTTGATCGGTTCTAGGACCTGCCGTAATTCTTTGGCCGTTTCCCGTCCTCGTGTTGTCAGCGGGGCATCGATCCAGCCCTGAAGTTTGTTTTGAGCGTTAAGTTCTGTTTGACCGTGACGAACAAGAATCAAGTTTTTCATTTTGGGACCTCCACTGATTTTTAGCTAAGCAAGTATGTTAAAATAAGACTAATAGGAAAGTGTGGCTTGAAAGATGACAGAAAAAGAAATTGTTAAAGCAATCATTAACTTCATTTTAACCAATTCAGGCGTTGTACGCGAGCCCCGTGTTTATATTAATCAAATTACTTTTGCTTTCGCGGACAATTTACCGGTGCCTGGGGACGACGTGTTCTTCCCATCCATGCGGTTACATGTGTTTCGACTGACCCCAGAATTCGTTAAAGAAAATCAGGCCATACTCCAGCAACTGTTTGCGCAAACAGCCGAGGCCAAGTCCGAATCTTACGACCAAGTCTGGTTTACCAGCTCGCACTTGACCGATCGCCACTTGAACTTGGTGGAGTTCTCCTTTGAATAGATGGCATCTATTTGGTGATCGGGTCAGCCAAACGACTGGCTTTGCGGTGTTGACTTTAGTTTTGCGTTTCATGGAATTGGGCTTTAACTTGCCGGTCCTGCGCTATTTTGTTGCTGTCAGCGGCGGCGTCACAATCGTCCTTTTGATTTGGACGATCTGGCAGGCGCTCTTGACCCACCGGGGACGATAAGGACGCAATGGACCTTGTGGGTGCAGTTCGCTGCAGTCACGCGTTACTTGCAAGCAACCGGAACAAGATTTGCATGGTTGAACGCGGGCCAAGATAAAAACTAAAAAGGCTGACTGTAAAAACTAAAAAAGGCTTGACGTTCATATTTAGATACGCTAAACTATTACTTGTGCTTTTTAATTGCCCGTTGGTCAAATGGTTAAGACGCCACCCTCTCAAGGTGGAGTTACGGGTTCAATTCCCGTACGGGTGATTCATTGGGATATAGCCAAATTGGTAAGGCGGTGGACTCTGAATCCATAATTTCTTGGTTCGAACCCAAGTATCCCAATATTGTTATCACGAAAGTCTATCTCTGGATAGGCTTTTTTTGTTGCGCAGCTTTTGGCGCAGGGGCAATGTTTTCCTTGGTAGAAGTAAAAAAGCAAACCCTGTTTATGGAACGATGGTTTGCTTCCGGTATGGAATTGGGTTAATTAAAATTTTTAGGCCCATAAACTGCCAGTCGGCCACTAGCCGGCTTTTTTATTGCGTTTTGGCGCCTGTGGTCTGGGTTGGGCGTGATCGCGAACTTATTGGTCCAAACTAAAGCCGTTATTCTGGCTGAGGTCGTGGAACCAGTAGGCTGAGCGCTTCAAGGTTTTGGTTTGGGTATGGATCTCGTTGCGAATCAGGCCATAGCGATTGCGATAAGCATTGGCCCACGACCAGCAGTCGATCGGAGTCCAAACATGGTAACCGTGGCAATTGGTGCCTGCCGCGATGCCTTGATGAAGGTAGGCCAAATGTTGTGCCATGAATTTGATGCGATACGCGTCGTTGATCAGGCCTTCCGCATCAAGAAAACGCTCTTCCTGATGGACGCCGATGCCATTCTCGGAGACGTACCAAGGAATATTGTCATATTGGTCGCGAATCGTGATGGCGATGTCATAAAGACCGCGGGGATAAATTTCCCAGCCTTTATCCAAGTTCATCACGCGCCCAGGCAGTTGGTAGCCGCGATAATATTTGCTGGGGCGCCAGGCCATCAGGCTATCGGGAGAAACATCCGGGCGTTGCACGCGTAAAGGTTGGTAATAATTAACGCCCAGTTGGTCAATGGTTTGTGCCTGGATCAGGGCGAGTTCATCAGGTGTGCTCTCCCACAACACCCCGTCTTGGCGCAGCATTGCCACCAGCTCAGGCGCAAATTGACCTTTGATTGCTGGACCGAGGAAAAGCTGATTGACCCATAAATCGGCCATGTGCGCCGCTGCTAGATCGGCTGGTTCCTGCGTTGCCGGATAGATCGGCGCCAGATTAAGGATGATCCCAATTTTACCTTGATTGTGCTGGTCCAGTTGGCGGTATTTGGCTATGGCTTTGGCCGAGGCCAAGGAGAGATTATAGGCAACCTGAACGGCCTTGTGACCATCAACCAGTTTGGGATATTGGTATTGCGAAAGGTATTGTCCGTCCACCATCACCAGCGGCTCGTTGAAAGTAAACCAGTTGGTCACACGGTCGCCAAAGAGCTTGAAACATTGTTCGGCGTAAGCGGCGAAGAGATCGGTGACGTGCTTGTTCTCCCAGCCGTGATAGCGTTGATAGAGTTCGATCGGCAGGTCGAAGTGGTTGAGGTTGATGATCGGGGTGATTTGATTGGCTAAGAGTTCATCGATCAGCGCGTTATAGAAGCGAACGCCATCCGGATCAGGCGTGGCCGTTTCAAAATCGGCGATCAGCCGACTCCATTGGATCGACGTGCGCAATGAGTTGAGACCGGCCGCCTTCATTAACTGAATATCGGCCCGAAAACTGTGATAGAAGTCGGAGGCGGTATCTGGACCGACGAACTCATAGAAATCTTGCGGTTGGGTGTCGTACCAGTAGTCAAACATATTGGCGTGGGGTTTATGGAAGCGACCTTCACTTTGCGGGCCAGAAGTTGCGGCGCCCCACCAGAAATTCTTTGGAAAAGTAAGTTGCATCAGCTTTTATCTCCTGTCGTGGTCTGATCGGATTCAAAGGGACGATGGTGCGGTTGGTGCGTGCGGCGATAAGCCCCAGGTGTGATGCCGGTCAGTTTTTTGAATTTGCGGGTGAAGCTGGCCACGTCATAGTAGCCATGTTGTTCGATAATCGCTTTGATCGGCAGATCAGTGGTGGTTAGGGCGTATTGAATCATTGTCATCCGCCGTTCTGTGACGAAATCGGTGAAAGTTTTCCCGGTCACCTCCTTGATGTAACGGCTGGTGTAGGGGACGGACAAGTCAAAATGATCGGCCACATCGACCAAGGACAGCGTTGGTGAACAGACATTGGCGATGATGTATTGCCTTAATGCTTCACCTTGTTCTGCCGGCGTGGGCGTTGGTGTTGGTGTAGGGTCAGCGGTTGTGATCCGCTGGATCGTTTTCAGCAAAATCCCGTGAAGTTGGCTGAGGGATTCATTCATCAACAGTTGCGAAACGAGCTCATCATTGACTTCCGCGTGTTTTTGATAGTCAGCCTTGAGGATACGCGTAATTAGGTTTGACATGCCCAAATCGAAGCGGGCCCGAGGATCATAACTTTGACTAGCCAGGTTGAACAATTTCTCGAAGGCTTCTTGGGCGTTGCGATAATTTCCCTGAATAAGGCTGTTATCCAATTTCAGTTCACTGGTAAAATCAAATAAATCTTCACCCAGCAAGGTCTGATTGTTGGCAGTGTCATAGGTGACTGTTTCACCCACCCGCGGATGCGCCGTGATCTGGGTAGAAATGGCCTCGATATAGGCTTCATGAAGGTCGCTGAGTTGATCCAGCGAGCGACTTAGGTAAATCGCGGTTTCTGGACCGATCAGCGGCACTTTCTCCCTCAGCGTCGCGGTCAGCTTGGTCAACGGTAATTCATTGGTGTAATTGAGTAAGATGACCACTTGTTCTTGGGTAACTTGATAAATGAAGTACGCCGAGAAATCGGGCGTGGTCAAGGGATCCAGCGAACTGTTATCTTTCCAAGAAACAGGTGCATCGATCAGCACCAGCATCCAATGGGGACGTTTGAACTCAATCGCGGCGATGGTGAGAAAGTGTTTGATAATAACTGGATCCACCACACGTCCATTCAGGATCAATTGTAGAATCTGATTTTGAACGAATGGTAATTGGTTCTTGGAGGTGAGAATGAGGTCCTGATGACTGGCCACATAACGGTCAAAGGATTGTTGCAGTTGGGCTGCCTCAGAATGGGCCAAGCCATCACTGAGCGGCTTGGGGAGGCTGGCCTCCAGCTGGCGGATGATCGAGTATTGACGTTTGCTGAACCAATGGATCAACAGACCACCTAAGGTCAAGATCAAACAAAAGAGCCATAAGTAATGATTGAGAAAGGTCAGCAGTGGGTGACTAGGCGCAGCCGGGCGTGTGTAGGAAACGACTTTGAAGAAACCGGTATCGCTCGACCGTGTTTGGAGCGCAATCGTTGTTTTGTCGCGCTTGAACTTCACAGGTTGGTTTGGCGAATGATTATCTTCCAGCAGACGCCGGCCAGCCGGACTTGCAGTGAGTTCCGCTAAAGAGATGCCAGCTAGTTGGTCATGAGGTAATAAAATACTGCGCTGGTTCTGAGCGATGCCCAAGACTTGATTCTTTGAAACGGCGCTGGTCGCCAGCCAATCCTGTAGGCGGCCGCTGTTCAGCACAAAGAAGACGGTGCCTTTAGGACCAGTATCGTGTACCACCAGCGGAACTTTCAGGCAAAGCGTACTTTCTAAGGCCCCATTTGGGTTGCTGATGGGAGTAATGACCAATTCTGGGGTACTGGTGTGCAGAGCGGCCGTGATTTGTGCCGGCTGCAGTTGCGGAGCCAACAGATGATAGGTCTGAATTGCTGGGTCAGTGTCATAGGTGCCATCCGTTGCATAAAGCGTGTTGGGATTTCGATAAAGGTTAATGAAAATTTTATCGATCAGGGTGGTGCTGAGATTATATCGTTGGATCGCCTGTTCGATCGTGTGAAAATCCTCAGGGGTATTAGGTTCCGCGAAAAAATCATCATCGAGTGCGATCTGGTTGGCGGTGCTGATCAAATGGGCAATGGTGTTATCTAGGCCGTCAGTGATTTGATCCAAGGCGTGTTCCTGGGTAGCGGCCACGATGCGTTTTTGATTGGCGACTTCTTCACGGAGCCAATTGCCACTGAGAATCAGGATCGGGATCAAGAAAATCACAAGAAAGAAAAACCAGTACATGGTGATGATTTTTTTAGGTTGCCATTGACGCAACCACTTAATCAAGGTTAGTCACATCCTGTTGGCTAATGAAGGCCTCGACGAAAAGGCAGGAACGGTAGGAGAACCAGATCAACGGGGTCAAGTACAGTGGGATCAGTGCGATGATCGAGAGAACTGGGAAGAGGACAATCAATGCCGTGATCAAAACGATTCCCAGGGCGATTGCTAGTGTGTTGCTGAATTTCGCGATCGAGATGATCCAGGCTTGGCGGAAATATTGCCAGAAGGTCAATTGGTAGCGGGCGTAGATCGTGAGAATATACAACCAATAAATCAAAGTCATCGCTAGTAAAACAATCAAGCCATACTGGAGCCAAGTGGAGTGCAAGAAGCTGCGGTTGACCGCGAAGTCCACCAAGAGCAGTGCCATTAGAATTGCACCCAAGTAGCTGATACCATTAAATTCCCAGAAAGATGCTTGATAGAAGTTTCGAAATTCTTGATAGAGCGGCGCGAAACGTTCGTCACTACCGGCGAAACGGTCATGCCAGTCGTCAGTCCGTGTCAGTCGACGAATCAATAACTTGGCGCAGCTGGCCAATGCTGGAAAGAACCCCAACACGACGAACCCGCGGATCGTGAACCACAGCCAAAGCAATTGTAGCTTGAGGCCAAAGACGAGTAAATAACCAAGATCGATAGTTAGTTTGACGATACCACGTGGTTCTGTTTTCATGTTGATCAGACTCCCTTACTTTGTTCTGGCCAGTTTGTCAGCCGGCTCCCGCCTCCCATTATAATGAGTTTGCGGGGAAGTGCTGCCGGCTTATACGCCAGAAATTTTACTAGTTGTGACAATTTCTGAATAGAGACCGCGACCAATACTATTTGCGGTGACGGTACCATTGACTAAGTTAGGTTCAGTTAGTTCGGGCAGTGTGTTGACCGTACCATCGGCCCAGTCCATTAGGCGGACCTGGCTAGAGTGGCAGCGCGCGATCAATCCGCCATAACGAATATCCATGACTTCCCAGCCAAACGGCGAGTAGAGGCTTAGCCACACTTGGCGATGGGCCGTCTGCAAGGCCGTTAACTGTTGGGCGAGTTTGGTTAATTCAGGCACAACCTGAGCCATTGCTGAGCGATCCTGTGATCGGTAATGCTGTTGAATCAGAGTCAGGAGCCGATTTTTCAAGACCAATGTCCGGGCCAATTCCTGATAAAAGCGGAAAAGTTCGGTCTCGTCCGGCTGCACTTGCACCTGATCTAGTTTCGCCTGTAGTTGTTGATAATGATGGGTCAAATCAACTTGGGCGAAATTAGCCTGAAACAAAGGATGCAGGAGGTCCTCATAAAGTAGAATCTTACTTGGATTGGTGGCGTCAGGATTTCCCGCGGTCAGTTCAGGTAATTGGTCGAATTCATCGAGCAACCAGTAATTAGCGGCTTGTTTGTTTTGATAGGTGGTCAAAGCGGTAGCCAATGCTTCGGAAGTTGGGGTGGCTTGATGATAGACTTGCTCCGCGAACGCTTGGATGCCCAAGGCGCCGGCGGTGAATGGCGTCTCACCGCCGTCATCGCCCCACATGGTGGCGTAAACGGTTTTAACGCCAACTTTCTTAGCGCCGGCCATTCCTGCCGCCATTGTGCGCATGGTCTTGCCATAGTTGGGCGCGAGACCATTCCAAGTCCAAACTCCTGTCGCAAAACTGACCGGTGTGCCTAAGTCTTGGTGGAGGCGCAGAACTTGTTCGTAATTTTCTTGGCTATTATTGTAATAGTCCCAATACATCAAATCAACATCGGGAATCTGCTCCTTCAGCGCTTCAGGGAAGACGGTCTGGGGATCACCATAACCAAAACCAGCGGCGTTGAACCACATGTCACTCCACATGATCGCGTCGAGATCCAGGGACTTGGTAATGGCGATCACTTGGCGAACGTGATCAAGCATGATTTTGGTGCGATCGACCCAACCGTGTTGATTCAAATAAATGCCGCGGCCAAGGTCGTGAGCCTCATCCATGCCAATATGAATCTTCTGCGAACGAAATGGCCGGGTCGCCGCCGCAATGATCTGACGGAGGAAGTCATAGGTTCGCGGTTCGTCAACCAGGAGAATGCCATCGGTGTCGCGGATCTGATCCATAAAATGCCATTTCATCGGGTTGATCAAGTGGGCGAGCGTTTGGATGCAAGGAATCAATTCCACACCCAGACTATGAGCGTAATCATCGGCAGCTTGTAACTCGGACTCCGTCAAACGGCCGCGTTGGTAACCCCAATAAGGATAGGCTTCAACTTGATAAACATCTTCCATATAAAGGAGGGCCGCATTCAGACCTAACTTGGCGCTGAGACGAATCATTTGCTTGAGCCCATTGAGATTCAGGGCGGCATTACGAGACATGTCGATCATCAAACCACTGGTTGTAAACTGAGGTGTCTCGTTCAGTTGTAGCGGTTGGTCTGCTTTGATGGCGGCGACTAGGGCTGTTAATCCCCGGAAGAAGGCGGCGGGGTATGGGTAGGAGATGGTCGCCTGATTCTCTTGGTAAGTGACGGTCAAATCCGCGGCTTGGGTCTGCACCGTGATGGGGACGCCATCGGCCGCGATCTGGTAACCTAATTCGGTTTGCAGCAAGTCGATTCCGGTGGCTAATTCACCGGGTACGGACATGAAATTCAATTTGATCAAAATGATTCCCTCCATAAACTAGATTGGGGGTGAGCCCCCATAAATTCAAAACTGAACCGCGCAAAACGGCGTTATAACGATATAGCGCTTACATTTATGATGCCAACATCTTTTGATTTTACCTGATATATCAACAATCAACACTGACAAAACTATAGATTTTGTGCAGAATCAATGGAACTTGCAGATTTATCAATTGGTCACGACGTTGAAGAGAATGCTTTGCTTGATGTACCACTGCTCACCGTGTCGCGTGAATTCCAGATTACTCTCGAGCACCTGCTGCTTGGCTTGACCTTTGGTAGTCTGGAGTTGGTCAACCTTCGCCACGAGACGATCCGCGGTTTGTTTCTGCACAGTGAAGCGTCGAAGTTTGAGCTGGGTGCGTTGTTGCTTGAATGTTGGCGCTAGTTCTTGCTCTGTTGTTGCCCGTTTCGAAGGGGCGATCGTCGCCAAGTAAGCCGCTAGATCACCTTGATTGGTGGCCGTGATATTGGCCTGCAAGACGCGTTTGGCGGCTTGACGATCCGCTTGGACCGTTGCAGGAGCTAAATCAGCCACCACCACTTGGCGGTCTTTCTGGGTGAACCAAATCAAACCGATCACCAATAAACTGGCCAAGCTGATGACGAAAACTTTTCCAAATTGACGCATGCATCAACCTCCTCTGTGATGAAAAGGCTATCATTCACGCTATGAAGTATAGCAGGTGTAACGCCACAGCGACAAGCAAAGGTTAAGAACTGCATAGTCTAAAATTTCGCATATTGTAATCGCTTACTCATCCGGGTTATGCTCGACATGCAAAAAGGAGGGAGCACATGTCAGAGCAAGATTCTGAACGTCAAGATATTGAGCAAGCCAAGGCCGGGCCGTTAACGCCAGCCGATTTTGCTCAATATCCTGAATATTCAGCTTTAAAAAAGAATTGGCACTGGTTCCAAAATCAGAAGATCGGCGTCCTACTTCACTGGGGCTTATACACTGTCCCGGGCATGGTGGAGTCATGGCAACTATCTGATGAGGATACTTGGGCACGAGGCAACAAACCTTTTCGTCCGAATATGCGGCAATTGAAACGGGATTATTGGGGCTTAGCCACGCAATTCGTCCCTGATCACTATGATCCAGACGCATGGGCCCGTCTTTTTAAAGAGGCGGGGATTCGATACGCGATCCTAACCACTAAGCATCATGACGGGTTTACCCTATATGATACGGCGCTCAGTGATTTCAAGGTGACCAATCCTGATTATCCCGCGGCGCATCTCCAGCAACCAGATCTGTTTGGTCGTTTTACGACAGCGATGCGCGCTGCTGGCGTCATGCCGGGGGCGTATTATTCTAAAGCGGACTGGCATTATCCAGATTATTGGCGCCACGATGGGTTACCTAAAGGTCGTCACGCGGACTATCTGCCCAGTGAGGATCCGCAACGCTGGCAGCGCTTTGTGGATTTCGTCCACCAGCAACTGTTAGAGATTTCCGGAAATTATGGGCCGCTGGGCATGCTCTGGTTAGATGCGGGGTGGGTCGGCAATCAGCGTGAACCGTTGGATTTTGATCCGCTGATGGCGCAGATCCGGAAACTGCAGCCAGAGATGTTGATTGTTGATCGTACGATTGGCGGGCGTTATGAGGAATATGTGACCCCTGAACGGCAAGTCCCAGATCCGGATCATTTACCGACGATGCCTTGGGAGAGTAATATTCCCTTGACCCATGATTGGGGCTATGTCCCTCATGGCCAATATAAATCGATCGAAACGGTGATCGCCACGATTTTACGGGTGGTTAGTTTAGGTGGAAATATTGTGCTAGGGGTGGGTCCCAAGGTCGATGGCACGATTGCGCCGCCTTATCGCAAATTGTTACGGCAATTGGGCGCTTGGTTACAGCTGAACGGTCAAGGAATTTACGGTACTCGCGGCGTCCAGCCAAGCTTGTTCAAGCGAGCAGCGCAACTTGGTTGGTTCGTGACTGAAGATGCGGGACACTACTATCTGTTTCCACAAATGACAGTGCCACCGCGGCAACTTGACCTGAAACGCTTTGATTTCCCTGAAGCGATCAGTGGCGCCGCCTTGTTGGGTCGCACCCAAGCCTCCTTGCCGCTTGCGCCTACAGGTTGTTTAGGATTGCCTGGTGGACTACGCCAGCAACTGTATCCTGGCATCGTGTGTGTGAAAGCAACTGCAGGTACGCCCGAAGCATCAAATTGATCCGATGATAAAGAAAGGAGTTGCTGAAATGGCTGCTGCAACCGCAACTGTCAGTGCACCAAAACAAAAAAAGACCCGCGAACCGCTTTTTTCCAAACGACGGCTGAAACAGAATTGGCAATTATATATTCTGATTTTACCTGCATTCTTGTCCTTCTTGATTTTCTCCTACATTCCGATGTATGGGATTTTGATCGCGTTCAAGGATTACGTGCCAACTTTGGGCATCTGGGGCTCACCATGGGTTGGGTTCAAATATTTCAAACAATTTTTTGATTCCTATTACTTCTGGGACTTGATCCGCAACACAATCGGGATCCAAGTCTACGGGTTGATCGTTGGGTTTCCATTGCCCATTATTTTGGCCTTAGCACTCAACGAAATGAAGGATGGTTTCTGGAAGAAATTTGCCCAAACGGTGACTTATGCCCCTAACTTCATTTCGATCGTCGTTATGGGTGGGATGTTGATCGCTTTCTTGGATCCATCAACGGGGATCATCAACCATGCCCTGGGCTTCTTCGGCGTCAAGCCGATCGCCTTTATGTCCGACCCGAAATGGTTCAAAACCGTTTACGTCTTGTCAGGCGTTTGGCAAGGGACCGGTTGGGGTTCCGTCATTTATTTGGCCGCCTTGGCCGGGGTCGACCCGAGCTTACATGAGGCAGCGATCGTTGATGGTGCCTCGCGGGTCCAACGAATCTGGCACATTAATTTACCTGCGATCGTGCCAACGATGGTTATTTTATTGATCATGAACGTGGGGAGCTTGTTCTCCATGGGCTATGAGAAAATTCTGTTGTTGCAAAATCCGCTGAATATGTCCAGTTCTAACGTGATCGCGACCTTTGTTTATAGTCAAGGGTTGATCAACGGGCAGTATAGTTATGCCGCCGCGGTTGGCTTGTTCAACGCTGCGATCAATGCCGTGCTCTTGATCAGCGTTAATGCCATCGCCCGGCGCGTGTCAGAAAACAGTTTATGGTAGAGAGGAGATCAACAAATGACCAATACGAATCATTTGATCAAGGATACCAAAGCTGATCGCGTCTTTAAGGTCTTTCTCTACATTTTCATTTTCCTTGCTGTCGCAATCGTGGTTTACCCCTTGGTTTATATCATCAGCGCCTCAATCAGTTCGCCGCAATCCGTTAACTCTGGGGCGATGTGGTTCTTCCCGAAAGACATCACTTGGGAAGGATATGGCGTTATTCTCAAATATAAGGATATCTGGCGTGGGTACGGCATGACGATCTTTTATACCGTGACCGGAACGTTAGTCAGTTTGATTTTGACGATTCCTTGCGCCTATGCGATTTCGCGCCCAGATTTCTCGGGGAAGAAATGGTTCACCAGTTTCATGCTGGTGACAATGTTCCTTAATGGTGGCTTGATCCCCACCTACCTCTTGATTCGGAATATGGGGATGATCGACACCGTCTGGGCCATTATCTTACCAGGCGCCGCCTCAGTTTACAACATCGTGGTTACCCGTTCGTTCTTCCAGTCTAGTGTTCCTTGGGAAATGCAAGAGGCCGCGAAAATCGATGGTGCCTCCGATTTCCAAATTTTCTTCAAAATCGTCTTGCCCCTATCAGCGCCGATCATTGCGGTGATGGCCCTGTTCTACGGGGTGGGGATTTGGAATTCCTATTTCAGCGCGTTGGTTTACTTACAAAATAAGGCGCTGTATCCGTTACAAATGGTTTTACGTCAAATCTTAGTGCTGCAAGATATGCAACAAGGCGCGGCCACTGGGGCCAATGTGACCGCCAGCGCGGCGCAAGCGGCTTATGATAAAGCAACTTTAGCCGCGATTATCAAATATGGCGTCATGATCGTTTCCAGTTTGCCGGTCATTATTGTCTATCCATTTTTACAGCGATTCTTTGTTAAGGGTGTTTTGATTGGATCTTTAAAAGGTTGATCAGCGTTTAAAATTGAGAGGAGCAAAATCATGCATTTATCAAAAGTAGTCAAAGGGCTGGGAATCACAGCATTGGCCGCACTTGCCTTGGCAGGCTGTGGCAAAAAGAACGATTCTGGAGGTAGCGCCACGGCCAAAAACGATGCGAAAGTCGCCACCTCCGGCTTCCCGATCGTCAAGAGCAAGATGAGCATGACCTTGATGGCGCCAAGTATGGGCGAGGCTGAATGGAAGGACATGCAGGTTCTCCAGGATTATGCCAAAAAAACGGGGATCTCGTTGAAGTACAACACCCCACCTAACAGTGACTTTGGTACCAAATTAAATTTGGCATTTGCATCGCAGGACTTGCCAGATATTATCTATGCGGCGGGGACAGCGAACTTGACGCCGGCTAATGAAGTGACTTATGGGGAACAAGGGCAGCTCGTCGCGCTAGAGAAGTTGATTCCCAAATATGCGCCTAATTTGAATAAGTTAATGAAGGAAGATCCGAGTATCGCGAAATCGATCACAACACCAGATGGTCATATTTATTCGTTACCAATGCTATCGCGGGGCTCAACTTCAGCTTGGTACATTGGGCCACTGTGGTATAACGGCGAATGGCTCAAGAATTTGGGTGTGACCGAACTACCAAAAACCGCTGATGAGTTTTATGATTTGCTGAAGCGTTTCAAGACAGAGGACCCCAACAAAAACGGGAAAGCCGATGAGATCCCACTAAGTGATGTCAAGTTAGATGCCAGTCGTTGGTGGCTCATGTCGATTTTCGGTTTGTTGACAAACGATGTACAAAATAATGGCGATAAAGTCTTCTATACGCCAATTTCCAATCAATATAAAGAATACCTGACCTATATGCATAAACTATACGAAGAAGGCTTATTGGATAAGGATACCTTCTCCCAATCCGATGATCAAAAGAAGGCCAAAGGGAAGGCCGATCGTCTTGGGGTGTTCCAAGATTATTACTCACTCTTCACCACTGGTCGTTCACAATCGGAAGCAATGAGTGATCCGATGTGGCAACCTTTGACCAGTTCTGTTTCCAAGAAGGCGGTTGTCCCTGGGAATCCTCGGATCAGTCGCGGTAATTTCGCCATCACTAAGAATAATCCTTCACCTGCCGCAGCATTACGCTGGGTCGACTATTTCTACTCACCAATTGGCGCAGCATACCTAGCTAGCGGTCCAGAAGGCCTACTTTGGAAGTACGAGACGAATAAAGCCGGTGAAAAAGTACGTGTTTACGCTGACGGTATCAACTCTGAAAATGCCGAAGAAAAACGATCAAAGATCACGCCAGATTATGGTTTGACGGTACCAAAATTATCCGGATCAGATGCGAAAGGTGAGGCTGAATACAAATACGCGATTCGGCCATCCGCAGACGCCAGTCCAATTGATGATTTCACCAAATTCATTAATAGCGAAACGGCTAAGAAAATCGATCCTTATGCAACTGTTCCATTTCCTTTGATTTACCTGACCAAGGCAGAACAAGATTCTGTTTCGGCAACGGCCAACGATTTAAAGACCTTTGTAACGCAATCAGAAGCTAAGTTTATTACAGGAGTGACACCGTTGTCTGATTGGGACAAATACGTGAAAACCATCGAAGGAATGAACGTGAAACAATACGTTAAGGTTTATCAAACCGCCTATGATCGGTGGAAGAGCGCCAAGTAATTTAGAACGAATGGTCAAATTAAGCAGTGTCGCAAGCAATTGCGGCACTTTTTTAAAGGAGGAAAGTGCAGTGACTGAAGTGATTGTGTACTTAGACGATAATTCAACCTGGACGCAGGCTGAGATTCCTTGGCAAAACCTGACGTGTATCAATTATGCCTTTGGGAAAATCAGTGGGACCACGATCGTTCCCGAACTTAAGAAGATTGGCCTGATCAATGGGCTGAAAAGAGCGCATCCTGAGTTACGGACTTGCTTAAGCATTGGCGGGTGGAGTACCGAGGGCTTCTCGGATGGGGTGGCGACGGCCGCTTCCCGGCAGGCCTTGGTGGCCAGTATCGTCGCCTATTGTCAGCGCTATGATTTCGATGGGGTCGATCTCGATTGGGAATATCCAGGGATGGATTTGGCTGGGATCAAAGCGCGTCCTGATGATGCCGCTCATTTCTTGGCCTTTGTCCAGGCCTTGCGTCAGGCATTGGACCAGGCCGAAAATGATCATTCGCGGCGTTACTGGTTGACTGCGGCGATCGGTGCGGCGAAACCGTTGCTAGATACGATGAGTCCAGACGATGATTACCACTATCTTGATTATCTCGATTTCGTTAATGTGATGACTTATGATCTGCGGGGGAGCTGGACGCATGAGGCCAGTCATCATACCAATTTATTCTCCTATGGTGACACGGATTTTACCGCTTTATCAGCGGATCAAGCAGTGTTGAATTTACTGGCGAAAGGGGTCAGTCCCGACAAAATCGTGATTGGGGCGGCTAGTTACAGTCGTGATTGGTTTGGTTTCCCGTCAGAAACAACAAGTGGGTTAGGGGCCGTGGCTGCAACTTTAGGCACGGCCACGACGGATTACAATCAGTTACGACAATTGATTGCAACCCATCCCGAGTTTTACCATTGGGACGAGCAGGCCCAGGCGCCTTATTATTTCGATGGTCAGCGTTTTTCTTCCTTTGATGATGTGCGGTCGATCAAGGCTAAGGCGGACTATATTAGACAGCACCAGTTACGAGGCATGATGTTCTGGGAATATTCGCTGGATCATTCGGGCGAACTGTTGGCCACCGCCGCCGCTGAATTGCGGGCCCCTAATCAAGGCAGTTAGCTTTTCCGACAATCCGTTGGTGGAAAATAGATTTGGACCGTCAAGTCTAGAACCGTTAAGTTTAGAACCGTTAAGTTTAGAACCGTCAAATATCAGGGTGGCAACACCTCCCCTGGTGTTTGACGGTTTTTCTGTGCTTCGCAACGGCCAGCCATCCAGTCAAATTGTACGGTTGACTTTGAGTTGGAGAAGTTTTAGATTCAAGTTAGTCCGTAATTACTATTACTGGCAAGTAACCGCCGGACCGGCAATTGCCCAGACCGAAAATCAAGGGGCAGGCACGTTGATTGACGTGGCCGTTGAGCGGCACAATGAATTGCGATCTGTTTCAATTACTGGCAACTGACAGGGAGGCTCGTCTGATGAAATATCAAGATATTAACGCGCGAACGATCGATCACTGGGTTCACGAAGGTTGGCAATGGGGGATTCCGATCGATCACGCCACGTACTTGGCGGCCCAACAAGGCCAATGGTCGATGGTGTTGACACCGACGAAAGCAGTTCCCCGAGACTGGTTTCCCACCACTTTCGAGAATCTAAAGGTGCTGGGCTTAGCTGCTGGCGGTGGCCAACAAATGCCGATTTTCGCCGCGCTGGGGGCGAGGGGCACGATTTTAGATTACTCGCCTGCACAGCTCGATAGTGAGCGCATGGTTGCGCGGCGCGAAAAATATGAGATCGAGGCGATTCGCGGTGATATGTCACAGCCTCTACCCTTCGCGGACAATAGTTTTGATTTGATTTTCCACCCGGTTTCTAATGTGTACATCGCCGATGTGCGGCCGGTTTGGGCAGAGTGTTACCGCATCCTCAAGCCCGGCGGTCGGTTGTTGGCCGGCTTGGATAATGGCGTCAATTTTCTGTTTGCTGATGATGATGAAAGCCAGGTCAAATTTAGCCTGCCCTTTGATCCGCTGATTCATCCGGAACAAATGGCGTCCTTGCAAGCCAGTGACAGTGGCGTCCAGTTCTCCCATACCTTGGATGAGCAGATCCGGGGTCAGCTTCAGGCTGGATTTAAATTGCGAGATCTCTACGAGGATACCAATGGCGAAGGCTTCTTGCATGAACATGGGGTACCCACATTCTGGGCCACTTGGGCTGAAAAATAATTTCGATCAGCTGGTTGAAATAGCGTTGGGCAGCAAAAGCCAACGCTATTTTTTGTGGACCAGTGAAGTGGTCGCGGCCAAGCTGCTGGCCACTTTCGGTCAGTACAGGTCATTCCGCTGCCCGAAGTCTGAGCGGCAAATAATCCTTGCATCTGCCGCCGAGGGTGTTATAATGACACAGTGTCATATGACAAGCCGTCATTTTTTTGGCGGTCGAATCTTCTGTGAGAGGAGTTGCGGTTATGCCCAGTCGTACTTTTTTTGGCTTGTCGGCAGGCAAACAACGGAAAATCATTCAAGCCGCACGGACGGTTTTCGCGACGGCGCCCTATACTGAGGTCACCATCGCGGATATCGTCAGTTTGGCGGAGATCCCCCGTGGCAGTTTTTATCAGTATTTCGCTGATAAGGAGGATCTCTATTTTTACCTTTTGAAAACGTTCATGGACGATTTCCAGAAGAAATTTATTAGTAATCTAGAGGACTTGCATGGTGATCTGTTCGCGACCTTTCGCTTGAGTCTGCAACAGCAGACTGACTTTCTCGCCACGAGTCCTGATCGCGAATTGTTACGGAATTTGTTTATGCGGATCGATTATCACGATTTCCAGAAATTTTCGCAACGACAGGCGCATCAACCACCGCATCCTCATCACTTGCTATCAATGTGGAGTGCCGAGGTGGAACAGAAAACAGATTTTACGAAATTGCGGATCAAACCCGATCAATTCTATCTTCTGTTTAGAATGTTGTTAATGATTTTGGGTCATTCGACGGCCCATTACTTTTCAACAGTCGAAGAACAGCCGGAACAAGCCAGCGAAACCTTTCAGAAACAATATGAAATGGTCCTGAGTTGGTTCGAGCACGGCGTAGCGCTAAATTCGCAAGGAGGAAACAAGGATGCTTAAAATCGCTAAGAATCGTGTTTCCATTTGGGCAGTCATTGGAGCGATCCTGTTCATGACTGGCCAAGTGATCACGAATCTTTATTTACCGAATTTAACCTCGGATTTGGTTAACGACGGGGTCGCCACCGGGGATGTTAGCATGATCTGGCAGATCGGTGGAAAAATGTTGGTGGTTTCATTTCTAACGGTGATTTTTGCCTTCGGAAATGTGCTGCTGGCGGCGCGGACGTCACAAACATTAGGGAAGAATCTCCGCAAAGATATTTATAAAAAAGTCCTGTACATGTCTAACGATGAATTCGATCAGGTCGGGACTTCTTCACTGATCACGCGGACCACCAACGACGTGATGCAGATCCAAAACGTGGCGATGATGGCCTTACGGATGATGATCATGGCGCCGATCACCTTGATCGGGGCCAGCTTCATGGCTTATCAGAAGGACGCTGAATTGACGGGGATCTTTCTGGTCGTGATCCCGATCATTATTGTGGTGATCGGCGTGGTGATGTATTTCGCCGTCCCTCTATTTAAGGCGATGCAGTCAAAAACAGACCGGTTGAACTTGGTCTTTCGTGAAGGCTTGACCGGCGTTCGGGTCATTCGGGCCTTTATCAGGGATAAATTCGAGCAAGATCGCTTTGATGTCGCTAACAAAGATTATACCGATAACGCGCGGCGTGTTTTCTCGATCATGGCGGCAATGTTGCCGATCATGACTTTGGTAATGAGTGGGACAAACATTGCTATCACGTGGATGGGTGGTCATTTGATCGCCAATCAATCTATGCCAGTAGGGAATATGTTGGCCTTCATGACTTACGCGATGCAGATCTTAATGAGCTTCATGATGCTGGCCATGGTCTTCGTCTTCATTCCGCGGGCCCAAGCCTCAGCGGAACGGATCCAGAAGGTCTTTGACTTGGAAACTCGGTTAACGGAACCAGAACAACCGCGTGACGTGCAAAACGTTGCCGCCGCTGCCTTGGACTTCGATCAGATCGTTTTCCGTTATCATGGCGCCGAAAAACCAGCGTTGACAGGGGTGGACGCTCATTTACGGAGTGGTCAGACCTTGGCGATCATTGGTGGGACTGGCGCCGGCAAATCGACGCTGACCAACTTGATCCCCCGCTTTTACGATGTTGAATCCGGCGCGGTCAAGGTCAATGGGTATAACGTGAAGGACGTCGCCAAGATGGCCTTGCAAGATGTGATCGCGTTGGTGCCACAAAAAGCGGTCCTTTTCAAGGGGACGTTGCGCGAAAACTTGCTTTACGGGAATCCTGAAGCCAGCGATGAGCAACTCTGGCACGCCTTAGAAATCGCCCAAGCGGCCGATTTCATCCGCGAGAATGATGGTTTGGAAACCTTCGTGGAACAAGGTGGGAATAACTTCTCTGGCGGTCAGAAGCAACGCTTGGCGATCGCCCGCGCGCTGGTCAAGAAAGCGTCGATCTACATCTTTGACGATTCGTTTTCTGCCTTGGATTTCAAGACTGACGCCTTGTTACGCCAAGCTTTACGCCAAGACGCGACGATTCAAAAGGCAGTCGTTGTGATCGTTGGTCAACGGGTCTCTACCGTCGCTGACGCCGATCAGATCATTGTGCTGGAAGACGGCAAAATGGTCGGTCTGGGCACGCATCAAGAATTAAAGGCGAACAACGAAACCTATCGCGAGATCGTCGATTCACAGATCAAAGAAGGGAGTGCCACCAATGAGTGAGAAAGAAACGAGTCGTCCGCAAGCACGGCCAATGGGCGGTCACGGTCCTGGCGGCGGTGGTCGCATGGGGATGCCTGGTGACAAACCCAAAAACTTCTGGGGCACCACCAAACGTTTATTCAATTACATGGCTAAATATCGGATCGCGTTGATCATCGTGATGATTTTCGCGATCGCCTCACAGATCCTGCAAGTCCGGACACCTAAAATTTTAGGGAAAGCGACCACCGAGATCTTTACTGGGGTAATGAGCGGGACGGCCATGCAAAAAGCCGGAATCAGTATGAAACAATTCCCAATCGATTTCGGTAAGATCGAGTCGATCATCATTACGGTGATCTTCATGTATGTCGCTTCGGCGATCTTGAATTTCGTGATGCAGTTCGTGATGACGCGGATCTCCCAGGAGACGGTTTATCGGCTGCGGAAAGAAATGAAAGCCAAGATGCAGACGTTGCCGATCAATTATTACGATACCCATTCCAATGGTGATATCATGTCCCGTGCGATCAACGATATGGACAATATTGCCGGGACCTTACAGCAAAGTGTGACTCAGTTGATCACCAGTACGGTGATGTTTGTCGGCACGTTATGGATGATGTTGACGATCAGTTGGCAATTGACCTTGGTCGCGTTAGCTACGATCCCATTGAGTTTGGTGATCGTTGGCGTCGTCGCACCACGTTCGCAAAAATATTTCGCCGCGCAACAGAAGAGTTTAGGTTTGCTGAATAATCAGATCGAAGAAAATTATTCTGGCCAGATCATCAACAAGAGTTTCAATCATGAAGAAGCGGCGATCGGCGAATTCGTTGAAGAAAATGAGCGCTTGTATACCGCCTCGTGGAAGGCTCAATTGATTTCGGGGATCATCATGCCTTTAATGACCTTCGTCAATAACTTAGGCTATGTTTTCGTTGGGGTCCTTGGTGGGATCGGCGTCGCTAACGGTACGATGACTTTAGGGAACGTGCAGGCGTTTCTGCAGTATACTCAACAATTCTCGCAACCGATCACGCAATTGGCCAACTTGGCTAATACAATCCAAGCTACGGTCGCTTCCGCGGAACGGGTCTTTGAAGTTCTGGACGAACCAGATATGACCGATGATCACGTTGATTTACCAGCAGTGACAACGGATGATATTTTGACGATGGAACATGTGCAATTCGGTTATCAAGGTAAGGATTTATTGATGACGGATTATAATTTGCAGGTCAAACCGGGACAAATGATCGCCATCGTTGGCCCGACTGGCGCCGGTAAAACCACGATCATCAATTTGTTGGAACGCTTCTATGATATTTCCGACGGTTCGATCCGCTTAAAGGGGACGGACACCCGGAATATGAAGCGCGCTGAGTTGCGGAAGCATTTCGCCATGGTTCTGCAGGATACCTGGCTGTTTACGGGCACGATCTACGATAACTTGAAGTATGGACGCGAAGAGGCGACCCACGATGAGATCATTACCGCGGCCAAAGCAGCCCACGTTGATGAGTTTGTGCGGCAATTACCGGATGGCTACGACACGATTTTGAACGAAGAGGCCTCCAACATTTCTCAAGGGCAACGGCAATTGTTGACGATCGCCCGGGCCTTCGTCGCTGATCCAGAAATCTTGATCCTAGACGAAGCCACTTCTTCAGTTGATACGCGGACAGAGTTACAGATCCAGCATGCCATGGGCTTACTGTTGAAAGGGCGGACCAGCTTCGTGGTGGCCCACCGGTTGTCAACGATTCGTGACGCCGACAATATCTTGGTCATGAATCATGGCGCGATCGTGGAGACCGGCAATCATGATGACCTAATGGCGCAAAACGGCTTCTATGCGGATCTCTATAATTCGCAATTTTCCGGAAACGTTGAGATCTAAGCGCGTGTTGAGCGAAAGGAGTTTTTATGATGAAGTTAAAGAAAGCCGTAATTAGCGCGCTACTGGCGGTCGGTTCACTGTTCCTCTTGGCAGGTTGTGGCAACGATTCGCTAAAGCTTGACCCCAGCGCCGCCAGTTACAGTCCTGATGGGATCGTGACGGTCGTTAAAGGAAATGTCGCTAAAAAGGCCAAGCTGACCTATCAAATCGGCGACGGCGCGAAGCAAGCAGCCCATGTGGAAGATGGGACATTCGTGATCCAAGTGCCCAGTCAGTTAAGTGATACCAAAGTCAAATTGACCGCTACCGAAGCGGGAAAAACCGCCACGAAAACAGTGACCGTCAAGAAGACCAAGTCACTGGTGCCTTACACGCAGTTTGCGATGGCCTACAACATGGCCAATCAACAGCTGAAAACCGGCGCCAAAGCCTTTCCTGTAACCATCAAGGATGGCCTGCATGACCTGGTCGATGCCAACGGGATGCGGATCCGCGTCAATGTTCAGAATCAGAATGTGGTCGGCGTCGCCTATGTTTTCGCCGTCAAGAAGATGAAGAACAAGACCCAAGTCAAGAACTTCGCCATGCAATTGTCGATTTTGGCGCAAGGCGTGGGCGCTGATGGCAAACAAGTTTTGAAGGATTATCAGAAACTTGCCAAAAAGGCGGAAAACGGCCAGACCACGATTGATAATATTTATAGTAAGGCGGTCAAGTTTGAAACGAACTTCTCTACCGAAGCGCTCTATATGTATATGTTGAAGAAATAAACTGACCTGATCAAGCTCGCATTCACGGATAAAGTGGATGAGAGCTTTTTTTGAGTCGTTTTTAAAAATACCATTCCTGATTTTATTACTTTGCTTGATTGCAGATTTGTTGGGTTTGGGCGTGTGCTGGGCAAGATTGAGCCTATCTGCAATATAGGCGGAGTAAGTTACGAAGTGTTTTTGCAAGTGTGTCAGTCAAACTAGTGTCATTTCGATTGGAAAAATGGTGTGACAACTTTAACTGTCTATAATCGTTGAGCAACTGCAACGGAGTGGTTCGGGGTAAGGTCGCCGTGAAATTGGTCTTAGTGGCTGTGCCACTTAGACCAAGGCTCAGCTTTGAGATTCGCGTTCTTTGCGAAGCTCAAAGTGATGCCCACAGCGAACTTGCCCCGAACCACGCAGTGAAAGTTACAGCCAAGATACAGAAGTAGAAGCACAGCGAGCGGATCACGAATTTGTGTTAAACTAGAACCGTTTAACAAATCACGGAAAACGAGGTCGTGTCATTGTATCCGCAAACAATCAAGCTTTTAAACAAATTGGTCAGTGCCAGAATCGTTCCCGGAATCAGCTATGCCCTGATCGACCGACAACGGGTGCTCACCGAAGTCCGGGGCCAGCGGCGTTGGTTACCCACGCTGGCGCCGTTAACACCAGGCTTACGTTACGATTTGGCCAGCCTAACCAAGGTGATCGGGACAGCCACGGTTATTTTCCAGTTGGTGGAACAAGGGAGCGTCGCGCTGACGGATCCTGTCCAACAATATCTGCCGGAATTTACGGATGCCCGCGTTCAAATCCAACATTTATTGACCCACACTTCGGGCATTCATGGCTTTATTCCCCAACGCGATCAACTCAGCGGCGCCGAACTGAAGCACGCTCTGCTGCGGCTACCGGTGACGGCAACCTTTGAACGGAAAATGGTTTACACCGATGTTGGCTTTCTCTACTTAGGGTGGATCATTGAAAAAGTTACCGGCCAACCTGTTCAAACGGTGATCCAACAACAGGTGTTGACGCCGCTGCATCTATGGGAGAGTTCGTTCGCGCCGCCTGCGTCTGCTTGCGTGCCGACAACTTACGCCCATGGCATTCTCCGTCAGGGGGAAGCGCATGATCCGAAGGCGCGCCAACTAGGGGTCCATTGCGGTTCGGCCGGGCTGTTCGCCTCGCTTGCCGACGTGGTTACTTTCAGCCAATGGTACTTGGGTCAACGTCCGGATCTGCCGGCACTGCTCAGCCCACAATGGCGTCAGCGCTTGTGCCAGGATTGGACGCGCCGGCATTTGGGGCGCTCTTTGGCCTGGGATCTGCGTCAAGATCAACGTGACGGCCACCAGCTTCTTTACCATACGGGCTTCACCGGAACGTTCTTATTGCTGGACCTGGCGCGGCAACAGGGCTTGATCGTCTTAAGTAATCGCGTCCATCCCAGCCAAAAAAACGACCCCTTCTTGCAACAGCGAGAAGTGATCGTTCAGCGTTTTATTCAAGAGTTACCACGGCGCTGATCATCAATAACCAGCGGCGATGAACCCTTGTTCAGCCAGCAATTTCCGTAGCGCTAACATGGCGGTATAGGTGGTCAAAATATAAATTTTCTCATTAGGGATCTGGCCAGCTTGGGTGATGAAATCGCTTAAAGATTGGGTTTCTTTGATCTTCGCTTGCGGAGCCTCAGCGACTTCAAAGCGTAATTTGATATCTGCTTGGCGTTCACCGCCTACCAAAATCTCCGGAATCGCCGTCAGCGGTAAATCCTCAAATTCGCCGTCCCAGATCCAGCTGGTATCACGACCATCGGCGGGATTAGCGTTGAGGAGGAAACCGAGGGCGAAAGGATCAGGATCGGTTTTGATCAGGTCAAAGACTTGATTCAGACCGACGGGATTTTTGACCAAAATGATTGTGGCGTGCTTGCCATTGAGTTTGATGACCTCTTGGCGCCCAAATACTTGCTCGTCGTGGCGTAAGGCCTGCACGATTTGCGCCGGCGCTACCGCTAAATAGGTCGCGGCGCTGTATGCGGCCAAGGCGTTGTAAATATTATACATCCCGCCAACATGGATCTTAAACGGCGTGCCGTTGATCATAAACTTGGAGAAATTAGGCCGGAGCTCTTCCACCGCGGTGACTTTGTCCGTCAACTCTGGTCGGTGGAAGCCACAATTCGGGCAGAAGTAGTCGCCTAGATTGGCGTAGGTGATACTGTGATAGTGCAGAATATGATGACAGACTGGACATAAGACCCCGTCTGAATTGAAACTGGCGCGTAAGTCGGTTTCGCTGTCATCATTGGCGAAACCATAGTAAATGATTGGGTTGGGCAGTTGGCGGTCATTGAAGATCGCCGCGTCACCATTCACGATCAAAGTTGCCGCCGGCGCCAGTTTGATGCCATCAACGATTTTTTGATAAGTGGTGTAGATCTCACCGTAGCGGTCCATTTGATCGCGGAAAATATTGGTCAGCACGAAGGCCTTAGGGGTCAGTTGCGCGCAAATCGGCGCCACATTGGCCTCATCGACCTCAAGCACGGCCAGCGCGCGGCCCTGGGGTTTCTTCGCCGCCAGAAACGCGGTCACGATGCCTTGAACCATGTTGGAACCACTGGGATTAGTCAGAACTTGATCATATTTCTGATCGAGAATTTTGGTGAGCAGGGAAGTGGTCATGGTCTTGCCATTGGTACCGGTGACGATGATCACATCGTAGCTTTTCCCGAAACTGCGCAGAAATTGGGGATCAAGTTTCAGCGCGATTTTCCCGGGAAAGGAACTACCGCCGCCGCGAAAAGTGTGCAGGAACCAATAACTGCTGCGACCAAGAAGCTTAGCTAAAGACGTCTTCAATGACATTGTTATACCTCGTTTAAATTGATGAGACTCAGCGCAATTTTTGACTGGAAATCGTGGGTGCGCTCAAGTGAAGCTGAGCGGCTTCAACAAATTTCAGCGGCGCAGAGCGTCAAGGTGAGTCTGGACTTATTTTAGCATATTTGGCCGGAGCACAACAAATCTGGCTCAAGAAATTATCAGGCGGCTGGGATTTGCGTTGTTGACGAAACGGGGCCAGGTTGCCCTGGCGCGACTTAAATGAGTGCGACCCAATCGTAATTTTTATTGGGCAATTGCGCGAGAATCGGTTATACTAAAAAGCGGAATGTATTTTTGGGAGGTAGACAAATGGCACAGCTATTCTTTCGCTATGGTGCAATGAACTCTGGTAAGACGATCGAAATCTTGAAGGTTGCTCACAACTATGAGGAAGAACATAAGTCCGTGATTCTTCTGACGAGTGGCATCGATTCCCGCGATGGGGTCGGTTACGTGTCCAGCCGCATTGGGTTGAAGCGTAAAGCTGAGCCGATCTTCCCAGAAACGAATATTTTTGAGACGGTCAAGACCATCAATCCGACCGCGGCTTGTGTGTTGATCGATGAGGCGCAGTTCTTGGAGAAGCACCATGTCTATGAAGCGGCGCAAGTGGTGGATCAATTGAATATTCCCGTGATGACTTTTGGTTTGAAAAATGATTTCCGCAACGAATTATTCGATGGTTCGCGGTACTTATTGCTTTACGCGGATAAAATCGAAGAAATCAAGACGATCTGTTGGTTCTGCTCGCGTAAAGCGACGATGAATTTGCGGGTCCATGATGGGCAGCCGATCTATGAAGGCGAACAGGTTCAATTGGGCGGCAATGAATCCTATTACCCCGTTTGTCGCCAACATTATTACCATCCTGACCTGAGCCAAAATGTGCTGGATCAGTAGCCAGACACCGCTAATCATCCTTGAGTTTTTGTGAAAGAAATGGAACAGGTGAATTAAATGGATAAAATTCTAGCACAGCTAGACGGACTATTGATCCGGTATGAAGAATTAACTGAAATGATGGCGGATCCCGAAGTCATTGGGAATACCAAACGGTACTTGGAGGTCTCCAAGGAATCCGCGGGAATGACTGAGATCGTCAATAAATATCAACGCTATAAGGAAGTCATGAAAGAAATCGCGGATAACAATGATTTGATCCGCGAGAGTAATGACAAGGAATTGACCGATCTGGCGAAAGAGGAATTGGCGGAGCTAACGACAGAACAGGACAATCTTGAACATGAAATCATGTTATTGATGTTGCCAACGGACCCGAATGATGACAAGAACATTATCATGGAGATCCGTGGCGCTGCCGGTGGCGATGAGGCCTCACTTTTCGCCGGGGATCTCTTGAATATGTATCATCGTTACGCTGAGCGGCAAGGCTGGCAATTTGAGCTGGTTGACGAGAACCGGACCGAAGTCGGTGGCTACAAAGAAGTCGCCGCGATGATCAGCGGCACCAACGTTTATTCCAAACTGAAATATGAAAACGGCGCGCATCGGGTGCAACGGGTGCCGGAAACAGAATCGCAAGGGCGCGTGCACACGTCAACAGCCACGGTGGCAGTGATGCCTGAGTATGACTCGGTTGATCTGGAAATCGACCCTAAAGATATCCGGGTTGATGTTTACCGGTCATCAGGCGCTGGTGGTCAGCATATCAACAAAACCTCGTCCGCCGTGCGGATGACCCATTTACCGACAGGGATCGTGGTTGCCATGCAGGATCAGCGGTCGCAGCAACAAAACCGGGAAAAGGCCATGCAAATTTTGCGGTCACGGGTCTATGACTTTTATGAGAGCGAAAACCAAAGTGAGTACGATGCCAGCCGGAAATCCGCGGTTGGGACCGGGGACCGTTCGGAGCGGATCCGGACCTATAACTACCCACAAAATCGGGTGACGGATCACCGCATCGGCTTGTCGTTGAACAAGTTGGATCGCATCATGAATGGTGAGATGGATGAGATCATTGACGCGCTGATCGTGTCGGATCAAACCAAGAAGTTGGAGCAGATCACTGATGACAACACCAACGTACTCTAAGGCCCTTAGTTGGGCTTTTTTGCTGTTGCAGGAAAAAGGACTAGATGATTATGGCGCGGAATATGTTCTGCTAGAACGCCAAAACTGGCGCAAGACCGATCTGTCCTTCCATGAACGGGAACCGATGCCGGCCCCAATTTGGCAACAGTTTCAACAAGATGTGCAAACACTTCTGACTGGTGAGCCGGCTCAATATTTACTGGGAGCGGCCTGGTTTTCGGGTTTGCAATTGAAGGTAACGCCGGCCACCTTGATCCCTCGTCAAGAAACAGAAGAATTGGTGGCCTGGGTCGAGCATTTCGCCCAACGTTTCGCGCGGCCACGGATCCTGGATCTGGGCACTGGGAGTGGCGCGATCGCGCTGGCTTTACAGCAGCAATTGCCGCAAGCGGAGGTCTGGGGCAGCGATCTGAGCGCCGCGGCGTTGGCGGTGGCTGAAACAAACGGGCAACGCTTGCAGTTACCGGTAAAGTTTGTGCAAGGGGACCTCTTCGCGGCAGTAGCGGCGCAACCGCCCTTCGATGTGATCGTTAGTAATCCGCCGTATATCAGTCACCGCGAAGAGCCGGTGATGGATTATTCGGTCAAACACTTTGAACCGCAGCTGGCCCTATATGCGGACAATGATGGCCTAGCCATTTATCAGCGCATCGCCAGTACCTTTGCCACGCATTTGACGCTGCCTGGGGCCTTATTCTTGGAGTTTGGCTACCAGCAAGCGCCGGCGATCAAACACCTTTTCGGTGGGGACCAAGCGCACTGGCCGCTTGTGATCCGCCCAGATTTGGCTGGATGGCCGCGAATGGCGCAGATCGGGCCAGCCGCGACGCAAGCGACACGCAGCTGACCGTGGCAGTTCTAACCGGCAGATTAGGAAAATGTTTATTTGATTAGAATTTGATGAAATGAGACGACTATATAATGCAAACAAAAATTTTCGACACCAGTGAAATTCCGGCGGCAGCGGCGTTGTTACGGCAAGGACAGCTGGTCGCTTTTCCCACAGAAACTGTTTATGGTTTAGGCGCGGTGATCAACAACGAGACCGCCGTCAAAAATGTCTATCAAGCCAAGGGACGGCCCAGTGATAATCCCCTGATCGTTCATGTGGCCACGCCGGAGATGGTTTGGCAATATGCGCAACCTAACAAACTGGCGCAACAGTTGATGACCCGTTTCTGGCCGGGACCGTTGACGATTATTCTGCCGTTGAAGCCGCAAAGTCTCTTGGCGGTGGTGACGGGCGGACTGACGACGGCGGCTTTCCGAATGCCGGATAATTCGGCCACCTTGACGTTGATCAAGGAAACCGGGATCCCCATTGTTGGCCCCTCAGCTAATACCTCAGGGAAACCCAGTCCGACCACGGCGCAGCATGTCTATCATGATTTAGCCGGGAAAATAGCGGGAATTTTAGACGATGGTCCGACCAAGGTTGGCCTGGAGTCGACGGTGATCGATCTGAGTGTGCAACCGGCGGCGATTTTACGACCGGGCTATCTTACTGCTTCGGCGCTGACGCCAATACTGGGTGAAGTGGAGACAGAGCAGCATCATGTGGCCGCAAACGTTGTCCCGAAAGCCCCCGGCATGAAATATAAGCATTATGCGCCCAATGCTCAAGTGGTGATCGTCGCGCCAGCGGTTGACTTTACGGCGGCGGTCCAGGCCACCCGGCGGCAAGTGAGCGGACCATTAGGCGTCTTGGCCTTTGATGATCAATTGCGCCAAATCGCGGCCGCCGGCAATCACGCGCCGGCTGTGGTAACCTTCGCGTTAGGGGATGATCTGGAGCAGGCGGCGCAGGAACTTTTCGCCGGGTTGCGCGCGTTCGATGATCAACCCGCGATCAAAACGATTTTGGCCGCCGGCGTTCCGGAAACAGGTCTAGGCATTGCCTACATGAATCGATTGAAGAAGGCGGCTGGCGGCCAGTTCTTTAGCTTTGACAGCGGCGAAAAGTAGGCCAGCTCAATTCAGGCTAGGCTTAGCAGCTTCGGCAACTTGTCGTTGAGGTCGGCGCTGATGGTGGGCGATTGTTCACAGTCCACGAGGGCCGCGTGCTCCATCAGGATCGACGCGGGATGATCGGATAGAATTGCTAACAGTTGATCAGCTTCAAATGGCCAAGTTGGCCATGAGTGGACCGGGAATCAGCGCGAGTTTGTTCGCTGGTTCCTTTTCTTTCGCTTATTTGCGGAAATCGGTATAATATGAGTGACAAGGAGGGGTTGCGTTTGGATTATATTGAAAAAGATCAAGAAGTTTGGGCGGCGATTCATCGCGAAGAGCAACGCCAGCGACGAAATATTGAATTGATCGCTTCAGAAAATGTGGTTTCCGAAGCGGTGCGCCGAGCCCAAGGCAGTGTTTTGACCAATAAGTACGCGGAGGGTTATCCTGGCCACCGTTTTTATGGTGGGTGTGAGTACATCGATCAGGTTGAAGACATCGCCATTGCCCGCGCCAAGAAATTGTTTGGCGCGGAATATGCCAATGTTCAGCCACATTCTGGCTCGCAGGCAAACGAGGCGACTTATCGCGCCTTGTTAAAGCCAGGTGATCGGGTTTTGGGGATGGATTTGACTGCAGGCGGTCATTTGACCCATGGTTCACCGGTGAACTTCAGCGGTCAGACCTACGAATTTCACAGCTATGGGGTCGATTCCGAAACGGAGCAGCTGGATTATGCGGCGATTTTGGCTCAGGCCAAGGCGGTACAGCCGAAATTGATCGTAGCTGGGGCTTCGGCTTACAGCCGGACAATTGATTTCGCGGAATTTCGGCGGATTGCTGATGAGGTCGGAGCGCTTTTGATGGTGGACATGGCCCATATTGCTGGGTTGGTGGCTGCTGGGCTCCATCCAAATCCTGTTCCGTATTGCGATGTGGTCACGTCCACAACCCATAAAACGCTGCGTGGCCCCCGTGGCGGGCTGATCTTGGCCAAGGCGAAGTACGCCAAGCAGTTGAATGCGGCAGTCTTCCCTGGGACGCAGGGGGGACCGTTGGAGCACGTGATCGCCGCCAAAGCAATCGCCTTTGGTGAAGATCTGCAACCGGAATTCAAGGATTACGCGGCGCAGATCATCAAGAACGCGCAGGCAATGGCTGCGGTTTTCAACGATGACCCAACGTTGCGCTTGATCTCCGGCGGCACGGATAATCATTTGTTGCTCCTTGACGTGACAGGAACCGGGTTGTTTGGCCGGGATATTCAAGAGCTGATGGATTCGGTCCAGATCACCTTGAATAAGAACACCATTCCCTTTGAGCAGAATGGTCCCTTCAAGACATCGGGGATCCGCATTGGCACGCCAGCAATCACCACGCGTGGGATGAAGGAAGCTGACGCCCGTCAAGTGGCGCAATTTATCCTAGCTGTTTTGCAGAAACGTGATGAGCCTCAAGCAATCAATCGGTTACATCAGGAAATCAATGCTTTTGCTGAAAGTTTTCCGATAAATTGGGGCTAATCAGGTAGCTATTTAGGCTTAACTAGCTTATCATTGATATGATTTTTAAAATTGAAAGGTGGCAAAAGTATGGGAAAGTTTACGGTTTTGAATCATCCGTTGATCCAACACAAGTTAACGATCATTCGTGACAAGTCAACGGGTACAAAGGTTTTTCGTGAGGTGGCCAACGAGATAGCGGAATTGATGGTTTATGAGATCACCCGCGATCTGCCCTTGACTGACGTCGAGATCGAAACACCAATGGGAAAAACCGTTCAAAAACAATTGGCTGGTAAGAAACTGGCTGTCGTTCCAATTCTACGGGCCGGCTTAGGCATGGTCGATGGCGTATTGGAATTGATCCCAGCGGCAAAAGTCGGTCATATCGGGATGTATCGTGACGAGAAGACCTTAGAACCACACGAGTACTTCGTTAAAATGCCGCCAGATATCGATCAGCGGATCCTGTTTATCGTTGATCCAATGCTGGCGACTGGTGGTTCGGCCAACATGGCGATCGAGGCCTTGAAGGCTCGGGGCGCGAAAAGTATGCGTTTAGTTGTTTTAGTGGCGGCGCCTGAGGGAGTTAAAGCCGTTCAGGATGCCCATCCAGATGTGGATATCTATGCCGCGGCTTTGGATGAAAAATTAACTGAAACTGGATATATTACGCCAGGTTTAGGCGATGCCGGTGATCGCCTATTCGGCACCAAATAAGGCTTTATTCGATAAAGCCCTTACAAAGCCAACTTTTCTTTGAATTTTATTTTTGCTGGTGGTAGTATGAAGGTTGTGTTTTCTGAACATGGTTTAGAGGCTGAACACAGTATTGCCGTCAAGCTTGACTTGCCGGGATTCATAGAATATTGGGAAGGAGGCGCGCTTTGGAGAATAAATATCAATACCTAACTTTTTTAGGACTTACATTTAATGTGGCCAACTGCCTTTCAATTATTTTGACAGCACTGGTAGTCTTCTTCCTTGTTTTCTTCCTCTCACGGAAGATCACGATGAGGCCGGGTAAACGCCAAAATGTGTTAGAGTATTTGATTGATTTTAGTAATGGTATCGTGAAGTCGATCATGCCAGGTGATGAGGGCAAACCGTTTTACTTCTATATTTTCGTCTTATTCCTTTTCTTGCTCGTTTCGAACATCTTAGGGCTGTTTCTCGAAATTAAAGTCAATGGCTTTACTTATACGAAATCACCAACGGCTGATCCGATGGTCACAATGCCACTGGCTTTGATGTCCTTAGTTCTATCGCACTATTATGGTGCTGAAAAGTATGGGTTCAAAGGATATTTGAGTAATTTCGCTCGCCCAGTCGGTTTCATGTTGCCCATGAACCTGATTGAAGAGTTTACCAATTTCCTGACTTTATCGTTACGTCTTTATGGGAATATCTTTGCTGGCGAAGTTTTGATCGGATTGTTAGTGATGATGACTCAAGGTGCTGGTTTGTCTGGCGTCTTCGGGAGTATCGCCGCGATTCCATTGATGATGGTTTGGCAAGGGTTCTCTGTCTTTATCGGTGCGGTGCAGGCTTATATCTTTGCCACATTGACTTGTGTTTACTTCTCGCGGAAAATCACCCGAGAATAAAGTTTTAAAAAACTAGGAGGAATTTACAAAATGACTAAATATGTCGCTGCTGCTATTGCCGCAGGTATTGCTGCCTTAGCTACTGCCTATGGTAACTCAAAGGTTATTTCTAAAGCTATTGAAAGTATGGCGCGCCAACCAGAAATCGCTGGCGAGATCCGGAGCACAATGATCATTGGTGTTGCCTTGATTGAAGCGGTTCCTATCTTAGCAGTCGTTGTTGCCTTCATCATCCTTTTTGTCTAATAATCATCGTGACACCTATTTTTATTAGATTAGAAGGGAGCGTTGTTCATGGCAAATGGATTAGTTATTGCTGCCAAGGCTACCATAGTTAACGGTAGTACCGGCGACTCGCTTATTCTGATCATAGCTTTCATTCTGTTATTGATTCTGTTGAAACATTTCGCTTGGAAACCGGTCGTTAAAATGATGGACGATCGCCAAAAAAAAATCTCAGATGACCTTGATGGCGCTGCGGATTCTCGGGCTAAAGCTGAAGCGATGGCCGCCAAACGTCAAGCAGAATTGAAGAATTCTAAAGCTGAAGCAATCCAAATTGTAAATACCGCCAAAACAAATGGTGAAAAACGCCGTGATCAAATCGTCTCCGACGCCCAGACCGAGGCTTCGCAAGTCAAGGATAAGGCGCACGCGGACGCGGATCAGGTTCGGACCGAGGCTTTAAATAGCGCTCGTGCCGAGGTTGGTCAGATCGCGATCGATATCGCTGAATCACTGATCAAGAAGGACTTGGATACCCAAGATCAACAGAACTTGATCGACGCGTATATTAAGGGGTTGACGAATGCCGATGAAACAAAATAAATTTTCAGTGGCAAAACGTTACGCTAAAGCCCTTTTTGAATATAGTGACGAACAAGGTCAATTGGATGCCGTCTATCAAGAGCTGGTGACGATCCAGCAAGTTCTTCAAGAAACGCCTGATTTTCTGGCGGTGATGAAGTTGGATTCCGTCACCACGGCGGAACAATCCAAGATCGTGGCGACACTGGCGCAACCATTCTCAGCGACGACGCAAGATTTCTTGCATCTGGTTTTTGATTATGGTCGTACCGCCGATCTTGATTTGATTATTGCCGAATTTGTGGAACGTTATAATGCGACTCAGGGGCGGGTCATGATCCATGCGGTCAGCGCCACTTCTTTGTCTGCGGAACAACGCCAGCAGATCGGTCAGGCTTATTTACAACGTTTTAATGGAAAGAGCGCCCAAGTCACGAATACAGTTGATCCCGAGTTGATCGGCGGCGTCATTGTTGAAGCTGAAGGTCGGCGGATCGATGGCAGTATTCGGACGAAGTTACTCAAAATGCGGGCGTTACTAGCTCAGCCACTTAGATAAGCTACGAGAGAAAAAGTGAGGTGAATCGGTTGAGCATCAAAGCTGAAGAAATTAGTGCATTAATCAAACAACAATTAGCAAATTATCAAGACCAACTCAAGGTTGAAGAGATCGGCACAGTCACGTATGTTGGTGATGGGATCGCGCGGGCTCATGGCTTGGATAACGCCATGGCCAGTGAGTTGCTGCAATTCTCCAACGGCTCCTACGGGATCGCCCAGAACTTGGAAGCCAATGACGTTGGGATCATCGTCTTAGGTAAGTTCGATGATATTCGCGAAGGCGACACAGTTAAGCGGACTGGTCGAATCATGGAAGTTCCTGTTGGGGACGAAATGATCGGACGGGTCGTGAATCCTTTGGGTCAACCGGTCGATGGTGCAGGTCCGATCCACACTGAGCGGACACGGCCAATTGAAAGCCCCGCACCTGGGGTTATGCAACGGCAATCCGTCGATCAACCGTTACAAACCGGTCTAAAGACGATCGATGCTTTGGTTCCGATCGGTCGTGGTCAGCGTGAGTTGATCATTGGTGACCGGAAGACTGGTAAAACATCGATCGCGATCGATACGATCTTGAACCAAAAGGGTCAAGATACGATCTGTATTTATGTGGCGATCGGTCAGAAACAATCAACCGTTCGGGCGCAAGTGGAAACCTTACGTTCCTTTGGCGCGATGGACTATACGACGGTTGTCGTCGCAGGTCCTAGTGAACCAGCGCCAATGCTGTATATCGCGCCATACGCGGGTTCAGCGATGGGTGAGGACTTCATGTATCGGGGCAAGCATGTTTTGATCATCTTTGATGATTTAAGCAAGCAGGCCTCCGCTTATCGTGAAATTTCCTTGCTGCTTCGTCGTCCGCCTGGTCGTGAAGCCTATCCTGGGGATATTTTCTACTTGCACTCACGTTTATTGGAACGCGCGGCCAAGTTGAGTGATGAATTGGGTGGCGGTTCAATGACGGCCTTGCCAATTATCGAAACCCAGGCTGGGGATATTTCTGCGTATATTCCAACCAACGTGATTTCAATCACCGATGGTCAGATTTTCTTGGAAAGCGATTTGTTCTATTCTGGCACACGTCCCGCCATGGATGCTGGTAACTCAGTTTCTCGGGTTGGGGGCGCGGCGCAGATCAAAGCGATGAAGAAAGTTGCCGGTACTTTGCGGGTGGACTTGGCTTCTTATCGTGAATTGGAATCATTCGCGCAATTCGGTTCTGACCTGGACGAAGCGACTCAAGCGAAATTGAATCGTGGGCGCCGGACGGTTGAAGTCTTGAAGCAACCATTACACAAACCACTGCCTGTCGAAAAACAGGTTGTCATTCTCTATGCGTTGACGCATGGTTTCTTAGACAGTGTCCCTGTTGATGATATTCAACGGTATCAAGATGAGCTTTTTGCGAATTTCGATAGCAATCATGAAGATCTGTTGACAGAGATCAAGACAACTGGCAACCTTCCTGATGAAGCTAAAATGGACGGTGCGATCAAGGCCTTCGCTGAAGGTTTCACCCCATCGGCTAATTAGTGTTGATCAGTTGCGTGTTTTTCGATTTAGTGAGCAAAGGAGTGGTGAAGTAATTGGCTGAATCATTGATCGATATCAAACGGCGGATCACTTCGACCAAGAAAACCGGCCAGATCACCAGCGCGATGCAGATGGTCTCCGGGGCGAAGTTGATCAAGCTGGAAGATAAATCAAAGAATTATCAAATCTATGCCAAAAAAATTCGGGAAATCGTCACCCATCTTGCTGCTAATAAGGTTTTAGAACTTGCAGTGATGCGTCAGCACGCTCAAAGCAAAACTGGGACCACCGAAGAAGATGTCCTCTCTTTGAGTAATCTTCTCGTTGAACGACCAGTTAAGAAAACCGGTTACTTGGTTATTACCAGCGATCGGGGCTTGGTTGGTGGTTATAATAGCAATATTTTGCGTTCTGTGATGGATATCTTGTCCGACCACAAGGATCCTAGCGAATATGCCGTCATGGCAGTCGGTGGGATGGGCGCGGAATTCTTCAAGGCGCGCGACATCCAACTCGCTTATGAGTATCGTGGTGTCAGCGATGTTCCGACCTTCAATGAGGTCCGGGAAATCGTTAAAACAATGGTGACCATGTTTGATGATGGTGTTTTCGACGAACTTTATGTTTGTTACAACCACCACGTCAACTCCCTGTCATCGGCGTTTCGGGCTGAGAAGATGTTGCCGATCACTGATTTAGATACCGACAAAGTCAATGATGACGCGGCGACGGAATATTTAGCAGATCCTTCTGTTGATGTTGCGTTGAACGCCATTTTGCCTCAGTATGCTGAGAGTTTGATTTTCGGCGCGATCATGGATGCCAAAACGGCGGAGCACGCTTCGTCGATGACGGCCATGAAGAGCGCCACGGATAACGCGAATGATTTGATTCGGGACTTGTCGACACAGTTGAACCGTGCACGACAGGCTCAAATCACAACGGAAATCACCGAAATCGTTGGCGGTGCTGCAGCATTAGAATAATCATAAAAGATGGGAGGAATTAAAACGTATGAGTGTTGGTCATATTGTTCAAGTTATTGGACCAGTTGTTGACGTTGAGTTTCCCCTCGATGAAGGGTTACCTGATATCAACTCTGCATTAAAAGTAACGAAAAGCGACGAGACGACCGTTGTTTTGGAAGTTGCCCTTGAACTGGGCGACGGTGTAATGCGGACAATTGCGATGGAATCCACCGATGGCTTGCAACGGGGAATGGAAGTAGCTGATACTGGCGCGCCCATCTCTGTGCCGGTCGGTAAGGAAACATTAGGCCGGGTTTTCAACGTTCTGGGCGATACAATCGACTCCGGACCGAAATTCGGCGCTGATTTCCGTCGTGATAGTATTCATCGAGAAGCGCCTAAGTTCGAAGAGTTGAGTACGAGTTCTGAGATTCTTGAAACTGGGATCAAGGTCATTGATCTATTGGCGCCTTATATTCGTGGTGGTAAAGTCGGCTTGTTCGGCGGTGCCGGCGTTGGTAAGACCGTCTTGATCCAAGAGTTGATTCATAATATTGCCGAAGAGCATGGTGGGATCTCTGTCTTCACCGGTGTTGGTGAACGGACACGTGAAGGGAACGACCTTTATTTCGAAATGAAGGGTTCCGGTGTTCTGGAGAAAACAGCCATGGTGTTTGGTCAGATGAACGAGCCGCCTGGTGCCCGGATGCGGGTTGCCTTGACTGGGTTGACGATCGCGGAATATTTCCGTGACGTTGAAGGTCAGGACGTCCTGTTGTTTATTGACAACATTTTCCGGTTTACTCAGGCTGGTTCTGAAGTTTCGGCATTGCTCGGTCGGATGCCGTCAGCCGTTGGTTATCAGCCAACCTTGGCGACAGAAATGGGCCAATTGCAGGAACGGATCACTTCGACTAAGAAGGGTTCCGTAACATCGATCCAGGCGATCTATGTTCCTGCCGATGACTACACTGACCCGGCGCCAGCGACTGCTTTCGCCCATTTGGACGCGACAACGAACTTGGAACGTAAATTGGTTGAACAAGGGATCTACCCAGCTGTGGATCCGTTGGAGTCTTCGTCAAGCGGTTTGGATCCCCAAATCGTGGGTCAAGATCACTACCAAGTTGCCACCCAAGTCCAGCATGTTTTACAGCGATATCGTGAATTACAAGATATTATCTCCATCTTAGGGATGGATGAATTGTCTGATGACGAAAAGATCTTAGTTGCGCGGGCCCGGAAGATTCAATTCTTCCTTTCCCAAAACTTCTTCGTCGCGGAAGCCTTTACTGGTCAACCAGGCGCGTATGTGCCCGTTAAAGATACGGTTTCTGGCTTCAAGGCGATTCTTGATGGTCAATATGATGATTTACCTGAAGATGCTTTCCGAAACGTTGGTAAGATCGAAGATGCGGTCGCGAAGGCTGAGAAGATGGGCTATCATCATCAAGCAAACTAAGGGGGCGTGAGCAATGGCAACTTCACAGAAAGTGTTGACAGTTAATATTGTGACGCCTGATGGCTTGGTCTACGATCACCATGCAACTATGTTAGTGGCTTGCGCCGTTGACGGTGATTTAGGGATCATGGCCAACCACGAACCGATCATCGCGCCTTTAAAAATTGGGGAAGTCCGGGTCAAACGCACGGACAATCCTGATCACGAAGATGCGGTGGCGGTCAATGGTGGTTTTCTTGAGGTCAATGATAATGTGGCATCAATCGTCGCTGATAGTGCGGAACGTGCGCGAGATATTGATTTGAAGCGGGCGGAAACAGCCCGCGAACGGGCCGAAAAGAAGATCAAGGTTGCCGAAGCGCAGCATGATATTGATGAGGTTCAACGGGCGCAAGTCGCGCTGAACCGGGCGATCAACCGGATCAATGTTTCCAAACACCGTCGGTTCTAGTGGCGTGTCAATTAAATGATTTTTCAAGGTCGAGCTTGCTCGACCTTTTTTTATTGGCGTAAATGGGTTAAACTGAACATATTCGCTTGGTGACGCTTAGATCTAGATCAACCTGCGAGAATGAGAAAAGGATCGGGTAGTTGAACGTGCACTCACAACAAGATTTTCCGCGACGCCTGGGCTATTTGGTGTTTGCAATCGTGCTAGACGCCGCCAACGCGTTAATGATCAATAGCAATTTAGGCAGCGCCGTTTGGACGGCTTCTGGGGTCAACCTGGCCCAAGCGTTACAGGTTTCTTATGGGACAACTTTGTTTGGCTACGCTTTAGTGGTCACGGTGGCCAATCAATTTCTTTTGCGGCGCTTTGATGGTCGCATGTTGATTTCAAATTTGATTTTCTCGTTACCCTTTAGTTATTTGGTCAATTTCTTTGTCTGGCTTTATCAGCCCCTTGCCTTAGGTCAGTTGCCCTTATTCTGGCGGCTATTAGTCAATTTACTGGGGCTATTCGGAGTGGCCGCGGGGGTTTCGATTTACCAGCGCGCGAATGTGGTGCAGCATCCCAACGATGAACTGGCCTATTTGTTACGTTTCAAGTATCTGAAGGGGTCGGCGGTCTGGGGCCAATTGCTAAGTTATACCCCGCCGATCCTGGTGATGTTGGTGTGCTGGCTAGTGACGGGACATTTGACCGCCATTGGGATCGGAACCTTATTGGCGCTGACTGTGCAAGGATTTGTGATTGGGTGGTCTGACCAGCATTTGATCCCATCGTTGAAACACCATTATTCCTTTTAAACGATCTTGTTCACCGGCGCGGCCAAGCTTGCGACGTTGCGCCGGGACTAGTGTTAGGTAGTGACGTCTGCGTTTTCCCAACAAAAAAGTAAAAAATACGCTGATCGATCATGAAATATGATAGACTGGGGTATAATCAATTGGAGGGCACAACATGAGTTCGGTTACAGTTACAGCATTATTTACGATTTTGTGTCACTTGGCTTTTATTTATTTAGCGTATCAAGTGCTCGATGTGATTCGTTTCGATGTTTTTTTGCATAGTCACCAAGAGGGCAAGGTCCGTTTATTGCGTGTGTTACTTGCGATTGCCCTGGGCTTTGCGGCCAGTTCGTTCTTACTTTCAGTCATTAATAACTTGAGCACCGTTTTCTTTGGGCTCTGATCAACATAAGGAGTTTATATGGAAGAAATCATTATCAATGGCGGCCATCGGTTACAAGGAACTGTTGAGATCGATGGGGCCAAGAACGCGATTTTACCGATCATGGCAGCCAGTCTGCTGGCGACAGAAGGTGTGACGGAGATTGACGATGTGCCGATTTTGGCCGATGTTTACACCATGTCCGCGGTGCTGGAATCCTTAGCAGCAGAGGTGGCGTTTGACAAAAATAGCCAAAAACTGCGCATCGACGCCAGCAAACCCCTAAATTATGAAGCCCCCTTTGAATTGGTTTCACAAATGCGGGCGTCTATTATTGTGCTGGGGGCGCTACTAGCGCGTCTGGGTGTTGCCAAAGTCGCCATGCCTGGAGGTTGCGCCATCGGATCACGCCCCATCGATCTGCATTTGAAGGGGTTACGTCAATTAGGCGCGCGCATCACCCAAAACGGTGGCTACATTGAAGCGCGCGCGCAGAAATTGATCGGCGCCGATATTTATCTCGACTTTCCTAGCGTCGGGGCCACGGAGAACATTATGTTGGCGGCGACTCTAGCGGAAGGCACGACTTTTATCGAAAACGCGGCGCGAGAACCGGAGATCGTTGACTTGGCGATCATGCTAAGTGAGATGGGCGCCCATATTTCTGGCGCTGGGACTGAAACGATCAAGATCGTTGGCGTCAAGAAATTGCATGGGATCAGTCATCAGGTCGTTCAGGATCGGATCGAAGCTGGGACGATGATGGTGGCCGCCGCGATCACCCAGGGGCATGTTTTGATCAAAAACGCCATTGGTTATCATAATCGTCCGTTGATTTCTAAATTGACCGAAATGGGCGTTAAAATTGACGAGCGCGATGATGGTATTCTGGTTGAAGGGCCAGAGAAGTTGCGGCCGGTCAACGTTAAGACGATGCCACATCCTGGTTTTCCGACGGATATGCAACCGCAAATGACAGTCGCACAATTGTTGGCCGATGGGGTCAGTGTCATGAATGAAACGGTGTTCGAGAATCGATTCATGCACATGAATGAGTTGCGCCGGATGAACGCGGATTTTGAGATCGAAGGGAACACACTGCTGCTCCATGGGCCTGCCGATTTGCGCGGCGCTCAAGTTGAGGCGACCGATTTACGGGCGGCGGCCGCGTTGGTTTTGGCTGGGTTAGTCGCGGATGGCGAAACTCGGGTCGGCCAGTTGCAATACTTGGATCGCGGTTATTATTTGTTGCATCAGAAGCTGAGTTTATTGGGCGCCGATATTCGCCGCGTTGATATTGATGCTAGTGGCGCAGAACATCCAGTTTTGTCAGCGATTTAAATAAAATCAAATAGGTCAGCAACAAGTTTGATCGGGCGTAAACGAGTTTAACTCTAACGCCCGATTTTAGCGGGCACCGCCAAATCCACCAATGAAGCTAATGAAGTTAGGGTAAGTCACGGAAAAAGTCTGAATATTCTTTAAACTTTCGCGAACCTATCCCTGAGCGTCTTGGTTGGACTTGGGAAATGTGATATAATTTTTCAGTGAATAGCGAGAGGAGCAACAAATATGGCTAAAGATATCGGGGTCGATCTGGGGACGGCCAATGTACTGATCAATGTCCGCGGGAAGGGCATTGTCTTGAACGAACCATCTGTCGTCGCAATTGACACAACGAATGGTAGTGTCGTTGCCGTGGGCGAAGATGCTTATAAAATGGTTGGTCGGACGCCAGGCAATATTCGCGCGATTCGCCCGTTAAAAGACGGGGTGATCGCTGATTTCGATATTACCGAAGCGATGCTAACGTATTTCATCAATAAATTAAACGCGAAATCATTTATGTCGAAACTGAATATTTTGATTTGCTGTCCAACCAACATCACTTCTGTTGAGCAAAAGGCCATCGTTCAGGCCGCACAAGCAGCGGGCGGCAACAATGTTTATCTAGAGTTGGAACCGAAAGTCGCGGCGGTCGGCGCAGGGATGGATATTTTCAAACCTCAAGGCAACATGGTGATCGATATCGGTGGTGGGACCAGCGATATTGCGGTGCTTTCCATGGGCGAAGTGGTCACTAGCCGGTCATTGCGTCAAGCCGGGGATAAGATGGATGCGGCGATCGTCAACTATGTCAAACAGAAACATAATTTGCTGATCGGCGAACGGACAGCCGAAACCATCAAGAAAGAGATCGGCACCGCCTACGAGCCCGCAGAAGACGCGACATTAGAAGTTCGCGGCCGCGATTTGGTCGATGGGTTACCGAAAGAAATTACCATTGACGCGGTTGAAGTGGAAGAAGCGCTTCACGAAAGTCTGATGAATATCGTTGCGGCAGCCAAAGAAGTCCTGGAACAAACGCCACCAGAATTATCCGCTGATATTATTGATCGTGGGATCATGTTGACCGGTGGCGGTGCCTTACTCAAGGGCGTCGATCGCCTCTTCTCAGATCAATTGAAGGTTCCGGTTGTCTTGGCGGAAAATCCACTGGATTCTGTTGCGTTGGGCACTGGCATGTTGCTCGACAATATCGCCCACCATCAACAGCATTAAGCGGAGTGATTTGATTGAAGTTAAAAGTAGATAAAGAACATGTGCTTGCAGTACTCCGATTTCTTGGTATTACTTTGTTAGCCATGGTCATCGCGTTGTTGGTGGGAAGCGTGATCGGTTACGGGATTTCCGGCAAGGGCAATCCGTTTCAAGTTTTCTCACCAAAAACATGGCAGCATGTGCTTGATTTTTTGCGTTAGAACGGAAGGAGTTCGTTGATGCGGCGATTCTTGATTGGCGTGGTCCGCTTTTATCAGCGGTATATTTCCCCATTGTCGCGGCCGCACTGCCGTTACTATCCCACTTGTTCAAGCTACATGGTGACGGCGCTGACGAAGCATGGCGCCTTTAAGGGAACGCTCATGGGGATCGCTCGGATTTTGCGTTGCAATCCCTTTGTTCGTGGCGGATTTGATCCGGTTCCGGATCACTTCAGTTTACGCCGTCATCCTCATCCCGAATTGTTTGAAGATGAGATCATTGCTGCGAAATTTCACCCTGATAAAGTCCAGCCAAAGGAGTAAAATATGACAAAAGTAACACGTCCCGTCGAGATTCGATTAGTTGATCAAGATGACCAGCATTGGCAAGTAGAAACCGGCCAAGGTCATTTTATTGGACGAATCGAGCAAGATGGTAAGAAATTCTTGAGCTTTTACGGTTCAGAAGAACAGGCTCATCGTCATCAGAACCTTGATGAAGCAACTCATGAGCTGATCATGCAGTTCAATTTGCACCAACATTGATTGGTGCTGACGTAAGGTAGGGAAAGTATGCCAGTAGAGAAACATTCAGAAGAGAAAAGATCGAATCGAATTGATTACGGTGTTCTTTTTTCGGTGATGATGCTGGCCATTTTCAGTATCGTTGCCGTTTATGTCGCGACTTATCATGATAGCAGCGCCAGTAGTCCGATCCGCGCGGCAATCATGCAAGTGGCGTGGTATGTGGTTGGTGGCATCGCGGTGGTGGTGATCATGCAATTTGACGCCGAACAGCTGTGGAAGATTGCTCCCTATGTCTACGGCATGGGGATCCTCCTCCTGTTAGCAGTTTTGCTCCTGTATGATCGCCAGACCTTTGACAACACCGGCGCGAAAAGTTGGTTCAAATTCCACTCGTTCACGTTTCAACCGTCTGAGGTGATGAAGCCGGCCTTTATTTTGATGCTGGGCCGCGTGGTGACGGAACATAACGTGAAGTACCCCACCCATAGTGTGAAAACCGATTTCCTGCTCTTGGGGAAAATGCTTGTTTGGACTGTCCCGGTGGCCATTTTGCTGAAATTGCAGAATGACTTTGGGACCATGTTGGTTTTCTTAGCCATTTTCGCCGGGGTCACCTTGGTTTCCGGCGTGACTTGGAAAATTCTATTGCCGGCAATTTCCGCGGTGGCGGTGATTGGTGGCGGGGCCATTTATCTGGTCACGCAAGATTGGGGTCAGACTTTCTTGCGCTCAGTGGGATTTAAGACCTATCAATTCAATCGGGTCCTGAATTGGCTGAATCCGTCACAAGATACGAGTAACAGCGGGATGCAACTTTGGCAAAGCATGAAGGCGATTGGCTCGGGTCAAATGACCGGCCGTGGTTTCAATAACATTAAAGTTTACGTTCCCGTCCGCGAATCTGACATGATTTTCTCCGTGATCGGGGAGAATTTCGGCTTCCTGGGGAGCTGTGCCTTGATTTTGTTGTACTTCTTGCTGATCTACCAAATGATCAAGGTAACCTTCGATACGAAAAACGAGTTTTACGCTTACGTTTCGACCGGGGTCATTATGATGATCCTCTTTCACGTTTTTGAAAATATTGGGATGAGCATTGGCCTGCTGCCGCTGACTGGGATCCCGCTTCCTTTTATTTCACAGGGGGGCTCGGCGCTGCTAGGCAACATGATCGGCATTGGCTTGATCATGTCGATGCGTTACCATTACAAGAGCTATATGTTTACGAACAAAGAGAATGAAGAGTTTGACTAAACGTGTGCCGCGCTGGGTTCTGGCGCGGCATTTTTGCATCGGGCTCAGACTCGGCAAGTTAACGTACTGAATTTATTTTGGAAAAGGTGATCAAATGTCATTAATTAATAAAATCCCCGCGGAAAAAGTTCTTGATTTGCGCCAAGAAGTCCCGATCGAGCCGGAACAGATGCTTAGCAAGACCTTGGTTCAGCGTGATTCCCTAGGTATCACGGTCTTTGCTTTGGATCAAGGCCAAACGATCCAGCGGCACCAAACAAACGGCGACGCGTTGGTCAATCTTTTGTCAGGCGTGGCGAAAATCACGATCGGGAGCCAGGATTATTTGGTTCACGCTGGCGAAAGTCTGCTTATGCCCCAAGGAATCCCACACGAACTGCACGCCCAGGAAGCCTTCCAAATGTTATTAGTTGTGGTCAAACCCGAAGGAGCCCAAGCATGATCTATGATTTAGCCGCGCTGGTCAATTATCATGACCAGCAAATCACCAGTCGCGAATTGACCGAGAAATTCGGCTTACCCGCGGCCACCACCCTTTATGCTTTTGCGGCTGGTGAAACAATCAGCGCCGAACAAAGCCCGCAAAACAAGCTGTTGTATGTCCTTGCTGGGGAGTTAACGGTTATCACCGATCGATCGCTGACGATTCAGTCAGGACAGCTTTTGACCTTGGCGGCTGGTGTCACTCATCGGTTGCTGGCGAACCAGCCTTGTAAGTTTTTGCAGATCGAATTAGGCTAGACGTTCAGATTGCTGAACGTCTTTTTGCTTGATTGCGGGTGTGGGTGGGTGTTGCGCGTGAGCGCAACCGGCTGGGACTGCTGTTGCGGACTGGAACGTGGTGGGCGTCGTTTTGAGCCTTGTCCTAAGCGGCAAAGCCGCCAAGGACAATTTCACCACTGAGCCGCGCAGTCCCAGCCGGTTGCTAGGCAGAATTGAGCCTATCTGCAATCGAAGTCGGGTATCTGACGAAGTGCTTTTGCAAGCGAGAAATCAAACAACTCCTTCTTTTGGGTGGTCCGGCAATGTCAACTTGTTTTGTTCTTGAACCTGTGCTGATTGAGGACTTGTTGGTGACGCAACCGACCTAAGACGTTTGTCGTGGCTGGAAACGTGCCCACCGACCCAGCTCATAGCGCTTGGCTACGCAACTATTCCTGACACGCAAACCAGCCTCCAAAATAGTTGCAAGACAAATGCTCAGAAGCTGGCCAGGTCGGCTCTCACTCAGGGTAGAGACGCGCAGTCCCAGCCGGTTGCTGAACAGAATTGAGCCTATCAGCAATCGAAATCGGGTATCTGACGAAGAGGTTTTGCAAACGAGAGGTCAATACAATTGTCCACTTTTGGAGTGGAACGGCAATACTAGCTGATTTGGATCAAGCGGTCGAGTTATTTTGCGTAGGCTGAACAGCTCTGCTTGATTCCTTAACAATCCCAAGGTGAAAACCGATTGATTCAACTGACTGATCAAAAACCTGCCTCAGTTCATCAGACAGATTGCACTGGTGTCACCAATTTAAAGCTGGTGACCAATGCCACGGCCGTTAACTGCGGGGATTCCCCATCAATTGACCATAGCTTGCCAGTTGGCGTGAGTGCTCAAACGGCTGTTAAAACGTTGAGCGGCTGGAGCGGAGAAATTCGGGGTGAGATCGCCGTGAAATTGTCTGCCGCTTAGGACAAGGCCTGATTTTGAGACAAGCCGCGCACTTTGCGGATTGGCTCAAAACAGCGCCCACAGCGAGCTCACCCCGAATTTCGCAGCGCAAGCTGCGGACAAATTACTTTCATGGTGACAAAGTAATCTCAGCTAAAAAACCCACACCGCGGTGTGAGCGAAAATCAGTAACAAAAAATAAGTAAAACTGAAATGAAAAAAGCAGCTGTGTTATAATGCAACTAGTAAAAGCAATTTAGCTTGTGTACGATCAAATTATTGGAGGATTTCAAAATGGCTGAACAAACATATTTTTGGCAAGAGAAAATGGCTAATGGCCAAATCAAATTAGGCTTGAACCAAGCCGCACGCGAAGAATTAGGCCAGGTCAAGTACGCGGAGTTACCACAGGTCGATCAAGAATTGGCAGTGGGCGATACGTTACTGGCGGTCGAGGCGCAAAAAATGGTCCAAGATTTACCTACACCGATCGCTGGACGCATCGTGGCGACCCACGAGGCGTTAACAACCACGCCTGAACTGTTAGATACGAATGATGATCAAGAAAATTGGATTGCGATCGTTGCCCAAGATTAAAGGTTAACTGGCCTAATATTTTAGGGCTGCTTGATTTTAGGACTGCTGGTCAGGCGATATTTCAATGCGCGGGAAGTTACTAGTTTTCAGACTATTTTTGATAAAGAGAGGTTGCTTATGTCAGTTTTAGAAGTGCGCGATCTACACGTTCGTGTTGATGATCAGAATGAACATAAAGAGATATTAAAAGGTGTCGATCTGACCATGAAAACCGGGGAGATCCATGCGGTCATGGGGCCCAATGGTACAGGAAAGTCGACCTTATCTGGGACGATCATGGGGAATCCGCGCTATCAGGTGACTAGCGGCGATATTCTGTTGGACGGCGTCAGCTTGCTGGATAAACCGGTGGACGAGCGGGCGCGGGCAGGGCTGTTTCTAGCGATGCAGTACCCAGCGGAGATCGTTGGGGTGACCAACGCGGAATTCATGCGGGCCGCGATCAATGCCCGCCGTCCCGATGATGATCCGATTTCGGTGCGCCAGTTCATCAAGGAGCTTGATCACAATCTGGCGTTGCTGGACATGAGCGAAGGCATGGCCGAACGTTATCTGAATCAGGGCTTTTCTGGCGGTGAGAAGAAGCGTAATGAGATCTTGCAATTGTTGATGATCAAACCGACGTTCGCGATTTTGGATGAGATCGATTCTGGCTTGGACATTGATGCGATGAAGGTTGTGGCTAAAGGAGTCAACTCCATGCGGGGCGCTGCTTTCGGCTCACTGATCATTACGCATTATCAACGCTTATTGGATTATATCAAGCCTGATGTGGTCCATGTGATGATGGGCGGACGCGTGGTCAAATCTGGCGATGCCGATTTGGCGCGGAAGCTGGAAGACGAAGGTTACACTGGCTTGCGGGATGAGTTAGGCCTGGATATTCAATTGACGGATGAGAACTAGGGGGTGTTGAGATGGTTCGTGTAAAACCTTTCACCACAGCGGCCGAACTAGCCACGTTCAGCGCAGATCATCATGAAATGGCGTCGTTAGCAGCGTTGCGTCAACAAGCGCTGGCAGCCTATCCGCAGTTGCCCTTACCAACGTTTGAGAAGATTCGCTATCAACGTTGGCCACTTTTTAATGGGAATTTAGCACCTGAGCAAGCCGCAAATCAAACGGTGACGTCAACATCTATGTCAGCGCCCGTGGCCCCGTTAGCGACCACGGGCGCGGCTGACCAAGAGCCAGCGATGATCCAGCAACTGGATCTGCAGGTGCCCCGGGTCCAGTTATCGGCTGAGGCTCAAGCCCAAGGCGTTGTCGCGCTAGATTTCTTTCAAGCGCAACGAGAATATCCGGAACTTTTCGCCAAGTATTATGGGACTTTAGCGGCGCCGGCGTTGGCCAATCGTTTGGCGGCTTTCCATACGGCCGCAGTCAACGGCGGGCTGCTGATTTATTTGCCGGCAGGCGCGAAATTAACGGCGCCGTTGACTTTAGAACTCACGCAAAGCGGGGACAATGGCCAACTGTACGCGCAACATCTCTTGTTGGTCGCCGGTGAAAATAGCGAGGCGACGATTTTGGCGACGCGGCACACCACCACCGCCGGCAGTGCCAGCGCGAATATTGTGGAAGAGTTGATCCTCGAGCAGGGGGCGCAGCTACGCTATACTGCCATTGATGGCTTGAAAAACACCACCTATTTAGCGCGGCGGGCCTATCTTTTCGCTGACGCGCGGATCGATTGGGCGCTGGGCGAGATGAATGATGGCGATATCGTCACCGATTTCAACACTGATTTAGTCGGCAATGGCAGTCAGGCTGATTTCAAGGCGGTGGCGATCTCGACGGGGAGCCAATTCCAAGGGATCACCACGCGCCTGACCAATTACGGCCTGCATACCGTGGCGAATATTTTACAACACGGGGTGATTTTGTCTGACGCCACGCTGACCTTTAATGGCGTGGGTCACATCGTCAAAGGTGCCCGTGATTCCGATTCTCAACAAGAAAATCGGGTCTTGATGTTGTCGCGGACTGCCCGCGGTGACGCGAATCCGATTTTATTGATCGATGAAAATGACGTTCGCGCTGGTCATGCGGCCTCAGTTGGCCGGGTCAACGAGAGTCAGATGTATTATTTAATGAGTCGTGGTCTCTCGAAAGATTTGGCGGAGCGACTGGTGATCCGGGGGTTTCTTGGTTCTGTTTTGACGGAGATCCCGGTGGCCGCTGCCCGCGCCGCGTTGACTGCGACGATCGAAAGGAAGCTTATTGATGGTCAACGACATCGCGATCGCGCGCAATGATTTTCCAATTTTAAAAGAAGTGGTCAATGGCCAGCCCTTGGCCTATTTGGATAACGCCGCGACCACCCAGAAACCGCAAGCGGTGATCGACGCGCTGGTTCATTATTACCAGCATGATAACGCCAATATCCATCGCGGGGTCTATACTTTAGCGGAGCGGGCCACCGAGCAATATGAAGCGGTGCGCCAGCAAGTGGCGACCTTTATCAACGCAGCCAGCGTCGCCGAGATCGTCTTCACCCGGGGAACGACCACCAGCTTGAATTGGGTGGCCCAGACCTATGCGCCGACGATTTTGCAAGCAGGCGATGAGATCGTCATCTCGATCATGGAACATCATAGTAATCTGGTTCCCTGGCAACAAGTAGCTCAACGCACCGGCGCGAAGTTGCGTTATGTTGAGTTGACGGCCAGCGGCGAATTGGATCTGGCTCAATACGGTGATTTGCTGAATGCGCGGACGAAGATCGTCTCCTTGACCCACGTTTCCAATGTGCTGGGCACGATCAATCCCATCAAGAAAATGACCGCCATGGCCCATGCGGTTGGCGCCACCGTGGTGATCGACGGCGCTCAGGCCACCGGTCATTTCCCGGTGGATGTTCAGGAACTGGACTGTGACTTTTATGCCTTTTCTGGTCATAAAATGTATGGGCCAACCGGGATCGGCGTCCTCTATGGTCGCGAAGCGTTGTTAACGGCGATGCCACCAGCAGAATTTGGCGGCGAAATGATCAACTTGGTGACCCGCCAAAAAACCGACTTTAAGCCGGCGCCGGCTAAATTCGAAGCAGGTACCATGCCCATCGCCCAAGTTATCGGATTGGGCGCGGCCATCAGCTACTTGCAACACCTAGGTTGGCCGGCGATCATCGCCCAAGAACAGCAGTTGACCGCGCAAGCTTATCAGGAGCTGACGGCGATCACCGGGGTGACCGTTTACGGCCCGACTGAGCCGACGCGGCGCTCCAGTGTGTTGTCGTTCAATTTACAAGGCTTGCATCCCCACGACTTAGCGACGGTTTTAGATATGCAAGGCGTGGCGATCCGCGCTGGTCACCATTGTGCGCAACCCCTAATGACCGATCTGGGTGTTAGCGCCACGGCTCGGGCTAGTTTCGCGTTTTATAATAATCAGGCTGATCTGCGGCAATTGGTCACGGCCGTGCAAGCAGCAAAGGAGTTCTTCAAATTATGAATTTAGGCGGATTGAATGACTTATATCGGCAATTGATCATTGATCACGCCCAGCATCCGCACCATCACGGGGAGTTGCCCGCGGCCAGTCAAACGATCACTTTGAATAATCCCACTTGCGGTGACGTGATCAAGTTGGCGGTGACCTTTGCGGACGACCGCATCGAGCAGATCGCCTTCAGTGGTGAGGGCTGTTCGATCTCGCAAGCTTCCGCCAGTATGATGACTGATCTGGTCCAAGGCCAGACCCGGGCACAAGCAAAAAAAGAGATCCAAGTTTTCTTGGAAATGTTGATGGAAAATCCAGAAGCGACCCAAGACGACCCAGATGAGCTGCTCGGGGACGCGGCGGTCTTGGCGGCGGTGGTCAAATTCCCCGCACGGATCAAGTGTGCCACCTTGGCTTGGAAAGCCTTAGAACAAGCAATCAGCGAGGAGGAAGCTCATGAGTGAGACTAAAACGAAAAACACCAAAAACAACGAGGAAATGACCAACAGTGTGCCGGCGTTCGTTGACTATGATTATGGGTTCAGTGATGATGTCAAGCCGGTTTTCTCCACCGGTCGCGGGTTAACGGAAGCGACGGTTCGCGAGATCTCCGCGGCCAAGCATGAGCCCGACTGGATGTTGCAGATTCGTTTGCGCGCTTACAAAACCTATTTGAAAATGGCGATGCCTGATTTTGGCCCCGATCTGTCCGGCTTGGATCTGGACAACATGTTGTATTACCAAAAGGCGACCGACCGGCAGTATCGTGATTGGGATCAAGTCCCGGACCAGATCAAGGATACCTTTGAGCGCTTAGGCGTGCCTGAGGCGGAGCGGAAGTATTTGGCCGGCTCTTCTGCCCAGTATGAGTCCGAAGTGGTGTACCACAACATGCGCGACGAATTTGAAAAACTGGGGATCGTTTTCATGGATATGGATTCCGCCTTGAAGGAATACCCGGAAATGGTCAAGGATTATTTCGGGTCCCTGGTCCACATGAATGACAACAAGTTCGCGGCTTTGAATACCGCCGTTTGGTCCGGTGGCACCTTTATTTACGTACCGAAAGGGGTCAAAACCGAGATCCCGATCCAGTCGTATTTCCGGATCAATGCGGAAAATTCAGGCCAATTCGAGCGAACGCTGATCATTGTGGACGAAGGCGGCAGCGTTAACTACGTCGAGGGCTGTACCGCGCCGAATTATTCCTCGGACAGCCTGCACGCGGCGGTCGTCGAAGTTTTCGTCAAACGGGAAGCGTATTGCCGCTACACCACCATCCAAAACTGGTCCAAAAACGTTTATAGTTTGGAAACCAAGCGAGCTCAAGCGCTGGAAGACGCGACGATGGAGTGGGTCGATGGCAATCTAGGTTCAAAGATCACCATGAAATATCCCAGTGTTTACCTTGATGGTCGCGGCGCTCGCGGCACCATGCTGTCCATCGCCGTGGCCGGTGAAGGCGTGATCCAAGATAATGGCGCCCGCATGATCCACGACGCCCCCAACACCTCCAGCTCGATCGTCTCCAAGTCAATCTCCAAAGATGGCGGCGCCGTCAATTATCGCGGCACCGTTCGCTTCGGCCGCAAAAGCGATGATTCCTTCGCCCACGTGGAATGCGACACGATCTTGATGGACGAAAAATCCAAGTCCGACACCGTGCCCTTCAACGAGATTCTCAACGGCAATGTGGCCATGGAGCATGAAGCCAAAGTCTCGAAAATTTCCGAAACCCAATTGTACTACCTCATGAGCCGCGGCATCTCCGAGGCCAAGGCCACCGAAATGATCATCATGGGCTTCGTCGAGCCCTTTACCAAACAACTACCGATGGAATACGCCGTCGAGTTGAACCGACTGATCAGCTATGAGATGGAAGGGTCAGTGGGGTAAGCACCTGCCTAGCGTCATCAACATTGAACAATCAATGTTGATGACGCTTCTTTTTTTGAAACGTGTTCGCCACCCCAGCGCTTTCCGCTTAGCTACGCAATTGCTCCGGAAGCAAGCTGCCGCTTCCAAAACAATTGCTAGTCTAATGCTCAAGCACTACCCGGGGTGACTCGCACTCTTTTTGAAAAGAGCAGACGAACTACAAAACTTAGGACAACACCCAGCAAATAGCGTTTGGTAAAAAAGCAGAGACATCCCAGCTGCCAGCCCCCGAATACAATATTTAATAAGTATTGCTCTTTTTTTGTTCATAAACTCGTAACTAAATCATTGTTCAATTAAAATTTAGATTTATGAGTATTAAGACAAATATTGGGTGGAATCAGAAACTTAAAAGTTTTTGACCCTTATTTAGTCTACATTCTATCGATTGTGTAATGGCTCAATTAATTATGTTCAGTTAAATAATAGTTTATAAAGTGTAATTTGAGCTATTTACTTTACAATCAATATTAAATCAATTATTCTAGAATGGTCATTCTAAAATAATTGTTTAAAGTTCTTAGTAAGCATGGTTAGTAAATAAAATACAAAAAATTTTAGCATTTATTAGAATGATTGTTCTATTAAATAGAACATGACGAAAGGAGATACTTTATGGCTAGACAAAAGGAATTTGATACACAAATTGTTTTAGAGAAAGCAATGGATGTCTTTTGGAAAAATGGATACGAGCACACATCAATGCAAAACCTTGTTGATGCTATGGGAATTCACAGAAGAAGCATATATGACACATTCGGCGATAAGCACAACTTATTTATACTTTCACTCAAACTATATGAGGAGTTGATAATTCGAAATATTCAACTGAATATTCTTGAAAGTATGAGTGTGCATGAGAAATTAAAAAACGTTTTTTCGGTAATCGTTAGCGATAACGATCATCGTGCAGGATGTTTGATTGTGAATACTGCTGCAGAACTTTCTAACATAGACCCAGTTGTTGAAAAAGAAATACAAGATTTTTTTAATCGTGAAGAGCACCTAATTTTTAATATATTGCTTACGGCACAGGAAAAAAACGAAATAGCAGTATCAACTGATATAGAAGCCTTGTCCTGTTTTCTGCACAACGCTTTAATCGGTATACGTGTCTTATCAAAAACAACCAACGACAATGAAAAATTGAATATGATCATTGACCAAACTTTAAAAAATATAAATTAAAGGATATATCACCATGAAATTTGCAGTTATTACAGGAGCAAGTTCGGGAATTGGATATGAAACGGCATTAGCGTTTGCTACAAAAGGAAAACATTTAATATTAGTAGCTCGAAGACTAGAAAAGTTAGAGGAATAAAAAAACAAATTCATTCAATCGATGAGTCACTAGAAGTTGTTCTAAAGAGTTTCGACTTATCAAATCGGGATCAAGTTTATAACTTATACAAAGATTTAAAACCTTATGATATTGAAACATGGATAAATAATGCTGGATTAGGTGATGCTGGCTTAATAATTGACGAGGATCTTCAAAAAATTGAGAATATGCTTCGAGTAAACATTGATGCAGTAACCATCTTGTCTACGCTTTATGCGCAAGACTATGCGGATAAAGAACAGGCGCAATTAATTAACGTTTCTTCTGCAATGGGTTACATGCTTGCTGTTGGGAATATAGTTTATTCCGCAACAAAGTATTATGTTAGTGCCTACACAGAAGGACTAGCAAAGGAATTATCTGGTCATGCTCTAAAAGCCAAAGTATTGGCTCCAGCTATTACTGAAACCGAGTTTATTGATAAAGCCAACAATGTTGAGAATTTTGATTACAGTACTGGAGTTAAAAAATATCACACGGCAAAAGAAATGGCCCAGTTTTTAATTGAGCTTTACGAAAGTAATAACACTGTAGGAATTGTAAATGAAAACTATGATTTCGTTCTAAATGATGGGATTTATCCTGTTTTACAAGGATTATAAAAGGGAGATAGCGAAATAGATAAATTATTTGAAGAAATTACATTAGGTGATATCACCTTAAAAAATCGATTAGTAATGGCACCTATGACGCGAAGTAGAGCAACTGCCGATGGTCTTCCAGGAAAGTTTGCGGAAAAATATTACGGACAGCGCGCTTCCATGGGCTTGATTATCACTGAAGGAGTTCAACCATCTGAACTAGGTCAAGGATATTTGAACACTCCTGGTATTTATACGAATGAGCAGGCAATGGCTTGGAAGAAGATTATTGATCATGTACACGAAAAAGGTGGGAAAATTTTTATTCAATTAATGCACGTAGGTAGAATGTCTCATCCAGATAATCTAAGTACTCATAAACAAGCGATTGCCCCATCCGCAATTGCTCCTGGGGAAAAAATGTTTACTTTAGGTGGTATGAAAGAAATTCCAGTGCCTACTGAAATAAAAACAGAAGATATTCCTACCATTGTCGATCAATATCGAAGCGCTGCAGCACTAGCTATTAAAGCTGGTGCAGACGGTGTTGAGATCCATGGCGCAAATGGGTATTTGATTCATCAGTTTTTAGGGGGGAATTCAAATATTCGTAAGGATAATTATGGCGGATCTATTGAGAATCGTGCTAGATTTGCTTTAGAGGTAACACAAGCAGTAGTGGAAGAAATTGGCGCTTCAAAAGTAGGTATTCGGTTATCTCCAATGAATCACTTAGGGAACGTTGATGAAGGAGAATATGGCGAGGATCTGTATCGATATTTGGTGGCTGAATTAGCTGAATATGACCTTGCATATCTACACTTGATGCATGTAGGTAATGAATCTCTATTAGAAGATATTAGAAATTTGTGGCATACACGATTGATGGTTAATCGTGCCGGAAGACCACTAGAAGATCTTACCGTTGACTTAGACAATAATTTAACAGATCTTGTTTCTGTAGGAGTTTGGTCGCTGGCTAATCCGGACCTAGTAGATAGATTAAGAAATGGCGCACCTCTTAATCCACCTGTTCCTGACATGTTTTACGTAAATCAAGAAGAACTTGGATATACCGATTATCCCACAATTAATCAATAAACGAATTTTGGGCCATCAATACAGAGTTGTTGATGTCTTATTTAATAAGGAGTGAGATTGTTATGAAAGCAGCACAGATAAAGAAGTACTCTAAAGATATAAATGTTTTAATTAACGAAGTACCAAAGCCTATGATACAAGAAAATGAAATACTTATTAAAGTTAAAGTAGCGGCGGTAAATCCATTAGAGCTATTAAATATAACAGGCAGTGTGAAACTGATACAAGATTACCAAAAGCCATTCACTTTAGGTAATGAGTTATCCGGTGTAATAACAGAAGTAGGTAGTAATGTAAAGAATTTTAAAAAGGGCGATTCTGTTTATACTAGATTACCAATTGAAAAAATTGGCGCTTTTGCAGAATTTGTAGCAGTAAATCAAGATGCGGTATGGTTTTTACCTAAAAACTTAGATTATACCTCTGCGGCGGCCATTCCTTTGACAGGTTTGACAGCTTATCAAGCATTTACAGATATTCTAAAAGTAGAATCAGGGCAATCAGTATTCATTCCAGGAGGTTCTGGGAGCTTTGGGCAAATGGCAGTGCCAATTGCCAAGTACCTCGGTTTAAATGTGATAGTGTCAGGAAATTCTGCTTCTAAAAATCGTATATTGAAAGCTGGAGCAGATCAATACTTAGATTACAAGAAAGAAAATTATTGGGAAGTATTGGATAAGGTTGATTATGTGGTAGATACATTAGGCGGAGCTGAAATCGAAAAAGAATTGACCATTATAAAGCCAGGAGGGAAGTTACTTAGCCTTATAGCTGGACCTAATAAGCAATTTGCGATTGAACAACATTTACCTAAATGGAAACAGTGGCTGTTTGGATTAGCTGGTAGAAAACTGGATAGTCAAGCTAAAAAACATAATGTAGATTATCGATTTATTTTTGTAAAATCAAATGGAGAACAATTACACAAGATAACAGAAATTGTAGAAAAAGAAAATATTATACCAGCCATCGATCCTAATATCTTCACATTAGAACAGGTGAATGAGGCAATTTCACTGGTGAAAAACGGGCGGTTACATGGAAAAGTGGTTATTAAATTCGATTAAGGGAAGGGGAGAGAAGATGACAATACAAACAGACTATTTAACTGCACCTAATCTATTTTTAAAGGGAAAGAAAAACAATTTGCTTATAGAGAAATGGGGGAAGAGAAAGGAATTCCTTTAGTTTTATTAACCCATCTGTCTGCAACTTTAGATAACTGGGATCCACTATTAATAAACACTTTGGCAGAAAATCATTGGGTAATTGTGTTTGACAACGTAGGTGTAGGTCTTTCTGATGGAAAAGCGCCTAAAACAATTAAAGAAATGGCTGATGGTGCATTAGAGTTTATACATGGTCTAAATATTGAACAAGTTGATCTACTTGGTCTATCCATGGGGGGGATGATAGCTCAAGAGTTAGTTGCAAAAGAACCGCTTCTTGTAAGAAAGTTAATCTTGGTCGGAACCGGTCCTCGAGGAGGGGATGGGATTTCTGAGGTTACTAAAGTAACCAACAAGGATTTTTTGCGATCTATTTTAACTAGAAAAGATATAAAAACGTACTTGTTCTTTACTGAAACAGAGAATGGAAGAATAAAAGCTGCAGAGTTTTTAGAACGAATCAATACTCGTTCGCTAGCTAAAGATAAAAACATTCGTTTTTCGAGCTACCAGAATCAGCTAACCGCAATCAATCGCTGGGGAAAAGAAAAATCAGCAGATTTGTCCACAATCAGTCAACAGACATTGATTGTGAATGGTGATCATGATCGTATGGTGCCTACAGTAAATTCATACGATCTAGCTAAAAGAATTGCAAAATCGACATTAAAAATCTATCCTGATGCAGGCCATGGATCTCTATTCCAATTTCCAATAGATTTTTCCCAAATAGTTTCAGAATTTATTTATGCAAAATAAAAAAATCCAATGCCATATGTTTGAAAAAATTTTTTAAGTAATAAATTTTGTTCTTTTCTATAATACTTTGAATTAGAGGTCCAACAGGGTATACCCTGTTGGTCTATTTGCCGATTGGAATATATAAACCGTTCTTGGCGGCCAGATATGTTGCGCAAATTAGATTTCAAAAAAATTGTATACTATTAAATTGTTGAAAAGAGTGTTCACCCCCAGCCGCCAGCTGAGAAATCGCTGCTTTTCAGTTTTTTGTCAGATCAGTATCCTTATAGCGCCAAATCAAGTCCCAGCAAGATCAGCATCAGAACTGCATAGACGCCGCTTGTCAGTGTGATCAGGCTGCCGCTCAAGGGGAGGAGTCCAGTTGCGCCATTCAAATAGGCGAACCAAAAGACAATCATGATGACCGAAAACGCGCGGCCATTATGGGATAGGAATCCTAATAATTGGGCCGAGAGAACCAGCGTTAAGCCAAATACCACAAGAAGTGGCAAGCTGGCGAGATTCTTCAATGCCACCGGTAAAACTAACAGCCAAAACAGGCCAACACCAGCCAACAGTTCCACCATGCGCTGGCGCCGTCGCCCACTTGGCACGGTTTGGGCCCAATCATAAACGCCGGACGATTGGCAACGACTTCCTAAGGCGCAAAATAGCGGTATGGCCAACAAGACAATTAGCGGCATAAACACTTGCTGCGCGATCTTGGCTGGTGTGAAAATTGTCGCGCTCCAAATAATCACGATCAAGCCTTTATTCCAGTTAGTCAGTTCGGTCAACAGCAGCCAAATTGTCGATTTGAGCAGGCTGACGACTGAGAAACGGCGCTCACTGACTGGTTGAGACATCAAGAAACCGGGCTGTTCCATTAAGTCACCCTGATTGATCAGATCTTGATTGCCCATAGAAGGGGCAGGGTGGTTGCTTCGCAAAGGCCACTTTTGGAAAATCAGAGAAGCAGCAACGAGCACGAATCCCAACGCTAATCCCAACTGCAAGAGCATGGCGACAAAATCACCGGTATCAAGCCTGACCGCAGGAATAACTAGACTTTGTTGTCCCGAATGCGCACTACCAGGACTGCCAATAATTTGGAGCACCTTCAGAACATGGCCGGTCGTGTTCAAACTTGCTTGATTCAAGGTACGATATAAATAACTTGAACCAGATGGATTCAGAATTTTTGACCAAATGACTTGGTCGGAACTAGCCGCATTAAACATCAATATGCAAAAAGTGACGACCACATTACCAAAATTACGACGGGTCAAAGGGAAGGCCTCACAGAAAAGCGCAACTGCGGCAATTAGGACCAGTCCAGGAACCAAAACCAAAAAGGGCGATAAAAATTGTCCGAGACTGATCGTTTCTCCGGGGAATCGAACCACCACCATGCCCAAGGTCCCCAGCATGACGACGGCCCAAATGACCAGCAGCAAGAGAAAATTTGATAAGAATTTTCCGAAACAATAGCTTAGGCGTGGGAAAGTAACAGAACGCATGATATCAAAAACACCCGTTTGCCGATCGGTTTCCAGCGAATTCTTAACTAACACAAAACCGAAAATCGGTAAGAAAAAACCAGTCATCAGCGCGGCGCTGATCGGCAACCAGGTGGGATTGTCGGCTTGGCGGTAGATGTTAGGGTCCAGCAGTAAGATCGCAATCGCGCTATGAGCTCGCGGCGTGCCAATGACCGCTAAAAACAACGTGAGGATCACGCCGCCCAAAAATGAAGGCCGTTTAGATCGTTCTAGAAAATCGGATCGTAATATTCTAATCATTGAATAATGCCTTCCATCATCGCCAAGCTCGCGTCCTCTAAACGAGGGGCAACGAGCCGCGCGTTAGTTGATGGTGAATCTTTTGCAATGACACGAATATGGGTCCCGTCGATCGCTTGGACGATCGAACTAACATTGTGGTCGTGCTGAGGCACTTGGCCAAAGGGGAGCACGTCTTCCCAGACACAATTCTTGACCCGATCGATCAGGCCCATACATTTTCCTGAGATGCCTTGCTTCCCACCGGATTAATCGGTATAATTCATGGGATTACTAACAAGAAATGAGGATAACGATTGATTACTGTAAGCGATGTGAGTCTGCATTTCGCGGACCGCAAACTTTTTCAAGATGTCAATATTAAGTTCACTTCCGGCAATTGCTATGGGTTGATTGGAGCTAATGGCGCCGGCAAATCAACCTTTTTGAAAGTGCTGTCGGGCGAGATCCAACCGTCCACGGGCACGGTCACGCTGGATCCCAACGAGCGCTTGGCTACATTACGGCAAAATCACTTTGATTACGAAGACAATACGGTTTTGGAAACGGTCATCATGGGCCATACCGATCTGTATCGGATCATGCAGGAGAAGGATGCCATTTACATGAAGCCTGATTTCGACGAGGCCGACGGGATCCGAGCGGCGGAGTTGGAAGCGGAATTTGGTGAGATCGGTGGTTGGGAAGCAGAAAGTGAAGCCTCTCAATTATTACAAGGGTTGAATTTACCGGAAAGCTTTCACCAAGAGAAAATGTCAGCCTTGACGGAAGGGCAGAAGATAAAGGTTTTGCTGGCGCAAGCGCTGTTTGGCAAACCGGACGTGTTGTTATTGGACGAGCCGACCAACGGCTTGGACGTGGCGTCGATCGATTGGTTGGAAGAGTTTCTGATCAATTTCGAAAATACGGTCATCGTGGTTTCCCATGACCGCCATTTCCTTAACAAGGTTTGTACCCACATGGCCGATCTGGATTTCAGTCGGATTCAACTTTATGTGGGCAACTACGATTTCTGGTTGGAATCATCGCAATTGGCTCAGAAGCTGATGCAGGATCAGAACGCCAAAAAAGAAGAGAAAATCAAAGAATTGCAAGCGTTTATCGCGCGTTTTTCGGCGAATGCTTCCAAGTCCAAACAAGCGACCTCACGAAAGAAAATGCTGGATAAGATTACCTTAGACGACATTCAACCAAGTTCGCGGCGCTATCCTTTCATTAAGTTCGTGCCTAATCGGGAGATCGGAAACGATTTGTTACAAGTCGATGATCTGTCCGTAACGGTCGCCGGGAAAAAGGTTTTGGATCATGTCAGCTTTATCCTGAATAAAGATGATAAAGTTGCCTTCTTGGCGGATAACGATATGGTCACGACAACCTTATTCAAAGTGCTCACCGGCGAATTAACGCCGGATTCGGGGACGGTCCGCTGGGGTGTGACCACTAGCACTGCTTATTTGCCGAAAGACTTCACCGCTATTTTTGATGAAGAGACGTCGATTCTGGATTGGCTCCGACAATTCGCGGAAAAGGGCGAGGACGACAATACATTCTTGCGCGGTTTTCTCGGACGGATGCTTTTCTCCGGCGATGACGTTTTGAAATCGGTCAATGTGTTGTCTGGTGGCGAGAAGGTGCGAGTGATGCTGTCGAAAATGATGCTGCTCAAAGCCAACGTGTTGCTGTTGGACGATCCGACCAATCATTTGGATCTGGAATCGATCACGGCCTTGAACGATGGGTTGATCGACTATCAAGGCGCGATTTGCTTTGCTTCTCATGACCACCAGTTTATCCAAACGGTTGCTAATCGGTTGATCTATCTGAGCGCCAACGGGGTGGTTGACCGAGCGGAGACTACCTATGATGAGTTCCGCGCGAATCCTCAGGTCCAAGCGCGTTTAGCGGAATTGGCGCCATCAGTTTAGCGTGCCCGTCTTTTTGAACGGTCATAATTGTTAAGAAGCATACAAAAGATCCTGTCCGCAAGCTTGCTGCGGGCAGGATCTTTTTCTAACTTTAGGGTGGTCATCAAAACATCTGCTAAGCCCGTTGCGCGCGGAAGGTCAGCAAATCGCTGGTGGGGTCTTGACCATAACCGGTTTGTTGCGTAATGGTTTGAAAGCCAGCCTTTTCCAGAAGCAGGCGCATTTCCGTGGGACCGTACCAGTACAAGACGAAATGGGACAGTTCTGATTGGACAACTTGGCCTTGATCCAAGAGCTCGTAGCGATGACTGTAACTGACTTTCTGGTGATGCCAGTCAAATTGTTCGCTGGTGCTGGTGAACAAGATCCCCCGCTGTTGATCCAGGGGAAAACTATCGACGGTCACCTCGCCGGGCTTGAAGTCGCTAGGCAGGGCCGTATCAAATAGCAAGAACCCATCCGGCGCTAAATGTTGATAAAAGCCTTGCAATACTGACAAGATCTGCGCTTTTGGCAAAAGGTCAAAACTGCCTGTGGGCATGATGATCGCCTGATAAGTTCGGTCTAGTTGGAGGTGAGTCAGATCTTGGTGGAAAAGGTCAGCGGTCAGGCCGGCCGCTTGTAAGTTCTCTCGACATTGATCCAGCATCTCCGTCGAAAGGTCGATCCCGTCAACTTGAAGGCCTTTTTGCAGCAAGGGGATCAGCATCCGTCCCGTACCAACGCCTGCTTCAAGGATCCTGCCGCAACAATCCGCCAGTTGTTGGGCGTAGAAGGCCAGATCACCATTCAGCGCGCGACCGATGGGTTTCGTAATTTGATAAACTTGGGTGCTCAATGCCCCATATTCTTTAAACATGACTGACTCCGTTCCGAGTTTGCTGGCGCGTTCCCACGCAAGAAGCCGCCGTTAGCGCTCATTTTTTTCATTGACCAACAGCTTGGTCATTTTGTTGGCGTAGAAGCTCAGCTACCGCCTGAGCCAAACTAGCCACTGTATAAGTCGCGGCCTGGCGCACACTGGCCGGACTGTCATTGAAGGTGAAACTTTGGTCGCTGGCGGTGAGCATGGGCAGGTCATTGTAAGAATCACCGATGCACGCCAGATCTGAATCCGCGATCTGATACTGCTGTTGAACCAACTTCAGCGCGCGTCCCTTAGAATTTCCTTGCGCCACGACGTCGATGTCGATCACATTTTGAAAGGCCGTGATGGGCAGGCCTAACTGATTGATCTCGTTGGTGATCCGGCGCGTTTCTTCAACGCTATCGAGGTGGAATGAGAAATTATGGACACCACTTTCTCGAATTTCGTGGAGGTCTTCGATCAAGCGCACGCCGCTACCTGGCCACGCGTGATCGAAGTGATATTGGTAGATACCCTGATCGACCATGGCAAAACTAGCCAAGTGGTCGAAATGCCGCATCACTTTGATGGCAAGTTCGGTGGGAATATCTTCTTGGTAGCAAACTTTTTGGGTACGATCGAGAATCACACTCCCGTTATTCAGAATGAAGAAGTCAAAGTCGATCAACCCCGCCGTGGCGTCAGTGATCGCCGTCAAATTGCGTCCGGTACAGATGCCAAACAGGTTACCCGCCGCTTGAAAACGGTGAATCGCCGCCAGATCTTCCGGATGAAAAGCAGGTGTTTCGTTAAAATATAAGGTGTTGTCAAAATCGCTTGCCAATAATTTCATTTTTTTAAAGGACTCCTTCTGAAACGTGTTCGCCACCCTAGTGCTTTTCGCTTAGCTACGCAATTGTTCCGGAAGCGAAGTGCGGCTTCCAAAACAATTGCTAGGCTATGCTCGAGCACTACCCGGGGGTGGCTCACACTCTGTCTTGAAACGTGTTCGCCACCCCAGCTTCTTGCGCTTAACTAAGCCAGGCTTCCGAAGGCCAAGACCCGCCTCCAAAATCCTGGCTAGGTTAATGCGCAGAAGCTACCCGGGTTGGCTCACACTCTTTGGTTACTGGTTCAGTATAGCATGACGGTTCTGGATAAAGTAGGGCCGGTTCGTTTAAAACTGGCCGTACCGCAAGTGCTTTGAGTTGATTTGAAAAGTAGGGCTTCTATATTACTACTTCGTTTGATTGCAGGTTTTGGTGGGTGTTGCGCGTGAGCGCAACCGGCTGGGACTGCTGATGCGGACTGGAAACGTGCTCCGCGCAACTGACTTCTGTGCTTAGCTACCCAATGGCTCCGGAAGCAAAGTGCGGCTTCCAAATCCATCGTTAGGCTAATGCTCAGAAGCTGACCAGGTCGGCTCTCATTCTGATTAGAGCCGCGCAGTCCCAGCCGGTTGCTGAACAGAATTGGGCTTATCTGCAATCGAAAGCGTTTATCTGACGAAGTGCTTTTGCAAGCGAGAGGGCAAAACAATCGTCCACTTTTGGAGTGGAGCGTGGCGTTGAAACGTGTTCGCCGACCTAGCTTCTTCCGCTTAGCTACGCAACTATTCTGGAGTCATAGACCGGCCTCCAAAATAGTTGCTAGGCTAATGCTCAGAAGCTGACCAGGTCGGTTCACACTCTGGCGTTGGTGGGCTGTTTACTAGTTGGCGGAAGGTCGGGCTGGGGGTGAGTCAGCCGCGATATTATTGTTGGCGATTTATCGCCTACAATAAGGCCGAGTTTTGAGATTTTCGGCGCACTTCCGAAAAGCTCAAAATCGTGCCCGCCGC
>NZ_RHOV01000007.1 GCF_003946655.1 Lapidilactobacillus achengensis
ATGTCGAAACTCGTTCGACTTGCATGTATTAGGCACGCCGCCAGCGTTCATCCTGAGCCAGGATCAAACTCTCATATAAAAGTTTGAGTTAGACTCAATTTTAAATTCATTAACTAGCGAATTGACTTCGCAAATGTTCTTTGTAGATAGCGACCGAAATCGCTATCGACCCTGCACATTTATCGAAACTTTGTTCAGTTTTCAAAGGTCTACCTTGTCGCAAAAGCAACTTTTATATCTTAGCACGTGGTCATTTCCTTGTCAACAGCTTTTTTTGAAAAGGTTGTTAGGACAATGAATGAAGCGCTTCGACGTTTGCTATTTCGCAACAGAAACTATCTTATCAATTTCAAAGACATTCGTCAATACGAAATTTCAAAAAGCCGTCATTTTTTTGAAAACGAGATCGGAATAACAGCGAAAAAAGCTTAGCTATGCTTACTCTGCCGCCGTTGTGGCTGTCTTTCAAAATAACTCAAGGATTCACCGATCCATTTATCCCGTCGCGCTGCAATTGGACGGAAACCACTATTTAACCGATGATTTGTCCAAAAGTGGGCCTTACGCCGATACTTGACCAGATAGGGATCTGGCTTTAACGCCCGAAGCGAGAGACTGATTTTCTGCGAATACTCGTCCACATCCAACACCAAGACCTTGATCACATCGCCGATTCGGACAATATCATGCAGATCTGTAACGTAACTATGGGTACATTCCGAGATATGAATCAACCCCTGGGTCTGATCGTCCAATAGAACAAACACGCCGTAGGGCTGAATGCCGGTCACGCGGCCAGGCAAAATATCACCAATTCGATATGCCATTAGCTGTACTCCTTTCAAAAAAATACCAATCAACTATCCTCAACCCGCAATTGTCTGCCTATTAATGTCTGATGAGTCCATTAAGAGAAAGACCGCGGCGCTGATCTTGATTCGAACGACAAGCCGAGTTGCCGCTCACTTTACGATTGATTGAGCCACTTGATTGCACCAGGTCAGTTCGCGCCAGGTGCGGCAGCGACTGGCTGTCCGGCCGTCGTTCCTGTTGGCCAAGTGTCATCATACTAGTTTCTATTCTAACAGGATGCGTCTGTTTCGCAAAGCGGCAACCTGGCAAAAATCGTTGAAACCACTCAGATAAATTCAATCCGGCAGCTTTCAGGACGAGATAAATGTGTTAAAGTAGATGCACAAGCAGTCAGCCAATGGATCGACCATTGAAATTGACCGTTGAATCAGATTAAGGATGCGTGAAAAATTGACACATAAATATGATTTGACCATAATTGGCGGCGGGCCCGTGGGACTTTTCGCCGCTTACTTTGCCGGAATGCGCAATGCCGATGTCGCGATCATCGAAAGTCTACCCCAATTAGGTGGCCAAGTTGCCGCGCTCTTCCCAGAAAAGATGGTTTACGATGTCGGCGGCATCGCCGGGATCAAAGCCAAAGATCTGATCAAGCAGCAAGAGGCGCAATTGGCTCTCTTTCCACCTAAGATTTTCTTAAAAACGGAAGCGCAGACGATCGAAACAGACGATGATGGCGACTATGTCATCACCACAACACAAGGTGACTTGCACACTCGCGGCATTATCATTGCGATCGGGACTGGCGCCTTTGCCCCGCGGCGCTTGGCTTTCGACTACGACCCGGCGTTAGAAACAGCGGGTTATCTTGACTATTTCGTTCAAGACCTTGAAACTTATCGTGACCGCGATGTAGTCATTGCCGGTGGCGGTGACTCCGCCATTGATTGGGCGCTGGCCCTGGCGCCGATTGCGCAACACGTGACGCTAGTTCACCGCCGCAATCAATTTCGCGGTTTAGAATCCAGCGTGACCAAGCTGGAAGAATCTCCGGTCCAAATCAAGACCCCTTACTTGATTTCTCAATTAGCAACGGCGGCCGACCAACTGGTGATTGATCTCAAGAAGGTCAAAACCGATGACCATGAACAACTGCGGGCGGATAAGCTGATCGTCAACTACGGCTTTACTGCTGATAGTCGGGTTTTGCGGCAATGGGGCTTGGAACTGGCGGGAATGAAAGTCAAGGTCAACACGCAAATGGCCACCAACCGGCCGCGGATCTACGCGATCGGTGATGTGGTCACCTACCCTGGCAAACTGGATCTACTAGCTGTGGGTTACGCCGAAGCACCGATCGCGGTGGCCACCGCCCTGCAAACAATCTACCCCGAGAAAATCCAACCCGTTCATAGTACCAGCCTATTTGAACACTAGCCGGCTGGCCTTAAGTTCACTGGGTCAAATGGTGCTCTTTGCGGTCGTTTCCCCGATGGTCACGTTTCTTCAAGCACTGACGATATCTATTTACAGGCTTCAAGCGTATCATGGTTTTAATGGTTTTTAGCGTATCATGATTGGTTAACTGATTTTAGCTGAACAGATTGGACTATCTGAAAGAGGGAAAATTATGGAAACTGAACATTCGATTCTTTATCGCCATGTAATTGAGCTTCTGGCGCAACGTGGCGTGACCATCGCCGACATCGCCGACTTGGTGATTTTTCTCCAACGGGATTATATTCGGGATCTGACCACTGCCGAAGCGCTCAAAAGCGTCGAAATGGTCTTACGCAAACGCGAAGTGCAAAACGCGATGATCACTGGGATCCAGTTGGATATTCTGGCCGAGGAAGGTAAATTGGAGGAGCCCTTGCAAACGATTCTAGCTCACGATGAAGGTCTGTACGGCGTCGATGAAATCATGGCGCTCAGTATCGTCAATGTCTATGGCTCGATCGGCTTCACCAACTATGGCTACATTGATAAAGTCAAACCAGGGATCTTGGCTAAACTTAACGCTCATGAACCCGGCATTATTCATACTTTTCTTGATGATCTTGTCGGCGCGACCGCCGCGGCGGCCGCTAGTCGCTTAGCCCACGCTCATCCAGAATTGGAAGATGACGTCGATATTTTCAAAACTGAATAGTCAATTTTGACCAAGCAAAAAGCTTATTTGTCCGCCAACATCACGGTGGACAAATAAGCTTTTTTGAAACGTGCTCACCACCCCAGCTTCTTCCGCTTAGATACGCAAACCTTCTGGAGGCATAGCCCCGCCTCCATAACCTTTGCTAGGCTAATGCTCTGAAGCTACCCGGGGTGGTTCCCACTCTTTTTTGAAACGTGCTACTGGCAACTGACTTTTCCGCTTAGCGACTTAATCGTTGCCGCGCGCGATAACCGCGAATGATCGTGACCACAAGCATCGCCTCAAAACAGACAAAGGCCAAAATAAAACAATGGGCAAAGAAGGCTTCAGGTAAGACCATGATCACGGGATCCGTTTGGGGATCAAAGAGCCAATTATTGTTGTTGAAGAACAGGTGGTGAAACGTCACGAAGAATTGGTCAAAATCCAACGCTGCCAAACCACCTACGACAACAGGTAATAAAGCGACTACCCAAGCAGGATAGTAAAGGCTTTCCACTTGTCGCCGCCACTGCTCACTACGAAAGAAGACCACCAAGCCAGGTAGACTCAGCAATAATAGCAGCCAAGCCAGCAGAAACAATTGCTTAACGTCGCCAAAGTGTTGCGCCCCGGCAACCGACGTGGGGAAATCACGCATCCGCAACGGTTGCACCCAGGGAAAATTCAAATAGGCCATCAATTGGCGATAATTACCAAATAACTGTCCTGAGGTGAAGCCATACTCGGTCAATTTGAGCCAGTGAATCTCACCCCAATATAAGGGAAAACTGCCTAAAAGCGTCAGCCCCACGGTGCCCGCCACCAAGCCGACCAGCGCCGACAAAGTAAGCCAGATCCGTTTGATCACCGCCCTGATCATAGTTGCCACTCATCTAACGAGTTGATTTGATAAGTGGGTTGTTGCGCTTTGGTGGCGACGACTGCCGGTTTGCTGACGCCAGTATAAACCAGCAGCTGGTCCACATTGGCGTTGATCCCGGCGCGAATGTCGGTTTCATAATTGTCGCCAACCAACAAAACTTGCGCCGCTTCCCGCCCTAAGACACTGAGCGCCGCCTGCACGATGATCGGTTCCGGCTTGCCAATATAAGTCGCCGTTTGCTGGGTGGCCCGCTCAACCATGGCAATCACTGAACCCGCTCCGGGGACCAAACCGTGCTCATTGGGCAGATTGGTGTCCGCGTTCGTGCCAATAAAAGTCGAACCTTGGCGAATCGCCAAGGTGGCCACTTCAAATTTATGATAGGTCACATCGTAATCTAGGCCGACGACCACATAATCAGGATCTGTTTCATTCAAAACCATCCCTGCATCCAGCAACGCCGAAACCAGCCCTAATTCACCGATCACATAAACGGATTTGCCGTGAAGATCACCATGATTCTTCGCTTTTAAGTAGCTGACCGTGGCCAGAGATGGTGTATAAATTTGATCCGGGCGAACGCTGATTTGATGATTGTCGGCCAGGTTCTGAACCACCGCGGCTGGCGTCTTGGTGGTATTATTGGTCAAAAACAAAAACGGAAGCTGCGCCGCTTGTAATCGTTCCACAAATCGGCGCGCCGCCGGGATTTTCTCGGAACCGCGATAAACGGTGCCGTCTAAGTCAATCATATAAGCTGAATATTGTTTCAAAATAAGAACTCCATTTTTACTTGATTTGGGTGGATCAGACCGCTGCCGACGACCTACTTAGGGGGTTGGTCAAGGTTGCGGATGTGAAAGCGATGTTGCTTCGGCTGACTTGGCGCTTTCGCCGCGGCGGTAGGCTGATTCGAACGCTTGGAACTAGTCGCCCCGTTGGACTGAGTTTCCGCGCTAGGCTTGTTGTGATGATCCCCTGGCACCTTGTTTTTCCCTGAATTTCCGCGGGAACGTGGACGCCGCTTTTCAGAGGTGCGACCCTTGCCTTCATCACTGCGCGAGCGCCGTCCAGTTGGTGCGGTTCCCGCCGGTGCATTGGTAGTCGCAGAGGTGCCATTGTTGGCTTCCGCCCGTGACCCTGCTCCCCGTGGCGTGTCGCCGCGGCGATTGTTGCGGCGGCGGTCACTCTTGTTATTCGCACTGCTGCCGCGAGCACCGGAAGAAGGTGCAGGCCGCTTCTTGCCTTTGCCGTTCTCGGCATTGTTGTTACTGTTCCGTGGTCGTTGGCGGCGCCGAGTTTCACGTTCAGTGGTCACCGTGCTCGGTCCAACCCGTTGGATCACGAAAAAAGCACAGCCAAAATTGCAAAATTCGATCAGGTAATCTTCCAAACTGGAGATTACTTGATCGCGATTAGCATTACGATTCTCATCCACGTAAAAGCCGCGTAACCGCAACTGATCGAACCCCCAGTCGCCGACAATATAATCGTATTTCCCAAGGATCGGCTCAAACCGTTGGCCCAAGCGCTCCGGCTCAAACCCATCACGATAGTTGGCCAGCAATTGATAGCGGCGCGGCCCTATCTCCAAATTCTCCGGGTCCAACACTTTAACGCTGACCCCACGATAATCAGGGTCCTCTTCATGTTTCAAATTAAAGATTTGAGGTTGGCCTGTTAGTGGTGCCAAGCCAATTTCATCAGTGTTCACACAAAACGCTCCTTTTAAGATCTACGTGGCGCAACGCCACTTTTTCAAGCTTAGATCGCGGCCTGAACCTACTTGGACAGTCGCCACAGTGGTCAAAGTGCCCAACGGGGTTTGGACCTCGCCCAACAAACAGGTATAATATCATCAGACCGCTCGGCAAGTGGCCGTCGCCGCAATCAGTGGGCTATTCGGCAAGGATCGCCAGCGGCCGACCTGCCCAGTGGCGCAAATCCGGTTCGCAGCTCGCCAATCGCAGCTAGCCAATATGATTGGCCCGCAAGATCTCGGCCACCGCGGTTTCGATCTGACCGGTCGGCTTGACCCACTCGGTCCAAGTCGTGAAATCTTCCGCCGGCATTTGGTAGGTGTCATTGACATAACGTTCATAGACACCGACAGCATTGGAATGGGGAATGTTCAGCTGCAGGATGCGCACGCTTTTGATCAGGCCTCGAACCGCCGCTAGCTCGGCGCGACCATTCATAAACATATTCGCGATTTCGTAATATTTACTACCATCATTCCGCGTGATCTGCTCAATGAGATCCAGCGTTTGATATTTTTCAGCCATTTTGGTCCCTCCAGCAATAGTTTAAGTGTATCATGTTTTAGAAAGAACGGGTATCATCTCACCATAATTCCCCTGCAACTCTCATTCCAAATAAAGTTAGGTGTTCATTATCAGTTCGATCCGAAAAATAAGCCAATTGATATTTTTGCTAACCTTATGGGTAGTCCTCAGCGCCTTCGTCGTGGTGGGACACCGCGGCGATCCGCTCAACGCGCCGGAAGAAACCCTGGCCAGCTTCGACTCCGCCTTCAAAAATGGCGCCGATTATGTCGAACTGGATCTCCACGTTTCCCAAGACAATGTATTGGTCGTTTCCCATGATCGTAATTTAGCCCGGATCACCGGACATGACGCCATCGTTTCGCAAACGCCCTGGGCGCAAATCAAAACTTTCAAGCAGGCCAATAGCGAACCAATGCACAGTTTAGACGAAATATTCGCCTATTACCAGAAGCGACCAGAGACTAAATTTCTAATCGAAACCAAGAAAACGAAAAAAGGAAATCCCAAAAATATGGAAGATCTCCTAGTGGCGAGCATTCAGCGCTATGGGATGGGCAACCGTGTGATGTTCCATTCGTTTTCATTGATCAGCCTCCAGAACTTGAAAAAGAGCCTCCCCCAAGTTCCCCGTATTTTCATCGCCGGCACCTTGAAGAAAATCAATTTCGAAGTTCTCCAAACTTCCACGGGGATCAACATTTCCTCAGAGCTAGTGGATGCTAAATTGATTCGCCAACTCCATGGTCTAGGTCAGAAAGTTTACGTTTGGGCCCAAATGACCGAACATTCCAGTCAATGGAACTGGCTGGTCAATTTACCGATCGATGGGGTGGTCACCAATTATCCCCGAACTGGCAACTTATATCGCAACCAGAAACTGGACGCCAAGATCAAGAAGGCTGATTTCACTGGCGCCTTGGTCACCGCCAAGCCCCGCACCAGTTATGAGAATCCGTATAACTTAAATCTGATCAAGGCCAACGCTACCCCACTGACCAGCTACCACGCCCAAAACTATGTCATCAGCCAAGGTATCCCTTACTATCAAATTGGATCCAATCGTTTTATTGAAGCGGCCGGTTTTAATTCAGCAACGGCCTTACCGTTAACGCAGCTTTATTTACAACAAAGCTTCTATTTACCGGCGACCAGTCACCAGCGGCAATTGGCCGACAACCCCTTCGCGCCGCGGCCCACTGGTCGGTATCTCCAAGTTGACCAGCGCTACCAGATCACCGCTGTGCAGCTGAACAACACCACCCTTTGGTTTCAAGTCGCCGGGGGTTGGATCCGGGCGCAATTAGGATTAACGCTGTTCACCCCAGGGAGCCAGGCGGCCGCGCTTTATCAACGATTGCCAGCAAAGGACAAGCTAGCGATTCCCTACTGGCCCGCCCGTTTCTCTTGGCAAGCGCAACCGACACCTCCGGGAAGGGGCCTTCAACTAACCCGTAATCGGCTCCGCTTATTACTGGCCCAAATCAAGTAAAAGTTAGAATCGTAAGTTTTTTCAGTTAAAGCAGTGGTCAAAGGACCCGTGAATTCGTTATAATCGAATCATGGAGTCAACATCGCAAGGAGTCTGACAATGAATTTGAATGACTGGCAAGACGAACCAACCGTTCCTTCAATCGATCACGCCGCCCTGGTTCAAACCGTCGCGGCGACTTTACCTAATGACGCGACCATGACGCTGATCACCGAACTCTTCAAAGTTCTCGGTGATCAGACCCGCGCCAAAATTCTCTACGCCTTATATGAATCCGAATTGCGGGTCTATGACATCGTAGCGATCCTGGGCCTATCGCAATCCAGTGTTTCCCATCAATTGCGATTGCTCAAGCAGGCGAAATTGGTCAAGTTTCGAAAGAGCGGCAAAGAAGTCTACTATTCATTAGCGGATGATCATGTGATGACGATTTTCAAACAAGTCATTGAACACATCAATGAATAATTCTAGAAAAGAGGTACCTCAATGGTAGATTGGTTAAAAGAAGCCCAAGCGCGGCAGGATGACTTGCTGGCGGACTTAACGAGTATTTTGGAGATTCCTAGCGAGCGCGCTACAGAACACGGCACTTCAGACTATCCGCTTGGCCCCGGACCAGCGAAAGCTTTGGCCAAAATGTTAGCGATCGGTGAGCGGGACGGTTTTGTCACCAAAAACGTGGAAAATGTGGCTGGCCGGATCCAATATGGCGCCGGTTCAGAAATCTTTGGGTTATTGGGGCATATGGATGTTGTCCCCGCAGGTCCTGGTTGGGTAACGGACCCCTTCAAGCCAGTCATCAAGGATGGCAATCTGATCGCCCGCGGCAGTTCCGATGACAAAGGGCCTGCCATGGCGGCTTATTACGCCCTAAAAATCATCAAAGAACTGGAACTACCGGTCAATAAGCAGATTCATTATATTTTCGGCACCGACGAAGAGAGTGAGTGGGTAGGCATCGATCGTTATCTGGAAGTCGAACCAACGCCAGATTTCGGCTTCTCGCCAGACGCGGAATTCCCGATCATCAATGGTGAAAAGGGGATCGCCTCCTTCAAGGTGACTTTCAAGCCGGAACTGGCCACGGCAGGTTCGCGGGAATTAAGCCATTTTCAAAGTGGGATTCGCGCCAACATGGTGCCGCAAACCGCGGTTGCCATTGTCAAGGGACATGATCTAGACCAACTGGGGACTGCTCTAACCACCTTCGCCGCGGAAAACGACTTGATCGCCGACGCCGAAATCCAAGACGAGCAGGTTAGTTTGACCCTGACCGGCAAAGGCGCCCATGCCCAAGAACCTCGGGATGGCGTTAACGCGGGCACTTATTTGGCCCTGTTCTTGAGCCAACAAGCCTTAGATCCAGCCGGACAACAATATGTGCAAACCATCAGTCAATGGCTGCACTTGGATTCCCGCGGCGCCAAATTAGGAATCGCCCACACAGACGAACTGATGGGTGAATTGACTGCTAGTCCTGATATTTTTGCGTATGAGGCTGGCCAAGGTGGCACCGTTCTGATCAATGTCCGTTACCCGCAAGGCACCAACGCGGAATTGATCAACCAGCAAATTGAACAACAAATCAACGCGGCCAATGTGACTTGTCAAATCGAAGGCCATGCCCAGGAGCCTCATTATGTTTCAGGTGAGGATCCATTGGTCAAAACATTGCTGGCCGTTTATGAGCGGCAAACGGGCCAACCAGGTCATGAACAAGTGATCGGTGGCGGCACTTATGGTCGGATCCTGAAACGTGGCGTGGCCTTTGGCGCTCAATTCCCGGGCCAGCCCAACGTGATGCACCAAGCTAACGAATTCATGCCGATCGCCGATATCATCAAAGCAACCGCCATTTACGCGGAAGCGATCTACGAACTCGTGCGTCCCTAGTCAGCTGACCCGAGGTACCTAGAGCTAGTGCACGCAGCGCCAATTAAAAAACGTCGATTCTCCCACACTGCGCACTGAAATGAGCGCGTGCTGGGGAGGATCGACGTTTTTTTGATGGTAAGGCTTGAATTGATCAACGATAGACTACTTTGAACCGTTCGCACACGACTAAATCATCTTCATTGAAATGATGATGGGCCGCCGCGGCCTGATGACTAAAGAATTGCCAATGGACTTCACGCCAATAGGTCAGGCTTAAATCACCTTCGCCTTCCAAACGGGCGTGTTCGGCGGTCACGCTAGCGAAGGGCACGACTTCCACCGCAGTTGTTTCAATGATGCAGCTAGGCACCTGCGCCCCATCAAGGATCACACTAAAATCACCCACCTGCGGCAGTGGTTCGTTCGTCCAACGATATAATTGGTAAAGCGAGGCTGTAGCTTGTTTCGTCCCAGCCAGAACCAAGGCCAACAGTTCATCGGCCATTGCGCGACTATTGCCAAACGACCACGCCTGATGGGCCTGATAATCCGTTTTAACGCGCGAATCGGCCTGACGAAATTCATTCCAGTAGTCCGCTGCGGTATTTTTTGTCATGGGGTCTCACTTCCTAATAACTTAAGTCTAGCCGATTTACTTGGAAAAAACAACGGGTACCAAACCAACTGGGACAGCCGCCAAAATAGACTGGATCTCAGCGTTCACTTCACCCACTCAATCAGCAAGGCAGCACCGGTGCAGCAACGAATAATGGTCGGGTCAACATCGCCAGCGTTGTCGTGCTGTTTAAGGTGGCGCAACCGGAAAACGGAGCTGATTTCGATCAGCAGTCGCATTTGTTCTGTGCTCAAACATAGGTCAACTTAACAATCTAATGACAGTTTGCCCGATTTCGCCCATTTTTCTTAGGAAATGTTATATAATTCTGAAGAGTATCTAATTAAAGGTGGCGCTATACTTGAACGAGCCTCAAAACTGGTGGCAGAATCTTCTGGAGCAAATCAAACTCTACAGCCGACGACTCGGTGCTTTCCTGAAAAAACAAGGGATCGCCCTGAGCGCTTTTTTGCGGAAGAAATTCGGCCAGATCAATTTCAGCCGTGACTGGCGCTTCAACGTCGATGTGGGGTTACAAACCCTACGACGGTTGGTGCTATACTTCATGTCCTTCCTCTTTATTCTCGGCGCGCTCGTGCTTGGACTGGGCTTAGGCTATTTCAGTGGCTTGATGAGTCATGAGAAGGTTCCGTCATACAATAGCATGAAACGGCAAATCGAAAATATCAACCAATCTTCAGAGCTTTACTTCGCTAAGGACGTCAAATTGGCCAGCGTCAAAAGCGATTTGATCCGGACACAAACCAAATCGGGTCAAATCTCCGCGAACTTGAAAAAGGCCATCGTCGCTACTGAGGATGAGGATTATTATAATCACGCCGGCGTGGTGCCGAAATCTCTGGTTCGCGCTGTTTTGGCCGATGTGACTGGTCTAGGCACGCAGACTGGGGGCTCAACCTTGACCCAGCAATTGGTCAAGATGCAACTTCTATCATCGGAAACAACTTGGCGGCGTAAGGCTGTAGAAATCATGTTGGCCCTGCGGATCGATAAGTATTTCTCCAAGGATCAGATTTTGGAATCCTATTTGAATGTGGCAACTTTTGGCCGTAACAATGCTGGCCAGAATATCGCTGGCGTAGAAACAGCGGCCCAAGGGCTCTTCGGCACATCAGCCGCGAAACTTAGTCTTGCCCAAGCTGCGTTCATCGCCGGTTTACCCCAGAGCCCGTCGATTTATACCCCCTATCGGCAAGACGGCACCGTCAAGAAAGACCTCACTTATAGCATGAAGCGCAAAGATGTGGTTCTGTTTCGGATGTACCGGCATGGCGACATTACCAAAAAAGCCTATGAAGACGCCAAGAAAGTCGACCTCCGTAGCCAGTTCCAGAAGCCAACGACCGCAAGCACCTCAACAACTAAATACGGCTATATGTACAATCTGCTCATGTCCGAGGCCCGGGAGATCCTGATCAAGCAATTGATCAAGCAAAATGGTCGTAGCGTTAGTAAGGTCGAGAAAGACACCCAATTATATAATCGCTATTGGGAAAGTGCGGATGAACTGTTGAAGCAGAAAGGTTATCGGATCGACAGCACCGTCAACAAAGACCTTTATGATCAGCTGGAAAGTGTTACGAAGACGGCCAGTGTCAATTTTGGTCAAACTTACACGGAGACCGCCTACGATGATAATTTGAAAAAGGAAGTCACGATCACCGAAAAGGTCCAACCTGGGAGTGTGGTTTTGGACAACAGCACTGGCGCCGTCTTAGCCTTTGTTGGCGGTCAGGACTTCAATGAAAATCAGATCAATCATGCGTTCAGTACGAAACGTTCACCAGGTTCTTCCATCAAACCTCTGATGATCTATGGACCGGCTATCGAGAACCAAGTGATCAATAGCCAAACTGCCCTCGCTGATTTTCCACGAGCATTCGGCAATTACAAGCCTTCTGATTATGGCTCCACGATCCAGAACCGGTTTGTGCCGACCACCGAAGCGTTGGAATGGTCCTATAACTTGCCAGCAGTCAATCTTTATTATCACTTGCGCAATAATACGCGCGTTGACGTCAGCACCTACATGAAGAAGATGGGTCTGGACCTGACCACCGATGAGTATTCCCAATTAGGGTTGGCTTTAGGTGGGACCAAGGAAGGCTTCACCGTCGAACAAAATGCCGCAGCTTTTGCGACCTTTGCCAATCAAGGCAGCTACCTCAAGCCTTATGTGATCAATAAGATCACCGCGCCCAATGGTAGTGTGATCTACCAGCATAAGACGAAGAAAACCAAAGTCTTTAGCGCCTCAACTTCTTATATCATGCAAGAAATGCTGAAGAAAGTCGTTTCAGCCGGAACCGCCGCCAACCTCTCGTGGCAGTTGAACTTCAATACGAGCAACGTTTATGGTAAGACCGGGACAACGAATGATTACCGCGACAATTGGTTCGTTGGTTCCACCCCGGGAATCACCATGGCCACTTGGTTGGGTTATGACAATTTCTATGGTAATGTTCACAACCTGAGCTCTAATGCTAGCACGATCAACACCACTTATTGGGCGCAACTGGCCAATGCAATCTATCAACAGGACGCCAGCTTACTGAAACTAAATCAAACTACCAGTAAACCCGACAATGTTCAAACCCATACGGTCTTAGCCAATACCGGGACCAATAGCGGGACGGTTTCTTATCAGGGACAGTCGATCGCCGTCACAGGTAATCGCGTTTCGGCGCTCTTTAATAATCATGGACCAAGTAATATTAGTGCCCAGTTCGGCATTGGTGGCACCGCGGCCGACTACAAGCTCTTCTTCGATTACTTGCAAGGAATCAAGAACAATTATGGTGTCATCCTGCATCTCGATGCCAACGGTGACGTCATTGAAAGTAGTACCAGTACCACGGATGAAACCGAAACCGAAGACGAAGAAAACGAAGAAGAAACAGCTGGCAATGAAGAAAATGAGGATGAAACTACGGACCCCGAAAATGAAAACGGGGCCAACAGTAGCTCCACTTCCAGTAGCAGTTCAACTGCAAACTCCAGCAGCAATACCTCCAGCAGCGCCAATAGTAGCTCGACGGTCACCCCTGAGACCCCGGCAACACCTTGACCGCGAACTCTAGCAGAAACGGGTAACCAAAACCACCACCGAATGAAAACTTCGGTGGTGGTTTTTGCTATGTCAATATCTGCTATTTACCGAGACGATCAGCGAATCGGTGGGGACGACGACGCCGCTGACAATGACCCGCCCACAAAAAAAGTTTGCCAACGCTTTGCACGTTGACAAACTCTTCCAAACAATTTGATAACTACACGGTGATACTTTCAAGCGAGTGACGTTAAGGCGCTACCCAGCCAAGCTGGTGCTTCACTAAGCAAGACTTGCCTTGGTCCCTACTTGGTTGAACTCCGCGTGATGATGCTATGCGGTAACAAGACCGTCTTCTGCTCGATCTCTTCCTTGTTCATCATCTTGGTCAATAACCGCATCGCTACGGCCCCAATATCATACAGCGGTTGCGCGATCGAAGTCAGTTTCGGCCGAACGATTTCTGTTAACATGGTGTTGTTACTGGTAATGATTTCGAAGTCTTCAGGAATCCGCGTATGACCATCATTGGCCCCATTCAAAAAGCCAACTGCCAATTCATCGTCGGTAATCACGGCGGCCGTCGCACCAGAGCGCTTCACCGCGTCCCAGATCGCTTCGCCAGCGCGATAGCTATATTCCGTTTCGAAAACCAAACTCTCATCGTAGGCGATCTTAGCTTCACTCAAGGCTGCTTGATAGCCCTTCAACCGATATTGACCATTGATCGGGTCAGTCATTGCACCGGTGACGAAGGCAATATGTTCGTTACCCGTTGACAATAAACGTTGCGTCGCCTCTTTGACCGCGGCGACGTAGTCAATATTGACACTGCCTAATTTATCCAATGGATCCACTGTCCCGGCCAAGACCACTGGCGTTTTGCTGCGCTCCAGCTCCTTGCGGGTCGAGTCAGATAAGTGCGGCCCCATGAAAATCAAGCCGTCGACCTGCTTGGCCAAAATACTCTCCAAGACGGTATCGACCTTATTCTTAGCCGCATCAGCGCTCGCTAAAATAATATTATACTTATACATCGTGGCCACATCGTCAATGCCGCGCGCCAATGACGCATAAAAGATGTTGGTCAAATCGGGGATCAAGACCCCGACCGTTGTTGTCCGGTGACTGGCCAAACCACGGGCGACCGCATTCGGACGATAATCAAGTTTCTCGATAACTTTCAAGACTTTCTCACGCGTATCTGGTCGAACATTAGGGTTGCCGTTAACAACTCGCGAGACCGTGGCCATGGAAACACTAGCCTCACGTGCGACATCATAAATTGTAATTGTTTGTTTTTCCATTAGTAGATCTCCCTGTTATTTTCATATTCCTAGTTATTAATTTAGCACTGTATAATCATAAATGCAAACGTTTTTACAATTTTCTTCTGAAAATAAACCGTTTTCACTAGATTGGCTTTCATATTTTTTTCATTTGAGTTGTGCTGAATTATGGTATACTGAAAGCGAAGTCTTATTGAAAGGAAGCCCTATCATGACAAAACTGGAATTATTGCAACAATGGCTCCAAGAACAGCAATTGGATGTTATTTATATCAGCGATCCGAATAGTGTCGCTTACTTTACGAACTTTGTTTCTGACCCCCACGAACGGATCCTTGGCCTCTTCGTTTTCGCCGATGCCCAACCGTTCCTCTTCGCACCGGAATTGGAGGTCAATTCGGCGAAGAAGGCTGGCTGGACCGGTGATGTTTATGGCTATCTCGACCACCAGCACCCCTTCGCGATGATCGCGGACCTGATCAAACAACGGGCCCAGCAGACCACCCACTGGGGCTTAGAAAAAGATAGTTTACCAGTCCAACGTTTTGAAGCGGTTCGGGCCCAGTTCCCGAACGCGGACTTCCCAGGTAATGTGTCGCGCTTCGTTGAACATCTGAAATTATTCAAAACCCCTGACGAAATCCGCTTGATGGAAGAAGCCGGTGAGGAAGCTGATTTGGCTTTCTCGATTGGTTTCAACGCGATCCAACAAGGACGCACGGAACAAGAGGTTGTTGCGGAAATCGAATACGGGTTAATGAAACAAGGCATCATGGAAATGAGTTTTGACACGATCGTCCAGGCTGGGGCCAATGCTGCTAATCCTCATGGTGGCCCTGAAAAGGATCCCATCGTGGGTAATGAAATGATCTTGTTTGATCTGGGAACTAACCACAAGGGCTACATGAGCGATGCCAGCCGGACCGTGGCGTTTGGTCAACTGAGCGACAAACAGCGAGAGATCTACGATGTTTGTTTAGAGGCCCAACTGACTGCCCAAGACGCGGTCAAGCCAGGCTTGACGGCGGCAGAATTGGACGCCATCGCTCGCGATATCATTACCAAGGCTGGTTATGGAGAATACTTCATCCATCGTTTGGGTCACGGGATCGGTACTTCGACCCATGAATTCCCTTCGATCATGGCGGGCAATGAACTAGTCTTACAGCCAGGAATGTGTTTCTCGATTGAACCAGGTATTTATATTCCTGGATTTGCTGGGGTGCGGATCGAAGATTGTGTCCATGTCACTGAAAATGGCGCCCAAGCCTTCACGCATACTTCTAAGGAACTGAACCACATCCCGCTACATTAATTACAAAAAAATGAGCGCCAGTCTAGGTAAACAAATGAATCCAAATGGATCAATTGGAATTAGATTTTTGCTGAATTTGTCAGGACACTACCGACAAGTTTAGATCATCTAATTGGTTGGTCAAAATAATGGATGAAACTGATTTTTCATATGAAAAATCAGTCGTATCAATGGCTTGTCTCTCTTTTGTCCTTTCAATCGCTAGTTAGATAAATAAAAAAATGGACGCAACTTCCTTCGCACTTTTGTGAAAAGGAAGTTTGCGTCTATTTTTAACTTTTGCTTCAGGAAGCTGAACTTAGAACTTTTTGTCATGCAAATTGATCCTACATAAAAATCCCAGCCACTAGCTGGGATTTGAGGTCATATCATTGAAATTTCCTTGGTTGCGGCGAAAACATCGTCGTTTTCGACTCCCCTTTTTCTGCTTGATGACACCTATTATCAAAGGGTTAGCGCCTAAAAAACCAAGGTTATGAAATTCCGCTGTTGAAAAACATCTTCTCACCGGAAGTTCTGGATCTTTTTGGGGATTTCTGCCGGTCAATCAAAGCAAACAGCTTATTTCTCGGTTGGGTTAGCCCCTAATTTGGGATCTGTTTCGTCAAAGCTAAACTTGTCATTCTCTGTTGTAGCGGCTTCGTCAGCTTTGTCTTCAGACTCAGCCGGTGCTGCTGGTTCGGTTGCAGCTTCCTGCTCGTCCGCCGGCGCTTGCTCAGCATCAGCAGCTTCCGCAGCGTCTTCGTGGTCATCCTTAGCTTCTTGGAAAGCAGACTGGCTGTCCAGCACGATGTCATCGAAATCGTCGTTGTCTGCGCTAGCATGTTCATCAACCGTGGTCTTCAATTGTTGGGAAACATCACTTAACTGCGATTTCAATGATTCAGTCGCGTCTTGAAAGTTGCTGATCAACTGTTGGAACTTCTCGTTAGAAGTTGAAACCGCGGATTGTAGTCCTTCATGTTCATGTAAGACTTGGTCAACCTTAGCCGCAGCATCTTCCCGCCAATCAGCGGTCGCGTCGCCTGCGACTTCGTAAAGATCGATTGCTTTTTCCCGCGCGCGATCGCATTTCTCAGCCGCTTTCTTACGGAGATCAGCGGTAGTTTCCGGTGTTAATAGTAACGCTGCGCTGGCCGCGGCCACGCCACCTACGATCAAACCTAATAGAAAATGTCCATTCTTTGCCATGATAACGACTCCTTTGTCTATTGATCTTCCTTATTACGTGATAACAATGAACTCAAAACGCGTCGGCCAACCCCGACTTTAGCGACCGTGCCACCAGCATTGGTGATTTTGGCTGCCAAATTCCGTGACGAGGCATTGAGATCGGAAACCGACTCGCCTAAATCACCCATGGCTTTAAAAACAGGATCCAACGTGGCGACTTTCTGATTGACATCACCTAACAAGGTGTTGCTCTTGACCAACAGTCCCTCGACCTCATCGGATAACGTATTGACGTCCTTCGTCACAGCCTGTAAGGATTGATCAACACTACCCATCGTCTTCTCGACATTCTTCATCACTTTGCTTAATCGATTCAGGAAGACCGCTGTGAAAATAACCAGAATCATGAAAGCTCCAGCTGCGATCAACCCAGCAATTTCTCCACCAGACATCATTAACCTCCTCTGAATTACAAAATCATGTACGTTAAGCATAGCACCAATGGCGACCCTAAGCAATTAGAAACCAATAAATCGCTTTTATAAATATTGGGCCGGTTGGGCGCCGCTTTCGTCGTCACCGTTTGAAATAAGGCGCGCAATCTTCATGAGGATTTGCTAAAATAAAAAGATAATCCACCATCAAGGAAAAAGATTTGCTAGAATAAAGACTGAAACTAAATTTCTGTCGTAAAAGGAGTCGGATTTACTTTGTCGAAACTGAATCTCTTTGCCAAATTTGACTGGGATGAAATTGGGACCAACATTCTGACGAAAGGTCTGCAGCTGATCCTCGTTTCAGTGTTGTTTTATTTGATCAATTTCATTGGTCAGAAACTGATCAGTAAGGGAATGGATCGCTACAGCCGGCTTGAGCAGACCTCGACGAACCGCAGCCAAACCCTGAAATCACTGCTAAAGAACATCTTACGCTATACTTTACTGTTGTTTTATATTTACACCATCCTGAGCATGATCGGTATCCCCGTGGGTACCTTAGTGGCTAGCGCCGGTGTCGCCAGTTTGGCCATTGGCTTAGGCGCGCAAGGCTTTGTCAACGACGTGGTCACGGGGTTCTTTATTTTGTTCGAGCAACAATTCCAGGTGGATGATTTTGTCAAAATCGCCGAAGTCAGCGGTACCGTTGTTGCTGTCGGTTTGCGCACGACCGAATTGCGGGGCACCGATGGCACGCTCCATTATATTCCCAATCGCAACATTACCATTGTTTCGAACTTCTCTCGGGGGCATCGCCAACAGATCATTAGCTTGAACATTACGGCTGAGACCGATCTGACGCAACTGGCGCAGATCTTAGAAACGGTCAACGCGCGCCTGTACCCACAAACCCCCGAATTGCTGGCGCAGCCCCAATTGTTGGGCACCAACACCACCGCTAGTGGCAATCTGGTTTATCAAATCTTAGTCACGCCGCAACAGGGTGCGGAATTGCCGATGCAGCGGCTCTTGCTGGATCATTACTTGCCAGCTTTGCAGGAAGCTGGCATCAAGCTGCCGCGCAATATCATTCAGTTGGGCTAAGGCTCACAGCCGCTTCAGGTCAGCGCCAGAATCTAGAATAAATGAATGACCCCCAAAGGTTGACTGACAAGCCAACCTTTGGGGGTCATTTTTACTTTGATGTTGCCTGACGTGGCTCGCGGCCAGCGTCACCGCGGATTAAGCTTCTTCGACGGCGGGATCATCTTTGGCGATGATTTCATATTGTTGCTCAATATTGTGAGCCACATAGTTAAAGGCCTTCATCATTTCCCGGCGAGTTAAGATTCCTTGGAAAACATTCTCCCGATCAACCACCGGCAAGAAAGGATTATCCACCAATAAATGTAACGTTTGATCCATATCAGCATCGACTTGGATCGTATCGAAATTCGTTTGCATCACATCCGCCACGGTCATTTTGGCAATGGGATCGAAACTCAACTCTTCTAAACCAATCATCGCGTCTGTGATCATTGGCATGGTCAACAAACCAATAATATGCGAATCCGCATCTAAAACAGGAATCTTAGAATAACGAACCTTGGTCAAAACTAAGAACGCGTGCGTCAAAGGGTTGCTGGCCTGGACTTGCGCCACCCGATCAGCTGGGATCAAGAACCCCGTTTGTTTCTTTAACAACATCTTATCAATCGATTTTGCAATCATTATCTAAAAATCCTTTCTGACTTCCCCACTTTTATTATGACACAGATTGCTTGTTCTGCCATTACCAAGTATAATATTTATTTGTATCTCAACTTTGGAGGATAAAAATGACATATTCACTAATGACGCGCTTAGCGGCAGAATTTATTGGTACAGCAATTATGGTGATCTTGGGCAATGGTGCGGTCGCCAACGTTGATTTAGCAGGCACCAAGGGCGAACATGGTGGTTGGATCTTGATTTCTTTGGGCTATGGTGCCGGGGTCATGATCCCCGCATTGATTTTCGGCGGGATCTCGGGCAACCACATCAACCCCGCTTTCACCTTGGGGCTGGCAACCTCAGGACTCTTTCCTTGGGCAGAGGTCCTGCCTTATTTGGGCGCGCAAATGTTAGGTGCCTTTTGTGGCCAGGCGGTTGTGGTTTTGATTTACAAGCCACACTATGACATGACCACCAATCCTGAACACATTTTGGGTACCTTTTCGACGATCGATGCGACTTCCAGTCGACTCAACGGTTTCTTCAACGAGTTTGTCGGCACCTTTATCTTGATTTTCTCAGCTTTAGGGATCACCAAAGCGCCGTTCTTCAAGAATGACTTGGGCACCGCGCACTTGGCGCTGGGCTTTCTGGTGATGACCTTGGTGGCCTCTCTGGGTGGTCCCACTGGTCCAGCCTTGAACCCCGCCCGGGATCTGTCGCCACGGATCCTGCACGCACTCTTACCGTTGAAGAACAAAGGTAAGTCCGACTGGCGTTACGCTTGGATCCCGGTACTGGCCCCGATCCTGGCTGGTGTTTGCGCCGTGTTCACTTATAAGCATCTCTTCATGTAAGCACGCCAACCCACGACGTTGCTGCAATCATTTCAGATGAAAACTGCCCTGCCGACATTGGCGGGGCAGTTTTTTTGCCAGCGAATCAGCGTGTGAAACTGAAGTGAAGTTCTGGAACGGGTTGTAAGGCCCGATCATAATACTGAACGGTGATGGTGGTGGGGGTCGTTTCAACCAAGGCATAGGTGCCGCCTAGTTTGGCCCATGGTCCTCGGGGTTGACTGATCGAGCCCGGATTAAGCAGCAGAAGCCCCGCGACCATCTGACAATCCAGATGATGGGTGTGCCCGTAAAACGCTAGCGTTGCTTGGTGTTCTTGGGCCAATAATTGGAGCTGTAACAGATCATAATTGACCCCCAGCAAATGGCCGTGAGCGACAAAGATCCGCTCAGGCCCAACAACAGCACTGGCCGTTTCGGGTAAGTCGCCGCCGAAATCCATATTGCCGGTCACGATCAGAAACTGCCGACGTAAACTATCTGCCGCGGCTAATTCTGAATCGCCGCAATGAACCATGAGATCGACCTGATCTTGATAATGCTGCACCAATTTGGTCAAAATCCCACGATCACCATGACTATCACTGACTACTAAGATTTTTGCCATCAGTTTCGCTCCTGTTCTTGCCACCATGCTTGCCATCGCGGCATCAAATTACGAATCGCGGCGCCACGATGACTATATTTAGTCTTTTCGACCGCGGATAGTTCCGCGAAAGTCTTGGTCAGCTCGGGTAAGTAAAACAAGGGATCATAACCAAAACCGTCCACGCCGCGCGGCACACTAAGGATCTCACCAGCAACATCGCCAGCGACGACCAAATCGGCGTCCGGGCGGCCGGGCCAAGCCAAGACCAGCGTACTGTGGAAGTTGGCCTGCCGTTGTTCTGGTGCCACCCCGCCTAATTCCGCCAACAAACGCGCATTATTAGCGGCGTCATCGTGGTCGGCTCCCGCATAACGCGCGGAATAAACCCCTGGTTGACCGTGTAAATAATCGACTTGCAAACCGGAATCATCGGCCAAGACAACCTGGTCTAATACTTGGGCGAAATGATCGGCCTTCAAGCGCGCGTTGGCTTCAAACGTCCGCCCCGTTTCTTTGACTTGATCCAGCTGGGGGAAATCGGCCAAGGTCTTGATCTGCCAACCCGCTGGTTCGAAAACAGCTTTAAACTCCCGCGCCTTGCCTGGATTATTCGTGGCAATCACTAATTCATGCTTCATGCGTTGGTCTCCTCCTTTTGAAACGTGTTCGCCACCCCAGCTTCTTCCGCTTAACTACGCCTGGCTTCCGGAGGCTAAACCCTGCCTCCAAAAGCCTGGCTTGGTTAATGCTCAGAAGCTAACCGGGGTGGCTCTCACTCTTCCTGCGTCACATTGACTTGTTGCGCCTTCAAATCCCGCAAATCCAACCAGTCTGACGCGATCTGATCGAACATCTTCGGTGAAGCCGTGGTGTAAAAGTGAGCCTGACCATGGTGAGCCAGATTCTGGTTGGTGATCTCGAAATAGTCCAGCAAGACCGACACCTCAGAAACCGCCTCGGCGCCAGAATCGATCAACTGCACCTCGGGCCCAAGAAAGTCTTGGATCAACGGGCGCAAAAGCGGATAATGCGTACACCCTAGAATCAAAGTATCAATGCCGCTGCCGACAAAGGGCTGCAGCATTTCGGCCACGATTTTTCGGGCGATCGGGCGATTATATTGGCCACTTTCGACTAAGGTCACAAACTTGGGGACGGCTAAACTCAGGACCTGTAATTGCGGATCACGACGCTGGATCGCTTGCTGGTAGGCCGCGGACTTGATGGTCCCTTCGGTGGCGATGACGCCGATCCGGCGGTTCTTGGTAGCCTTGATCGCCGCACGGGCACCGGGCAAGATCACTCCCACCACCGGAATCTGCAACTGTGGCTTGATTATTTCAAGCGCATCGGCGGTCGCGGTATTACAGGCGAAAACAAGCATTTTAATATTCTGTTTCAACAGAAAGCGGGTCAATTGCCACGTAAACGCCTGCACTTGCTGCGCGGGCCGCGGACCATAAGGTAATCGTGCCTGGTCACCGATAAAGACAATATCTTCATGCGGTAACTGGCGCAGGGCTTCTTTAACGACGGTCAACCCGCCGACCCCAGAATCCAAAAAACCAATTGGTTGCTTATTCATTTGCGATCCCTTCAATTTTGACTTAGCCTTTATTGTCGCTTTTTTTGACTGATTTTTCAAGTCTTGACAACGCGATCCGGTCCGATTTCCTTCGTAAATCATCGTGAGAAACAGCCAACCAGGTGGGATCGTCAGACAATCGGCCAGCGCGGTCGCCGCGAGTTGGTAACCGAATCCCCTACCAGGCTGGCTAACCAACACCAATGAACACCGCAAGTCCACACGCCATAAAGTTGGCCGCCAGCACTTTCTCGCTAATTTTTGGTAAAAAGCACTTTTTCTTGCCCGCCATTCCGGTAAATCAGGTATAATTGAACTAACTTGGAGGTTGAAACGTAATGAACTGGCAATCGATTCAAGAGCTACTGAAGCAACGACCTGAAGATTTTCAGGGATATTTAGATCGTGATATTTTGCTACCCTTATTGTTAGGGGAAGATACGGCGGATCTCTCTTATTGGTTGGGCAAATCGTTAGCGCGGCGCCTGCCTTTAGCCGAATGGGACGATCTGGTCAGCTTCTTTGCGCGGGCGGATTGGGGTGAACTGAGCCTGATCAGTCAGAAGAAGAGCGTGACCGAATTACGCCTTCAAGGTCCGACCGTCGCTAAACGCTTGGCCTTCCCGGCAACGGCTAGTTTTAGTTTAGAAACTGGCTTCGTGGCGCAGACCCGCGAACAACAGCTGGGCTTTCTAACGGAAGCGAGTTTCACCGTGGACGCGCGGCATCAGCGCGTCAGCCTGCGGATCCAAACGGACTTAAAGGACCCCGTGGCGCAACCACGGCCCGAATTCATTCAATTGACCACACCGGTAGCGGATAGCGCGCCAACCGAGTAGCCAGCGCCCATCAAAAAAAGACATTCAACGCCTGAAAGTAGCGGCGTTGAATGTCTTTTTGACTGCGTGAATTAGTGATTCTGAGATTTATTGCGCGGTATATTTCGCTAAGGTTGCTTCAAGTTGTTCCTTGCTGTGGTAGCCAACAACTTTCTCCACAACTTCGCCATCTTTTTTGATGATCAAGGTTGGGATGGCCATAATGCCAAATTGTTGCGGTGTATTTGGGTTCTCATCCACATCCATTTTGGTGAATTTGACCTGCTTGTTCTCTTCTTCCAGCTTCTCGATAACCGGTGACTGCATCCGACAAGGACCGCACCAAGTTGCCCAGAAATCTGTTAAAACAACCCCGTGTTCAGTTTCCGCGGTGAAAGTTTTGTCTGTGATCGCTTTTACCATTTTGCTTACCTCCAATAAAGATATTATTATCTTAACTGTCCCCAACACTTTTTTCAAACTTTTTGCTTACAAAAAATAACCAAGCTGACTACTTGAAGAAAACCAGGGTCGCGCCATTACCACCTGCTGATGCCGGCGCGTATTCATAACGTTTGACGCGACGATTCTGTTTGAGATAATCCTGCACGCCTTGCCGGATCGCGCCGGTACCTTTACCGTGAACGATCGTCACGGACTCATAACCGGCTAATAACGCGGCGTCAATGTAGCGATCGAGATTGGCTAGCGCTTCATCGTAGCGTTGACCACGCAGATCTAACTGAGTGGAAACGTGATGATCACTACCGCCACGAACGGTGACGATCTGCCGTTGTGCCGCTGGTTGCGGCGCCTTGATCTTCTCTAATTCCCGTTCGGCGATTTTCATTTTGATGATGCCCATTTGGACTTCGTATTGATGGGCGCTGAATTTCTGGGTGACCACACCGACCTGTCCATAAGAAAGCACGCGGACATCATCGCCCACCTTGATCTCCTGCTGGCGTTTGGCGCGCTGTAAGACCTTATTTTGCTTCAGGCTACGTTCTTGGTGCAATTGGTTCAATTGTCCCTTGGCCGCGATCAGTTGATCCTCCTTGACGCTCTGAGCGCCGTTCAAGCGCATCTGCCGCAATTCGTCAATGATTTGGTCGGCCTCGGTTTGTGCTTGGTCAACCAACTGATTGGCCTTTTCCTGAGCCGTCGCTTGTAGCCGCTCTTTCTGCTTTTGAAAATCGGTCCAGGCCGACTTCAACTCATCATGCAGCGCCGTGGCTTCCTGCAATTGCTGCGCCAATTCTTCGCCTCGTGTCTCGGTTTGCTTACGCTGCGCTTCCAGGTCGCTGATCATATCATTCAAATCTTGGCTGGCACCGTTCATCAATTCCTTGGCCGCCGCCACGATCGCTTCCGGCATGCCGAGACGCCGTGAAATATCGAAAGCGTTGGAACGACCAGGCATGCCGATCAACAACCGATAAGTCGGTTTCAGGGTCTTGACATCAAATTCCATGCTGGCATTGATCGTTTCTGGCCGTTCATAGCCATAGACCTTCAACTCGGGATAATGGGTCGAGGCCATGACTTCAGCCCCAGTGCCCCCGAGATAATCCAGAATCGCGATGGCCAAACTCGCGCCTTCCTGGGGATCGGTCCCAGCGCCCAGTTCATCCAAGAGCACCAAGTCCCGGTCGTCAACCGGATCCAGGAAGTTAATAATATTATCCATATGACTGGAGAAAGTACTCAAGTTCTGCTCGATCGACTGTTCATCACCAATGTCCGCGTAAATCTCGTGGAAGATCCCCACTTGACTTTCTTCCCGCGTGGGAATGAACAACCCTGATTGGGCCATCAATTGAATCAGGCCCAGTGTTTTCAAGGTGATCGTTTTCCCACCGGTATTGGGACCGGTGACCACGATCGTCTTATACGTGTCCCCGATCAAAATATCATTACTGACAACTTGGCGCGGATCCAACAATGGATGACGCGCTTGACGCAATTTAACAATATTATCGGTGGAAACCAGGGGTTCCGTCCCACGAATTTGCGCGGCGTACTTGGCCTTGCCATTAATGAAGTCAAACTGCCCCAACAAATATTCGTTGCTCCGCAATTCATTGGTATAAGGCGCCAAGGCCGCGGATAATTCAGCGAGGATCCGCTCGATTTCCTGTTTTTCCGCCAATTGGACCTGACGCAATTTGTTATTCATTTCCAAAATACTTTGTGGTTCCACATAGACGGTTTGCCCACTGGCGCTTTGGTCGTGTATGATGCCGCCGAATTGGTGCCGATATTCCGCCCGCACCGGAATGACATAGCGATCATTCCGAATCGTCACGATCGGTTCACTCAGATATTTAGCCTGACTACCGCGGGTGTAACCATCCATCCGACTGCGGATCTCAGTTTCCTGACTGTGAATCGTTTTCCGTAAACTTTGTAGCTGACTCGAAGCCGTATCCAAAACCGAGCCGTCGCTTTCGATGGAGCGGCGTAACAGCTGACTCTGCTCCGGCAAATTGACCAAATTGGCTGCCAACTCTGGTAGCGCTCGTAACTCGATCGTGTCATCCAAATCACGGAAGAAATTCGTGATCTGACTGACCACCCGCAAGCTGCGTCCGATCGCCGCTAGTTCGGGGCCATTCAAATTAGCGCCGATTTCTAATCGGTGCAATGGCGCGTCCATGCCGACTAACTGGGCCAAAGGTAACCCACCCTTGAGACGCAATAAGTCCGCGCCATCTTTAGTCTGATCCAACCACAACTGCACCGTATCCGCATCCGCGCTAGGCATCAACTCGGCCAAGGTCGAGCGTCCCATTTCCGTTGCCAAATAGGGCTGGATCTGTTGTTTGATTTTATTAAATTCTAGTAATCTTAAAACTCTTGAATTCATTTGATAGTCACCACTTTACTTCAAAATATTCCGATAAAAAATGAGACCGAGCACCCTGCTCGCTCTCATTTGGCGGTTGTTCATGCGACCCATAATGCGGTGATCCATTTGGTCAGGATCGGGGTGTAACGAACGATCAACGTTGCTAACCAGGACTTCTGTAAGGCGTCTTGGATCCCTGGGATCGGAATGACCGCCACTAAGTAAAAACAACAAAATACGCCAAAATAGCAGACAATAAATGCGAGGAAGAGGCTCCCGACTAAATTAGCAGTGTGGTCCACCTGAGGCAATTCCAAATAAGCCAAATCACTGAAGAACATGACCACAAGATGAGTCAGCACCCACCCGATCAATAAAATCAGTAAAAAAGCACAACCGCGATAAAACGCCTGATCCAGATTCAACCCAACATCATTGGAGAAAAAAACGAAATGGCTGTCCAACGTTGCTGACGGGTAAGGAATCAGCAGATCGAGTTTCCTACTGAGACCTGCGTAAAAAAGCCGAGCAAACAACAAACTGACCAAATACCCCAGCGTGTATGCACCCTGCAAATAAAGTCCCCGTCGAGCACCCATATAGAGATTGTAGGCAAAGATAAGAATAATCACAAAACTAAGCATAAGTTCCTCAACAATCTAAACACTTATTTTTTCCGACGTTTGGCCTGTAAATTCTCGTGGGCCAGTTGTTGTGCGACCAAATTAAACGCCAGCAAAACCGCCGCATCCTCAGAGCTCAAAAGAGGATCTTGGCGTTTCAATGCTTGCAGTTGCTCATTGACTCGCTGAGTGATCTGCGCCATCTGTTCCGGTGTCCGCGGACCAATGATCTGATATTCCCGATGATTGATCACTGCTTTGTAAGGTTGATTTTGTTTCGCCATACCTGAAAAAATTCACCACGCTCATAAAACTAATTAATAGTTTATCACTAAATGCCGCTCTGAGCTAGCCCAGCCGCCAAAGAAAAAAGGGCTCGGCGTTGCCGAACCCTTTTCACAAAACACTCAATCGTTGGATTGACCATTCAAATTCTCATCTTGCAAAAAGACGTCGAGAACGCCTTGAACCATTTCCCATTCGTCCTCGTCTTCGATCGGGATCAAATCACCGGAAGTCGCGTCACCATTCTCGTCTGGTGTGTAAGCGAAAGGATAGATGTCAACTGCCTCGTCCTCAGCTGAGTTGGCTGGGACCAACAGCACATAAGAACGATCATAATCTTCGGAATCGAAGGTAAATAATACTTCGTATAGTTCCTCGTTGCCATTTTCATCAACAAGGGTGATTTGGCGGTCGTCAGCATTCATATCGCTGAAATCGTCGATTTTCTTATCTGTCATAGTTCCTCCTATTGCTGGGTCAATTGCCCATGGGCATCAAGATAATTCTGCAAGATCACCACACTAGCTAATTTGTCGATGACTTCCTTGCGCTTCTTGCGTGAAACATTGCCTTCTTCGATCAGCATCCGTTCCGCTTGGACCGTGGACAAACGTTCATCCTGATAATCCACGGGTAGGCCAAATTTATGAATCAAACGGTCACCATAAGCCTTGGTCTTCGCGACCCGTGGCCCACTGGTGTTGTTCATATTCTTGGGCAGACCTAAAACGAAGCCGGTGACTTGATAATCCGCCACCAACTTCTTTAACCGCTTCATCCCAAAATTCTCATTTGCTTCATCGATCTGAATGATCTCGACTCCCTGAGCGGTCCAGCCCAGTTCATCGCTAATGGCAACGCCAACAGTTCGCGAGCCAACATCTAATCCCATCAAACGCATCGATCAACGATCCTTATTCAAGTATTTACGAACCAATTCTTCAATGATCTCGTCACGCTGATGCTTCAGAATCAAATTACGGGCATCATTATGCCGGGGAATATAAGCAGGGTCGCCGGAAAGCAGGTAACCAACGATTTGGTTGATCGGATTATAACCCTTCTCCTCCAAAGATTGATACACACTTTCCAAGGTATCCTTGACGTTTTTTGATTCATTTTCATTAAAAGAAAAGGACATTGTCTTATCCAATTCACTCATGACAGTCACCTCACTCTACCTGAATCATACAGGAATCATGACCAAAAAACAATGATTGTTATCATTACTTAATCTAGTTTTTAGAATCAGCGTCTTGTTGGCTAACGAAGGCTTGGGCCGCTTCCAGCGCCGCCGGTAACCCAGCTGGTTTCTTGCCGCCTGCTTGGGCTAAATCAGGGCGACCGCCGCCACCGCCATTGATTGCCGGTGCGCTGGCCTTGATGATCGCGCCGGCCTTCAGCCCTTGCGCCACCGCCGCTTCTGTCACCGCTACCAACAGGTTGGCTTTCTCGCCTTGCGCCGTACCCAAAACTAAAACATCGCTGGTTGGCTTATCCCGCCAGTTATCGGCTAACTGCCGCAGTTCGTTGATGGTCACATTCGGAATCACCGCGCTGGCTAATTTGAAGGCACCGGCCGCGACAACTTGCACTTGATCTTGGGCCGTCGATTGGGCCAATTTCGCTTTCAGGTTTTGTAGATCGCGTTGGCTGTCCTTCAGCTCCTGTTGCAAACTTTCGACCTTATGGGGCAATTCTTTCAACTGGTTGACTTTCAGGGTGCCCGCAACTTGGTGTAACATCTGCGCTTGGTCTTCCAAATATTGGAAAGCTTCAGTGGCCGTCACCGCCTCGATCCGCCGTACACCCGCACCGATCGCTGATTCTGAGGTGATTTTGAACAGTCCGATCTCCGCGGTATTGCTCACGTGGGTGCCACCGCACAATTCCATGGAATAATCGCCAGCCTTGACCACCCGGACCCGCTCGCCATACTTCTCGCTGAATAAGGCGATCGCCCCTAATTTCTTCGCCGATTCCAGATCTGTTTCAACAGTCTCCACCGGCAATTCCGCCCAGATCTTCTCGTTGACGATTTGTTCAACTTGCGCGAGTTGCGCTGAGGTGACCTGACCCAGATTCGTGAAATCGAAACGTAAATAGGTCGGCTCAACCAATGAACCCGCCTGATGAGTGTGCTCACCTAAGACATCGCGTAACGCCTGATCCAGTAAATGAGTCGCCGTATGGTTACGGCGCACCTTCATCCGCCAAAGATGATCCACAGCCAATGTGTACTCCTGGCCAACGATCATTGGGGCCAACACCTTGACCGTATGCAGATTCTGCCCATTTGGCGCATGCTGCACATCAACCACCTGAGCCACAACCTGACCAGCCGCATCTTGAACCACGCCATGATCGGCCACCTGACCGCCCATTTCCGCATAAAACGGCGTGCGGTCGAAAATCAATTGTGCTTGACCCGCAGCCACAGAGGTCACTTCTTGATCCGCCTGCAAGGCCACCACTAATTTAGCGTCATGCAGCGTCAAGTGTTGGTAGCCATCAAAAACGCTAGCGGCCTTGATGGCCATCAGGGTCTCGTTTTGTGATCCCATTGATTGGAGATCGCCTCGAGCCGCCCGCGCCCGCGCCTTTTGTTCCTTCATGGCTTCGTCAAATTCAGCTTCGTTGACCGTCATCCCTTCATCAGCGGCGTATTCCACCGTCAATTCGATGGGGAAGCCAAAGGTATCAAACAATTTAAAAGCGGCGCGGCCATCAATAACCGTGCTACCAGCCAGCTTTTGCTTGGCGATCAGATCATTGAGTAAGGCCAGCCCATCCGTCAACGTTTCACTGAAACGATCTTCTTCGGACTTGATCACTTTGGCGATAAAGTCCTTTTGCGCGGAGACCTCTGGGTAATAGCTGGCCATGATTTCGCCCACGACCGGCACCAATTGATATAAGAAGGGCTTGCTGATCTGCAAACGGCGTCCGTTCAAGACGGCGCGCCGGATCAAACGCCGCAACACATAACCACGACCTTCATTTGATGGCAACGCGCCATCACCAATGGCAAAATTTACCGTCCGAGCGTGATCGGCGATGATCTTAAAGGCCACATCTTGTTTGGGATCCGTGCCATATTTCACCTGACCGCTGATTTCCTCGGTCTTGTGGATCAACGGCAAGAATAAATCGGTCTCGAAATTCGTCGGCGCGTCCTGAAGCACGGAAACGACCCGCTCCAGGCCCATCCCCGTATCAATGTTTTTATGGGGTTGTTCCACAAACCGACCATCAGGTAAATGGTTGAACTCCGAGAAAACGATGTTCCACAATTCCAAATAGCGTTCATTTTCGCCGCCTGGGTAATTCTCCGGATCGTCTTCGGCCACATTATTGAACTGTTGACCACGATCGTAGAAAATCTCGGAATCAGGACCACTGGGACCTTCGCCAATATCCCAGAAATTATCTTCCACCTTGATCAGATGATCTGTGGGTAGGCCAACGACTTCGTGCCAAATCCGATAAGCCTCGGTGTCTTTCGGATAAACCGTGACATATAAACGCGCCGGATCCATTGCCAACCATGCTGGTGAGGTCAGAAACTCCCAGGCCCACGGAATCGCGTCCGCTTTAAAATAATCGCCCACAGAGAAATTACCTAACATCTCGAAAAATGTATGGTGCCGCGCCGTTTTCCCGACGTTTTCAATATCATTGGTCCGAATACTCTTTTGTGCGTTGGTGATCCGCGGATTCTTCGGAATAACCGTGCCGTCGAAATATTTCTTCAACGTGGCTACTCCGGAATTGATCCACAACAAGGTGGGATCATCGTGGGGGATCAGTGAGGCGCTGGGTTCAACATCATGCCCCTTTGATTTGAAAAAGTCGAGAAACATTTGTCGAAATTCACTACTTGATAATTTTTTCATGCTAACACCTTTCCTAACGACTAAACAAATAAAAACACCGTTGCTGACAAGGACGCTAATGCGCGGTACCACCTTGTTTGCAACGATGTTTGATCGTTAACCTCTTAATTGAACTACTATTCGATTGCCACTTAAGGAGCATCGATCACGCTTACGTGAAGGCTTCACACCAACAGCCTCTCTCTGAACACGGCCCGCGTCAACATATCTTAAGTCAAAAACATTATAATTAAAAAGCTGTTTATTGTCAATCAATGACAACAAATTTTAGTCGGCCGCTAGTCTAATTGCACATTGAAGACAGAACGGTAAACGGCGAAGTGCGATAACGGCCCATGACTGAAATCCGTTTCAGACACATCACCAATCAACCCCAACAAGTCATCTTCCGATTTGACCTGGGTGCCCGTGCCACCGAAAAGCCCAAAACCAGCGCCAAATGGGTTCTCCTTGGCCACAGCCGGATCGTCCAGCATTTCCAACGTTGGTAGTGTGTCAAACAACATTCCTAAGCCTAATTGGTGCTGACTTTGGGTGTCATCAATGGCCGCAAAACTACCGCTCCAATTCGCCAAAGCCGCATATTCCCACTGATTCCTTGTTGGTAGATTAGCGCCATCCCGCCGCAACTCGCGCCGTAAACCGGCAAATTTCAAGCTCTGCTGTACAAAAATATGCATGACGCCATTATTGGCCGGAATAAAGACCAAGTCATGATTACCAAAAAGATCGTTATCGCTCGCAAACGGATTCAAGCTATCCGAACTGCGCTCCAAATACGCCGTTATCTCACGGTCATGCTTTTTCAAAAGCTTTTGATTGCCGTGACGTTCACCGTTCACTAGGTTCAATTGACCAATCAACTTCAAGCTTGACGGTAGTGCTTGAACGCTCATCAGAAATGGTGCCACATCATCAAGCTCAGCGACGACGGTACCGGCTTCTTGCCCCGGCATGAAGAAATAGGTCTGCCCGTTAAGATTAACCTCGAAAGTCCGCAAGGGGCCGTTTTGACTTGGCGTTTCTAGATACTTGATGTTTTCGACATTCCAGAGTGGATTCACGAAGTAGCGTAGGATTTGTTCAAAAACCCGTTGTTGTTCCTCCACTGTCAATTGATGCCAAGAATTCCAGTACAGCATTTTCTCTGTAATCATCGTTGCGCCTTCCTCTTCTGCTTTTGTTGTAGATGTTCCGCTCGTTGTTCGATTTTGCGTTTGCGCCGGCGATCATCGCTGATTGCTTGTTTGATTTTCTTACGGTAGCCCGGTTTGCCTTTGCCCCGCGCCTTCTTGACGTAGCCAATCAAAGTTGGATCGAGTTTCTGTTGGGTCGCGCGGCGTTGAGTCCGGCGTTGGCGGTCATAGGTCGTCACGATCTGGCCCTTCTCCAAAGTTTTGGGCACAAACTTAACGCCGATATGTTCCAGTTGGGCAACAAGATTCTCCTCCGCTGGGCGGTACAGGGTAATGGCAGTGCCTTCAAGTCCATTACGCCCGGTTCGGCCGACCCGATGGACGAAGAACTCGAGATCCTTCGGCAATTCATAGTTGATTACCAAGGAAACTCCAGGAATATCAATACCCCGGGCCGCCAAATCAGTGGCCACCACATACTGGTACTCCAAGTTCTCGACTTGCTTCATCACCCGCTTGCGTTCCCGCGGTTGTAAGCCACCATGGATTTTGGCCACGCGCAGACCCTTTTGTTTGAGATAATCGGTCAAATCATCAACGGTCTGTTTCGTGTTGGCGAAAACCAGCGCCAAATATGGTTGGCCGATCGTCAATAATTGCGCGACTAACTCAGCCTTATTCTTGCCCCCCGTCGCGAAAAGCCAGTTCTCAACTTGCGGGTTGATCACAGACTTCGGCGCAAGTTTGATCTGTTCCGGCGCGTGCAGATACTTCCGCAAGAACGGTTGCAACTTATCCGGGATCGTGGCGGAAAAGACCGCCGTTTGCAGCGCTGCTGGCATTTTGCTGGCAATCGCGTCAACTTGATTCAAGAAGCCCATGTCTAGGGTCATATCAGCTTCATCGATCACCAAAAAGCGAACTTGATCAACCCGCAACGCGGCGCTGGAAACCAAATCAAGGATCCGACCAGGCGTCCCGATCACGATATCTGGTTGTTGCCGCTGCAACTTCTCGATTTGGCGCTCCTTATCACTGCCCCCTACGTACAAATGAGTGGACCAATGCTCATTGCTGGCCGTCAATAGTGCCTTGGCCATCTCGTAGGTTTGCGTCGCTAACTCGCGGCTAGGCGCCGTGATCACCAATTGCGCCAAATCTTCATGCTTCTCTAAGCGGCTTAGTAGTGGCAACAGAAAGGCGTGAGTCTTACCACTCCCGGTTTGCGACTCGACCACCGCATCTTTCCCAGCAAGTAACACCGGGATCACCGCGTTTTGAACTGGGGTGGGTTGCCGGAAGCCGATCGCGGTCAAACCGGTCAATAGACTGTCCTTTAAACCAAAATTTGTAAAATCATTAGGCATTGCATTTCTCCTTATTCATGACCCATCGACCGGATCAGATTGCTGAACAATCAGCCACGTAGGCTGCCGTTTCCAGCCTCGATCGAGACTGACATTGACGTCCTTGTGCTGAGCGCTTGTTTTAGTTTACTGTGGGTTGGGTTTGATAAGCCGACCCAGCGGCGACCATTTCGGCAATGATCGTTTGCACCTCGGCTTGATCCTGGGCGTTGGCGCCACTGGCCAGCGGATGCCCGCCACCACCATGCTCCTGGGCGATGACATTGATGATCGGCCCTTTGGAACGGAAATGAACCCGATAAGTGCCGTCAGGCTTCTCAACGTAGATCGACCAAAGTAGAACACCCTTCAAACGACCAGGCGTGGACACGATCGAATTCACCTGATCATCACGGAGTCCTAGCTTCGCGATCAATTCGCGGCTGATCATCACATGAGCGGCGCCATGGCCATCAAAACTGATTTGATCGAAGACGATCGACTGCAACCGCGCCTGCGCTAACGTCATTTCATAAAGGTTCTCACTAACAACTGAATGATTGAAACCAGTGCCAATCAGTTGAGCAGCCACGTTGAACGTATGGGTGGTGGTGGAATTATACATGAAGCGACCAGTATCTCCGACGATCCCCGCGTACAACACCCGCGCCGCTTCTTGGGTCAGCACCAAAGCGCCCTCACTGTCATTGATCAAATCAACGACCAATTCGGAGCTGCTGGATGCCTCGGGCACAACATGATAATAGTCGCCATAAGCGTCACGATTAGGATGATGATCGATCTTGATCAGGAAGTCCCCCTGGTCAAACCGCGGATCACTAATGCGCGGCGTATTCGCCGTATCCACCACAATGACCAAGGCCCCTTGATAAAAGTCATCCGCGACCTCTTCAGGCTGGGCCAACCAATCTAAATCGCCGACCGAGCTCCCCACGATCTTAACTTGTTTGTTAGGATAGCCCGCTTGGATCGCTGTCGCTAGCCCAGCCTGAGACCCAACCGCATCCGGATCCGGATTTTGATGGCGGTGGATCACGATTTTATCGTAGGCTTTGATTTTTTCTAGAATCTGTGCAAAATTTGCTTCCATCGTTTATATCTCCTCAATAACTTGGCAAGTGACCATTGCTTTGGCCACGACCAGATGATCCGATAAAATATCAATATCGAAATAGGTGCGCCGCCGACTGGCATTAACGACCCGTAATTTGATCGTCAATTCATGATCGATCTGGACCAAGCGTAAATAATATAGATTCAATTGATCAACCATACTGACCTTTTGCTGGTAAAGGCGCAGTGAGCGCGTCGCGGCCAAAGTCAACAGTTCGGTTAAGACCCCGATGGCCAAAGTCCCATCGTCATTGGCCATTTGTGGTGTTACCACGGCACGCCAAGCGGGAAAATCGTCGCCATTGACCACTGGCGTTTCCTCCACAGACAACGCCTCGCCGATCTGCGCCTCCAACGTCCAGGTGCCCATCTTCGAAAGCGGCCGTTCATGCGCTTGGACATCGTTGCGATTGACCAAACCCACTAAATTGAACCCGGTATCGACGACCGGTAGTAAATCAATTGAATTAGACATCAGTAGATGTGTCGCGTTGGCCAACGAGGTGTGCAAAGTCACCGTAATCGGATTCTTGACCATCACCTTATCAAGCCCGGTCCCCGCGCTGAAACCTTGAATATCATGATAGGTAATCACGCCGACCAAGCGTCCTTTATCGGTGACCACCGCAAACCGCGATTTATTGGTGCTATTGCGTAAAGCCAGATAATCACTGACTTTTTGCGATTGCAGCAATACCTGGATTTGGTCGCGGGGCTCATAAACGTCGTTGACCGTCAAAATATCTTGTTTGATATTCTTGTTGGAAATCTCCCGGTTGATCAAGCTCGCCACGGTATAAGTGTCATAACTGGTACTGATCAAGGGCAACTCTTCATCATCAGCCAAGCGGATATTCTCGCTTGACGCCTCAAAGCCACCGGTGATCAACACCGCGGCGCCATGTTCCAGAGCGATTCGCTGAGCGCCAGTTCGATTCCCAACGATCACCAGGGACATTGGCGTGATATAGGGAATCATCGCCTCTTCCGTCATCGCGCCAATAACAAATTTATTTAAAGTTTTCGCTAGCCCGGCCGCGCCGCCAAGTAAGCGCCCATTGATCAACTCAAGAATGTCTGAGAAAGACAGTTCCTCGATCTGTTTCGGTCGCTCCTTTTCAATGCGGACCGTACCGACCCGTTCGATCGTCGCCACCAACCCATTGGTTTCTGCCGATTTGATGGCCCGATATGCCGTGCCTTCGCTGACCTGTAGCTCATGTGCAATCGAGCGCACTGAAACCTTCTGGCCGATCGGCAAAGTTTCTAAATAACGAATGATCTCTTCATGTTTTGTTGCCAAGAACTCACCCACTTTATCTGACAGTCTACTGTATCAGTATATCTGTTTCTAAAGCTAAACACAAAACTAATCTGACTAAAATGTAACCGCAACATCCACAAGTTATTCCGCGCCCCTAATCGCACCCACACCAACGCCAAAGCGGTGATTGATCGGCGGCGCCAAGCCCAGTAGCAGTATGGGTGATCCAAAAATGAGTATAGAAAAAGAGGCGATCCGTTCGGATCGACCTCTTTTGGTAACCATTTTGGGTAGAACAGCTTACATCATGCCGCCCATGCCAGCACCAGGGCCAGCAGGAGCTTCAGGCTTCTCAGGTTCTGGCTTGTCAGCGACAACAGCTTCCGTTGTTAACATCAAAGCAGCCACACTAGCAGCGTTTTGCAAAGCAGAACGCGTAACCTTCGTTGGATCCAAGATCCCAGCTTCGATCATGTTTTCCCACTTGTCGGTCGCCGCGTTGTAACCTACTTCGTTGGCTTGACTCTTCATGTGTTCAACAATGACGGAACCTTCCAAACCAGCATTTTCAGCGATTTGGCGAACAGGTTCTTCCAAAGCCCGAACCACGATGTTGATCCCAGTTTGAACATCGCCAGTTTCTTGCAATTCTTTGACAGCGGAGATCACGTTGACCAAGGCAGTCCCACCACCAGCGACGTAGCCTTCTTCAACTGCGGCCCGTGTTGCGTTCAAAGCGTCTTCGATGCGATATTTGCGTTCTTTCAATTCGGTTTCAGTTGCAGCACCAACATTGATCACCGCAACACCACCAGCTAATTTAGCCAGACGTTCTTGCAACTTCTCCCGATCGAAATCAGAAGTTGTCTCGGCGATTTGACCCTTGATCAAATCGACCCGTTCCTGGATCGCGTCTTTAGCGCCAGCGCCTTCAACGATCGTGGTGTTGTCCTTAGTGACGGTCACTTTACCAGCTTGACCTAATTGTTCCAGCTTAGTATCTTTCAATTCCAAGCCAAGGTCACTGGTGATGACAGTCCCGCCGGTCAAAACAGCGATATCTTCCAATTGTGCTTTACGACGATCGCCAAAGCCAGGCGCCTTGACGGCAACAACATTGAAGGTCCCCCGGATCTTGTTCAGAACCAAGGTTGGTAATGCTTCACCTTCAACATCATCCGCGATGATCAAGAGTGCCTTACCTTGTTGCACGATTTCTTGCAACATTGGCAAGATTTCTTGAATGTTGCTGATCTTCTTGTCGGTGATCAAGATGTAAGGATTGTCTAAGTCAGCTTCCATCTTGTCGTTATCAGTCACCATATATTGTGACAAGTAGCCGCGATCGAATTGCATCCCTTCAACCACGCTGAGATCTGTCTCGATCCCCTTTGATTCCTCGATCGTGATCACGCCATCATGACCAACTTTTTCCATGGCGTCCGCGATCAACTTACCAACTTCATCGCTGGAAGAGGAAACAGAGGCAACCTGAGCGATCTGGCTCTTGTTCTCAACTTTATGAGCGATCTTGTGCAACTCAGCGACTGCCGCGTTTGTTGCCAACTCGATCCCACGCCGAATGCCGACTGGGTTCGCGCCGGCGGTGACGTTCTTCATGCCTTCACGGATGATCGCTTGGGCCAAAACCGTGGCAGTGGTTGTCCCATCACCGGCGATATCATTGGTCTTCGAAGCAACTTCGGAAACCAGTTTCGCGCCCATGTTCTCGAAATGATCTTCTAATTCGATGTCTTTGGCAATGGTGACCCCATCATTGGTGATTTCAGGTGAGCCATATGATTTCTCCAAAACAACGTTGCGGCCTTTCGGTCCTAAAGTTGTTTTAACGGTATTTGCTAATTGATCGACCCCACGGAGCATTGCTGACCGTGCGTCTTCAGAAAACTTGATTTCTTTCGTCATTAAAAATTACCACCTTATCAAAAAATTTATTTATAACGTCTGTCGTCAACGACGAACTAGTCGACGATCGCCATGATGTCTTTCTCGTGAAGGACCAAATATGACGCGCCTTCGTATTTAACTTCAGAGCCAGCATACTTGTCGAATAAGACCGTTTGGCCTTCTTTAACAGTCAAAGGTACTTGCTGACCATCATCGGTAAAGCGACCTGCGCTGATTGCCACAATCTTGCCAGTTTGTGGTTTCTCTTTAGCGTTACTTGCTAAAACAATCCCGCCAACCGTTTGTTCCTCTGGTTCTTCAACAGTTACGATAACACGATCTCCTAAAGGTTTTAACACAGAAAATCCCTCCGTTAACATTTATTCTTTTTTAGCACTCAGTTGCATCAAGTGCTAACCACAAGATTTATAATAGCATTTTTCAGGTTGATTGCAAGTTATTTCAACCCACTTCTTGATTTTTTGTGTTCAATCCACGAATAAAGTCGGCAAAGCGGCCGCATTTTACTGAAAAGTAGCGCTTGTTTTCGGGAAGCTGGTTGAGCCCAACGAAAGTTAACCTTTTTTTGCGGGGCAAATATTGTTATCATGGAACTAGTTTGTTCAACTTTATCAGGTCGTGTCGCGGCCATCTCCAGCGCGGCAATCAGCGCGTCGCGGCACGATCGTCGGACTGCATCACCTAAGTCCGGCTTAAGAAGAAAGGATATTGCTATGACTAATCAAGAAATCGATCCCCGAAAAATTTGGTCTAAAATTGTTTGGATCATTGTGAGCTATTTGGGAATTCTCCTCGTTCCCGGTCTGATTTTATCAGCGCTGGGCTTGAAAGGCGTCACCGGCGTGAATTGGCAAATGGGGCTCAGCATTGTCCTGACCGGTATTTTCGTTTGGTTTGACCGGCGCTCGGACCGCCAGATCGGCATCCAACCTGAAGCTAAAATCGCGGTGGCCGATGTGTTATTATATGGCTTTTTGGGACTCTTGCTGTTCTATGGTGTTAGCTTACTGGGCACGGTGTTGATCACCCTCTTCTCAGGCGCGCCGCAAACCTCCCAAAACACTCAGGAGATCCTGCAAGTTGTCCGCAAAGCACCACTTTATGCTGTTTACGCGGCGCTGATCGCCCCGATTTTGGAAGAGCTGGTTTTCCGCAAAACGCTTTACGGCTTAGGCAGTCGCCTGATGAATCCAATCGGCGCGGCCTTAATCTCCAGCCTACTCTTTGGCCTGGCTCATAATGACAATCGCTTCTTGATCGTCTACGCGGGCATTGGGGTCGTGCAGTGCTGGCTCTATCACAAGACCAAGTCGATCAAAGTCACCATCACCGCCCACATCATTTACAACAGTATTTCTTTACTGATCTCCCTCTTTTTGCTGAAGTAACTGGCGAATATTCAGTGCGACTCACTTGGTCAGCTGACCACAGATTTTTAAACCTGGGATCCAAAAAAGCCACCTAAACAAATTAGGTGGCTGATCAAACAGTTTCTTAGAAAAACTTAATTGAACAAAATTTAATTGAACAATGGATCATGAGCCAATGGGTTGATCAAAGTGCCGTCTTCATTGAAGTTGTCCAAGAAGTAGATCAACGTTTGTAATTCGTTGGCCAGATCCACATTGTGAACCCGAACATCATCAGGCACATTGACCCGTAAAGGCGTGAAGTTTAAAATACCCTTGATGCCGACTTTGACTAATTCGTCAGTAATTTCCTGAGCTTGTTCGATCGGAACCGTCAAAATCACGATATCGATTTGTTGGGCGCGCAATTGTTCCTTCAACTGGGCCATCGGATAGATCGGCACCCCGCTTTGGATCGTGCCCGTCAGGTCAGGATCCACATCAAAAGCCGCGCTGATCCGAATATTATTCGTTTGCCGGAAATTATAGTTCAATAACGCGTGACCCAAATTACCAACACCAACTAAAGCGACATTCGTCAAATGGTCTTGGTTCAGCAAACGTTTGAAGAACGTTAACAAAGAGTCAACGTCATAACCATAACCACGTTTGCCTAAAGCGCCAAAGTAAGAAAAGTCGCGGCGGATCGTCGCGCTGTCCACTTTAACAGCTTCAGAGAGTTCCGCAGAGGAAACCTTCTTTTTCTCGCCATCGTGCAGAAATTGTAAATAACGGTAATATAAAGGTAAACGGCGTGCCGTTGCCTTTGGAATTTTTATTTCAGCCATTGCTGAAACACCTCAGTCTTTCAATCGTTTTTTTGTAAAGCTTGTCAATTATCCAAAATGATTATTCCACAAATTGAGTAAATAAACAACTTGTTTTCTAAGTTGCATAATAACTGATTCGTGAAAAAGATGCAATAAAAATGCTTGAACCCTTTATTCTATAGCTTTCCACATTATAATGTTCTCACATCAAAATAATTTAAACTTTTATTAATTTTCATTTGTTACGGAGGAAACTCACAATGATTATACTGCAAGCGCAACAAGTCGCTCGTTTTTTCGGCGCCGAAACGCTGTTCTCAGGTGTCAACTTAGAGGTACAAGATCAAGGCCGCGTCGGGCTCGTCGGCGTTAACGGCTCGGGAAAATCAACGTTGCTGAAGATCATCGCCGGAATCGATCCCCCCGATGAGGGTCAAGTCGTCAAGAATAAAGGCCTGACCATTGGCTATTTGGCTCAGAATAGTGGTCTTGATTCCCACAACACGATCATTGCGGAAATGACGGCGGTGTTCGCCGCTCTGCAAGCAATGGAACGCCAATTGCGCCAGTTGGAACTTGACTTGGCCCAACACCCGACCGATCAGGAACTGTTGAATCAATATGACCAACTACAGAATCGCTTTAAGTTGGAGAACGGCTACGGCTACGAAGCGGAAATCAAAACCGTGCTCCAAGGCTTTCAATTCCCCGCTGAAACTTATCAGAAACCGATCAGCTCATTATCCGGTGGTGAACGTTCGCGGCTAGCGCTGGCGAAGATTCTGTTGCAACGTCCGAATTTGTTGATTTTAGACGAACCGACCAATCACTTGGATATCGAAACCCTGAACTGGTTAGAAAACTATTTGCAAAGCTATCGCGGCGCCCTGCTGATTGTTTCCCATGACCAGTACTTCCTGGATCATGTGACCAAGGAAATCTTCGCGCTTGAGCATCACAGTTTGACCCATTATCACGGCAATTACAGCGCCTATTTGCAGCAACGGGCTCAGAACTTTCAGACGGCAACCAAGGCCTACGATCAACAACAAGCGGAGATCAAGAAGCTGGAAACCTTCGTGGAGAAGAACATCACGCGAGCTTCCACCACCAAACGAGCACAAGCGCGCCGCAAACAGCTGGAGAAAATGGTCCGCCTGGACAAACCAGTCGACAGCAATCAAAGTCTCCATTTCCACTTCGACCTGACCAAGGAAACTGGCAAAGAAGTTCTCTTTGTCCGAGACTTAGCGATCGGTTATGAAGACCGAGTCATGTCCAGCCCGATCAATTTCGCCGTGATCAAGCACCAGCGCGTGGCGATCATCGGTCCTAACGGGGTGGGTAAATCCACCCTAGTCAAGACCCTCTTGCAACAGATTCCCGCGCTGGCCGGCAGTTTCAAATTTGGCGCGAACGTCCAGATCGGCTACTACGATCAGGATCAACGCCAACTGGACCCACAATTGACCGTGTTGGAAACGATCTGGCAAGAACACCCCTTACTACCGGAACAAGAGATTCGCACCGTTTTAGGCAGTTTCCTGTTCAGTGGTGATGATGTTCAAAAAGTGGTCCATCAGCTCTCTGGTGGTGAAAAAGCTCGTCTGCTTTTAACCAAGTTGGCCATGGAAAAACGCAATGTGTTACTGATGGACGAACCAACGAACCACTTGGATATCCAGTCCAAAGAAGTTCTGGAACAGGCCTTGGCCAACTTTGCTGGAACGCTGATTTTCGTCTCCCATGACCGTTACTTGATCAATAGTTTGGCCGATCGGATCGTGGACTTAACGCCAACTGGCAGTCAAGTTTACGAAGGCAATTATGACTTTTATCTGGAGAAACGCCAACCGGAAATTGCAGCGGTCACCACCACCACTGAAATTTCTGACAATCAAGCGCAGTTCATCGCCGACAAGGCCCAACAACGTGAAGTTCGGAAGCTGGAGCGGGCGGTCAGTAACGCCGAAGCGCTGATGAACGAGCGTCACCAGCAAGCGGAAGCCTTACAGCAACAAATGGCCCAACCAGCGATCCAAGCCGACTTTGTCAAGCTAGGTGATCTACAAAAGGAACTGGACCAGATCCAAGCGGCCGAAACCGCCGCTGAGAATGATTGGCTACTGGCTACTGAAGCCCTGGAACAAGGACCAGCGACAAATTAAGCTGGCTGCCCGCGGTTAACATCAGGCAACCCACCGCGTTTCAAGGTCAAGGTCAGTGCCGCCAATTTCAAGGTCAGCCGCAAACGGAAAATGAGAAAAATGAGTATAACAAAAGCGCCTATTCCAACGAATATGGCGCTTTTTGCTATGTTAACTTATTTGGAACAATTGATCAATTTGAACTATTCGCCCATCAATTTCTCAGCTTGTGCCAAAACAGCGTCGCCATCCATCATGCCATATGAACGCATGTCGATCACTTCAACTGGAATATTCTTGCCAGCAACTTTATCTTGGAATTGCTTCAACATATAACGAACTTGTGGTCCTAAGAGGAGAACATTAACGTCATTAGATGCCAAGGCGTTATCAGCGTCACCAGCGGCAGTTGCGAAGATGTTTGCTTCAATTCCCTTTGCTGCTGCAGCTTTTTGCATTTTTGAAACTAATAAACTGGTAGACATACCAGCACTACATACTAACATGATTGTTTTCTCGGCCATGATAAAAACGCTCCTTACAAAATGTTAATGAAAACGGCTAAACCGTTTTCAATACAATATCGATGATAGTCTAAAAAAGCTGATGTGTCAATGATTAATATCTAACGAGATCCAAGCTGGGATCCGCGTTCAAGGTTAGATCAGCTGCCGGCGCGCCGGTGTCCAAGGAGACTTGCGCCGCGGCACCAATCATGGCAGCGTTATCACCGCAAAGCCGTAATGGCGGCACGATCAACTCGATCTCCGGGAAATTCGTGGCCAGATTTGCGCTCATCATTTCCCTTAACCCTTGGTTGGCCGCCACGCCGCCGGCAATCACCAATTGCTCAACCGGATATTGCGCCAGCGCATGCATGGTTTTGGTCACCAGCACCTCACCGACGCTGGCTTGAAAGCTGGCGGCGAGATCTTCCCGCGCTAAAGTCTCGCCAATTTGACTAGCATGATGGACCCGATTGATGAAGGCACTTTTTAACCCGCTGAAACTGAAGTCAAAATTATCTTCATCAATCATCGCCCGAGGAAACTTGAAGGTGTCACGCCCCAAATGGGCCAGCCGGTCAACCTCTTTGCCCGCGGGATAATTGATGCCTAACACGCGTCCAATCTTATCATAGGCTTCGCCAGCGGCATCATCCCGGGTCTCGCCGAGTAACTCGAATTGATTCGGCGCTGAAACCAAGACGAGCTCTGTGTGCCCGCCAGAGACCACCAGGGCCATAAATGGGTACACCAAAGGCTTGACCAGTTGCGCCGCATAAATGTGACCAGCCAAGTGATTGATCGGCAATAACGGCAAATGATGCGCGTAGGCCAAAGCCTTGGCCGCACTGATCCCAATCAAAAGTGACCCTACCAATCCCGGTCCATAGGTAACCGCGATTGCTGACAGATCCTCGTAACCCACCTGGGCCTCAGTCAGCGCCAAATCCGTACAGTGCAGGATCTGTTCAACATGGTGGCGGCTGGCCACTTCTGGCACGACCCCACCAAAACGTTGATGACTCTTGATTTGAGTGGCAATAATGTTGCTCAAGATCTGGCGACCAGATTCGATCACGGCCACACTGGTTTCATCACAACTGGTTTCAAACGCTAAAATCAATTCTCTCCGACTATTCTTCAAAACGTTCATCGCTCATTTCATTTTTTTGGCTGCTGGGATGGATCCAATGATAATAACATTGAGACCGCGTCCGCGTGTTCTTGTTCATAATAGTTGTGCCGGATCCGCACGGGTTTGAATCCCAGTTGGCGATACAGGCCCAGCGCTGGTTCATTATCGACCCGAGCCTCAAGGGTGACGCGCTGGCAGTCCTGCGCTTGCGCAACCTCAATCAAGAAGGTCATCATCCGGCGACCCAGGCCCTGGCGTTGCCAAGTGCTCAGAAGGGCGATATTGGTGATATGGACCTCTTCTGACGAAAACCAAGCCCCAATAAAGCCAACCAATTCGGTCTCATTAGCCTCAAGTCCCAAATAAAGGCGGTCACCTTGGCGCGTCATTTCATTCATAAACGTTAGCCGATCCCAGGGCATCTTTTCTTGATAGACATCGCGCTCAATGGCCAACGCTTGGTTCAAGTCGGCCACGACCAACCGCCGCAATGTCATCGTGGTGGTTCCCTGTTGCCATTGTAGCGGCAATTTTGCTGTTGGTGGCTGTGGCGCATTGGGCACCGGCGGCCAGAAAAACTGTTTAAACTTCTTCAACAAAGCTCTCATGTGCTTCACCTGGATGATTCTTTAGCCACGTCGCTTCCGCCTCGGTGGGTCGTAAGTAATTAGGCGCAAACCCATTCAGATCCTGAACCTGTTGCGCTGGCGTCGCCAATAAATCAAAATCAGCCGCGTTAGGCATTGTCACACTCCCTGCGGCCACGGTAACAACCGCGTCAGGCCAAGCTTGACGCCACCAAGCTTGCTGTGATTCGGTCAGCTGTCCCGTGACCACGATCGGTCCCGTTGGTGCCAACGCCTGCGCTTGCGCAACGATTTGGGCCGCCGCCAAATACTGATCAGGCTGAAGACGCTGAACAGTGGCAGGCTCTGCCGCCGACCAGCGATAAAACCCGGCAAAATAGCAGTCGCGCCGAGCATCAATCAATGGCACGATCAACGGGCTTGTGTGTTGCCACCGCCAAGCTGTCGTCAAAGCCGCTAAACTGGAAATGCCGTATAAGGGAATCTTCAAAGTCCAGGCTAACATTTTGGCGGTGGTGATGGCGATTCGGACACCTGTATAAGATCCTGGGCCCATGGCAACCACGATTCTAGTGACCGCCGCCAATTCCACACCAGCGTAACGCAAGGCCTGATCGATCGCTGGCATTAACGTCGCGCTATGATTCTTGGCCTTGGCGGTTTGGATCATGGCTAAGGGCTGACCATCCGCGATGACAGCCACGCTTAAAGGTAGATTTGATGTATCTAATGCTAGAGTCAGCACAAAAAAACGCCTCTGCTTTCTGAAAATATCTAGCTTAAGTTTAACACATCCCTTTTGGATCGGGGAAATTGTTTTTCACGGCGCTAGCGTCGCTTGGCCGCTGTGAGTTTGATCAAACAACCTAGGCGGTGACGGCCGCGCCTCGTTTCCAGTGCTTGCGGCAATTGCCCGTAGCCACTGGCTCAAGTTGAAATCGTGATAGACAAAAAGTGACCGCGCTAAATTGTCGAGACGGGGATTCGGGGACCTGATCCGCTAAGAACAAATCCCTTACCCTAAAGGCAATAGGCGATCACTTCAAGTTCATTCTAAACCTAATATTACATTTGTCAAATTCGTTAGCGAGTATTTTCCCCTAAGTGTGATTTAGGCTATCCTTTCCCTACACGAACTGGCCGCTGAGGATCTTATGATGATCACCGCGACTGGCCGAGCTGACGGCATCTTCAGAATTGAAGCACGCCCGGCGGCTGACAAGCGCCGTCTAGTCGTGGGGATTCCTCCCTACCAGGGCAGTTTTTCCCTGTGTCCTTGGTTGAGGCCCAGTCAAGGCCGTTCAGTCCAACCGCTGGGTCAACTTCAGGCGCGTGACCGCCTTGAGCATCACATAAATACCCACGAAATAGATGGGGATCATCATCAATTCCTTCGGTAAACGTAGCCAAAATAATGGCCAAAAGGAAACGTGATACATCAATTGCAAGACGGCCGTGTTGATCACCAAATTGCTGCCTAAATTAATGATCACCGCCACCAACAATACACGCCACCAGCTGACCGTTGACATTTTACGCTGATCCAACAACCAGCCATAGATGAAGCCGCTGAAAATCGCCACCACCGTGAACGCTGGATTAAACGCGCCCTGCGGAAACAGTGAGGCCCCGATCAAATCACTGACACCCCCGGCGATGCCCGCGTAAAACGGACCATACCAATAGCCAATCAAAGCTGACACAATGAAAGTGGCCGACACTTTCAAGAAATTCGTGCCAAAAGAAAAACGACCTAAAATCAGCTGAATCGCGATTAGGGCCGCTAAGAAGACAAGCCTTTGCATGGACAGACCATGCCTAGTTGTTTTTTCCATTCTGAACACTCCCTCGTTGGAGCGCCACCAAAAGCGGCGAATGCGGCAGCTAAACCGCGATCGAATCCGTTCGATCTTCGTCCGATGTTCACATTCCGTTCCATCAGCACTTTACGCTTAGCCGCCTACTCCGAATAGAAAAATTCTACTGGCTTTCTCATGATTTTGCAAGTCTCACGTTTGTGATAATTATTCATCCTGCCTGCTATTAGGACAACACCGGCTCCTGAAAGGAACGCGCAGCCATGATGACGCTGGTACCAACCGTCTCTCCTTGATTGAAGCGACTTGACGGCGTGACGTTCGAGTGAGCACCTAACGCGCCCCCGCACTCAACCGAAACGCGCCGCCTACGGTTGCCAGCAATCAGCGCCATTTCACCTGGGCCTCCGCGGCAATCTCTGTGCCATTCAAGATTCGATGGTGGGTGAGCATCTGATCCCCTGCTGTGGTTTGGATCAACTGACTTTGGATCTGATCACCATAACGAACCTCGTGCTCATAGCGGATCAGCATCTCCTGCAATTGATTTTCTCGTAGGAAGGTGGCGGTCAACGCATCCAGCATCCAATCGAAGTAATGGGCATTGTTCACGTGGCGATTGGAATCAATGTCGAAGTAACGAACCTGATACGCCTTGTCGACCTGGTTTTCTGCCCAATCCAGTTTCGGTAAATGAGGCATGGTCAGCACTTGTTTGGAAAAGGGCGCGTCATACTTACTGGTCAGTTCCTCGGGCATTTTGATCATCCGCCGGGCGCTGAGGCTCATCACCACCCAAGTACTACGCACCGCCACTAATTCATTGCCCGCCTGGTCAAAGAGCCAATAGTTGCGGTAACAGAAGAACTTGTTGTATTGACTGACCTCGGTCCGCGCCTCGATCACTTCATGTTGTCGCGGCAGCCGCGTCACATTGATCAAATACTCCGTCGTCACCCAACCTAATGCCAAGCGATTCATGTCTTCCGGTCCTAACCCGTGCGCCGCTAATTGACGCTCAGAAACTAAGACCAAGTGATTCATGGCCGCCGACAGATGCATCGCGCCCGCCGGATCACATTCATAAAACGGTACGATAAATTTCTCTGCGTAATAAGTCATGATTTGCGTGCCCCTCATTTGAATTTTTTCCACTTTGTTCTGATTTTCGGCCTGTGACCGTGCCTCAACTCGCGCTTCAGTCCAACTGGACCCGAAACGCTGCTGCTATTGACCATGGTTTAGTCCACCGTTGGTTCAACCGCCGTTGGCTTAGAAATCGTGATACTGCTGATAAACGGTTTGCCGCGGTAAACCTTGCTCCTGGGCAATTTGTTTGATGGCCTGATTGGGCTTGATCCCCGTCGCGATCAACGCTTGCACCGCCGCCTGCAAGTCCGCAGGCGCCAATGGCGCCGCGGTCACCGGTGTGATTGGCGCTGCCGCCAGCAACAGGACGTATTCCCCGCGCGGATCGTGCTCCGCATACCAAGCCTGCAATTCAGCCAAGGTCCCCCGCTCAAACGATTCATGTAACTTGGTCAGTTCTCGACCTAATACCAAGGAGCGATCCGCCGGGAAAACCGTGGCCAAATCGGCTAAGGTTCGGCGCAAATGATGCGGCGATTCGTAGAGGATCGTGGTTTCTCGGCGTTGGGTCAACTCGGTCAACGCGATCCGCAAGTCCTTCTTTTTCCGGGGTAAAAAGCCATAGAAATAAAAGGGTTGTGGGGTCAACCCAGAAGCAATCAACGCCGTGATCCCGGCACTGGCGCCTGGCAACGGTACCACGGCGATGCCCGCCGCGATCGCCGCCTGCACCAGTTCTTGGCCAGGATCAGAAATCGAAGGCAGCCCGGCGTCAGAAACCTGGGCAATCGTCGTGCCTGCCAACAGCTTCGCCACCAATTCCGGGATCCGTTGTTGGGTATTATGCTCGTGGAAACTGATCTGTGGGGTTTTGATCGCAAAATGGGCCAACAGTTTCCCGGTATTGCGCGTGTCTTCGGCTGCGATCAAGTCCACCTGCTGTAAGGTCGCCACCGCTCGATAAGTCATATCGTCCAAATTTCCGATCGGTGTCGGCACCAAAAAAAGGGTCCCTTGCGCCGTCGGTTCAAAACTCTGCTGAATCCGCAAAAGATGACCCTCCGTTATTTCTTCTGGTGTGAACGGTTATTGCCATAAATAATGTTGGTGCAAAAAGCGCAGGGCTCATTGTTCTCCCGGCGAGCGCCATACATCATGTTGCAAATATGATAACCGCTATCGTAAAGCTTCTCTAGATTGCGCCGTGACGGCAACATTGCTGGTTTCGGTTCCGTTTCTGTCGAAGGCGCCAACTCGTTCAAGCGCCCGCGCAAATGTTTATTCTCAATGATCAATTCAGCGTTCTGTTCAAGAACACGATTAAGCTCTTGACGAAATCCCGCCAAGTCGTGAGCTAAGTTATCGGCTTCGGTTGACAAACGCTGAAAATCAGTAAAAGGATCGCGTTGATTCATTTAAAATTTCCCTCTTTTATCAAAATTAGTTGTAGAGATAACTGCTCCAAAGTATTCTGAAAACTAACGTTGGCGTCCAACTGCTGTTTGACCCCTAGCGCCTGACTCAAAAAGCGCGTGACCTGCGACGCTGACAATTTTGCCGCTAGCTCTTGTTGCCGTTCTTTCTGCTGCGGCCAGCGCAACGCCGTGGTCAACTGGAATTTCGTGGTGAATAAATCACTAAAAGCCATGATCAACAGCTCTTCCAAGAATTGATGCATGGGTTTCGCCTTAAAGCGTGGCAAAATCGTACTCTGGACTTGGGCAAACGCCAACGGTTGCCCTTGGGCCAAGTTCTCGTACCATTGCCAGAAGGCGCTTAAGGTCTCTTGAAAGAGATCCTGCTCCTGAAGCTCCTTGATCGTCGCCAACGTCAGCGGCATCTGGCTCAACAAGTGTCCTAATTCCGGTGTGACCCCCAGCGTGGCGATCTGCGCGGCCCGCTCCGCCAAAACCGGTTCGGGCAATAAGACAGTTTGGACCCGCGAACGGATTGTCGGCAAAATCTGTGCCAGCCGCGTGGTCGTCAAAATAATCAGAACTTGGCTGACCGGCTCTTCCAAAAACTTAAGCAGAGAGTTGGCCGCAGGTAACGTCATTTTATCAGCATCTGCAATCACGAAGACACGGCGATTGGACAGGCCGCTTTTACTCAGTTCCTGCTTTAAAAACCTGACGTCATCCACCCCAATGGATTGGGTCGCTGTTTGAACCACCAAATAATCCGGATTATTGCCATTCTGAATCCGTAAGCATTCCGCGCAATGGCCGCAAGGAGCGCCATCTTCGGTCAACTGCGAACAAAACAAGCGCTCCGCTAGCCACTGAGCCAAGGCTAAAGCGCCAGCATTGACCGGCTCCGCAAACAAATAGGCGTGACTCAAATGGTCCGTCGCAATCAGATTTTTAAAATGGGTTTGGATGTCCGCCAGTGTTAACTTCTCCATCACGACCGCAGACTAAAAATGATGGAACTGATCCACTGGCATGACAAAGACTGTGGCGCCGCCAACTTGGACTTCAATCGGGTAAGGCATCGAACTATCGCCCATTGGATCCAAATTAGCCGGTGGCGTCATAAACTGTTGCCGAGCGTGAGAAGTCTGCTTGATGAGCTCCAAGACTTCCTCGACCCGATCATCTTCCACCCCAACGATAAAGGTTGTATTGCCGGAACGTAAAAACCCGCCAGTCGTTGAGAGCTTGGTTGCCCGAATGTTGGCATCAATAAACTCGTTACTTAAAATATTGGCATCTTTATCTTGCACGATCGCTAAAATCAACTTCATGGTAGTTCCTCCTTTAATTGATCAGTGTCTATTAATCCGAATTCCTAGCTTGAAAATGTTCCTTGATGATTGCTAAGCAGTCCTGTTGAACCAACGCCAGCGGACGATCGGCGTCCACGGCGATCATCCGCTGCGGGTTGGCCGCCAATAACGTCTGATAAGTATCACGGACCCGTTGATGGAAAGCCAGCTTTTGCCCTTCCAGGCGGTCGAAGCCGGCGCCTAACTTCTGGACCCGTTGCAAACCAACGGTCACCGGAACGTCCAGATAGAGCGTCAAATCAGGATAATGACCTTGGATCGCGAAATCATTCAACGCGGCGACCTGATCCGTGCCTAACTGGTGCCCACCACCTTGGTAAGCCACCGAGCTGTCCACAAAGCGATCACAAAGGACGATTTTGTCGGCGGCCAAAGCTGGCTCAATGACTTCGACCAAATGTTGCCGCCGGGACGCCGCGAACAACAGCGCCTCGGTCCAGTCATCCATTTCCTGATTATTGACATCTAGAATGATTTGCCGGATCTTCTCGGCGATGGCGCTACCGCCTGGTTCTCGTGTGACCACGATTTGTTGACCGGTTTGGCTGGCCAAGGGTTGCATCAACTCTTGGATCACCGTGGACTTACCAGCGCCATCAGGTCCCTCAAACGAAATAAAAAATCCTGCCATTTGACCCCTCTACCTTCATTGTACGAATAATACTTTTTTGCTGCAAATATCTGCTTCTGCTTGCTTGGTCCGCAACTGTGGCCGGCAACTAACCGGATCATGGCTAGCGCGCCACCACAGACCGCAGCGTTTTGGCCTTGGTGCCGCGATAGCGGGCCTCTTGATACAGCAAATTGAATTTAGCCTGCTGCAGTTTGATGCTATCAACAAACTGGATGGGATCTTCCAATCCCTGATTGGCCGCTTTTTGCAGGCGCTGGAGCTGATCTTGGACCTGATCCAATTCCGCTCGCAAGATCTCATCGCCTTGATGGCGCAATTGATGCTTGGGTTTGAACAAACTCAAATTTCCCGCCGCCCTTCAACCGCGCGCTGCAAAGTCATTTCGTCCGCATATTCAATATCCGATCCCACCGCTAATCCGTGGGCCAAGCGCGTGACCTTGATCCCCGCAGGCTTGATCAAACGCGCCAAATACATGGCGGTGGCCTCACCTTCAGGAGAGGCGTTCGTGGCGACGATCACTTCATTGACGTCACTTTTTTGCAGGCGTTTGATCAGGGCGGCAATATTCAGATCCTCAGGCCCCTTGCCATCCATCGGGGACAAGACCCCGTGCAAAACATGATAGCGACCTTGGTAGTCATGCATTTTCTCAAGGGCCATGATATCCTTTGGCTGTTCCACCACCAAGATCTGTTCCTGATTCCGATTGGGATCACGACAGATCTCACAGGGATCAACATCGGTGATATTCCCGCAAATACTACAATAATGGAGGTCCCGCTTTGCCCTCAATAAGCTGTCGGCGAATTGCTGGACCGCCTCTTCATCCATATCAATGGTATAAAAAGCCAAGCGGGTCGCTGATTTACTACCGATACCCGGCAATTTCATATAACTGTCGATCAATTTCGCGATTGCTTCAGGATATTGCATTTCTGATCACACCTTACATTAAGCCGCGGGTATATTGCCCCATTGTTTGTTCTGTTTGTTGATCAACAGTTTGTAACACATTGTTGATGGCCTCGATCACTAAATCCTCCAACATATCCGGATCATCGGGATCGATCACATCTGGTTTGATCGTCAAATCAGTCACTTCGCGTTTACCGTTCATTTTGATCGTGACATAGTCATTAGCCGATTGACCGGTGAACTCGGTTTCATCCAACTGAGCTTGGGCCGCCTTCATTTCTTTCTGTAACTTTTGCATCTTTTTCATCATGCCAGCCATATTTCCAGGATTTCCCCGCATTTCAAAAACCTCTTTCATTATCATTATTGATCAGATTAACTTTGTTTTTCGAAACGATTCTTCTCAGTCTTGCTTAACCGTAACATTACCCGCGCCGAAAAGTTGCTGTGCTTGTTGGGTCGCGGTCAAGGGCGCCGCTTGATCCGGACTTGCGGCGGTTTCAGCCGACTGTGGCGCCGCTGCTTTCCCTTCAGCCGTTACGGCAGACTGGGCCGCTGGTGGTGCCACTGGTTGTTTTTGTTTCTTGGCGCGATGTTGTTGAATGAACTCTTGGCGCAATTTCGGCCACTGCGCTTCCTCGACCAAAACAATCTCAGCGTCATTGTTCATGAAATGATTCAATTCACTTTTCAGATCGGCTTGCAAGGATTGGTCGCCATTGGCCGTCTTCAAGGTAAACGCGTAAGTAAAAGCGACAACGATCGCCGCCGGACTAGCCGCGACCGGTTGAGCCACTTTCATCATTGCTCGTTTGGCGGGGGATAATTTATCTAACATATCTGGCCAAACATTCTGAACCGCATCCAGATCATGGCGCGTCGCCTGGGCCAAAACCTGATTAACCGCCTCACGGTTGATTTTCACAGTGCCACGGCGCTGACCACCAGCGCCGGAAGTTGGTCGCGCCGCAGCGTTGCGTCCGCCGCCAGACGCCGGTTGCTGCTGTAACCGAGCCACCGTCGCCGCGAGTTCTTGAACTTGGGTCCGGAGCTGCGTCAGTTCGCCAGCGGGCGCCGTTGACTCAACCTGCGGATCGGCCCGATCTGAGCTCGGGTTGCCCGTTGGAGCCGCGCTAGCCACTTCAGTCTCAGCGGTCACGAACCGAACCGTTAACACCTCCAAAAACAAATCACTATGAGCGCTGGTTCGTAACTGCAACAACGTTTCATTGGCCTGATCGATCATTCGATAAAGCCGTTCATTGGCAATCTGTGTCGCGAAAGGCAACAACTCGGTGGGCAGCGCGCGATAATCCAAAGCTTGCAATAATTCCGGACTACTCTTTTGCAATAATAGGTTCCGCAACAAGGCAATCACGCCTTCGATCAAGCGCGCCGCCGCCCGGCCGTTCATGAACAATGATGTGATCGTCTTCAGCGCCTGATCCAAATCATTGTTGAAAATAGCGACAAGATATTGCGCCAATTGCTGATCACTGGCATCGCCGGTCACTTCCAAGGCATTCTCCAGCGAAACATGGTCCTGACCAAAAGACAACACCTGATCAAGAATACTCAGGGCGTCACGCATCCCGCCGTCCGCGGCGCGACTGATCACATCCAGCGCCTCGGGATCATAAGTGATTTGCTTATCAGTCAGAATTTTAACCATTTGTTCGGTTAAATCGGCCGCCACGATCCGCCGAAATGAGAACCGTTGCGTCCGGGAAATAATAGTTGCCGGTACCTTCTGTAGTTCCGTCGTCGCCAAAATGAAAATCACATGGGCCGGTGGTTCCTCCAGCGTTTTCAGAAGTGCGTTGAAAGCCCCGGTCGACAACATATGGACTTCATCAATGATGTAGACTTTATATTTCGCCTCAGTGGGCGGATATTTGACCTTATCGCGAATATCACGAATCTCATCGACGCCATTATTGGACGCCGCGTCAATCTCGATCACATCGGTCAGTCGATTCTCATTGACCGCCTGACAGATAGCGCATTGGTTGCAGGGCTCGCCATCAACTGGGTGTAAGCAATTGACTGCCTTGGCGAAAATCTTCGCGCAGGAAGTCTTCCCAGTGCCTCGTGGACCCGCAAATAAATAAGCATGACTGATTTGATCCGTAATGATCGCGTTTCGGAGTGTTTGCGTGACGATCTTCTGACCAATGACCTGCGCAAACGTCTGTGGCCGCCAAACCCGATATAGTGCTTGATAGGCCATCCGAGCACCGCCTCCTATCTGAATCGTTCCCATTTTCCGATCACTAACCAACAGCACCTAACCCTGTCCAGTAGTGATCGCTTTTAAAACCATATTTTAACCTTAACACATTTTTGTCGCCGCGGCCGTCTAGAAATTGCAAACAGCGACGGCGATTCCACTTTGATTCGGCCACAACAGCCGGCCCACGAACTAAATTATCTCAATCAACCACTGACGCATTTTAATTTCGCATGTCTTAACTTTATCAAAAATGGGCATCAAATACCATGATCCCCATTGATTCAAGCTACATTTTAATAAAAAAGTACAAAAAAATAAGGCACATGCCACAGCGAGCTTAGTGCTGCTTCCTTCCGGACCTGACACAATTCACAGGTGAGACATTGCCTTAGCCTTACGGCAATTACTATTGTAACGAATCTACCGCAAAAAAGCCAGTATTTTTATAGAAGTGTTGCTAAAGACGATCAATTTGTAGAAATATTTCTAACCAAACTAGGCGAGACTTAGCTTGGCGGAGCTTGACCGCCTGCTTCTTGTGCCCGCCGTTGTAATTTGGCCGCCTTTTGTCGTTGGCGGATCTGGCGGAAAAACTGCTGTAACAGCGCCTGCGCTTGCGCTCGCTGCACATCGGGATACACCTGCGGCTGATGATTGAAGCGGTCATCACGCAACAGGTCGACCAACGTGCCCGCTGCGCCCGCTTTCGGATCCGGCGCGCCATAGTAGACTTCGGCGATCCGGCTATTAATGATTGCCCCGGCGCACATGGGACAAGGCTCCAAGGTCACAAATAAGCGGCAACGTTCCAATCGCCAGCTGCCACTTGCCTGACAAGCTTGGCGAATCGCCATCAACTCGGCGTGGTCCGTGGCGTCCTGGCTATGTTCCCGCAAATTATGGGCGCGGGCAATGATCTGGCCATCCAACTCGATGATCGCTCCGATCGGCACCTCACCAAGCGCGGCCGCGGTTTGAGCCTCGACCAAGGCAGCGCCCATCAATTTGTCGATCTGCGCGGCTGGTAATGGGGTTAAACTTAGCAAGCTTCTCGTCCTTTCTGCCAAAAAATGTTACACTAAACTATATCAATTCACTGATGAGTGATGACTGACCAGTTCCGTCGCTAATTTAATGATCTGGTCGCTCAGCGAAAGGAGACCAGCGAAAAGTGCCCAACATTACTCGGGCACCACTTCGCGTTTACCGATGAACGAACCCTTTGATTTGTTAATGCGCCTCAAAAATACGTTTCCCAAAGCTCGCGCCTTGAAAGGCCCCCAAGAAGCAACCCCGCAAGAACGGGCCTGGTCTTTTGCCGGCAACTGGCTGGCGATCAGCAAGAAAGAGCTGAACAATACCAGCACCCAAATCTTACAAAATTTAAGTGATCAGAATTTCATTGCCGCCGACCAAAGCAATCCTTGGTACCAATTTCTCACGCAACAATCCACGATCTTACCAAAGACGACCGCCAAATCAGTGCGCCTGGTCCAGTTTCGCACCACGGTCCAAGATAGCCACGACCGCCGAGAATTCGCCCACGCCATCGCCGATTTATTCAGTCATTTACTGACTAATTTTTACTTGAACGAAAACACCTTGATCATTGTCCAAGCCAATGGTCCTGAAACACTGACGCTAGTTGAGCTGGAAAGCATCCTGCAAACGATTGAAAGTGACTTCATGGTCAAAACGCAAGCTTTTGTTGGCAATTATTGGCCAGTTGATGAACAATTGGCGGCGATTTTCAATGAAGAACAGGCAGTTTTCGCGAAATCAACGTCGTCAGTCAGCAGCCTGGCCACGTTGGCGCTGGACTATTATGCCCGGCCGCAACTGCGGAAGTCTCCGTTGGCGCAACAGCTGAACACGATTCTTAGCCAAGATGCTGAAATCAAGGATGTGGTCCTCGCCCTTTATCAAAGCGCCGGCAATCTCAGCTCAGCCGCCAAGAAACTGTTCTTGCATCGCAACACCTTGCAATATCGGCTCGAGCGCTTCTACGAGGCCACCAACCTGAATCTAAAGCAGATGGATGACCTAGTTCTTTGCTACTTATTGCTGACCGCCTTCAACGATTGAGCCTGCTACCAACTCATTTGCGCCTGTAAAATATAGTAACCTTTATCCCGTTGCCGCACTTGCGCAAGGGGATATTTTTCTTGGAGTAATTTCAGGGCTGACGGCGCCCCCTGCTTCTTTTGCAAAACAGCCAAGAGTTGACCCTGATCAGTCAAATGTTGCTGCCCTGACGTAAGAAAATCGCGGACAACCGCCTTACCCGCACGCACTGGCGGATTCGTCAGAATCAAATCAAAACGCTGATCAGTCAAGGCTGTGTATGCTTGACTGGCCAAAATGGTCACCTGATCCGCGACTTGGTTGACCCGGGCATTCTCAACCGCTAGATCCAGCGCCCGTTGGTTGACGTCCACCATGGTCACTTGCGCTTGGGGGTAAGCCTTGGCCACACTGATCCCTACCGGCCCATAGCCACACCCCAGATCCAGACAAGTGAAGTCCGGCTTAATGGCCGCCAACGCCGCCAGCAAAGCCGCGCTACTATTCAGCAACACCACCGTCCCGTAGTCCACCCGCGACCGCGAGAAAACCCCACGATCGGTGGTCAATTGCAATGACTGCCCCAGTAAGGTGAAGTCAAATGTTTCCCGTTGATGGTCTAGCTCCGGATCGTTCTCAAAATATTGATTAGCCATCTGGTTACCCCATTTCTCTCATTGATTCAAACTGCCTTGCTCATTATAGCATGGATTCCCGCCAGCTTTGTTAGTGGATTTGTCCCCAGATACCCCTTTCAACGAAATTGATGAAAAAAAGAGTGAGAGCCACCCCGGGTTGCTTCTGAGCATTAACCTAGCAAAGGTTTTGGAAGCCGTACTTTGCTTCCGGAACCTTTGCGTAGCTAAGCGGAAGAAGCTGGGGTGGCGAACACGTTTCAATCATGCCCGCGGCTTGCGCTGCGCGTGGCGTTGGTGGTTGACAGATGTGGTGGGGCTCCAGGTCGGGCTGGGGGTGGTGGAACGCGGCGGGCTGGGGGTGGTGGAACGCGGCGGGCACGACTTGAAGCTTTTCGGAAACCCGCCGAAAATCTTCAAGCTCGGCCTTATTGTAGGCGATAAATCGCCAACAATAATATCGCGGCTGACTCACCCCCAGCCCGACCTTCCGCCTGACGAACGAACAGCCCACCAACGCCAGAGTGCGAACCATCCCGGTAGCTTCTGAGCATTATCCTAGCAATTGTTTTGGAAGCCGCACTATGCTTCCGGAACCTTTGCGTAGCTAAGCGCAAGAAGCTAGGTCGGCGAACACGTTTCAGCGCCACGCTCCGCTCCAGCCGCTTAGCCTTATCTGATTAGGTTAAACATCCATATTTACAAGCAAGCTATATCCAATTGATTTAGTGTCACGCAGTTGGCAATCATGATTTTGTCGGTTTGATGATTAAATCCTGCATACTGTGCGTGGCATCACTCGTGGACACGTATTTAAATACGTGTTAGAGTTAATGCTGAATTCAGCTAGTTGTCAAAAGTTCCAATCAAGAAAGGCTAACAAGATACTTAGGCAAGATGGTTGGGTATGAAGTTAGAACTACTGTTGATCACCTTCCCTTCATGCATCCAAACAAGCCTGTAATTGTAACGGTTCCACAACCTGTCATGAACTTACCGCTCGGAACGCATAATAGCAGCTGCAAACAGGCCGGATCAAGTGGGACCCGACTTGGTATCCAAGAATAAACATGAAGGAGCCCGCTAACATGAAATATTTATATATCGCGACACTTACAAAAAATAAAAGCAATCAATACGAAGTTGAATTTCCTGATCTGGCACCCAATGCCGCAACATTTGGCGATAATCTACCGAAAGCAATGTCCATGGCTAAGGACGCGCTGGAAGGCTATTTATTGGTCGCGGAGGATTATCACGTAAAACTGCCAAAACCCTCCAGTGAAAATGTCACCTCTGTACTTCCCGGCCAACTGATAATGCCCGTAGAAGTTGATACAACTATTGCTCGTGAACGCGCGGCAAACAAACTCGTCAAGAAGACCTTAACTATTCCCAAATATCTTAACGACCTGGGAAATGAAAATGGCATCAATTTTAGCGCGACGCTGACGGCGGCGCTTGAAAAAAAGCTGGGAATCAGATCCCAACCTTTAGGGAGCGCCGGCGGTACAAATCAAAATGTACCGCCGCTTGACCGCAATAATTCGCAAGTGATCGATAAATAGGCAAACAAAAAAGCGACCGTAGCCGCCTTAATTGGCGATGATGGTCGCTTTCGCTTGTTTTAAAGTTGTCCTGCTTACTTGAAAGTAACAGTAGCGCCGACTTCTTCAAGTTTAGCTTTGATTGCTTCTGCATCTTCAGGAGCAACTGCTTCCTTGATGATTGAAGGAGCTTTGTCAACTAAGCCTTTAGCGTCTTTCAAGCCTAATTCAGTGATTTCACGAACAGCCTTGATGACCTTAACTTTTTCTTGGCCTACTTCAGTCAATTCAACATTGACTTCAGTTGGTTCTGCGTCAGCAGCAGCTGCGCCAGCACCAGCAGCAGCTACAGGAGCAGCTGCAGTAACGCCAAATTCTTCTTCGATTGCTTTAACTAAATCGTTTAATTCTAAGATTGTTGCATCTTTTAATTGATCAACAATTGCTTGTGTGTCTAAAGCCATTTTATTTTCCTCCAATTAGTTGGGTATGATTAACTTAAGCGGAACTTAAGCTGCTGGTTCATCGTCTTTTGCTTCGGCAACAGCCTTAACAGCATAAGCGACATTGCGAATAGGTGCTTGTAATACAGAAAGTAACATTGAAAGCATCCCGTCGCGGTTTGGCAAGGTAGCCAATTCGTTGATGGCTTCCAAAGTAGCAACTTTACCTTCAATGATGCCGCCCTTGATTTCAAGCGCGTCAACCGTCTTAGCAAAGTTAGCCATGATCCGTGCTGGAGCAACAACGTCGTCATATGAAAAGGCAACGGCGGTTGGACCAGTGAATGTTTCGTCTAAGCCTTCGTAACCAGCCTTGTCAGCGGCACGACGTAAATAGGTATTCTTAACGACCTTCATCTCAACCCCTGCTTCACGTAATTGCTTACGTAATTCAGTTGCTTGAGCAACAGTCAAACCCAAATAGTCAACCACAACAGCGGACTTAGCCCGTGAGAACTTGTCGAAAACTTCATCAACAACAACGGCTTTTTTTGCGATAATTGCTTCACTCATTTGATTCACCTCCACATATTCATTATTTCTCTACGAGGAGCCCGAAAGAAAAAATCTCCGCGTCCAAAGACACAGAGATTCTGATTACTCATTCATCATCTGGCCTCGGCAGGATATTAAGACGTGAGTCACCTGAGTCTTCGGTAGAAAAACTATTCTTAAATAAGATAGCACGCCAAGGCATGCTTGTCAATCACTGTTCGTTGCTTACAACGAGTTAGCGTCAACCGTAACACCAGGGCCGAATGTTGTTGTAACCGTCAAGCTCTTGATGTAAACGCCCTTAGCAGAAGCTGGGCGGACCCGCACGATGCGGTCATTGAAAGCCTTCAAGTTTTCTAACAATTTCTCGTCTGAGAAGCTGACCTTGCCGATCGGTGCGTGGATCAAACCAGCTTTGTCAACACGGTAAGTAACCTGACCAGCCTTAACGTCGTTAACAGCCTTGGTAACATCCATTGTTACTGTGCCTGTCTTCGGGTTAGGCATCAAGCCTTTAGGTCCTAAGACCCGACCTAAACGACCAACTTTAGCCATCATTGGTGGTGTTGCCACAGCAACATCAAAATCCAACCAGCCGCCTTGGATCCGTTCAACTAAGTCATCAGAACCAACGACATCAGCGCCGGCTTCTTCTGCAGCTTTAGCTTGTGGGCCTTCAGCAAAAACGACCACGCGTTGAGTTTTACCAGTACCATTAGGTAAAACCAAAGCGCCCCGGATCTGTTGATCAGCTTGTTTAGGGTCAACGGATAAATTATAAGCAACTTCAACAGTTGCATCGAATTTTGCGAAATCGATTTGTTTCAATAACGCAACAGCTTCTTCAGCTGAGTATTGTTTGTCTTTATCGACTTGCTTTAGTGCTTCAACGTATTTCTTGCCATGTTTTGGCATTATTTTTCCTCCTTGCAAATGTGGTCAAATGGACTTATAGTCCTCCCACTTGATCAAACAATTTTCATTGTTTATCCGACTAACAATCAGCGAGCAGTTTAGTCAGTGACTTCAAAGCCCATACTTCTTGCAGTACCTTCAACCATGCGCATTGCTGCTTCTACATCAGCGGCGTTTAGGTCTTGCATTTTGGTTTCGGCAATTTGACGAACTTGGTCTTTAGTGACCTTAGCGACCTTCTTGGTGTTCGGTTCGCCTGAACCATGGTCCACACCAGCAGCCTTCTTCAAAAGAACGGCAGCTGGAGGGGTCTTCGTTACGAAATCGAATGAACGATCTTCATAAACGGTGATCACAACTGGAATGATCATGCCTGCTTGGTCAGCAGTCCGTGCGTTGAAATCTTTGGTGAAGCCCATAATGTTGATACCGGCTTGACCTAATGCAGGACCTACTGGAGGCGCTGGCGTTGCCTTACCAGCTGGGATCTGTAACTTAACGACATTTGCTACTTTTTTTGCCACGGGATAAAACCTCCTTAATCCGTGTTGTGGTAAATGGAGATCAGTGATTTCTCCTCCCACATAAAAGCACACTAGAGTAATATAGCACACTCGGCCGGGCTCTAGCAATACTTCTCAAAATATTATTCAAAAAACTACCATCGAAGCGGCAGTCCGGGTCAAAACCGGCTTAAACCAGTTTGTCGACTTGGTTGAAATCCAACTCCGCGTTGGTTTCCCGGTTGAACATATCGATAACCACTTTCAACTTCAACTTCTCTGGATCAACTTCGATGATTTTACCGGTCATGCTGGCAAACGCGCCATCGATGATCTTGATGGTTTCGCCAACACTGAAGTCAAGTTCCGCATGACGACTACTCATGCCCAAATCACGCAAAATATGGTCAATCTCGCTTTGCAACAATGGCGCCGGCTTACTTCCCGCACCGTGACTCCCAACAAACCCAGTGACGCCCGGCGTGTTCCGAACCACGAACCAAGCCTGGTCAGTCATCACCATTTCAACCAAGACATAGCCAGGGAAGGTCTTGCGCATCTCTTCTTTTTCCTTGCCATTCTTGATTTCGCGTTCGCTTTGTTCCGGCACGATCACCCGAAAAATATTATTTTCCATTCCCATTGATTGGGCCCGGGATTCCAAGTTTGCCTTCACTTTATTCTCATACCCAGAATAAGTGTGGAGCACATACCAATGTTTTGCTACTGATTCAACCATTTTGCTGATTCCTTTCTTTTTTGCCAAAATAAAAAAACTCCGCCAACACGAAGTTTTCTGATTGACCTTAGTATACTGAAAAAATGACCATGCTGCAAGTCACAAGCGATTTTTTACTGAAACTATTTCAAAACAAACAGTTTCAATAACTTGTTGATCACGAAATCGCACAACGCGAAATATGCCGCAAACAGAACAGAAGTCGAAACAACCACCCAGCTGTCTTTCCGTGTTTGCTTCATTGTTGGCCATTCGACCAATTTCATTTCTTGACCCACGCTACCGAAAAATTTAAATAACCGTTTCATTCGCCTAACTCCTCAATTCCGACACCCAGACAGACCTTGCGCGATCTGGGTACTTATCTGGTTTCTTTGTGCAGGGTATGTTTCCCGCAATGTTTACAAAACTTCTTAACTTCAAGCCGCTCAGTCCGTTGGTTATTCTCGGAAATCGTGTAATTTCGCGATCCACAAACGGTACAAGCCAGCGCAACTTTCTTAACTGCCATCTAGATTCCACCTTTTAAACTAGGTTAAATTTAGCATACCACCCACAAAAAAGCAAGCGCCGCCGGGGAAAAGAATGGGACGGCGCCCAGCAAAACAGACGCCGGCAGTCCTCATAAATCCCGAAATTGATTGGCGGGATTCTGGTCGATCGGACATTGAGCGGTCCAGCAGCCACGAACGTGACCAAACAAAAAGCCGCACAATGGCAGCTTTTTATCCACCCTAGTTCAAATTAGAAACCGTTTCAACTTGATCCGGCAACGCTCGATTCCGCGCTCCAATTGCTGGGGCGTACACCCCAACCGCTGACAAGTCGCGTCAACTTCGGCTTCATGAACAGCCACGCGGAAAGCCTGTAACTCGAAATAGGATAAAGTATCAAGATAGTGCGCGAAATCCCAGAAAATAATTTCCGGGAACACACCCTGCCCTTGCCAATCATACGGGAGCGACTCTTCACCAAGTTTGGAATCATACGAGATACTCTCGACGTCCGCACGACGTTTTAACGCCAATTCTCGACGAACCAAACTTCGCATATGATTATGGAAACGTAATTTGAAGAAAGCACCAAACTGACAATCGTGCTGTGTGCAAAACAATAGGCAGGTCTGATAACAAACGATCCGAGCCTCTTGTTGCCACTCATCCGGTCCAAAGAATCGCAAATAGTATTGATGCGACGCGTTTTGGATCATCGGTTGATATTTTGTCACTAGTGCTTCCAGCGCTTCCGAATCTCCAGTCTGCTGGACCGCGGTGATTAGTGCAAGTTCTGCTTGATTAACGCCCATACAACATCTCTCCAATATGGGCACTTTCTGACTCTTTCATCTTACCTAATTATATTCAATAGATAAAGCGAACAAGTGTTTATTAGCACATTATGGGCAATTATGAGAATTAATATTCAAATTAGGCCGTATATTAATCTTTGGTAACCAAAGGATGCCGCTGATCGAAGACGTGATAGAGCAAGACCGAGGTGGCCACACTGGCGTTCAAGCTTTGGACATGACCAATCATCGGGATGGTCACTAACCCGTCGACGGTTTTGGCAACCAGCGGCGAGATGCCCTTGCCTTCATTACCGATCACCAAGGCCATGGGTCCTCGGCTATTCCATTGACGGTAATCTTCGCCGGCCATTGCGGTCCCAAAGACCCAAATACCCTGATCTTTTAATTCCTTGATCGTTGCGACCAGGTTGGTGACCCGCGCGACCGGCACATGTTCCAACGCCCCAGTCGCCGTTTTCGCAACGACGGCGGTGACCCCTACCGATCGACGCTTGGGGATGATCACCCCGTGCGCGCCGATCGCATCGGCGGTCCGCAGGATCGAGCCGAGATTGTGCGGATCATTCAAATTATCCAAAATAATCAATAAAGGCGCTTCATCTTTCGCGGCGGCCTGAGCCAAGATCGTACTGACCGGCACATAATCATACGGCGCGACGGTGATCAAGATGCCTTGATGATTGCCTTGATCGGTCAATTCGTCCAAGCGAGTCTTGGGAACCTCTTGCAGGACCAAGCGATGCTGACTGGCAAATTCCCGGGCTTGATCCGCTAACTCACCATGCAACCCTTTTTGGAGGAAAATCTTGTTGACCTTATCGGCCGCGCCATCATTGATGAATGACAAAGCCGCGTGTTTGCCGTAAATAAATTCAGTTTCCGGCTGCAAGGCCTGATCTGACTGTTGCTCGTTGTCAGCTTCTGGTTGTGCTCGTTGCAGGCGGTCACGCCGTTCATAGCGGTCGCTTCCCCGAGGACCAGCGGAGGACCGGCGTTGTGGCCGGCGACCTGAACGTTCGTTGCCCCGGTCTTTGCCACAACCATTGTCCCGGTCATTCCCGCGTTCTGGACGCGACGCCCCTGTACGCTTATTCTTCATGATTTTGCTCTCCTTCGGCTGCTTCAGCCGCTTCGATCGTGGTGATACACCATTGGGCCAATTCCGTGATCCGTTCCGTCGCGGCGGCCAACTTCAAATAGCCGAAAACCGCTTCAAATCCAGTGGACTGACGATAGGTTGTCACCGAAGCGTTCTTCGCTTTGGTATAGCTTTTGGCGTTGCGCCCCCGATGGAAAATGCTGATCTCGGTCGCGGTCAGCACCCCTTGGGCCAACATCGTTTGAATCAGAAAAGCTTGGGCCTTGGCTGAGACATAGTGGACCGCCCGCTTTTGCAATTGATTGGGCTTGGAAAAGCCTAACTCCAGTAAATGCTGGCGAACGAAAACCTCATAAACCCCATCACCTAGGTAGGCCAAGGCGATGCCATTCAATTGCTGGGCTAAATTTGTATTGACTGGTTGACTCATTGTCGGCGCCACCTCGTTCCTTGGGCCGTATCTTCCAAAATAATCTGACGAGCGGCTAACTCGTCACGGATCCGATCGCTGGTCGCGTAGTCTTTAGCTGCCCGCGCCGCATTGCGCGCCACGATCAGATCAGCGACTTCGCTATCAACGCCTTCGGTTTGGCTGAGATCCACGCCGAAAACCGCCAGAAATTCATCCAGTTGACCCACATAAGCCATCAGATCATCCAATTTAACCGCCGGCGCCGCCGCATATTTATTGGCGCTGCGAATAAATTCGTGGACCACCGCGAGCCCGTTTTGGACATTGAAATCATCGTCCATCGCCGCAATGAAGTTCTGGCGAAATTCAGCGATCGCGCTCAGAATCGGCGCGGTACTGCCTGAAGTGGCGTCTTTGCGCCGATACAGCAGATTCGCTCGGGCCACTTTGAAGCGTTGGATCTCGTTCAGCGCGTCTTCCAAGCCGGCCTCGGTATAACGCAAAGGACGGCGATAATGGGTCCCCGCCATAAAGAAACGAACCGCTTGGTGGTCAAAATCGGCCAAGGCCGCCCGTGCGGTCACAAAATTGCCTAAAGACTTACTCATTTTCTCATCGTCGGTGCCGACCGTGACAAAGCCATTGTGGACCCAATAGTTGGCAAACTTTTGTCCAGTGTAGCTTTCACTTTGGGCGATCTCGTTTTCATGATGAGGGAATTCCAAATCTTCGCCGCCGCCGTGAATATCAATCGTAGCGCCAAGATACTTGATCGCCATCACCGAACATTCCACGTGCCAGCCAGGTGAGCCCGCGCCCCAAGGAGACTCCCAAGCCACTTCGCCAGGCTTGGCCGCCTTCCACAGCGCGAAATCGATGGGATCTTCTTTGCGAGCCGTTTCCGCGTCATTGGTCCGTTGACTTGCGCCCACCTCTAACTCCGACAGAGGCTGATGGGACAATTGACCATAGTTAGGGAATTGCTGCGCGCGAAAATAAACGTCCCCCGCGACTTCGTAGGCTAAATTCTTGGCGATCAGGTCGCTGACCAAGGCGATGATGCCGCTGATGTTCTCGGTGGCGCGGGGATGATAGGTGGCCGGTTCGATATTCAAGGCCGCCGTGTCCTCATTGAAGGCCGCGATGTACTTGGCCGCCACCGCCGCCACGGTCGTTTGTTCACTGACCGCTGTTCGCGCCAGCTTCTCGCCAATATCTGTGAAATTCGAAATATAATCAACTTGATAACCGCTAAATTCCAAATAACGCCGCATCGTATCAAAAGCTACGGCACTGCGCGCGTTACCGATATGGATGTAATTATAAACGGTCGGTCCACAAACATACATTTTGACCCGACCGGGCGTCAGCGGCCGAAAGATTTCTTTCTCCCGCGACAAGGTATTATATATTTTAAGCATACGATCATCCTCACTCAACTAACAAAAAAAGACTGGTCTACCGAACAACCTGTTCAGTTCCAGTCTTTAATATATCATAAAACCTTAACTTGCGGCAGATAAACCGTCATTAGCCTTTCATTTGCGCCAAAGTCTGGTCAATGTGCTTCAAAGTTTTGTCGCGGCCTAGCAATTCCAACGACTCGCCTAATTGTGGCCCGTGCATCGAGCGTGTCGTCGCGATCCGGATCGGCATATACAACTTGCGACCCTTAACGCCAGTATCTTTTTGCACTTGCTTGACTGCCGCCATGATCTGCACGGAAGTAAAGTGCGTGATCTGCGTTACGCCAGCCCGAAACGCCTGCAAAACTGGCAAAGCACTGTCATCAACTAATTCCTGCATCGCCGTTTCATCCAACTGTTCAGGTTCTTCAAAGAACAAGTCGGACAATTCCGTGATCTGCGCCGTATAGCTCATTTGATCCTTGTACAGGGCAATCAATTGCCGAGCCCATTCGATCTCATTGGGTTGCGGATCCGCTGGCATTTTACCAGCCTTGATCAAGGCGTGCAGGGACAGATCAGTGATCGTCTCGCTGTCGGCCTTCTTCACGTACTGATTGTTGACCCATTCCAACTTCTTAGCGTCGAAAGCCGCTGGCGATTTGCTCAAACGCTTCTCGTCAAACTCTTTGATCAATTCCTTACGATTGAAAACTTCATTCGTACCCACAGGTGACCAGCCTAACAAGGCGATAAAATTAAACATGGCATCTGGCAAATAGCCCAATTCCCGATATTGTTCGATGAATTGCAGCACACTTTCGTCCCGCTTGCTGAGCTTCTTACCGGTTGCCGCATTAATGATCAGCGTCATATGTCCAAAAATTGGCGGTTCCCAGCCGAACGCTTCATAGACCATTAATTGCTTAGGGGTGTTGGCGATATGATCATCACCACGTAACACGTGACTGATTTTCATCAAATGATCGTCAACGACCACCGCGAAGTTATAAGTTGGCATGCCATCCCGCTTTTGGATCACGAAATCGCCGCCGACCGTCTCCGCTTCAAAACTGATTTTTCCCTTAACTAAGTCGTTGAACTGGTAAGTCCGACCTTCAGGAACGTGGAACCGGATCACTGGTTGGAGCCCTTGAGCCTTCGCCGCCGCGATCTTCGCCGCTTTCTCCGCATCGGTCATGCCAGCATATTCGTAAACATAGTGCGGCATTTCATTGTTGGCGCGTTGTGCTTCCCGTTCAGCTTCCAGCTCGTCTTCGGTTTTGTACGATTCGTAAGCCTTGCCTTCGTCGATCAGTTGCTGGATCAGCGGTTGATAGATCGACATCCGTTCTGATTGCCGATAAGGACCGTAGTCGCCACCAATATCAGGACCTTCATCCCAATCCATGCCTAACCAAGTCAAGTTCTCCAACTGACTTTGTTCGCCACCAGCGATATTCCGCTTCGTATCGGTATCCTCGATCCGAATAATGAACTTGCCCTTGTTGTGTCGTGCGAATAAATAGTTGAATAACGCTGTTCGAGCGTTGCCAATATGCAAATGTCCAGTTGGACTAGGCGCATAACGAACGCGAATTTCATCCTTTGCCATGTTTGCCATACTTCCTTTTCTGAAAAAATACCAGTTTCTAGTGTAACGACTTTTACCGATTAAAACAAGGCTCCCCTTAAAAAAAGCCGAATTCTCATGGAAATGGTCTTGCGCCCGACCAAGATCAAACTCAAGACCCGTCAGAAAATAAACTTGCCTGCGCCCGTCCTATTTCTTGTTGGACTTCGGCCCGTGCTCAGTGATGCCATGTTGTGCGTGTTGCGGTTTGGCGAAAATCATCCGCCCCGCCGCTGTTTGCAAAGCGCTGGTGATCACCACTTTGATTTCTTTATTCAAGTAGTATTGGCCATCTTCGACCACGACCATGGTGCCATCTTCCAGATAAGCGACCCCTTGCTGACGCTCGGTTCCCGACTTGACCACCTTGACTACCATGTTTTCACCTGGGAGGACAGCGGGTTTCAAAGCATTGGCCAGCTGATTAATATTCAAAACCGGCACATTTTGGAACTCGGAAACCTTATTTAAATTGTAGTCGTTAGTCACCACAATGCCATCCAATAATTTGGCTAATTTGATCAGCTTACTATCAACTTCGGTCAAATCATCAAAGTCGCCATCATAATTCTCGATCTTGACCTCGGGATCAGCCTTCATTTCGTTCAAAATATCCAAACCACGCCGTCCCCGCGCCCGCTTCAAGCTATCCGCGGAATCGGAGATCAGTTGTAATTCGTGGACCACAAAACCCGGCACCAGCAAGACGCCTTCAACGAACCCGGTTTTGACCAGCTCGTGAATCCGGCCGTCAATGATCACGCTGGTATCCAATAACTTGTATTTGTGGAAGTTATCGTCTGGTTTGCGATCATAGATCAGATTTTCAACGTCATTACTCGGTTTCTTCTTGGTGAAGAGCTTCCGCCAATCTTCCATTTGCAACCCGATCCGCAGACCTAAATAGCCTAACATGACCATCAACAGAATCGGCAGGAACGTGTTGATCAGGACAATGTTGATTTTGTATAGGGGAATCGAGATCACATTCGCCAATAACAACCCGATCAAAAGAAACAAAGAGCCAAACAAAATCTTACTTGGATTGACATTCAAGATCTGCTTCTCCGTTTTTGCCAAAGAAGCAAGTAAAGGATCAATAATTGCTAGAGACAGTAAATAGAAAATAACGATGCCGATCAAGGAATTCATCCAAGGGGTGTTCAACCAAGCGCTGTTCTGCCAACCAAATAATTGCCACAATAAAGGCAGAAAGGAATAGCCGACAAAACCGCCGGCAACGGCTAAGATCACTTGGGTTATGATTCTTTTTCTTTTCATTTCATTCACCTCCTTTCAAGTTGCGAACTGACCGCACTAAAAATAAAAAACTATCACCTGAAACAGACAACGCGACGCGACTAGTCGAGCCTAATCAGTTTGGTCACCTCGGGGCTGATCCTGAAACGCCAAATAAATAGCCTGCTTGATCGTGCTGACACCAACAGCGGTGATTTCCTTAGGAATCTTCAAACCACCCAAGTTGTTTTTGGGCACGAAAGCTCGTTTGAACCCTAATTTAGCCGCTTCTTTCAAGCGCTCCTCGATCCGATTGACCCGGCGGATCTCACCGGTCAAGCCGATTTCTCCGACGAAACAATCATCTGGCGCGATTTCTTGGTTGCGGTAGCTGGAGGCGATCGCCAACGCCATCGCCAAGTCGATCGCCGGCTCGTCCAATTTGACCCCGCCAGTCGCTTTCAAATAAGCATCTTGGTTCTGCAACATCAAGTTGGCTCGTTTTTCCAAAACCGCCATCAACAAGGCCACTCGATTATGATCCAGCCCCGCCGCCGTCCGCTTGGCGTTACCAAACATCGTCGGCGTAATCAACGCTTGGATCTCAACCAAGATCGGCCGGGTCCCTTCCATGGCCACGACCACCGCCGAACCGGTCGCACCTGCTAGCCGTTCTTCTAAGAACAGTTGTGACGGATTCGCCACTTCTTGCAGGCCATCCTCATGCATTTCAAAAATCCCTAATTCATTGGTTGAGCCAAACCGGTTCTTGACCGAACGTAGGATTCGAAACGCGTGGTGCGTATCCCCTTCGAAATACAAGACCGTATCCACCATATGCTCTAAGATCTTCGGACCAGCAATGGCGCCATCTTTGGTCACATGGCCCACCACGAAAACGGTCCGTTGCTCGTTCTTGGCGATCTGCATCAACTCCGCCGTCACCTCACGAATCTGTGAAACACTCCCGACCACCGAATTTAGTTCCGGCTCGTTCATCGTTTGGACCGAATCGATCACCACATACTTCGGATCCAATTCGGCGATCGTCGCCCGGATCTGAGTCATATTGGTCTCTGGATATAAGTACAGCTTAGCACCTTTGACCCCTAAACGCGAAGCTCTGAGCTTAATCTGGGCCACGCTTTCCTCACCAGAAACATAAAGGACCTTTTCGCCAGTTTCTTGTAGTTGGCCACAAACTTGGAGCAACAAAGTGGACTTGCCAATACCAGGATCGCCGCCGATCAAAATCAACGAACCGGGCACAATGCCTCCACCCAAAACACGGTTTAGCTCCGGCATTTCGGTAGTGACGCGTGGTGTTTGCGCCAAGCTGACCTCGCCTAAAAGTTGCGGTTTACTGCGACTATCGCCATTGGAGCTGGCTCGGCGGCTCGGGGTCGCCTGGGTGCTGACCGGCGCGACTTTCTCTTCGACCATTTGGTTCCAAGCGCCGCAATTCGGGCAGCGGCCAAAATGTTGGGGCGCGGTGTAACCGCAATTCTGGCAAACGTACTGTGTTTTGATTTTAGCCATGGACCTCAACTCCTATCTAATGTATTCTGATCATTCCACAGCCACGCTGCGCGATGACGGCCTGGCTTGGGGCAATCTGAAAATAGCTTGTCCGCAGCTTGCGCTGCGCGCTTCGGGGTGAGCTCGCTGTGGGCGTCACTTTGAGCTTCGCAAAACCCGCGAATCTCAAAGCTGAGCCTTGTCCTAAGCGGCAGAGCCACTAAACGTGTTCACCGACCTAGCTTCCTCCGCTTAGCTACGCAACTATTCCGGAGGCAAGGCCCAGCCTCCAAAATAGTTGCTAGGCTAATGCTCAGAAGCTACCCAGGTCGGTTCACACTCTCACCCATTTCACGGCGATCTCACCCCGAAGCGCTCCGCTCCAGCCGCTCAACGTTATAACAGTCGTTTGAGCACTCCCGCCGACCGACAAGCTATGGCCGATTGATGGAGAACCACGCAATTGACGACCGTGGTTAGTGGTCACAAGCTTTGAATTGGTGACACCAGCGCAGTCTGCATGATGAACTAAGACAAGTCTCGATGAATCAACCGAATCGGTCGATTTAACCGATAATTGTTTATGGAACAGGTAAAGATGTTTAAATAATGCAAACTGTACCAACCAACTAATCCGAATCAGTTGGCATTGCCGTACCACCCAAAAAGGGGGGATTGTTTGACCTCTGGCTCGCAAAAGCACTTCGTCAAATCCTTCACTTCGATTGCAGATAGGCTCAATTCGGCCCAGCAACCGGCTGGGACTGCGCGGCTCAGTGGTGAAATTGTCCTTGGCGGCTTTGCCGCTTAGGACAAGGCTCGATTTGAAGACAATTCCCGCTTTTGGAATTGGCTTCAAACGATGCCCACCACGTTCCAGTCCGCAACAGCAGTCCCAGCCGGTTGCGCTCACGCGCAACACCCACTAAAATCCGCAATCAAGTCAAGAATCAAGAATGAACCCCCTACAAACCAAACAAAAAAACTAACGTCCCGAGGAGCCAAACCCGCCTTGCCGCTTCTGATCAGCCGGTTGATCGTCATCAGTGGTCAAATACTTGACAAAAATCCCTTGCCCCAAACGATCACCTTTCTTGATCAGCTGGTCGCGAATCCCGAAATTGATCAGTTGAAAGAAGATCTCGCCTTCATTTGCTTCATTATTATAATAATCCGCGTCGATCACGCCTACCCCATTAGGCAAACTCAAGAAACGCTTCAATGGACTGCTGGAGCGATTGACCAGCAACAATACCTCATCGGTCGGCATGGTCACCTTGATTCCAGTCGGCACCAGCAATGGTCGCAACGACTGCTCGGCCCGTTGGAAATCCTTGGTCATCAATTCATGCTCGTTGTTGATTTTACGAAACATTTTAACAAAATTCATTTTCCAGATTGATGGCAGCAAAAAGTCTTCCGCCGCCGCGAAATCATACCCAGCCGCATGCGTTGTTTGCCGTTGTGGCAAGGTCAGCCCTGCACCCTTAAATCGAGAAACCACTTCAAATCTTCGTTCACCCATGAAACCAAAACGCCTCCATTATCGATAGCTATCCAAGTATCTATCATACCATGAAACCGCCAACTTGACCGCATCAAGTCGCGGTCTTTGTCTAAACTTTAACTTTATTCAGCGGTGGCCATTATTCCCAGGCTGGCGCTATCGTTAACTTCCAAATTAAGGTAAAATGGAATCAAGATCAATTGATCGTGCTCCAAGATTATCGTTGTCAGATCTGTCTACAAACCAGAGTGCAAGCCGCCCCCGACTAGCTTCTGAGCCTTTGCCTAGCAATTGGTTTGGAAGCTGAACTTTGCTGCCGAACCAATTGTGTAGCCAAGCGTAGGGAGCCGGGGTGGCCAACGCATTTCAAAGGAGGAATTTCATGGCATTCGAATTTGAACCTGGTCGTTTCTACCAAGTGGATCAGCAGGGCCATTTACTGGCAGAAGTGACTTATCAACCTATTAAGGATGGCGCAGTCTATGCGCTAGATCACACCTTTGTCGACCCTTCACTGCGGGGACAGGGTGTGGCCCACCAATTAGTCGCGGCGGTGGTCGAGCTGGCGCGCCGTGAGGGCAAGCAGATTTTACCGCTTTGTCCTTATGCGAAGAAAGAATTTGATCGGCTGGCTGAATACGCCGATGTTTACTATAAAAATCCTGAAGGAGCACAATACGAACAATGAACGCAGATCAAATGAAGCAAATCGCCGCTGAGAAAGCCGCAACTTATGTTGAAGATGGCATGATGTTAGGTTTAGGCACGGGCTCAACTGTTTTTTATTTGGTGGAGGCAGTCGCACGCCGGGTCCAAGCGGAAGGCTTGCAGCTAACCGCCGTGGCCACCTCATCGCGCACGGCCAAGCAAGCCAGCGAATTGGGCATCAAAATGATCGACCTGAATGACGCGCCGACCTTGGATCTGACCATTGATGGCGCCGATGAAATCAGCGCCGATTTCCAAGGAATCAAAGGTGGCGGTGGCGCGCTGCTTTTGGAGAAGATCGTGGCCTTGAATTCTCGCCGCAACCTCTGGATCGTCGACGAAAGCAAAATCGTGCCCCAACTAGGCGCCTTCCCGCTACCAATCGAAGTGATTCCCTTCGGTTTAGCTAAGCTGACACAACGTTTAGAGGCTGAGGATCTGCACCCCGTACTACGCCGCCAAGCAAACGGCGAACTCTTCTTGACCCACAACAAGAACTACATTCTCGATCTGCACATCGGCAATATTCCCCACCCCCACGTGCTGGGCGAATGGCTGGATCACCAAACCGGCGTGGTGGAACACGGCCTCTTCTTGGACGTCGCCAAAACCGTCGTCGTTGGTCATCCCGCTGGCCCCGAAGTCTTACAAGCACCACGCTAATTCGATTCTCAAAACACATCGCCAGCGCGATGTGTTTTTTTAGTTGAAAAAGACCTTGCAGCCGATTCAATAACAATCAGTTGCAAGGCCTTTTAGAAGTAATCTGCAATCGGCCGGTCAAGTTACTGATCCAGCTGCCAAAACCATCCAACCCTTCATCAGCCTAGGTCGTTAGCTAACAATCTAAGGAGGATTCACCTGTGACAATGGAAAATGATCAGAATGAATTATTTTATCTTTACTATAAACGTTGGATCACGGTCTATAAGGAAGGTGCCATTCGCTCAATCACCATGGCGAAATATTTAATGACTTACAAGTGGCTGGTCAAGTTAATTCCGAACTTGAAGATGTGCGAGTTAACGCGCATCGCTTATCAGCAAATGTTGAACGATTATGCCCAGGAACATGAGCGGCAAACCACGATGGACTTCCATCATCAAATTAAGGGCGCCATCTTAGATGCGGTGGATGAAGGTCTCATCGATCGGGATCCAACGCGCAAGGCGATAATTAAGGGGAAAACCCCACGCGAAAAGAAGCCTAAATATTTAAACCAGTTTGAATTGCAAACAATGCTAAGTACTTTACACCTGACAGCCGAGGTCAATTGGGATTGGTTCATCCTCCTGGTCGCCAAAACTGGGATGCGTTTCTCGGAGGCACTGGCCTTGACCCCTAAAGACTTTGACTTTGCCCACCAAATGTTGACAATCAATAAAACTTGGAATTACAAAGGCGGCGGTGGTTTTTTACCGACGAAAAATCAATCATCCGTTCGTAAAATCCAAATCGATTGGCAAACCGTGATCCAATTTTCAGAGTTGATCAAAGGTCTTCCTGAGGAACAACCCATTTTCTTGACCGGTTCAGGCAAAATATACAATTCAACGGTAAATGATATTTTAAAACGTGCTTGCGAGCGCGCTCAAGTGCCGGTTATTTCAATTCACGGCCTCCGTCACACCCACGCTTCGCTTTTACTATTTGCCGGCGTTTCAACCGCCAGTGTCGCGCGACGACTGGGCCACGCCAGTATGACAACAACTCAGAAAACATATCTGCACATTATTCAAGAATTGGAAAATCAAGACGTTGACCTCGTTATGCGTTCCCTTTCAGGTTTGAGCTAAATAAAGTCTAGCTAACGACTTACGCTGATGAAGAGCGATAGTATCGTCGAGCCCCTTAAAGAATAATCCTATTTTAGTTTGTTCTATTTCACTAGGAACATAAACCTTTTGATCTTCGAGATCCGATTTACTTAGATTACCAATTGCCCCATTCCCACCAGAAACAAAAATGTTTATAAATTTACTATACCAGGAAGAACTCATAATAGCATTTACAAATTCCGGTTTTTCAGCCCTTGCGACAAGCATAAATCCACCATGAACAGTATCATTTTCAATCCCTTCAATCAAAGCATGCTTACCAACTAAACGGCTAGATCCATTTGCAGAAGTGATAAGAATATCCCCATTTTTCACGTTGTCAATTTTAACTACCTCTTTATTTACAAAGACATCGTCCGATTTAATTAAAAAAGTATCTTCTGCAATATTGGAAGAACGAAGAACCCTAACACCATATTTTTGGACATCGGATGGCTTATATGTTAAGCCTCGTCTTACTTCAGCTAAATTTAAGAACTTACGCTCTTCCCAAGCGTCAGTGCTACTCTTTCGGTTTCACCTGCTCACCGAGGGTCGTTTCAACCCCTAAAATCTTCAATTGTTCGGCGATTTTGGCTTCCAAATCGGCAATTTCTTGCTTATCTTGAGCCAACATCCGGTTAACTTCATTTAAGTCGATCGGTTCCTCCTCTTCGAAGGTGTCCACGTAGCGAGGAATATTCAGATTGTATTCATTTTCCCGAATTTCTTCAATGGACGCCAGATGGGCATATTTGGCCACATCTTTTCGCTCGTGGTAAGCGTGAATGATTTTCTCAATATTCGCGTCGGTCAAATGGTTCTGATTCTTGCCCTTTTCAAACTCCTTCGAGGCATCAATGAAGAGAATATCCTTGGTTGTCCGCTTCTTCTTAAACACAATGATTGTTGTCGGAATGGTCACGCCGTAGAACAGGTTTGCGGGGAGCCCAATTACGGCATAGATTCGATTACCCGTTTGGTGCTCAATCAAGTTCTTTCTAATTGTACCTTCAGCCGCACCACGAAAAAGAACGCCGTGTGGTAGAACAATTGCCATCGTGCCGTTCTCATTCAAATGATAAAGACTGTGGAGCACAAAGGCATAATCCGCCTTCGTCTTCGGTGCCAATTTGCCATAATCCTTAAAGCGAGGGTCTTTCAGTTTGGATTCGCTATTATCCCAGTGTGCTGAGTAAGGTGGGTTAGCAACAACAGCGTTGAAGTTACGCGGATGGTCCACACCTTTCGCGTCAAGTCCATCAGGCCAGTCGCTTTCCAACGTGTCGGCATTAGACAAGGTCATGTTATTAAAGGAAACCCCATGCATCATCAGATTCATCCGTGCCAAGTTATAAGTCGTTGTATTCTTCTCTTGACCGTAGAACTTAATGGCGCCGGCTTTATCACCACCGGGGACCTCACCTTGGACTGTCAATAATAACGAGCCAGAACCACAGGTAGGGTCATAAACAGAGAATGTTTGATCTGACGGCTGTAAATTCTCAGTGACAATCTTCGCTAAAATTTTGGAAACTTCATGCGGTGTGTAGAACTCGCCACCTTTTTTTCCGGCGGAGGCCGCAAACTGTCCAATCAGGTATTCGTAGATCGAACCGAGAATATCTTCTCCATCCTGCCCAACAAACTCGATTGTATCGACCAGCTTTACGATTCGGTTTAAAGACTTGGCCCGTTCATTGGTCGAGGACCCCAACCGGGAATCCCCCAGATTAACATCATTGAAGACGCCGCGGAAATCTTGAACAGCATTTGCATTGAGTTCCGCGTTCTCATTGAAATTATTGAAAATCGTTTGGTAGTCGCTAGGGATAACCTGGCTATTGTCAATCTTGTACACTAGAGATGCCCACGTGTCATCCGGCGCAATCGCATAACCCAAGCTAGAAGAAATGTCTTTCAAATAGTCTTTCAATTCTGCATTATTGGCTTCTTCCAAATAAGCTTCATTAACCGATTGACCCTCAGCCAGATCGAGTACATGGTTGTTGATCAAGTACTGCTCTTGGTGTTCTGATAAATAACGATAAAACATAAAAGCCAAAATGTAGTTCTTATACTCAGAAGCGTCCATATTGCCGCGGAGTTCATTGGCCATGGCCCAAAGTTTCGAAGTGATTGATTGTAAATCGTTCATTGTCATTCTCCTTTTTTAAACAAACATTTGTTGCAGCAACGCTTTCTTCTGTAATTGCAAATGATCCAGCTCACGCTGATGAAGGGTAATAGTGTCGTCGAGTTGTTTGAAGAAAGAACCGATTTTTTGTTGTTCTTCATAGCTTGGTGTTGCAATCTGAAATTTTTCAAAAGTGGTTTTATTGATAATTGCCGTTGCAGTTTGACCAGCCACTGATGCAAAACGAGCTGTGTCTTTTATCATTGCCGATAAAATAAAATAAGAATCATTTTTTTCTGGAACGATTGCATTAATTTGCTGATTAAAAGCTACAGGAACAGCGTTGATTGTGTTCTTCCCAATTGACGCAATACTAGTAATCAAAACAGAATTTTCAGGTATCTTACGAGCCTTAGACCAACCTTGCTCACTTAAATGCCTGTCTGAATCCGACATAATTAATTTATCAATATCTGTTGGTGTAATCCAAATATGCCCCTGTTTATTATCCGTCCAATTATCTAAATCAGATGTTTTTGGTGTGTTGCCTGTATAAATTTTTCCTAATTCCCCTAACTTACGCTGTTCCCAAGCGTCAGTAAATTCAGGAAAACGAATCTCAGGATATTTCTCCCCATTTTTGGGAAACATTTTCTGAAGTAACCCATTTTTCAGTTTTTTCAGGTCAGAAAGCTTACGCTGATGAAGGGTGATGAGATGGTCGAGATTATCGAAAAACTTACCAATTTGAATTTGTTCAGGTAATGTCGGAACTTTAAAATCAATCTTCATCATGACATCGGCATTTAATTTAGCACGTCCGCCGCCAACTAAATAGGGTTCTATGTTGGTATGTTTCAAAGCGTTCATCAAAAATTTGTTGTCCGCTGTTTCTTCTTTAGCTTGAAGAACGTGGGCATGATTGTTGACCCAAACCTTACCATCAACATATTGAACAGGGTAGTTTTGCAAATCATTCGCACCGTCTTCTGCAACCAAAATAAATTCACCATCATGAGTAAAACCTTCAACATGATCCTGAATACCATTTGCACCGTAATAAGGTGTTCCCCCAGCTACACGTTCGGATGCTGTAATTGGAACTCGATGATTATCATAGCGGTCTGCTAGTTCTGAAACCTTACGCTGTTCCCAAGCATCAGTGAACCCGGGAAAGCGTAGCTGTGGAACATTTTTCTTTTTCTCGTTCATTTTTGTGCTCCTTCCAGAAGTGACCTTAATTATTGTTCCAACAGTTCATCAGCCAAAGCATAGATAGCTTCGCGTAACTTGTTCCGATATTTGATTTTCGATAATTTTTGCACGGCTGGATCGTGGGCCAACGTGCGATATTGTTGGGACGCTTGCGAAATGATGGTGGTGATTTGGCCGGTATCATCTAGGTCCTGGGTCTGCCAATGATGACGGCTAAATAATTCGCGCATTCCCTGCCCAGAAATAATATCAGTAATGCCCCATTTGACCCGGAAATCAAGTAAGGTCCGTTCCAAAACTAACGTATTGGCTTCTTGAATAATCACTTCGCTATCCTTCAATTTAGCCGGATACTTAAAGTGCGCGCCAGCGGGTGGATAATGGCCATTGATAATTGCAACCGCGGCATTAATAATGCGCGCCGCGTTGATTCGATCAGCCAAGCCATTAGCAAATTGGGTAATTTTAGCTTGTGTTTCTTTGGCCTCTTCAGTCTTACCTTCATGAACTTGATTCAATAATTGTTCAACCAGTTCAGTCAAATAATCGTAATCAACCTTAACGTCTTTAATGTGCGTCATTTGTAAGTCAATCTGTTGGATCGAAACCTTCTGCTTCTTCGCAAGATGTGTCTTCAATTCATTGGCAAGGACGGTGGTCAAGCTAACTTCTTGCTCGGGCGTCATCCCTAACCCTTCATAAATTGCTGTGGGATTACTGTAATCAAAGCCATCATCATTATCAGGATTTTCGTCTGGATTGTATTGCTTTAGCTGGGACATCCCCTGATTATAATCCCGCAGCAAATCAAACATGTAATCCTTCTGCTTTTCTGAAGGTGGTAACTGAGTGAAATCACGGGTCAAATCAGCCAATTTTTTAACCGTTTGTTTGACTTTAGCAAAGACATCAGGGAAATCAGGTGCGGTTACCCCGTCATCAATGTTCTGCTTACGTCGGTCTTCATCGGAAAGACTAGCCGAGTTCTTATTGGCATAAATAGCCAGCGCTTGGTTCATCAGCTTTTCGTTCTGGGCTGGCCAACGATAATTGACCACTCGCCCCCACGGCTTCTTTTCTAGATCCGCGATTCGGTTGGTCCGTGAATATGCCTGAATCAAGGCGGCCCCTTTCAAAGTCCGATCGACGTAAAGGGTATTCAGCTCAGGCGCGTCAAAGCCCGTCAACAATTGATCGACCACAATGACCAAATCTAGATATTGACCGTCGCTAGCTGAACGATTTAAGCGTGAAGTAACATCTTGAGTATAGCCAGAAACATCATTCATTTCGAAACTAGTCCCGAACTCATGATTATACGCCTTGATCGCATCGAACAAACCACGATTGGTGGCCAACATGCTGTCATTATTGGAGGAATTCTGGCTGAAGGTCACAGCAACTTTCAGAACACGTTCTCCTTTAGCGGCGTTTAACTGATTGACCCGTTGAAATTCCTTGAAATACATCATCGCCATTGGTGTACTGGCCTTGCCACCACCTACATGAGTGGTCAGCAACGCATTGTAGCGGCCTTCGCTGGAACGGTTCCACCAGTTCCGATAGATATCACGGACAACTTCCTGCACATGCTCGAGGTTCTCATCATAGAAACTTGGCTCGACAGCATCGTCCATGTCATCTTGGGTCAGATTGGCGATTTTATCTTGAATCGCCGCTTCTGTCCAGTCTGGATGTTGCTCATGATAAAAGGTGGGTAAATATTTCGCCTTCATCTTCTCTTCATTGATGGTGGTTTCGAAATCGACCTTGAAACCCAATACGTTATGGTCGGCGATTGCTTGACGAATCGTGTAGGCATGCAGTAATGGTCCAAAGATATCTTCCGTCCGCAAGCCAGTCGTTGTTTCATCAAACATCGGTGTGCCGGTATACCCCACCCAAGCTGCATGATGGAAAGCCGACTGGATCCGCTTGAACGAGTCGCCACCAGTAGATCGATGGGCCTCATCGACAATAAAAACAATATGTTTATTCGGCGATTTAAAGGATTTTCGTTTAACCAGCGTATCTAATTTTTGCACCGAAGTGACGATAATATTATTATCTTTCGAGCGTAATTTACGGCTTAAATCTGTGGTGTTATCGGTGCTTTGAACACTACCAACGGCATCAGCACTGGCATCAGGATCATAAGCCTGATAATTCTCGTTGGTCTGTTTGGTCAGTGCGATTCGATCCACCACGAAGACAACTTTATCAATATTGGGCATGCGACTGGCCAGCCAGGCGGTTTTGAAACTGGTGATTGTCTTACCGGAACCAGTTGTGTGCCAGATATAGCCAATTCTATTGACGCCCATATCGAAATCAGCGTGTTTCAGACCTTCGATTACTTTTTGAGTGGCATAAACTTGGTACGGTCGCATGACTTTTAGCATTTGCTTGTTCTTCGTACCATCAAGGATCATATAGTTGGTCGCCATTTGGTGCGCCATCGGGATCGATAACATTGAATCCGCGAATTCCCGCCAACCCCGCACAATTCCACTGTCATCATCCTTGGAATTAGCCGCGGAATTACGTTGCCAATTAAAGGCGAAATCTTTATTGAATTTGTCCGCTGTGGTATTCGCCATATACTTAACATTATTTGGAGTAATCGCCACCAAAATCTGCAAGGTGGAGAAAATATCATGATACTGATTCTCATCAGCATATTGCTGCATCTGATTCAGAGCCTCGTTGACATCATGAGTGTCACGTTTCTCTTCAATTTGAATGATCGGTAGCCCATTGATCAATAAGGTTGTATCAAAGCGACGGTCTTGTTTGCCACTAATCACAGCGGGACGTTCAATCTGGTTGACCACCTGATAAATTGTATCTCCAGCCCCAATCTGTTTCTGGTCGAAAACGGTCAAGAAAACGTGCCGGCCATCATCGAGGTCGATTTCAATCTGGGAAACGCCGTTGAGGCCGTACAAGAACTGCCCCGCCTCATAGGGGGTTCGTAATCCTGAAATGATCTTCTTGACCTGATCAAACTCAACCACACTGAGAGGGTGCTCTAAAGTGTTCCGGTTATGCTGTTCCAAAATTAGTTTAAAGTTAGCCCAAAGCTGGATAGTACTTTTGATTTCCGGTTCATACTGCCATAATTTCGTTTTAACGATATAGCTCCCTGAGAAATCATCAATTTGCGGCTTCACAGCAGATCCTGTAATCGTGCCACTAGTCAAATATTGAATCAGTTCATTTTCAAACTTGATTTCATTCATTTGTGTTTAACTCCCTTAATTTCTTTAGAATGATCTTGGTTTCCGAAGTAGCAACGCGACGTTTTAAAGCTGCCAACCGTAATTGACTGACGTAAACATCACCGATTGCTTTTTGTTGCTGGGTATCGGGTAACGATGGTAAGGTCAAATCTTTGATTTGACGGAGGCTGTAGCGAAGAATAGTCGAACCTTGGAGCCCTTGTTGTAATTGCCGGAGAATATGGGGGTCCTCATTCAACAGATAAAGCAGATAATTCGAATCAATTGACACGATCGGCTGCAGCTTGACATAATTCTGGGTCAAGAGAAAACCAGCGTGACGCGGCTGCACGCACGCCACTTGCCCAGAAATCAGACTTAGCACAAGCTCACCTGACTTGGCGGTGACTAATCGATCCCACGTGCGCACTTGCTTCACCTCGCTCCGATTAGAATCAAGACCAACAATGTCGGCTTCAAGCTCCGTTTGACCATAGATTTGATAAAGCGGTGCTTCCTCATCTGACGTCTCCGTAATACGAAATTGAGGTGTGCCACTGATTAGTTCAATCATTGCTGTCAATTTCTTCATCGATCGCTCCGCCTTCCCTTTGTTCCTATTGTTTGACCGCTTTCATTATCATGATTTTATTCTAGCATAGTTTCTACAAAAAGGAAGCTTTATTTTGTAATTTTTAAAAATTACATTTTTAAGCGTTAATACCTGACAAAAAAAGGTTCCAATCGCGACATCACGATTAGAACCTTTTCCCGATAAACCTATTCTATTTTAAACATGTAAATCAATTTCCTACAAAAAGTTAACAACTTGCATCAAGATCGGCACGACGATCACGAACAGCACGGTGGAGGTGGTGACCAGGTTGGTGGCGTATTCCACGTCGCCGTGGGCCTGACCGACCAAGATCGGTAAAACCGCCAGTCCAGGGGCGCCGGCTTGGATGATCAAGGTGCTGCTTTCAATCGCGGGCATGGTGTTCCCCATGCTTTTGCCGATGAGGATCATGACGATCATCAGTGCTGGCGCGAAGATAAAGCGGCCTAACAGCGCCCAAACAGTATCACGGTCGAAGCGGATCGACTTCAAGCCCGCATCGGCGAGAATGATTCCGATGTAGATCAATGACATCGGCGTGACGATGCCGCCGACCATGTCCAAGGTCTTGGTGATCCAATCAGGTACGGGGATCGCCAGTAGTAGAAAGACCAAGGAAACCAGGAAACCGACTAACGGCGCCGGCAAGAGTTTGCGCCAGTTGAAGTCTTTCTTGGTGCCTTTTTTAACGGTGGGATCGTCATTGGAAATGAAGAAGACACCGATCGCCCACGTCGAGATCGTGTTCATCACGTAATAAACGAGGAAGTACGGCAGGCTTTTGCTGCCGAACAGGGCCAAGTTCAACGGCAAGCCAATGAAAATGGTATTGGCGTTGGCGAACATATTGATGAAGGTACCCCGACGACCTTGGCGAATGTGTAGCGCTTTGGTCAGCAACCAAGCCAGCAAGTAACTGCAAGCAAAACTGCCAAAAGCGAAGATCAAACCACCAGACAGGCTGGCTAATTTATCGCGAGTCAGATATTTCAAAACAGAAACGAAAATCGAAGCGGGTAAGGCGATGTTCATGATGATAAACGAGATATTGCCTTTGAAACTGTCATCCAAACGTTTGGAACTTCTCAGCCAGTATCCTAGCGCGATCACAATGACGATCTCGGCGACGCTTTGTAATGATGTAATAAATGCGGCCATTTTTCTCAATTCCCCCTAAATAATTAGTATGCTGGTGTCCATTTCAAGTCAGCGACAGCTTGTTGCGCATCACTAGCAGTCGATAAATGTTCGTCGATCGCTTGCTGAGCCACACCATTGGCAACCGTCAAGCTGAAGGCGTCCAATTTCGAGACCGGTGGCAAAACCGCCGCGCCTGCTTCCGTCGGATCGACAATCCCACCTAGGGAATGGGCCGCTTTATTGATCATGCCATCGCTTAATACCTTGGCATTGACTGCCAGCGCGCCTAAGCCTAAGCCCGGATAAACCAAGGCGTTATTGGCTTGACCAATGTGATAAGTCACGCCTTGATATTCGATCGGCTTAACGGGGATCCCGGTGGCGATCAGCGCTTGGCCCTTGGTCCAAGTCAACAGATCTTCCGCCTTAGCCTCGGCCAATTTCGTTGGGTTAGACAATGGGAAAATAATCGGCCGTGGTGTGTGCGCCGCCATTTCCTTGACGATTTCTTCTGTGAAGGTGCCTGGTTGTGTTGAAGTCCCGACCAAGATCGTCGGATGAACGGCCTTGACGACTGCGGCTAAATTAGTCAAGTCAGCGGCGTTGGCGAATTCAGAACGTTGATGGGTAAAGGGCTTTTGCTCGGGGGTCAAGCCGACCGTATCATCAAACAGCAAGCCTTGCTTATCAACCAAGTAGAAATGCCGTTTCGCTTCTTCAGGTGACAAGCCTTCTGCCACCATCGCGTCAAAGATCCGCTGCACGATACCAGCACCAGCTGTCCCAGCGCCGAAGCTCAAATAGATTTGGTCGGTCAATTTCTCGTGGGAAATGTTCAACGCGCCTAAGATACCGGCCAAGGTGATGATCCCCGTTCCTTGAATGTCGTCGTTGAACGTCAAGATCTCGTCCTTGTACTTGTTTAAAATATTGGCAGCATTATCACGGCCGAAGTCTTCGAAATGCAAATACATTTGAGGGAACAACCCTTCCGCCGTGGCGACGAAACGATCCACGAACTCATAATAGCGTTGACCGGTCACCCGTTGATGATGATTGCCAAGGTAAAGCTCATCGGTCAATAATTTCTCGTTATTGGTGCCCACGTCCAAAACCACTGGCAAAACTGATTTGGGATCAATCCCAGCGGCAGCAGTATAGACCATCAGTTTGCCAACGGAAATATCAACACCTTGCACACCCCAGTCACCGATGCCCAAGATTCCCTCGCCGTCAGTAACCACGATCAAGCGAATGTCGCGCTCACCAGCGGCAGCGCGCAAGCTGGCCTCGATGCTCTCCGGATCATCAATCGACAAGAAAGCAGCGTTTTGCGGGTCCAAGAACAAGCGGCTGTAATTCTCGATCGTGTCGGCAATGGTGGGGTCATATACGACCGGCATGAATTCGTTGATGTGCTCGCTGAATAATCGATAGAATAAAGTCCGATTTTCATTGAAAATATCCATCAGAAACAAGCGCTTAGCTAAATCAGTTTCCCGCAATTGATACTGACCATAAGCTTGTTCCACTTGTTGCGCCAAGGTTTGCACGAAAGGTGGCAACAAGCCCACCGTGCCGTTCTCCTGCCGTTCCGCCGCCGTAAACGCGGTTCCTTTATTTAAAAACGGATCATTTAGCAGTGCTAAACCAGATTTTTTCATTTTGAAAAACCTCCTCAAATATCTTACAAAAGCTAGGATAGTCCACTATAAATAATATAGTCAAATATGCTATAATTAATAAAAAAGAATTATAGGTGCTGCTATGACAACGTATTTGAAGGATTATGCCTACTTCCAAAAATTAGTTGAATTAAAAAGTTTTTCAAAAACGGCGGAATTTTTCGCGGTCAGCCAACCAACGGTCACTTACGCGCTGAAACGGCTGGAAGCTGAGTATGGCAGCCGCCTGATCTCCCGAACTAGTTTCGCCAACTCGTTGACCTTAACCGCCGCCGGGGCTCAGACCTTACAGCATCTGCAACGGATCCTCCACGAAGAACAATTGCTCCGTCAGGATCTCCACCGGATCAAAACAAAGAAGATCCGCATGGGCATGCCGCCGATCATCACCAACTATCTCTTCCCGAAAGTTTTCGATGAGTTGGAACAGGCCGATCTGATTGCCCGCATCGAACCTGTGGTCAGTGGCTCCAAAGAGCTGCTGGCTCAATTGCAAAGCGGCGCGCTTGATCTGTCTTTATTAGGCGCCACCAATATTCCTGAAGCGGCTGACTTGGACTTTATCATGATTCGCCAACAACCCTTCAAGTTGATCGCCGCCGCTGACCGCCAGATCCCACGGCCGTTAACGCCGGAATTTATTGCCCAACAGGCCTTTATTTTGCTTGATGAACAATCAGTCCACCAACAAGTTTTCCAATTGTTCTGTCGCAAGTATAATATTCTCCCCCAGGTGATCTACCAAACCAATGATTACAAGCTGCTTCTGGATCTGGTGCGTCGCGATCAAGGCATTAGTTTCATCACCGCCACCGCCCTTCACGATACTGATGGCGTCCAACAATTGGACCTCCCCCTCCTCGACCTGCCACAATTCAAGATCATGTTAGGCACCCGCCACAGTTCCGCCGCCGATCCTGACTTGACCACGATCCGGGGAATTTTCCAACGAATCCCCTTTCTCTAGTGTCGAAAGAGTAAAGAACAATCATACGAAAATAAAAGCCTAACCACCGCGAGCGGTAACTACCCTAGCGGTGGTTTTTTGAGTCTCTGCTTGAGTGCAGGTGTGCTGGGGGTTGGTGGGTTTGGATGTGGACGCAACCGCCTCAGGACGTTTGTCGTGGCTGGAACGCGGTGGGCGTCGTTTGAAGCCAATCCGCAAAGTGCGCGGCTTGTCTTCAAATCGAGCCTTATTCTAAGCGGTAAACCGCTAAGAATAATCTCACCGCTGAGCCACACGTCCTGAGGCGGTTGCTGAACAGAATTGAGCCTATCTGCAATCGAGGCGAGGGGTTGACGAAGTTGTTTCGCAAGATTGAGGTCAAAACAATCGCCCTTTTTTAAGGTGTGAACGCAACACCAACTGACTTAGATTAGAAGGTCGGGATATTTGGCAGCGGCTGAAGATTTCTACTCATTTTCTTAACAATCCCCGAGTGGAAAACGACCGAATTAGCCAATTCAACAAGATCTTTCTATAGTTCATCAGGCAGGTTGTACTGGTGTCACCAATTTAAAGATCATAACCACTAACCACGTTCGTCAACTGCGTGGATCCCCATCAATTGGCGATAGCTTGCCAGTTGGCGTGAGTGCTCAAACGGCTGTTATAACGTTGAGCGGCTGGAGCGGAGAAATTCGGGATGAGATCGCCGTGAAATTGTCCTTGGCGGCTCTGCTGCTTAGGACAAGGCCTGATTTTGAGACAAGCCGCGCACTTTGCGGATTGGCTCAAAACAGCGCCCACAGCGAGCTCACCCCGAATTTCGCAGCGCAAGCCGCGGCCAATCTATCCCCTGTCCAGCACGTATCAAAAAAAGAGCAATCACACGAAGAAAACGTGATTGCTCTTTGTTGAAACGTATTCAGAACTCAATTATTGCTTAGCTGCCCAGGTAGCAAAGGCAGTTTTGATCTGATCAAGAGAGATCTCCGCGGTGCTGGTAAAGTTCAGATCAGCTTCGTTCAGGATTGCTGGATCACCGATCCCCACTGAGAATTCACCGGCGCCGTTGATCGACTGGATCCCGGCAAAGGCATCTTCCAAACCAACCGCTTCTGTCGGCTTGAGGCCAAGCAAAGTCGCCCCCTTGGCGAAAATTTCAGGATCTGGCTTCCCTGCGTGCAGGCTAGCCGGGTCGACGATCTGGTCAAAATAATTAGTCAATTGCAGGCCATTCAAAATCCGTGGCGCATTCTTGGAGGCTGAGGCCAAAGACATTTGATAGCCTTCAGCTTTTAATTGGTCCAAGAAAGCCTGGATCCCGGGGAGAATATCCGCCGGTGTCATGTTGGAGATCAATTGAACGTAATAATCATTTTTCTTGGTGGCCAAAGCCTCTTTCTCAGCTTCGGTAAAATCATTTTCCCGCTGACCGAACTTGAGGATCACATTCAGTGAATCCATCCGGCTAACGCCTTTCAATTGTTCGTTCACGCTGGGATTGATCGTGATGCCCATATCATCTTGGGCGATCTTCGACCAAGCCTGATAGTGGAACCGGGCAGTGTCGGTGATCACCCCGTCTAAATCGAATACAAAACCTTTCAGCATTGCTGTTCCTCCATTCACTTCTTAATCTGTGACCGTTAAAACTTGGTCCGCCTTAACGATCTGAGGTTGACCATTCACAGTCAAGGCTAAATCGGTGCCCTTAAGCAATTCCAACTTAGTCTCGTGATGATCCACAGTAACAGCCAAAAGTCGACCGCGGAAATTGATCTGGAAACGATAACTCTCCCAATCTTTCGGGCAGAACGGCTTCAAAGATAATTGACCATGGGAATGGCGCAAACCAGCGAAGCCTTGGACGATCGACAACCAACCGCCGCTCATCGAAGTGATGTGCAAACCATCGGCGGTATCGTTGTTATAGTTATCCAGATCCAACCGCGCTGTCCGGCTGTACAATTCAACGGCCTTATCTTCTTCACCGATCTCAGCGGCGATAATGCTATAAATACAAGCAGACAAGGAAGACTCATGAACCGTCATCGGCTCATAGAAGTCAAAGTTCCGTTTCTTTTCCGCCAAGGTAAACTGGTCATCTAAGAAATAGATTCCCTGCAAAACATCGGCTTGCTTGATAAACGGCGAACGCAAGATCCTATCCCAAGACCAATGTTGGTTCAAAGGCCGTTCACTTGGATCCAAGCTAGAAACCGGCCGCAGATCTTTATCAAGGTAGCCATCGTTTTGGACGAAGATGCCTTCCTGGTCATCAACGGGATAGTACATCCGCGCGATGATATCTTGCCAGTGAGCTTGTTCTTCTGTGCTGACCGCCAACGCGTGCTGTTTGGCGTCAGAGACTTGTGGTAAAATCTCCAACGTATAACGTAGCACCCAAGTAGCCATTTGATTGGTATACCAGTTATTGTTGACGTTGTTCTCGTACTCGTTCGGACCAGTGACCCCGTGGATCATATACTGCTGATGCCGTTTGGAGAAGTGGACCCGATCGGCCCAGAAGCGGGCAATGCCAACAAGCACATCGATACCCTTCGTCAAAACGTAATCAGTATCTCCAGTATAATCGGTATACTCATAAATTGCATGAGCCACGGCCCCGTTCCGATGGATCTCTTCAAAGGTGATCTCCCATTCATTGTGGCACTCGATCCCATCGAAAGTCACCATGGGATACAAGGCGCCTTTGAGACCTTGTTGTTGCGCGTTGTGATAAGCGCCGGCCAATTGGTCATAACGGTATTCCAACAATTGCCGCGTGACCTGGGGTTTGGTGACCGAAACATACATTGGCACGATATAAGCTTCCGTGTCCCAATAAGTCGCGCCACCATACTTCTCACCGGTAAAGCCTTTTGGTCCGACATTCAACCGGGAGTCTTCGCCATAATAAGTCATGAATAATTGTAAAATATTGAAACGAATCCCTTGTTGCGCCGCCGGATCACCATTGATCTGCACGTCCGATTGGGCCCAACGTTGCGCCCAAACCTGATCTTGCCCCGCTAATTGCGTGACCAAACTGGTTTGGTCGGCCGCTTGGATCAATGTGGTGGCCCGATTGACTTGCTGAGCCTCGGGGACATCACGGCTAGTGACAACCACCACCTGCTTGCGTAACGTCAATGCCTGACCAGTGGTCAAATGGGCGCTGATTGTTTCCCCAACGCGGCCAGATTTTTCAGCCAAGGGTTGGCGGTCCACAGCGACGGGACTGTCTACGACCACGTGCATTTGCTCCGTGATCGTAAAGCGTGGTGTTCCAAACGGATTTTCTTTGGTTTCCATGGTGACGAAATAATTATCGTCAGCTAATGGACCTTGGTGCCGCAATTCCCAGAAAGTTTCATCGTAATTGGAATCTTCATTATGAACATTGCCATTGATCAAAGGTTCCAGCGTCAGTTCAGCTTGACCAGATAAAACTTCAGCCTCTAAATTGATCAACGCCAATTCTTGGGTGACATTGCTCATGAAGCGCAAGAAACTGAAGCGCACACTGGCGCCGCCGATCTCCGCGACGAACGACCGCCGCAAAACCCCGTCATGCATATCCAATTCCAGCTTGAAATCATGAAATTTGGTTTTGGCGAGATCCAGCGTTTCACCGTTGACCTTGATCGGAATGCTGAGGAAGTCCGGTGAGTTGATAGCTTTACCGAAATACTTCGGATAGCCATTCTTCCACCAGCCAACTCGCGTTTTATCTGGGAACCAGACCCCAGCCAAGTAGGTGCCTTGGTGGGTGTCACCGCTGTAACTCTCTTCGAAATTACCGCGCATGCCCATATAACCATTACCAATCGAGGTCAGACTTTCCTGCAAACGTTTGTCCGCTACTGCCAACTGATCCGTTGTCAGAACCCACGGATCGATCTCAAATAATCGTTTTGTCATTTTGAACCCCTCTGTTGTTTGTAAATTCGTCATTAAATCGTGTCCGCCAATAAATCGCCAAAATCATCAGGGCAAGAACAACTGAGAAAACCATAAACATCAATGAGAAATCAAACCGGACTAATCCGGTTACCATTGCCGCCAAGGTGCCGTATAACGACGCGTTGAGCACGAGATTATGGGCTTCTCCAAAGGATTTGATCGAGGCTTGCCGATTGCGTTTCATTAAGGACAAGAAGAACGCCGCTCCCAAGATCAAGAGCAAATTGGAACCCACGACGATCAACCCGACGGAAACTAACATCAACATCATGATCGAACCATGATTAGAACGATACCAACTGTTCTGGAGAAACTTCGTGATATTTTTGTGTGGTGCAACGTTGTTTTTCTGTTGATACGTGGCTTGGAAAAGATAGCCACGTTCTTGCAAGGTGAAGTGGTCTTGGGCCAGATCAACGGCATTGTCCACTTGTTTCATTTGCTTTTTGGTCAAATTTGTCCCGATCAGCGCCTTCTTCGTCTGATAAATCACCTTGTTCTCAGAAGTCTGTAACCGATCATCCTTAAATGTCAGCTGTTGGCTGGCGTCCTTGAGTTCCTGTCGCGCCAGCAAAGCATTGGCGTCGGGCAAAAAAGCATGGAAGTTGAAGGTGGTCTGTTGGGCGTAGAAAATTGGGATCGGCACGATCATCAGTGCGCTCAAGAAAATGAAGACAATGATCTGTTGCCACCAACGTAACGCGTGACGTCCTTTGAACATGGCTGTCGGCGTGAAAGCCGACATGAAATAACGAACGGGAAAAGCGATTTTCTTCATTAAATTTGTTTCATTCCTTTACTGGGGTTTTATCCTTTAGTACTACCTGATAGCAAACCACTAGTGAAGTATTTTTGCAAGTAGAAGAATAAAATACTGATTGGTAAGGCGATCAAGATCGCGCCAGCCGCGAACAAGACAACTTGTTGATCACGGGTATTGGTAATGAACTGCTGCAAGCCAACCGCAACGGTCAAATGCTCGTCAGAACGAAGCAAGAACTTGGACATGATGTAATCGCCGAATGGTCCCATGAACGCCCATAAAGCTTGAACGGCGATCATTGGCTTGACCAACGGCAAAACAATCTGCCAGAAAACCCGGAAGTTGCCGGCGCCATCAAGTTTGGCCGATTCATCCAAGTCATATGGAACGGAATCGAAGTAGCCTTTCATCAACCAAGTGTTCATTGGGATCCCACCGCCGATATAGATCAACGTCAAGAACCAGTAATGATCCAAGGCGTTGAGCATATTGGCCATGACATAGAAGGCAGTCAACGCGGCCATGGTTGGGACCATTTGGATAATGATGAAGAACATCAAGCTGAAACGCCGCCCGATGAAGCGGTAACGACTGTAAACATAACCGGCCAGCGTGATGACCGCGACTTGGATCAGCATCGTGAAGAAGGCGATGATGACCGTATTCTTGTACCAGGTCCCATAAAGGGTCTCCGTGAACAGACGTTTAAAGTTGATCAACGTCCATTTTGAACTGAAGTCCAAGGTAAAGGACTGCACGTTACCTGTTTTAAAGGCCGAACTGACGGTGATCAGTAACGGATAGATAATGATGATCGCCAGAATGACCATGTATAGGTAGGTGAAGAAATGCTTGACCCGTCGATTACGGATTGCTGATTTCTCATTGATTTTCTTTTGTCTACGCGCCATCTTAATCATCTCCTAAATCAAATGCGCCCGTCTTCTTGAAGACGATCATGGAAACACCAATGACAATGACCGAGATCAATAAGGTAACTGCGGCGGCGATCGAATATTGCGGTGATTGACCCGTCGTTAATTTATAGATCCATGAAATCAAGATATCAGTACCACCGGCACCGCCACCAACATCCCCAGGACCACCACTGTTAAACAGATAGATCATTGAGAAGTTGTTGAAGTTACCTGTATATTGCGTAATGAAAATTGGTGCGGCGACCGTAAAAATCGTTGGCGCCGTAATGTGATTGAATTTTTGGATCGCGGAAGCGCCATCTAATGTGGCTGCTTCATATAAGTCTTCGGGGATCGCTTGGAGGATCCCGGTGACCATTACATAGATATAAGGGAAGCCCAACCAACCTTGGATCATGATGATCGCGATCTTCGTCCAGAATGGATCTGTCTTCCACGCTGGCAATGACAAGTGCAAGAATGGCAAGATCTTATTGAAGAAAGGAATGACCTGAACATTGATCGCACCAGCCGAATCGTTGAAGATGTTGGAGAAACTCATGATCGAGATGAAGGCAGGTACTGCCCATGGTAAAAGGAAGATGACCCCAAAAGCACGTTTGAATTTAATAAAGTCCTGATTCGCCACGATTGCCGTGAAAATTCCTAAGAACAATTGTAGTGTTGTCGCCACAACCGTCCAAATGATCGTCCAACCGAAGACCGCGTTGAAAGTTTGGCGGTAACTACTTAGGAAGAACAATGAGGTGAAGTTCTTGAAACCGACCCAGTCCAACAGATGAGCAGGTGGCACATGGAGAAAGTCATAGTTTGAAAAGGCGATGAATAAAGTAACGAGTACTGGGAACACGATGATAAACAGCATTAAGAAATAAGCTGGGATCGAGAATAGGTATGGAAAGCCGCCATCCCCGATGTTTTTGATCATCTGAACCAAACTGGTCGATGGCTTCTTGCCTTCGTTGGCCTGCTTGGCGATGTTACCGGCGTCATAGATATTGGCCGCGTAGAGAATGATCGCGACAACTAGTACAAGGATCTGCAACGTCCCTTCGATCATCATAAAGAGCGAGTTATCCATCATTGGGGTTGAACCCAAGGTAATCAGATTCACGATCTGACGGACACCGGCCAGCGCTAATTCAGCGACGAACGCTAAGAAGAGCACTAAGAAGATCGAGCCTTTCAGGACTTGGTGATTATAAAATTGCCCCAACCCAGGAATAATCGAGAGCAATTTTGCTTTTCTGGGGTCTTGCTTTTGTGGATCAGTCATCACTGGTCCCTTCCTTTCCGTTATGTAAAATGTCGATGGTACGTCGCCATCGACATTTTAAATTCAATCTAGCGGCTTACTTGCTGCCGTACTTCTGTTCAATCTTCTGTTTGATGACCTTAACACCAGCATCAGCGGCTTCTTTCGAAGTCATCTTGCCAGAAGCTGCGTTAGTCACGATTGTTTGACCTGCGTCCCAAACCTCAGACATTTCAGGCAAGTTGATCAACGGATCATCCTTCTTGAATTGTTCGATAACGGCAGTCGTTAATTCAGTTCCATCTTCCTTAGCAGCGTTTTGTGCTTTCAAGTTAGCTGGAATTTCAGCAGTCATGTTGAAGAAGGTCTTCTGGTTAGCGTCATTTGAAACATAGTCTAACCATTTCTTCGCTAATGATTGGTTCTTGGAATAAGCTGAAATGACCCAAGACTTGCCACCACCAAAGGCTTGATAATCTTTACCATTTGGCAAAGTAGGTAAGACAGTCGCGCCGTAATCAATGCCGGCTTCTTTATAAGAAGATGCCTTCCAAGGACCGTCGATGACAACTGCGGTCTTACCCTTGGTGAATTGATCGTCGATGAAGTTCTGGTTGGCTTTGATATCTTGCATCCCTTTAGGCCAAACATTCTTGAAGTAGTTGGTCATGAAGTCCAATGCCTCAACAGAGCCAGCGTTGTTCAAGCCGATCTTCTTAGGATTTGAGTTGTCATCGCCGAAGACGTAACCACCGTAACCCTTGAAGACGCCATAGCTAATGTAGAAGTTCGTCCATTGCGCTAAGAAACCAACGTTCTTAGTTTTGTCATTTTCATAAGCAAACTTGGAATCTTTGCTGATTGCTTCGATTTCATCGAAAGTAGTTGGTGCTTTGTCAATCAACTTCTTGTTATAGTACATGACGATTGATTCGATCGTCACTGGCGCGCCATAATGCTTGCCATCATACTTAACGGCATCTTCACCAGTTGACGCATAGCGACCTGAAACTGGATTGTATTCAGCGACTTGACCTTGTTGCGCTAATCCACCGACCCGGTCGAATGGTGCCATCATGACATCTGGCGCTTTACCAGCAGGTCCATCCAGTTGTAAAGCGTCAAGTTGATCCAACATATCTTTGTTGACCATCTTGATCTTCACATTGTTATCTTTTTCGAACTTACCCTTGATCTTGTTGACATACTTCTTATAACCCTTATCAACGGAAATCGTCAAAGTCTTCGATTCCGAACTCGTTGCCGATTTCTTATCACTACTTGATGAATTACCACAAGCAGCTAATGATAAAGCAACCGTGGCAGTCAAAGCAGCTAAACCTACATAACGCCATTTCTTCAAATTCATTACTTGTTTCCTCCTCGAAACGTAATTTATTGATTTCGCTTACAACCACATTATGGTTTCTTGTAAGGGATTTAGCAAGCGATAAATCAATGTTACCGATAACAGAAAACCTAAGCCAACTTTAGCGTTGACTGATCACAAAACCTGAAGCGGCCAATTCGTCGTTGGTCAAGCCTTGACTAAGAACCACTGAATCCGCGGTTTGGAGCGCACCGATCTTTTGCGCTTGTCCGCTTAAATTGAAGATACCTGTAACAAAAGTCGCCCCATCATCGCGCACGACTTTGACTAAGCCTTGATCATCATCAACGACTTGCCAAGTCAACGCGCCTTGCGTCATTAAATCGGCGTGTTGCAACCGGAATTTGATCAACTTCTGGTAAAAAGCGAACAGTTCTTGATCCTGGGTCGCTGGGTCCCAATTCATTGGCTTGCGACAGTCGGGATCATTCCCGCCGTCCATCCCCACTTCACTACCATAATAGATACAAGGCTCGCCTTCTTGCAGGAAGGTGAACGCCACCGTCTGCCGTAACAGCGCTTTGTCACCTCGACACAAAGTCAATAGCCGCGCCGTATCGTGGGAATCCAAGGTGTTCAGCATGACTTCATTGACCTGTTGTTGATACAACATCCGTTGGTAATTCAAGCCAGCGACCATCCGCGTCGGTTCTAAAGTTTTGTCGACGAAGCCTTTGATCACGGTTTCCGTAAAGGCGTAATTCATCACCGCTGAGAATTGATCGCCTTGCAACCAAGGTTGGGAAGAATGCCAGACCTCCCCTAGAATATAAAAATTAGGTTTGACAGCATGGCAAGCCGCCGCGAATTGGCGCCAGAAGTGATGGCCGACTTCATTGGCCACGTCCAACCGCCAAGCGTCGATATCGAATTCTTTGATCCAATAAGTCGCCACATCCAAAAGATAGGCTTGAACTTCTGGATTAGCGGTATTCAGCTTAGGCATATGCGGGGTATAAGCGAAGGTGTCGAAACTTAATTCGTTGGCGTGTTCGAAATCAGTGGTTTCTTGGTAGCTGATCGGGAATTTATTGACGTGGAACCAGTTGGCGAACCGCGATTTAGACTGGTTCGTCAACACATCCTGCCATTGAACGGAGCGATCGCCAATATGGTTGAAGACCGCGTCCAGCATGACTTTCATGCCCCGTTGATGCGCCGCGGCCACTAATTTCTGGAAAACCTCTTTATCGCCAAAGTCAGGATCGATCTCCAAATAGTCGATCGTATCGTACTTGTGGTTAGAATAAGCTTTGAAAACCGGGCAGAGATAGAGGCCATTGATGCCTAGATCCTGTAAGTAATCCAGATGGTCAAGAATGCCTTGCAGGTCGCCACCATAATAGTCAGTCCGTCCGGGGTTGACCGTGCTATCCCAAGGCTTAACATCGGCTGGATCATTGCTGGTATCGCCATTAGCGAACCGCTCTGGAAAAATCTGATACCACACGGTGTGTCGCACCCAATCTGGTTCCTGGAAACGATCGATCTCGTGGAAATACGGCTGCCGAAATGGGTTACCGCCACCACCGATCAGACTAGGTTCAAACGGGAAACAGCCCCGATCGCCATACAATAATTCCGAGCCATCAGTGCCGACAACGCGGAAATCATATTGGACCCGCTTGTGGGGCACTTCCAACGCGGCTTCCCAATAATCATGGGCCTCGGTGCTGGCGATTTTACTCATCGCGATCGTTTCGTAAGGCCATTGCCCCTTCTCGGAATCATATGGGTCGCCATAAAAACAGTCGACCGCTTGGGCATCGTCGCGCTTGGTCCGTAAACGCACCCGGAAATCGTCTGGTTGATATAAATAGGCGAACTCACTATCTGGGCGGTGATAAATTGCTGCTGCTTCCATAAATTCAATAACCTACTTTCTTGATTTGATTGTCGCGCTTAATTTATTCAGCTGGCCAAGCCACTTGATCTTGCTGCAAGACCAAGGTTGACCAAGGCGCCAAATGCCAAGAGTTTTCATCTAAGGTCACCTGACCTACCGTGAAGGTAATGTCGGCGTTCAGCCAATCGTCATTTTGATAAGTGACCGTTTCGCTAGTCAAGTTGGTCAAGACCAAGGCACTCTTTTGCCCTAATTGCCGTTGATAAACAATTAGGCCGGCGGTTTTGACCAGCAATAACCTGAATTTACCAGTGGCGAACAACGGCTGTTGCTTCAACTGGAACAACTTCCGGTAGAAATTTAAAATACTGTCTGGATCCGCCTCAGCAGCAGCCACGGTGATCGGCGCTGGTTGCGTGCGTAACCAAGGTTCATGCTCCGAAAAGCCCTGATGCGCGCTGTCATCCCACGGCATCGCCTGACGCGCCGGGGTTTTGTGCAGACCGGACAAATACTGCAAGACAGCTGGTCGTTCCGCTTCAGGAACCTGATCAATCAAGGTGGACGTCATTTGATCTTGAAAGGCCGTCGCGCGGGCCAGTTCCGCGTTATGCAGCCCCAATTCTTCGCCATAATAAATGATCGGGATACCCCGTTGCAAATACTGCATCGTGGCTAAGGTCTTCAAACTGCGCGTTTCGAATTTCCGATCAGCATAAACAGTGGCCATTCGCGGTAAGTCGTGGTTGCTGAAATACAAAGTTGGTTGGGTCGTTTGCGCCAATGCGGTCTGCCATTGTACGATACTGGTTGGTAACGCCGCCGTATCTAGCTGCTCAGCCAGGGGCAACTTGACCGTCGCCGTTAACTTCGGCGCGGGAACCGCCTGTTTCGGTAAATTACGGAAACTAACAATGGCGTCGCACAAAGCGCTGCCCCGATTAGTCCGCGTATAAAGCGCCGCCAGCGCTGGATCCGCCGAAGCGCCTTCACCAAGAATGAACAGATCTGGATTGATTTTCCGCAGTTCATCAATGAATTCTTGCAAATAGGTCACAACATTGGGCAAGTTGGCATACATTGGCTCCGCAATCACTGGCCCGGTCTGATCCGTCGGGAAATTCTGACCTAGATCCGCCTTAGCGATATGAATGAACGCGTCTAAACGTAAGCCGTCGATGCCTTTTCCCACCCAATACTTAGCAACCTCGATCATCGCTTGCCGTACTTCTGGATTGGCCCAATTCAAATCAGGCATATGTTTGTCAAAAAGGTGGAAATAATACGTATTGGGTTCGGTCGGCACTTGTTCCCAAACCGAACCGCCAAAGAAGGAACCCCAATTGTTCGGCACCTGGCCATTAGGCGTGTCTTGCCAAATATAGTAATCCCGGAATAAACTCTTGGGACTTTTCAGCGCGTCCTGAAACCACGGATGTTGGTCCGACGTGTGGTTGAGCACGAAATCCAGCAAAATGTGGAGATCCAGTTCATGGGCCCGTTGGATCAACGCGTCCATGGTCGCCATCGTGCCAAAATGGGGATCAACCGTGAAATAATTGGAAACATCATAACCATTATCAACTTGTGGTGAGGTAAACACCGGGTTCAGCCAAATCGTATTGACCCCTAACGACTTGATATAATCTAAGCGGTCTAATAAGCCTTGCAGATCACCAAGGCCATCATTGTCACTATCCTGGAAACTGCGGGGATAGACCTGATAAATGATCGCGTTTTCGTACCATTGCTTCATAATAAGTCGGTTCCTTTCTGAAAAAGCTACAAACGAGCGTGGAACTGCAATACTTCCACTGCCTATCTTATGGAAGAACTGCCGAAACAACAAGCTTTCCAGTCGATGTTATCGGTAACAAGTTTGACCGTGTATCAGACGCCAGAACATTGACATAACAGAGTGCGGAGCGCCCCGATTAGCTTCTGAGCATTAGCCTAGCAATTGTTTTGAAAGCTGGGCTTGGCTTTCGGAACAATTGCGTAGCTAAGCGGAAGAAGCTGGGGCGCGCAGCACGTTTCCGATCAAAGAGTGCGGAGCGCCCCGGGTTGACTGCGAGCATTAGCCTAGCAAAAGTAGATTGTCCGCAGCTTGCGCTGCGAAATTCCGGGTGAGCTCGCTGTGGGCGTCACTTTGAGCTTCGCGAAGCTCAAAGCTGAGCCTTGGTCTAAGTGACAGAGCCACTAAGACCAATTTCACGGCGATCTCACCCGGAATTTCTCCGCTCCAGCCGCTCAACGTTTTAACAGCCGTTTGAGCACTCACGCCATTTGACAAGCTGTCGTCACTTGATGAGGAGCCACGCAATTGACGACCATGGCTAGTGGTGACAATCTTTAGATTAGCGACACCAGTGTAGCCTGCTTGATGAACTAGGACATGATCTTGATGAATCAGTTGGATTGGTCAGCCGCCACTCAAGAATTGTTTAGGCAACAGGCAAAGATGTCCAGCCAATGCAAACTGTACCAACCAACAAATCCGAATCCGAATCCGTTGGCATTGTCGTACCGCCTTGAACGTGAGCAATTATTGATCTATAAATTGCAAAACCACCTCGTCAAATCCTTCGCTCCGATTGCAGATAGGCCCAATACTGTCCAGCAATTTCAAAAACAGTGCGGAGCGCCCCGGGTAGCTTCTGAGCATTAGCCTAGTCAGGATTTTGGAAGCTGGGTTGACGAACACGTTTGTTTCAATTATGTCCGCGGCTTGCGCTGCTCAACGTTATAATAGCCGTTTGAGTACTCACGCCATGTGGCAAGCTATAGCCAATTGATGGAGCGCCACGCAACTGACGACCATGGTCAGTGGTTACACGAAATAGAGTGCGAGCCGACCTGGACGGCTTTTTTGCATTAGCTTTTTTTGCTGAAATACTTTCGCCAACTAGCCGACCAATGGTGGTGAATCGATGGTTTTGAGTGGCATCCATCCCATAATCCAATCTGTGATCGTCCAACCATTTTGGTCAGCATGCTGCGCTGTTTTTCCCATGTTCAGGGGAGCGGATAGTGGCCAAATGGCACCAAAAAAGTCCACTGTTACGTAACAATGGACTTCAAGAACCAAGTAATCAGATTCAATTCAAATGATAATTGCGAGTAGTATTACGGCGTATCAACTCCGGTGAAAACATCACTTCAGTGCGATCACGTTCGGGACTTTGGTCATTGGTGGTGACGCCGTGATTGATTTTTTGCATCAATAATTCGGCGATTTTACTGCCCATGGCCATCACCGGCTGCTTGACCGTGCTCAATTTCGGTTCCGCGATTTGATCTAAGAACACCCCATCAAAACCGGTGATCCCAAAATCCTCGGGAATCGAACCACCCATCCGCTGAATCCCGCGCTCCACGCCGATCGCCAAACGATCGCTAGAACAAACGAAACAGGTATTGGGCTTAAATTCATGCCAATGATCTTCAATATATTGTTGCGACTCTGAAGAATGATTGCCGAAACGAATAATTTGTGGCTGCAGCCCAGATTTTTGCATGGTATCCATGTAACCACGTTCGCGGGAATATTCGAAGGATTCCTTCAATTCAATCCCCAAGAAAATAATTTGGTCATAGCCATCCTTGATCGCCGCGCCCGTGGACAAAAAAGTGCCATACTTATTATCGGAATCGACAAAATCATAATGATGGCGATTCTCGCCATATAAAATCACCGGTTTGCGGAGCTCCTGGATCCAGGTGAAGTCATCGTTACGGGCTCCTGTAATGATGTAGCCATCACACTCACCAATATCGGCATTCTTCTGGGTCACCACTTGCAACGCGTACTGATGCGCGTTTAGAAATTGGGCCACGCCCATCAGGAGCGTTGCGTAATAAGGTTCGACTGTATCAACCTTTTCCAAAATCACCAACTTGATGATTCGGGTCGCGTTGGCAGCCAAGGCTTTAGCGGCTAAGTTGGGATGATAGTCCAGTTCATTCATCGCCTTGAAAACCAATTGCTTAAGTTCATCCGTCACTTGTTCAGGGTGATTGATCACTCGGGAAACTGTCATCTTAGAAACATTTGCTGATTTTGCCACGTCATTCAATGTAACGATCTGACTCACCTTCTCTAGTGTTTTTCAGGTACACCTACACTACCTTATTATATTGATATTAATCTGAGATAACAAGGCGGGACTATTGGTGGTGCTGATTTCGTTGGACGACGTGTGGGCTGTGGGATAAAAAAAGTTTGACCGCGACTTGCGCTGCGCGCTTCGGGGTGAGCTCGCTGTGGGCGCTGTTTTAAGCCTCGCAAGATACGCGAGTCTTAAAATCAGGCCTTGTCCTAAGTGGCATAGCCACTATGGACAATTTCACGGCGATCTCACGGCGATCTTACCCCGAAGCGCTCCGCTCCAGCCGCTCAACGTTATTTTAGTCAGTTATTTTAGTCATTTGAACAGTCACGCTGACTGATATCAAGGTAAGTTCAGTAGTCAGGGACGCGGATTGACGGACCCCACCCCCAATCTTCACGAATCGACCGAATTCTGCCTAATAAAATTACCGATTGACAACGAATTTTGGTTGCTCGCCTTGATTCATTAAGATGACATTATTGGCGACAATCGCGGCCATGGCATCACGGGCTTCCACGGTGGCGTTACCAATATGAGGTGTTAAAATAACATTCTTCAACGTCTTGAAGCCGGCATCAAATTCGGGTTCGTTTTCATATACGTCAAGGGCCGCGCCACCGATTTGGTGAACCTTTAAAGCCTGCAGGAGCGCTGCTTCATCAACGATCGGTCCGCGACCAACATTGATCAACGCCGCCGTTGACTTCATCTGTGCAAATACACCCGCGTCAAATTGATGGTAGGTTTGCGGCGTCAGCGGCGCGTTAATGCTGATGTAGTCACTTGTTTGAATCAAGTCCGCAAATGATTTATAGTTGACTTCAAGGGCATTTTCATCCGCCGCGCTGAGCCGTCGAGGTGAGAAATAGGAAACGTGCATGCCCAACGCCGTGGCCTTCTTAGCGATTTCACGGCCGATATTGCCTAGACCAACAATGCCCAATGATTTGCCCGATATTTCATGGCCTAGAAAATACAGCGGCGCCCAGCCAGGGAAACCTGATTCCCGCATTTGATGATCACCTTCAACGATTCGATGACTTAGGGCCAAAATCAACCCAATTGTCAGTTCTGTCACTGAATTTGTTGAGACTTGCGGTGTATTGGAAACTAGGACGCCTTTGGATTTGGCATAGTCGACGTCAATATTGTTGAAGCCGGCGCCAAAATTGGCGATTAGTTTCAGCTGAGGCGCCGCATCGATGATTGCTGCGTCAACTTCGGTCGAAAGGGTCGTAATCAGAAAATCGACATCCCGGACCTGAGCTAATAATTCGGCGTGGCTAATCAAGCCTTCACCTTGATAGACTGCCACCGCTAAATGGTTTTTCTGTAATTTGTCCAGCGCAAGTGCTGGCAATTGTGCGGATACATATACTTTTTTCATAAAATGGCCTCCTTAGATTGGCTAAACCCATCATAAGTGCTGGCAATCAAACTGACAATAACGCACTTTAAAGTTACCACAGAAAGGAGTCCTTGCTTTGACCGACTTAATTCGTCAAGATGTCCTCAAGAAACTGGAAGATGGTGACTACAGTTGCCGCAAAGAGTTCACTTTAGCCATGTTCAGTGGTAAATGGAAAATCAATCTGATTTACCACTTGGGCCATGACGGCGCTTATTATTTTTATGAATTGCAACGATTATTACCCCAGGCCTCACACAAAGAACTCGCCAAAAAACTGAAGGAACTGGTGGCGGATGGGCTACTCGATCGTCAGGAGGAGGCTGGGCCAAGAACGAAAACGGTCTATTCTTTGACGCCGCTGGGGCGATCATTGCTCCCGATCATTGATGCGATGTACGCCTGGGGAGACCAACGTTTAAGCGAATTGCAGTTGGATAAGATCACCTTTAGTCTAGGCGATCCCAAAAAATCATGATCGATCGCGGTTGATCAGGATACCAATTGCTACTGGCAGTTCAAAAGTCTTCCTGAAAACGATGGACTGTGGAAGCACGGTTAGCTTGTGAGAGCGTTTTCTCATCATTGTTTGGCGATCAACGATTGATAATTCGCGCTTACTTTGACAATAATTAAAAAATCATTAGACTATTGTGCTAAAATAGGATAACATATAATTGAATTTTGAAATTTTGGAGGTTGACTTAATGAGTAAAGAAATTACCAGCGCAAATATTGAAAAATTTGCCCAAGATTTTGCTGAATTGCCAAAATCAAACGCGACAGCCAATGCGGTTGCCCACAATGGTATCCTGGCTGCGAGCCGGAACATCGCCGCTGATGTGGCAATGACACCAAACTTCTCCGTGGAGATCCAAACTGGTGACGTTGCTAACCAGAAACAATCTGGTCGTTGCTGGATGTTCGCCGCATTGAACACGATGCGCCATCCATTACAAGATCAATTGAAGTTGAAGGGATTCGAATTGTCCCAAAACTACACCAACTTCTGGGATAAATTTGAGAAATCAAACTGGTTCTTGGAACATGTGATTGCAACAGCTGACCTGCCATTAGGCGATCGCAAAGTTGACTTCCTTTTGGCAACACCTCAACAAGATGGTGGCCAATGGGATATGCTGTGCGCCTTGATCGAAAAATATGGTTTAGTGCCGAAGGATGTTATGCCTGAGACCTACAACAGCTCAAAATCAAGCGAACTGAACACAACTTTGAACACTAAATTGCGTAAAGACGCGGTTGAATTACGCCAATTGGTTGCTGACAAAGCGACTGCTGACGCGATTGCCGCTGCTAAAGACAAGATGCTCAATGAAGTTTATCGTATTTTGGTCTTTACTTTGGGCAAACCACCGGTTCAATTTGACTGGGAATATACAGACAGTGACAAAGTTTATCACCGTGAAGCTGGATTGACACCAAAGAGTTTCTATGAGAAGTTCGTTGGTCTTGATCTTGAAGATCATATCTCCCTGATCAACTCCCCAACGGCTGACAAGCCTTTCAACCATGTTTATACAGTCGATTTATTGGGTAACGTGGTTGGCGGTCGTCAAGTCCGTCACTTGAACTTAAGCATTGACGATTTCAAAGCCTTAACGATCAAGCAATTACAAGCTGGCGAAACAGTTTGGTTTGGTTCTGATGTTGGCAAAATCTCCGATCGCCAAGCTGGTATCTTGGATACTGAAGTTTACCAAACCGGCGAAACCTTAGATGTTGATCTTTCAATGACCAAGGCTGAACGTTTGGACCACGGCGAAAGCTTGATGACTCACGCCATGGTGATCACTGGCGTTGACTTGGTCAATGGCCAACCAACTAAGTGGAAGGTTGAGAACTCATGGGGTGACAAGCCTGGTTTCAAGGGCTACTTCGTGATGAGTGACGCTTGGTTTGATGAATTCGTTTACCAAGTTGTCATCGACAAGAAGTTCTTATCAGCTGACTTACAAAAGGTTGTTGCTGACGAACATGACAATCCGACTGTTCTGAAGCCTTGGGATCCAATGGGTGCTTTGGCGCTTTAATTTAAATCTTCATCAAAAAAACCATGTCGCTTTTGACATGGTTTTTCTTTATCGCAAAATTTGCTGGTGTTTGGCTTGCGCTGCGAAAGTATGATGTCCGCGGCTTGCGCTGCGCGTGGCGTTGGTGGTGGACAAGTGTAGTAGGGCTCCAGGTCGGGCTGGGGGTGGTGGAACGCTGCGGGCATCACTTAGAGCTTCGCGAAACCCGTGCGAATCTCAAAGCTGAGCCTTATTCTAAGCGGCAAAGCCGCCAAGAATAATATCGCGGCTGACTCACCCCCAGCCCGACCTTCCGCCAAACGGATAAACGCACCACCAACGCCACGCTCCGCTTCAGCCGCTCAACGTTATAGCAGTCGTTTGAGCACTCACGCCGACTGGCAAGCTATGGCCAATAGATGAGGAGCCATACAATTGACGACCGTGGTTAGTGGTCACCAGCTTTAAATTGGTGACACCAGCATAGCCTGCTTGATGAACTAAAGACAAGTTCTTGCTAAATCGGCTGAATCGGTCGGTTGCCAACCCAAACGCGCTTAGGCACGTGGGATAGAGTTGTCGGCACTATCCGAAATGTACTGCCTTACTAATCCAAATCCGTTGTAATGCTGTACCACCTCAAAAGCGGGCAGTTTTTTGACCTCTAGCTTGCAAAAGCACTTCGTCGAATCCTTCGCCTTGATTGCAGATAGGCTTAACGCTGCCTAGCAACCGCCTCAGGACGTGTGGCTCAGCGGTGAGATTATTCTTAGCGATTTATCGCTTAGAATAAGGCTCGATTTGAAGACAATTCCCGCTTTTGGAATTGGCTTCAAACGATGCCCACCGCGTTCCAGCCACGACAAACGTCCTGAGGCGGTTGCGTCCCCACCAAACCCACCACACCCGCAATCAAGCAGCCACTACTCACCAAGCACGATTTTCTCAGTGACCTGCAAGTGCGCGTCAAACTCGTAAACGATCGGCTCGCCATTAGCCACCTCGACCCCATCCAGTTGATGAGGCGACAACTGTTCAATATACTTCAGCAAGACCCGCAAAGTGCTGCCATGGGCCACGATCAGCTGATCATGGCCCTGCAACAATTCGGGGACGACCACATCTTGATAATATGGGAGCACCCGCGCGCTGGCCATCGCCAAACTTTCACCCAAGGGTAAACAGCGCGGATCAAGTTTGGCATAGCGGCGATCGTGATCAGGCGCGGCCAACAACGGCGGAACCGTCCAGAAATCCCGGCGCCACAACGCGACTTGATGGGCGCCGAATTCTAACCGGGTCTGTTGTTTGTTATGACCTCGTAGCGCGCCATAATGACGCTCATTCAACCGCCAACTTTTCAATAATGGCAAAGCTAGCCAATCACGATCCGCGCAAATGATCAGCGCCGTTTTGATCGCCCGCACTAAAACAGAGGTGTGGACGGTGGTCGGCGCGAAGGTCAGGTCGGCCAGCAAGTCGGCGGTGGCGTGGGCTTGAGCGATGCCGCGATTGGTCAGTTGAACATCGGACCAGCCGGTATAAGTGTCATCCGCATTAGCCGTACTCTCACCATGTCGGATCAGGACTAGTTTTACCAAGATTTCGAAACCTCTTTTACCTTAAACTGGGTCTATTGTAACGCCGATTCAGGGACGGACGCTAGATTTTGATCGATGGCTGTCAACACATCATCGAGAGCGCCATCTTTGAATGGACTTTGCAAGTGGCCTAACGCCACCAACTGATTGAAGCTCAAACTGCCACCAGCCTTGGCCATCGCCAGATAATCCGACCAAGCTTGCGGATCATGATCGACTTCAAATCGTTTCCAGAATTGGAAGGCCACGACTTGCGCCAAGGTGTAGTCAATATAGTAGAACGGCGCTTCGAAAATATGGCCTTGACGATACCAGTAGATGCCCCGATCCAAATCGGGGTCATCGGAATAATCACGACTAGGCAAATACATTTTCTCAAGGCGACGCCAAGTGGCCTTTCGCTCGGCTGGTGTCCAGTCAGGATGTTGATAAACTTCAGTTTGGAAGTGATCGACCAGCACACCATATGGCAAGAAGATCAGGGCGCTGGATAAGTGCTCAAATTTATACTTGGTCGTTTGCTCGCCAAAGAATTTCGGCATCCAAGGATAAGCGATGAACTCCATGCTCATGGAGAAAATTTCCGCCGCTTCATTGGTTGGAAAAATACATTCCCACGCCTTGATATTTTGGGCCATAAAGGTTTGGAACGCATGACCGGCTTCGTGGGTCAACACATCCACATCGCCGGAAGTGCCATTAAAGTTGGCGAAAATAAATGGCGTCTTGAATTTCGGCAAGAATTCGCAATAACCGCCGCCCTGCTTGCCATGATGACTTAAGAGATCCAAGTTGTGATCATCGACCATCATTTGGAAGAACTTGCCTGTCTCTGGCGACATTTCGTGGTACATTTCGTTAGCTTTGGCCACCAATTCTTCTGGGGTTCCTTGAGGCAACGCGTTGCCGCTTGGGAAATTGTAGCCCTCATCATAAAAGGCCAAGTTATCCAAGCCCAAGCGTGTTTGCTGCCGCGCCATCAACTTGTTGACGATTGGGACAACTTTCTGGCGAATGGTTTCGCGGTAATTAGCAACATCAGCTTCGTCATAATCGAAACGGTTCATGAAATCAAAACTCATCGCCGCATAATCGCGATAACCTAATTGATGGGCGATTTTTGTCCGGATCTGCACCAACTGGTCATAAATCGTATCAAATTCTGTTTCATGGTCGACGAACCATTGGGTGGTCGCTGCCGTTGCCCGGCGTCGGATATCGCGGTCAGGGTCATTGCGCAACTTGCCTAATTGACTAATATTGTAAGTCTGACCATCAAATTCGATCTGCGCCGCCGCAATCAAGGTTGAATATTGATTGCTGATTTTATTATTCTCTTGCAATAACGGAATCACTGCGGCAGAAAAAGTTTTGATTTGATTCTCGGCCATTTCAAATAAAGTTTCCGGCAACTCCTGACGCAACGCCTGACGATAAGGTGAGTCAACCAGCGCCTGATAATAGGCAGTGGTGAATTCGTCATATTTGGGACCAAATTCGTTCCAATAATCATTTTCCGCTTCGTAGAATTTATCCAGCGTATTCACACTAAAGCGAATGTAAGCCAACATCTGTTGCGAAACCACATCACTGTTCAATTGGCTGATCGCCAAGGCGGCCTTAACGGCGGTCAAAGGATCGTCGGCGTTCTTCAGCGCGGCGATCAGGGTTTGATACTGTTGGGCCACTTGCTCGTACTCGGGACGAGCGTAAGGCAATTTAGCAAAATCTGTCATAAGCATTAACCTCCTCGTATTCTTCCTTAATTATAAACGACTGGGGAAAGGGGAACAAGAGGCGGATCAACCGAGAATTTGCGGCTGTCAACCTTTGATGCGCTCCCGCAAACCCATGTTCTGATTTGAAAAGTATCGCAGGCGTGGTGGGTGTGGACGCAATCAGTGGTGAAATTGGCCTTGGTAGCTTGGCCGCGGCCTGCGCTGCGAAATTCGGGGTGAGCTCGCTGTGGGCGTCACTTTGAGCTTTTCGGAAGGGCGCCGAAAATCTCAAAGCTGAGCCTTGGTCTAAGTGGCACAGCCACTAAGACCAATTTCACGGCGATCTCACCCCGAATTTCTCCGCTCCAGCCGCTCAACGTTTTAACAGTCGTTTGAGCACTCGCGCCATTTGGCAAGCTATCGTTAATTGTATGGAGAACCACGCAATTGACGACCTTGGCTAGTGGTCACCAGCTTTAAATTGGCGACACCGGGACAGTCTGCCTGATGAACCGAGGCAGGTTCTTGATGAATCACCTGAATCGGTCGGCTTTTCAGCTATGGATTGTTACGGAAACTAGTAAAGATGTTCAGCCTACACAAATGTCCCAACCAACTAATCCGAACCCATTGGCATTACCGTACCACCTAAAAAATGGACGATTGTTTTGACCTCTAGCTTGCAAAAGCACTTCGTCAGATCCTTAGCTTCGATTGCAGCTAGGCTCAATTCTGCCTAGCAACCGCCTCAGGGCGTGTGGCTCAGCAGTGAAATTTGTCTTTGTGGCTTTGCCACTTAGACAAAGACCTGATTTTGAGACAAGCCGCGCCCTTTGCGGATTGGCTCAAAACAGCGTCCACTGCGTTCCAGCCACGACAAACGTCCTGAGGCGGTTGCGTTCCAACCAAACTCTACCACGGCCGCAATTAAGTGAAAGATCAAAAACGGCGTCTCAGTTTCTAGAATTAGTTGACATTGCCGGACCAACCAAGAAGTTGCCCATCGTTTTGACCGCTAGTCGCATAACAACTTCGTTCGATATTTCGCTCCGATTGCAGATAAACTCAATTCTGCCCAGCAACCGGTTGGGTCGGTTCGCACTGTTTCGATTTGGGTGGAGGGTTTTTTTCGGCCACTCGTAAAAAAGTGTGGTACCCTTTCAGTAAGCGATTGCATCAGGGAGACAAAATCGACCCCTTTTCGCGGCAAAAGGATTATACTAACTTTAAATAAGTTATTTGGGAGGTCTTGTGTAATGACAGCAACAATCAAATCAGGTATCGCCATGGTCAAGGTTCTGGAAGACTGGGGTGTCGACCATATCTACGGTATTCCCGGCGGTTCTTTCAACTCAACGATGGACGCGTTATTCAGTGAACGGGACAAAATCAAGTATATCCAGGTTCGTCATGAAGAAGTTGGCGCGATCGCCGCGGCGGCTGACGCCAAGATCACAGGCAAAATCGGGGTTGCCTTTGGTTCAGCTGGTCCTGGCGCTACCCATTTATTCAACGGTCTCTATGACGCCAAAATGGATCACGTTCCTGTTTTAGCATTGGTTGGGCAAGTCGGCGCCGATATCATGAACACCGACTACTTCCAAGAAATGAATGAAAACCCAATGTTCAGTGATGTGGCGGTCTACAATCGCACTGTCATGACTGCGGCGCAACTCCCCCATGTGGTCGATCAAGCAATCAAGCACGCCTACAAGGAGCAAGGGGTCGCCGTGGTCACTATCCCCGTTAGCCTAGGTTGGGAAGACATTCCCGATACCTTCGAATCCACCGCCGCTAGTTATCGGGTCAATTACCCGCAACCAGAAGCCAAGGATATTGCGGAGACTTTGCGGTTGATCACCACCGCTAAGCATCCCATCCTTTACGTTGGTTTAGGTACGAAAGGCGCCACCGAGGAAATCGAAACTTTCGCGAAAATGTACAAACTGCCGATTGCTTCCTCTGCTTTGGCCAAGGGCATCGTCCCCGACAAAAATCCGGCTTACTTAGCTTCGGCTGGACGGGTAGCAACCAAGCCATCTGTTGAAGCGTTACAAAATGCCGATTTGATTTTGTTCGTCGGGAGTGACTATCCTTTCGCAAAATTCTTCTTTGATCCCAAGGCGACCTTTATTCAAGTCGACATCGACAGCACGAAATTCAGCAAGCGCCATCGGACCGATTTGCCGATTTTGGCCGATGCCAAAGCGACCCTGCGCGCTTTAGTTGCCGCAGGTACCGAACAACCTGAAACTGGCTGGTATCGGGCGAACATCGCTAATAACGAGAATTGGCATGACTGGGTCGCTTCCATGGAGCAAGAAACCAAAGCGCCATTGCGACCAGAACCTGTCTTCGCCCAAATCAATCGGATCGCGAAGAAAGACGCGATTTTCAACATCGACGTGGGTAACGTTACCATTGACAGCTTACGTTTCCTGAAAATGAACCCGAAGCAAAAGTTCACCACTTCTGGCTGGTTCGCGACCATGGGTTATGGCCTGCCCGCTGGTATCGCCGCGCAACTGAGTTATCCTGATCGTCAAGTCTTCTCGATCAGTGGTGACGGCGGCTTTGCGATGGTCGCCCAAGATCTGGTCACCCAAGCGAAGTACCATTTACCGATCATCAATGTAGTTCTCAGTAACCACGCATTCGGCTTCATCAAGGCCGAGCAAGATGATACCAAGCAAAGTCATTATGGCGTTGACATTGATGACGTTGATTTTGGTAAAGTCGCCGAAGGTTATGGTGTTAAAGGGTTCACCGTCCATAATCATCAAGAGTTGTTGAACGCCTTCAATTTCGCGAAAGATGCCACTGAACCAGTGGTGATCGATGTGAAAATCGCCGATGAACGGCCGTTGCCGGTGGAACAATTGCAACTGGATCCAGAGAAGTTTGATCAGGCGGCGATCGACAAATTCAACGAGACTTACCAATCACAAGCTTTGATTCCATTTAGTAAGTTCCTCAAGGACTACGAAAAATAATTTTTCCATTGCGCTCTGATCACTGATCAGGGCGTTTTTTTGTTGGTGGATTTGCTTGGCTTGATCTCTTCTAAAGTAGGCTGGTCGCAGCTTGCGCTGCGAAATTCGGGGTGAGCTCGCTGTGGGCGTCACTTTGAGCTTTTCGGAAGGGCGCCGAAAATCTCAAAGCTGAGCCTTGTCCTAAGCGGCAAAGCCGCCAAGGACAATTTCACGGCGATCTCACCCCGAATTTCTCCGCTCCAGCCGCTCAACGTTATAACAGTCGTTTGAGCACTCACGCCAAATTGGCAAGCTATGGTCAATTGATGGGGAGCCCCGCAGTTGACGGCCGTGGTTAGTGGTTACAAGTCTTAAATTGGTGACACCAGTAAAATCTGCCTGATGAACAGGTCTAGTTCTCAGCGAATCAACTGAATCGGTTGGCTTTCCAACTCAAACCATCTTAGGTAAGTGAGATAAAGCTGTCTGCACTATCCGAAATGTACCGATCTTCTAATACAAATCCGTTGGCATTGCCGTACCACCACAAAAAAGGGGCAATGGTTTGACCTCTATCTTGCAAAAGCACTCCGTCAAATTCTTCGCTTCGATTGCCGATAAGCTCGATTCTGCCTAGCAACCGCCTCAGGACGTGTGGCTCAGCGGTGAGATTATTCTTAGCGATTTATCGCTTAGAATAAGGCCTGATTTTGAGACAAGCCGCCGGGCTTGCGGATTGGCTCAAAACAGTGCCCACCGCGTTCCAGCCACGACAAACGTCCTGAGGCGGTTGCGCTCACGCGCAACACCCACCCACACCGGCAATTAAGCGCAGGTTTAAGAATAGGAACCGGACAGTTTCCAAACGATGCCACGAAATTGGTCCGGCTTTCATTTATCAGATGATTGCGGTACCATGACATTAGAATTGAATGATCGTTGAAAGGGGTATTTTGATGAAAACTTATACTGATTATTTTTTCGATGAACCGGCATTCAACACCCATGACGCGGGTTATGTCCCATTAGAAACTTCGAATACGGCGCCGCAACCGTTACGGATTCCAGAACTGTTGCAACCTGATCGTGTTGAAGGAAACGATGTTTATTACACGATCACGGCACAAACTGGTTCGGTACAAATGTTGCCTGGAGCGCCGACGAGGACTTGGGGGTTCAATGCGCCCTTTCTTGGGCAAACGGCTGTTTTTCAGAATGGTCAAACGATCCATTTACACTTGGTCAATCATTTACCTGAGTTGACCACATTTCACTGGCATGGGCTTGATATTCCTGGTCCCATCGAGGATGGTGGCTGTCACGCGCCGGTTTATCCGGATGGTAGTCGGGATGTGGCCTTTAAGGTCCAACAAATGGCGTCAACGAATTGGTTACATGCCCATCCTTGCCCGGAAACGGCGGCTCAAGTTTATCATGGGTTAGCGGCGCTGGCGATCGTTCAAGACGCGCACGAGGCCAGTTTGCCACTTCCTCGTGATTATGGCGTGGATGATATTCCGGTTATTTTGCAGGATCGGCGTTTCCATGAGGATAATCAGTGGGATTATCGGGCGGATTACGATCCAGATGGGGTCCAAGGGCCAACTGCGCTGGTCAACGGGACAGTCAACCCCTATTTCAATGTCACGACCCAAAAGGTACGGCTACGGATCCTTGATGGTGCCAATCGGCGGGAGTGGCGGCTCCATTTAAGTGATGACCTGCCACTGGTCCAAATTGCTGGCGACGCGAGTCTGTTGCCAGAGCCGGTCGCGATGACTCATGTGATGATCACTTGCGCAGAGCGGCAGGAATTCGTCGTTGATTTCGGTCAATATCAGCCCGGGGATGAAGTGACGCTTTACTCTGACGAAACCCCATTGTTGACTTTCCGGATCCAAGACTTTCAACCAGACTCACGGCCGCTGCCGGAACATTTGCTAGATTTAGCCGTCCCAGACGCTGATCCAGAAATGCCGATCAAGAAAGTTGTTTTGTCCGGCATGGATGAAGCGGTCATGATCGATGGAACAAAATTTGTGATGGATCGGATCGACTATCGTATGCCTTGGCATAAGTGTCAGATCTGGGACATTGAAAATACCAATGATGAAATGGGTGGCATGATCCATCCCTTCCATATGCACGGCACGGGCTTCAAGGTGATCTCCCGCAATGGTCACGCCCCCTATCCTAACGAAACTGGGCTCAAAGATGTGGTCAGCCTGAATCCTGGCGAACACGTTCAAATCAAGGTTTGGTTCAATGTAACTGGGGTCTTTATGTATCACTGTCATATTTTGGAACACGAAGATGGTGGTATGATGGCGCAACTGGAGGTATTCGATCCCGAAAAGCCAGCAGTTCAATACGATCTAATGGACCATCACAAGATGATGCAGGCTTTCGCGGACGAACGCGGCGTCGAAATGAAGGATCTGTGGCTCGGCGGCATGGGCTCCTACGAGAAAATGAAGATGCACATGTAATTTCTCGCGCCACTGCGGCCTCAGGGACCCGCGCCTCCGCGTGAATCAAGGGTCACCCGCGCCTGGTTGACGCGCGAGGCTGTGCCCAAACAAATAAAAACCTGGAGTTGCGGTCATCGCCGCAGTCCAGGTTTTACTTTTGCTTACTTCTCTGTTTTATTTACTAAACGAATGTGCTTAAAGCCAACAACCGTTTTATTTTGTAGATCAGCAACAACTTCCTTGTACTGATCATCGAAGCTATCGATCGAAACTAAGGCCGAATTTTCGTAAACCTTGGTAATCGTTCCTTTAAAGCTCAGGGGGACGTCTTGACTCTTGCGGACACTGATCTTCTCGCCGATTGCTAATTCTGAACCTGTTACCACGTCAACACCAACTTCCTTTTACCATTACAATAAATCGTTTAATGTTATATCATGTTTCTTAGAGAAACACAATGGTTCTGCGCAGAAATCGTCATTATTCCGCTTTCAACTTTACTTTTGGCGAGGTAGGTCGCTGAAGTTGGTTGGTCAAGTCCGGCTCTGCGCCCACCACTTGTTGATTTTGCGATCCTTAAATTGAAAAAAGGTAGGTCCAAACAAATGGAGAAAGATTTAGCGACCCAGCGTGCGCAAATGCGCGTTGGTGCCATGTATAATGATTTACGTCCCGAATTGGTTCAGGCGCGGGCTTTGGCCGTCCAGAAAACCAACGCTTACAATCAAAGCGTCGGTCAACCGGCGGCCACGCGTCAAGCTCTTTTACGTCAACTTTTGAAAAAAGTGGGGACGGCGGCCTTCTTTGAACCCAACTTCCGCTGCGAATTTGGCGACAATATCAGTGTGGGCGCGAACTTCTACGCGAACTTCGATTGCATTATGCTAGATGGCGCCGAGATTACGATCGGTGATCATGTTCTGTTTGGACCACGCGTCAGCCTCTACACTTCCAACCATGCCAGCGACGCTCGGGAGCGAGTGGCTGGCGCTTGCTACGCCAAACCAATTACGATCGGTGATCACGTATGGCTCGGTGGCGGGGTGACCGTTAATCCCGGGGTGACCATTGGCGCCAACACCATCGTCGGCTCTGGTAGCGTCGTGACCAAAGATTTGCCGGCCAATGTGATCGCGGTGGGTAATCCGGCCCGCGTTTTGCGAGCCATCACCGCAGCCGACCAAACTGGCTATGATCCGACAATCGATTAAAGATTTACCTAAAAAGCACTCGACAACTAGCAGTCGAGTGCTTTTTTGCTACGTGTGCTAAGCGGGCGCGAATTGACTTTGGTACAGTTGAGCGTAATAACCTTGGGCCGCCAACAGTTCTTGGTGGGTCCCCTGCTCAATCACTTGCCCATGATCCATCACCAAAATCAAATCGGCCTGGCGAATCGTTGAAAGTCGGTGGGCGATCACGAAACTCGTACGGCCTGCGGTCAGTTTGTTAAACGCCTGTTGGATCTTGGCCTCGGTATAAGTGTCAATATTGCTGGTAGCTTCATCCAAGATCAGCATCGGAGGATTGGCCAACATCACCCGCGCGATCGTCAACAGTTGCCGTTGACCCACTGATAAGCTATCTGTCGCCGCCTGCAACGGTGTTTCGTAACCTCGCGGCAACTGCTCGATGAATTCGGCAACGCCACTTTCAGCCGCGACTTGCTTGATCTCCGCCAAAGTGGCCTCAGGTTTACCGAAAGCAATGTTCTCGCGGATCGTTCCAGCAAACAGCCAGGTATCCTGAAGAACAAGTCCAAATTGTTGCCGCAGATTTTGCCGCGTCAGCTGGCGAATATCAACGCCATCTAACGTGATCTGGCCCGCTGTCACATCATAGAAACGCATCAGTAAGTTGACCAGCGTGGTTTTCCCGGCGCCGGTTTGACCGACGATCGCCACTTGTTGACCTGGACGCACCTGCAAGCTCAGGTCTGTGATCAAACGTTGGGTCGGTTCGTAACTAAAGGCCACATGGTGGAAAGCTACCGCCCCTTGAACGTGGTCGATCTGTTGGGCGGGGGTGGGATCCGGAATTTCCGCGGTTAGATCAATAATCTTGAAGATCCGTTTCGCCGAAGCGTAGGCGGACTGAAATTGGCTCGTCAAGCTCGTAAAGTCGCTAAACGGTTTTCCAAAAATCGTTGCGAATATCAGGAAGCTAGAGATCTCGCCCACACTGATCTGGCCGCCGATCACCCGTAAGCCACCGACCATGCCAATGATGGCGTACATGATATTATTGATGGCCCGCGCCGACGGATTGGCGAAGGAGGAAATGAACTGTGATTTGAAGCCGGTCTGATACAATTGTTGATTCAGCGCTTCAAAATGAGCGCGGCTGGGCTCTTCTTGCTGAAAAGCCTGAGCGATTTTCAAGCCGGAGATTGTTTCTTCCACATAGCCATTCAATGTGCCTAGATCATCAGCCTGCTCCTTGAAATAGCCTTGCGAGCGTGTGGTGATCACTCTTGTGGTGATGAATGACAGTGGCGCGGTGATCAACACCATTAGCGCCATCACCCAATCTAAGCGCACCATAATAATGATGGCGCCAATGATCGTAAAGATCGCCTGTAACGTGGTCAACAGGCCTTGCAAGACACCATCCGAGATCACTTCCACATCGTTAACGAACCGGCTGGTCACATCGCCATGAGGGTTGCTATCAAAGAACCGCAAAGGCAAGGAACCGATTTTGGTAAAAAGTTGCCGCCGGATTTGATTGACACCAGCATAAGCCACGGTATTGGAGAACCAAGTCGCCAGCCAAAGGAACAGATTGCTGGCCAAATATAAACCCAATAGCAGCAGGAGATCTTGATCAAGCCGCGCGAAATCAACCTGCCCGCGACCCAAGAGCTGGTCAATCGTTTGACCCACCAAGACTGGCGCGATCAAGGTACCTACCACCGCGCCGATCGTTAAACCAGCGGCCGCACCGAACAAATATCTTTTCTGGTCGAAATAACCTAATAAACGCTTAAAGACGGGCATGCTGGTCACCTACCTTATCTTGATCTAATTGACTGGCGACTAATTCTTGATAGAACTGGTTCGTCGCCAACAAGGCCGCATGGGTATCAAAGCCGACAAGCTGACCATTGCGCAAAACCAGCACCCGATCACAATGAGCCACGGTCCCAATGCGTTGAGTCACCAGTAAGGTGTTCTTTTGCCAATTTTGTTGGCGCAGATCCCGTAAGAAATTGGCCTCAGTCAAATAATCCAGCGCGCTGGTAGCATCGTCTAATAATAAGAACGGGGCCTGTTTGACCAAAGCGCGCGCGATCGTCAAACGTTGCTTCTGACCGCCGGAGAAATTACGACCGCCCCGCTCCACTGGCGCGTCCAAGCCCGCTGGCAAAGTCCGAACGAATTCCGCCGCTTGCGCTGTCGTCAAAGCTTGCCATAATTGGGTGTCGGTGGCTTGAGGCGCGCCCCATTGCAAATTACTACGAATCGTTCCGGTAAAGAGCATAGTTTCCTGGGGCACAAGCGCAAACAGCCCCCGTAACTGGCGCAGTGGAATCGTCTGGGCGTCCTGTCCGAACAGGCTGATTTTCCCACTGGTCGGCCGGTAAAAACGAGGCAATAAGTTCAAAAGTGTCGACTTGCCGGCGCCGGTCCCGCCAATAATGCCAATGGTTTCCCCTTGGTTCAGCGCGAAACTCAGTGTTTGCAAGATCGCCGCACCCCGTTGGCCTTGACTGTCAGGAAAGTAAAATTGAACCTGATCCAAAGCGATCGTCGTCGCCGTCTCGGTGGCAAGGTCAATTTGTTCAGTGGTGGTGGCATCCTCACTAGCGGCCATCGCCAAGATCTCGTTGACCCGTTCGCCCGACGCCATCGCCTTGGTCATCAGGATCACCAAGTTCGACAGCATCAGAATCGCCGCTAAAATCATATTGACATAGTTGATCAAAGCCAACACAGTCCCTTGCGCCAAGGTGCCCCCATTGACCCGCGCGCCACTAAACCACAAAATGACCACGATCATCAGGTTGACGACCAAACCAGTCAAGGGATTGTACAAGGCAGACAGCCGCCCGATCCGTAAACCCGTGGTAGTGATCTCATCATTGGCCTGATGAAATTTATGAGCTTCCATTTTCATTTTGGTAAAGGCCCGAATCACGCGCACGCCGCTTAGATTCTCCTTGACCACGGCTGAGAGCTGATCCAATTGATGTTGATAACGGCGATATAACGGTGACATCCGAGTAGTCAGCCAGTAGACGACCCCGCCTAATACAGGCGTCGCCACCAGTAATACCAGGGCCAAGCGCCAATCCAAAATAAAGGCCATCAACAATGACCCTAAGATCATAAACGGCGCCCGCGAAACTTGTCGGATCATCATCGCCGTCCAAACTTGCAACTGATTGACATCATTGGTCAGCCGCGTCGTCAACGTGGCCGTCCCAAATTGATCTTGTTGTTGATAGGATAGCCCACTGATTTTCTTAAAAAGATCACGACGCAGATCCGTCCCAAATCCTTGGGCGGACCGGGCAGCGAAATACTGACAAACCGACGCTGAGCCAAAGCCCAAAACAGCGATCGCCATCATCAGCAGCCCATAATGCCAAACAAACCGCGAATCCCGCTGTTTGACCCCTTGATCAACAATGATCGCCATCAAGCTTGGCAACATCAGCTCACAAATCACTTCAATGAACTTAAAACAAGCACCCAGGATCGCTTGGCGACGATAAGGTCCCAGATACCCGCGCAATTTCCACACAAAGATTCCTCCCTAATAGCAGCTAACTCGTATACTCATCTTACCGCGCCCACCAGTAAAAAAAAAGACTTCGCCCCATAACCACACCGTTATTCCCCTAAAACCAAGTCCACACTCCGGCTAAAGAAGTGAGGCAACTGCGACTTTTGGCGGACGACAGTGACCGCGAATTCAACGATAATTAAAATAGTAATAAGAAATCAAGAGTGTGAGCCACCCCGGGTAGCTTCCGAGCATTAACCTAGCCAGGATTTTGGCGGCTGGGCTCGGCCGCCAGAAGCCTGGCGTAGTTAAGCGCAAGAAGCTGGGGTGGCGAACACGTTTCAAATCAGAGTGTGAGCCAACCCGGGTAGCGCTTGAGCATTAGCCTAGCAATTGTTTTGAAAGCCGCACCATGCTTCCGAAACAATCGCGTAGCTAAGAGGAAAGTGCTGGGGTGGCGAACACGTTTCAAAAAAAGGAGCCCACCATGTTCAAGCGACAGCTACCAATTGGCATCTCGATACTCTCGCTAACCAGTATCGGCGTGTTGTTAAGTACGAATGAAAATATTGGCTTGATCACCCTAGTTAAACGAATTCCTCGTTTCTGGTTGGTCTTCCTTTTAATTCTCTTGGTCATCCTCTCGTTGATCATCGGCTATGCCTGGTGGCGCCTGCCGCAAATCGTTGGGAAAATTGCTTTGATTAGTTTGATGGTGTTGTTCATCGCCACCATTATCGGCGCGTTACTGCAAACCGATCAGCGCCGGACGTTAAGCCTGATCGTTAGTGCTTCGATCGGTCTGATCACTACCGCGACAAGTCTGGTTGGCCTTCATCAACAGGCAAGTTTCGAATTAAATAAATAAGTCTGACTTTTCTCGCTTCCATAACGTCACACCTTTGCCGGCAAACAATTGTTTGCCGGTCTTTTCCTGCTATTGATGACACTGACCTCATGGCCTCCAAGCGCAGGGTCAGCCGGCTTAGCGTTGGCGTAAAGTTTAAGTGGGTGGAATTGTTGAAGATAAAAAGGGAGCGATTCCCTTTATGCTAGAATAGTAATTGACAAAACAACTTTCTAGGAGGAATCGCTCTTGAAATCTATTCTACAACAAATCAACACAGAATTGTTAAC
>NZ_RHOV01000008.1 GCF_003946655.1 Lapidilactobacillus achengensis
GGCACCCAAAGATGGATAGCCCAATTTTCGGACTACCGCACTCCATGACTGATGATACTGGTAAAAGAGCTCAATGGCTCGTTGCTTGTCTTCTCTTGAATACATAATGGTATTATACCCGAAGTCCAGGATTTTGTCCGCACGCCCAACACAGCAATAAACCGTTTTTTCTTGAGGAGGAGCTATTTTGTTTAAGAAAGTTTTGCGTTTTGCGGGCGTTTTGGGTTTGGGCTTGGCATTGACTGCCTGCGCATCTGACACCAGCACCACTGGTTCGAAGTCTGGTGCGGATTCCGGCGCGTCAAAGAGTATCGACAAATTGTCGATCGGATTTGTCCCATCCCGAGATCCGGAAGAGATCGTTTCCGCGACGAAGCCGTTGAAGGATCTTTTGAAGAAAGAAATGAAAAAGCAAGGCTATTCGATCAAAGACGTGGATATTTCTGTGGGGACCAGCTATGAAGCTGTTGGCGAATCCCTGTCATCAGGCACTTTAGATGTGGGCTTCATTCCTGGTGGGACTTATGTTTTATACGATGATGGCGCCGAAGTGCTCCTGGCGGCGACACGGGCAGGCTTGTCTAACGACAGCGAAGATCCGGTTAAATGGAACGAAAATAAACCGACGAAGAAGACCGACAAACAGGCTGCTTCTTACCGGTCATTGCTGATTGCCGGACCTTCGGCGAAGGGCCAAGCCTTAGGCAAGAAAATCAATTCCGGCGAGAAATTGACTTGGGATGATTTGAACAGCGCTTCTTGGAGCGTGATGAGTTCCTCTTCATCAGCAGGTTACATCTACCCAAGTCTCTGGCTGAAAGATCATTACAAGAAGAACATTTCTGATTTGAAACACATCGTCCAAGCTGATTCATACGGCAGCTCCATGGCGCGTTTGGCAGCGGGTCAAGCCGATATCATGGTTGCGTTCGCCGATGCGCGGATGGATTACGAAAAACAATGGCAGAAAGAATACGGTCGCAAAGCCAGCATCTGGGATGAAACCAATGTTTTGGGTGTGACGCCACCAATTTATAATGACACGATCTCAGTCAGCAAGAATTCTAAGATCATGAACGCTGGTTTGAAGAAGGCCTTGTCACAAGCCTTTATCAACATTGGCAAGTCAGAAGAAGGCAAGAAAGTGATCGCGATCTATGCCCACGAAGGCTACAAGAAGGCAACCTCCGCTGATTACGATAATGCGCGTGAAGCCCAGAAGTTAGTCAAAGCCGCGGCTAAATAGCCAAATAAGCGTGCAAGTTACGTCTGATGTTTTGGCTTGAAAGTTTTTTAAAATCAAGATCAAGAGCCTGATCAAAGAAGTGAGACCCTTGTTGGCCAGCAACGTGTTGGTGCGACCTTGCGTCTCACTTTTTGCCGAATCAGCGCGGTTGTTACATGAGCGCGCTAGTCGATCAGGGCGAAAATTGAGAGGAACAGAAAATGATCAAATTTGAGAATGTATCAAAAATCTATCCCAACGGTCACGTCGGTCTAAAAAATGTCGACCTGCAAATCGAACAAGGCGAATTTGTGGCGATCATCGGTCTTTCCGGTGCGGGGAAATCAACCTTGTTACGCTGCGTCAACAAAATGCATGACATCAGTTCGGGGAAATTGACTGTCAATGGTGTTAATGTGACCCAGCTGAAGGGTAAGGAGATCCGGCGTTTCCGCAGTAAGATCGGGATGATTTTTCAATCCTTTAATTTGATCACGCGGACGACTGTTTTGGGCAATGTTTTGGTCAGTTTGGTGCCTGAGCTTTCTTGGTGGCGGCGTTTGTTAGGCGTTTATCCGGCCACAGCGAAGATCGCCGGCTTGAAGGCGTTGGATAACGTGGGTATCTTGGATAAGGCTTATACCCGGGTGGACCAGCTTTCCGGCGGTCAACAACAGCGGGTGGCATTAGCACGGACACTGGTTGGCGATCCGGACATTATTTTAGCGGATGAGCCCGTGGCCGCCTTGGATCCGGTCACGGCGAAAATCGTGATGGATGATTTCCAACGGATCAATCGTGAAATGAATATTTCGATTCTCTTGAATATCCACCATGTTGATCTGGCGGTGGCTTACGCCGATCGCATCGTCGGGATCCGCCAAGGGGAGATTGTTTTCGATGGACCGACCAGCGCGGTCACACAAGAGATCATCGATGAGATCTATCAGGGCCACGGCTCTAGTTCGATCAAGGGGTCACTGGAACCAGTGGCGGCGGAGGTAGTCGTCGATGCGTAAACGAACCTTAACGCTGCCCAATGGGAAAGTGGTCACGGAACAACGCTCCAAAGTGCCGTTGATCTGCGCGATCCTGTTGGTCTTTATCATTGTGGCGATGCGGGTCACTCACTTCAGTTTCCGCACCTTGGCCACTAACGGTCATCAATTCTTCGTGATCCTGGGGGCGATGTTTCCACCCCACTTGGATTTCTTGAATCGAGTCTGGCAACCGCTGTTTGACACCATCAAAATGTCCTTCCTTGGGTCCTTGCTGGGCGCGCTGGTGGCCGTTCCTTTGGCGGTGTTATCGGCGACGAATATCGTCAAATCAAAATTACTTTCCGGCTTTTTTAAGTTGGTCCTCAGTATTATGCGGACCTTGCCCACGATCGTGATGGCTTTGATCGCCACGTTTATTTTCGGCTTAGGGACAATGGCAGGAACGCTGGCGATCTTTATCTTCACCGTATCTTATGTGGGCAAACTGACTTATGAGCAGATCGAATCCTTGGATATGGGGACTTTTGAAGCTTTGGAGTCCTTGGGGCTGACCCGGTTACAGGCCTTTCGTTATGGCATCGTACCGCAGATCTTGCCAACTTATTTGTCCACCTCACTGTTCAGTTTCGAAGGCAATCTGCGCTATGCGGCGATCTTAGGTTACGTTGGCGCCGGCGGCTTGGGGATCATTCTCAATGAGCAGTTAGGCTGGCGTGATTATGGCAACGTCGGGATGATTTTGACGGTGCTGATCGTCACTGTGGGCTTGATTGAATTGATCAGTCAAACCGCGCGGCAGAAATTGCAGTAGGAGGGACAAGCGCATGAGTGAAATGATCGAATTAAAATTAAATGAGCAGCCTTCCAAAAAACGGCAGTATCTGCTTTTAGGGGGCATCATCCTGGCGATGTTGCTCTGGTCGCTGACGGCGATCACGTTTTCGGCGCCAGATGACGGCGGCGCTAAGATCGCTGGTAATATCATCAAGGGGATCCTGAGTCCGGACATGCAATTGCTCTGGAATTTCACCAGCCAAGGTGTTTTCTATTTATTGTTTGAAACGATTTGTATCGCCTTTTTAGGGACGATCTTCGGGGCAATCCTTTCGATCCCCTTCGCCTTTTTGATGGCGCCTAGTGTGGTGCCGAAGCCGGTCTACTTGATCACTCGCTTTTTGGTGGTGGTGATCCGGACGATCCCTTCATTGGTCTATGGCTTGATGTTTGTCCGTGTTTCCGGCCCGGGACCATTTGCAGGGGTGTTGACCATGTCGCTGACCTCGATCGGCATGGTTTCCAAGTTGTATGTGGATGTGATCGAGGATATCGATCGAGGCATTCTTGAGGCGATGGACGCCATGGGTTGCACGACTTTTGAGAAAATTCGCTTTGGCATCATTCCGCAACTGATCGCCAATTTCAGCTCGATCACGATTTATCGGTTCGACATGAATCTTCGAGACGCGACGATTTTGGGCCTGGTGGGCGCCGGCGGGATCGGGTCGCCGCTGATTTTTGCAATGAATTCCTATCGTTGGCACCAAGTCGGCTCGATCTTGATCGGTCTAGTCGTCTTGATCTTGATCGTTGAGGCCATCTCCAATAAGTTGCGAGCGAAATTAGTTAATGGCTAGGATTGTTTGTCAAAAGCCACGCCACGCTTGAACGCAGCAAAAAAAGGCAAGTCCATTTTTATTCTGGACTTGCCTTTTTGGTCCAACCGATTAGACCTGATAGTTCGCGGTTAGCCTAAATACTTACCAACGACCTGTAATTTGGGGAGGACTGTTTTCAAATGGGGCGCGTGGGTGATGGCCTCACTGAGATCTTGACCGGCCACATTGCCGTGGTGGTTGGGACCAGCCCAAGCCGCCATCGGTGTCAGGTCATAAACCAAGCCGTCGATCGCCGCGTATTTCTCTGGGCGGATCACGCCGTTGTATTCCGCTAATTCCGCTTTCGTAAAGGTGCGTTCTGTCATGTTGGCACACTCCTTATCAATATTGTTCACTTTCATTATATAAGTCCGCCTGCTCATTGTAAAAAGAAAGCGCTTGTTGCCTTTTGAAAAATCGAGTCGTTTGGCCGCGGCTTGCGCTGCGCGTGGCATTGGTGGTTGGCAGATGTGGTGGGGCTCCAGGTCGGGCTGGGGGTGGTGGAAACGTGTTCCACGCAATTGCTTTCTGCGCCGATACGCAATTTCACTGGATTGATTGCATCAATCCAGCAAAATCGCTAGTCGTGCTCAAAAGCAAACCATTGCGTTCCACACTCTGTTTCGAACGCGGCGGGCGTCACTTTGCGCTTTTCGGAAGTGCACCGAAAATCTCAAAGCTGAGCCTTATTCTAGGCGGCAAAGCCGCCAAGAATAATATCGCGGCTGACTCACCCCCAGCCCGACCTTCCGCCGGACAAGTAAACTGCCCACCAACGCCAGAGTGCGGAACACAACGGGTTGACTTCGAGCGTTAACCTAGCCGGGATTTTGGAGGACTGCAAAGGCAATTTTGATCATATCAGGATGGCAATCAAGTTCATAATCCAGCTCAGCAAAGAGTTTACATTCAAGCAAATGGTCGCGGTGCGTTCTGGCGTTCTATAGGTAAAGAAAATTAGAAGGTTATGATATTGCCATTAAAGAATCTGCTTGCGCTATGCACGAACAGAATGATTCCAAAAAAGATGTGTTGGCGGGCTATGATGGTGTTGACATCTGGATAGGCTTAGAACATAATTTCAAACGAATGGTCTTAAATTAAAAGATAGCGTTCGGGAGAGGATAAATCTAATCTGGATTCTAATGTGGTTGCGCGCAGAGGACGCAAGGGTCAAATTAAACGCCGTAAAAAGCGGTGACCTATTCATTTCCAACAATCAGCTGTTTCGCATTGGGCTAAATCAGACTACCGATTTGGTCACAGCGCTTAAGTGGCTCAAGGGACCAACATTTAAGTTAGGAGGATAAAAAATGCGCGCACGAGTCATCCTGTATGATGAGAGTACAAATTCAGTCTTGCTAATTGCTCGGAAAAAGGGCGATCAGCAGTACTGGGCAATTCCTGGAGGTGGGGTCAAAGCGGGGGAAAGCACCACCCAAGCGGCCGTTAGAGAAATTAAAGAGGAATTGGACATCTCAATCGAAGAGACCGCACTTAACTTTCTGTTCACGGCGGCTGACTTGGCAGAGCCACAGCGGATATACCTTGCTAAAATTAGTAGATCGCGCTATCACTCGCCAATTATTCACGGCGAGGAAAAAGCGCGAATGTCTGCGGAAAACATCTATTCTCCGGCCTGGCTGATCGTCGACAAGCTTGAAACGATCAAATTACAACCAAGTTCGGTCCAAGCACGTATTTGCCATTACTTTTTCAACTTGGATAAGCTGACCACTTATCCCCAATAAGCCCCATTGAAAGTAGTAATGACTAAGTTTGATGTAGTATAACACTAAGATTATATTTTGGGGTGCTGGTGGAAGTTCCGTAAATTTCGATCTCTCACTATTATTAGTTTTGCCCGGGATAAATTCATTCATAATTTATGACGTCATTCTGAACGCGAAAACGCCCCAGTGGATTTGAGCAGATTACCTTGGTCCTGACTTGATGTGAAAGCAACCGGGACTTGGCAACGTGGGTTTCGGTGATCACCGTTTCGGCAAATTTCAGGATCAAGATGGATGCGCGGAGTAATCGGTTCTGGTAGGCGCTGGTCTTTGGTCAGTCATGCTCCCACCAGAAATATCTTTAACAGAAAATCCAGATGATCTCTCGAAAAAAATCTTTTCCAAGAAATTGAAAATAATTGTTGACCGCAACCGGTTTATCCCATATAATTAGTCTTGCTGTTATGTTAATGGCCCCTTGGTCAAGTGGTTAAGACACCGCCCTTTCACGGCGGTAACATGGGTTCAAATCCCGTAGGGGTCATTGGAGGTTTAGCTCAGCTGGGAGAGCGTCTGCCTTACAAGCAGAGGGTCACAGGTTCGAGCCCTGTAACCTCCATTTTTTTATTGGTCCCATGGTGTAGGGGTTATCACGCCTGCCTGTCACGCAGGAGATCACCGGTTCAAATCCGGTTGGGACCGTTAATTAAAACCGATCCGCAAAAAAGTTTGCCGCTGTTTCGTTGGCAAACTTTTTTCGTACACTCATTTTCTAGGCTTGATCGAAATCAAACCACAGGACACGCCGGCGCTAGCCGCTTAACTGGAACTGGTCATTTTGATCCCGACGATCCCGATCAGCAAAAAGCCGATAAAAAGCCAAGTCAAGGGACTGATCTGGTCCTTGAACAGGAGCCAACCGATCAGAATCGAACCGATGGCGCCAATTCCGGTCCAGATCGGATAGGCCAAGCTCATCGGCAAGCGCTTGATCGCCTGCGCCAAAAAGAAAAAGCTGGCGATCATCCCACCAAGGGTCAGCAGACTGAATCCTAGGCGGCTGAAGCCGTGGGATAGTTTCATTGTGGTGGCCCAACAAATTTCGAAGAGCCCTGCTAAAAGTAAATAAAGCCAAGACATTTTTATTTCCTCCTTGAAGCCCCGTATAACCGTTTTAAAACAAAAAAAGAGTAGCGATTCCTTCAATGACCTGATGGAATCGGTACTCTTCGCTACCCGGTGGCAGATTGTCTTTTGTTGATCATTGAATTGTAGCAAAGTTGGTCGGCAGGGTCAAGCTTTAGTTTCCGAGATAGGAACCAAAGACTTCGCAAGTTTGCACGTTACAGGCGCCTTTTAGTTTTGCAATTGATTGCCGTCTGATTAATTTTTAAGTTTTTTGCAAAAAAAGTTTGATCCGCACTTTCCGCCTGGAAAATGATTATGATAAGGGTTAATGATTTTCATCCGGGGATAAACCCCGGTCAAGGAGGTAAATTAACATGGTTCTTGCTGATGACTCCCAGTCAAATCAGCACTACTGTTCCAACTGTGGTGCGCGTTTGACCGGGTCGGAAAAATTCTGTCCTTATTGTGGTATTCAATTAGCGTTGGACCAAGTTACCCACCTAAATAAGGAGGCCAACGCCGACCAACCCTTATCACGAGTGGCCCGCCGCCAACAAGCTCATTTCGACGGGGCCAGCGAAGCAACACGTGATCCTGGGACCAGCCCAGAGCTAACTGCGGCAACGGCACCAACTGTTGGTGAGGCCGCGTCTGGGCCGGTTGCTGGGTCAAACCAGTCGCCCCAACAAGCGCTTGCTGCTCAGTCCGACAACAGCGTTTCGCCACAGTCCAGCGCGCCGAATGCGGCGGTCAGGTCATCAGACCAAGTCAGTCGACGCACGACCACCACGACGAAAGTGACCAAAAAGAAGACTAAGCGCCGCCGCCAGCACCATTTACCGCAGGCACATCTACCTCATTCACGCCGCCAAAAGCAGCGCCTTGATTGGGGTGTGTCCGGGATCTTGTTGCTTCTTTCGGGCTTGTTGGCGCTTTATGGCACCTTGGCCAGTAGTTTTCTCAAGACGCCGCCCACGAGTTTGTACAACTTGGTCACCACGGCCGGCGCCGCCTTGGGGATCGCCAGTCAAACGGCAACAACGGTAGCCGCGGCGACCGGTAATGCCGCGCAAAGCTTGGCGCTAGTGGCCAAGTTGTTGGTGCTGCTGCCGATCACGGTGGTGGTCTTGGGCTTATTGCGCAGTCGCTGGGCCCGTTTAGTGGCCGTGGTTCTCGCCGTCATTGAATTGGGGGCTTTTGTCGCCGTTGGTTTTTACGCCTCACAGCTGGCCCAACGGTATTTAGGGGCGCAGGCGGGCAACTTCTTTACGATGCTGTTCAATCAGCGCGGCCAATTCATTGGCACGGCCGCCTATGCGTTGGCGTTAGGCGTGGTCGGGTTGTTTCTGTTCGCGTGGGGTCGCTTACTACGGCGTGACCGCCAGTTGCGGCAGTAGTAGGCCGACCAGCAATCTGCCATTGATTCAGCCATTGATCCAGTCATTGCTGCGGTAGGCCGTGGCGTGAGGCCTGGCCGTTGACTGAGGTGCCCGCGCTCACTTAAATTAATATTCCCAAATGTTGATCTGCCTTGAACATGATAATAGCCGCCACACGATGACCGTCAATGGGTCACGTGTGGCGGCTATTTATGTTTGGCGCTGGCTGTTGCTGGCGTTGCCCAGCAGAAGTTCGGCGCGGAACCACGTGAAATCAAATTTTTTAATAAAGTTCTCATGATCTCCTCTTTTTTTTGAATATTTGTTAAAATAAATATAACACATGGGGAAAAGGGTTTTGAGTCATCGAGGAGCAGAAAAATGATTATTATTAAAGATGTCGATTTAGCGTTTGGCAACGATGTTTTACTGCGGTCCGGGCAGATGCGCATTGATCAGCAGATTTATGGGTTAGTCGCCACCAATGGCTCAGGCAAGACGACTTTATTGCGCACGATCGCCGGCTTGCTCCCTTTGAAAAGCGGGGAGATATATCTGACCGCTGACCAAACCAATGAGCGCTTGCCCACCTTGGTCAAAAAGAAAAATCTGTTTTATTTTGAGACCGGCGAGTGGTTCGACGGCAACTTGACGGCGGCAGATTATTTGAAATTTGTGGCAAAACAGTGGCAAGGTAATTCGCAACTAATTGACGAAGCGGTGGACTTCTGGGAAATGCGGCCGTTCCTCAGCCGACCGATTCGCAAATATTCCTTGGGGATGAAGCAAAAGACGGTCCTGGCGCTTTACTATGTGGCCAACACGCCGTACTGGCTGATGGATGAACCGACGCTGGGGCTGGATCTGGACAGTCAAGCGCGATTCATCAGCTTTATGAAGGCGGCTAAACAGCGGGGCACGTCGATTTTGTTTTCCTCCCATCAAAACGATAGTCTGTTATCCGTGGCTGACACTTTCTATATCTTAGATAAGCAACAACTGGTTGCGTCAGCGGAACTGCCGCGGGAGTGGGGTGAACGCGGATGAGCTACGTCAAAATCCTACTCAAAAAAGGCTACCGACGTCGCAGTCTTTATCTGGTGCTGATCCTGCTCGTTGGGTTGATCACACTTCTAAATTGGAATAATGAAAGAAATGCGACTGGGGCCAACAGTCTGCTCAATCAAACGGAGCTGAGGATCAAGGATTACAACGGCTATATCAAACAGAATAAGCAAATTGCTAGCGCTGATTCGCCGGCGGTAACCAATTTGGTGCGGCAACGCCAATATTTGCAGGCCATGGTCAAGGCACTGAAAAAGGGCGATGAGCAAACCTATTTAACCAATCAAATCGCCCTCCTGACTTGGCAAAAGAAACATACGCTAGCAGATCAGTTGGCGAAGATCGTCAGTATTCCGGGCATGACGAATACGATTGCGAAGATGTTACTCTTGGCTCAAAAACAAGCGCAGGGGCAGACAGGCGTGGAGCTGGAAGGTTATGAAGTCCGGGGAAGTACGTTTTTATATCGGACGATCCAGTTATATAGTCCGGTCATTTTGACGGCGGTGATCATTTTTGTGCTGACCCCCTTGGTGATCAGCCCTTACTTCAAACGGCTGGATATTGAACGGGGGTTGCCGCGACCAGCCGCGCAGAAGGTTCTCTTGCGCACCGGCGTTTCTGTGATCATGGGGGTTGCCTGCTTACTGATCTTCTATTTAGCTTGTTTCCTGGTGGGCACGATCCGGCATGGCGCCGGGAGTTTTGCCTATCCAATCTTTGTTTATTCCCGTGATCGATATTGGTTGGAGCCACTATGGCAAGTCCTCGCGAAGATCCTTGTTTTGCAGATTGCCTTAATTGTGGCAATCAGCGCCTCGATGCAACTGATCGCGCAGTTAACGAGAAATGGTTTCGCGACCCTCTTCTTGAGTTTGATCCTGATTATTGGCTCGTATTTGTTGATCGACCAGACTTCAACCAGTGCCTTGACCCCATTGGTGCCGACCTATTACTTAGGTCCAACCGGCGTGGTCACCGGCACATTTCGCGCGCTAACGAAGAATGCCCAGATCAGTTTGCCTGGGGGCATCTTGGTTAACGCCGGTTATAGTTGTTTGGTCCTGACCGCGGTCTGGTATGGTGAACGGCGAGGTGAGCGCGCATGAAAAGTTATCTGGCCTTGTTGTGGACGCAAACACGGAAAAATCATTTTTTGTTGGCGGCTTTTGGCTTCCTCTTCGTCATGACGTTGGGCTTTTGGCTGTTGAACACGACCAATCAAAATTCGCCGTTTCTCCAGCAAAGTGAGCTCGATCGGCCCCAATTAGAAGAGGCGCTGGCGGTGGTGCAGGCAGAAAAGGGCGATGCGCAGGCGATAAACGCCGGCCTCACGAGATTGGATGCGGCCAAGCAAGCCTATCTCAAGCACGACTACCAGCAGGCTTATCGGCTGACGCTGAAGAACTATCAGGCTTTTCCGCAGTTAAAGGCCAATTTAACGGCGCCTGACGAGAAAATACAGTTATGGCACGCATTGGCGGCGGCTGATTTGCCTGAGGTTGATCTGGCCCACGCCAATAACACGATCTTGTTTAGCTATCGCTTCCTGGAAACGGTCTTTCCGATCTTAGTCGTCCTGGTCAGCGCCTATGTGTTCGGGCTGATTTTCCGGAGTTCCTATGCGGCCAAATTGAATTTAGATGGACTCTTGCCCCAGCGTTATTGGCAAATTTTACTGGAGAAATTGTGCTGCGCGACCATCATTGTGTTATTCGGGGTAGCCTTGATTCTGGGGATCGTTGACCTGATCGCCGCTTTATTCGCTGGTTTTGGTCACGCGAATTATCCAATCAGCGCTTATCAGGCCGGACAACCAGCGCTGACCAATGCCAAGACGATTCTGGGCAAGAGCATCGTCTTGGCCGTCCTGATCATTCCGGCGATCGCGATCACTAGCTTCGTGCTGCAACAAGTGACGGGGAATTACTTGTTAACGTTCTTTTTGACCTTTTTTATTTTTGTTGGCCAAGCCTATTTGGTGACCATCTTAAAAAGTTTCAAAACAATTGTCCATCTCTTGCCGGGATTTTATCTGCAAGTGGTCGGGATCGCGACGGGTTCGTTGGCCGTGACCCTGGGAAACGCGCAGATCACTTATCAGATGGGCATCAAGGTCATCAGTTGTTATTTGGTGGTGATGGTCGGTGTCATGCTGCTGATTGGCCAGTTGCGACAAGCGCGCCGTCATTGAGGTTTAGTCAAAACAAGCGCCCGCCTAGGTCATTAGGCGGACGCTTATTTGTGTGGTTGCTGGTCGATCAGCGATCCTCAAGGTAATTTGGTCAAGATACTCATGATGAATAGCAGCAGCGCTGGAAATTGGCGCCAGTCTTTGCGCCGCGGGTAACCAATGAGGCTGGCCAAAAGCACGACCACGATTCCGATCGTCGCGCTGAGGGTCAGTAGGTCACGGGCCATCAGAACGAAGATCAGCACCAAGCTTAGAAAGGGCCAGAGAAAGTCACTGAAGCTATTGAAGGGGACACTGAAGGCGATCTTGGCCAAATATAACCCGCTGATCAGCAGGATCTGACCGGTGGAAACAGAATCGTTGATCGTGTCCAGTAAGGCGATCGAGAGAAAAATCGGAATGATCCCTTGTTCGAGTAAAAGACCCAGGCGCAGATCAACTCGTTCAAGGACTTGTGGGGTGATGGCGATTTTTAAAATATATTGCATTAAAAGTAGGCAGGCAATCAGCCAAGATTTCTCGATCAGGAGGACCACCACCGGAATTGCCAAGACAAGATCGGTCAGCCACAGGGGCACCGTCCAGAAATCGTTGGCTTGATCCAGCGTGACGATCAATAAACTGAAGATGACCACCCAGGCGAAATCCCGGGGCACCGCAATTTTAATGTGCCCCGCTAGCAAGAAAGGCAGGCTGAGTAGGGGAATGGCTTCAATTAGGATCTGAAGTAACAAGTAATCGGTCCGGCGCGGTTTGGCTCGTTTCAATGATGAGACCTCCTTAACAGTTAGATTTATCGTAATGTTTTTTCGTGAGGTGGTCAAGTTAAGAATGTGGCAAGATGGTACCTGGTCAGTGACCACGCACTGCCGCGGGCGTTGGTGGTTTGCGGATGTGGTGGGGCTCCAGGTCGGGCTGGGGGTGGTGGAACGCGGCGGGCACGACTTGAAGCTTTTCGGAAAACCACCGAAAATCTTCAAGCTCGGCCTTATTGTAGGCGATAAATCGCCAACAATAATATCGCGGCTGACTCACCCCCAGCCCGACCTTCCGCCTGACGAGTGAACAGCCCACCAACGCCAGAGTGAGGGCCGACCTGGTCAGCTTCTGAGCATTAGCCTAGCAACTATTTTGGAGGCCGGTCTGTGCTTCCGGAACAATTGCGTAGCTAAGCGGAAGAAGTTAGGTCGGCGAACACGTTTCGAGTGCGGAACACAACGGGTTGACTTCGAGCATTGACCTAGCAACTAATTTGGGGTTGTTTCTCAACACCTGCTTTTACCACAAAAAGATGCTTTTATTCAGTTTATAAATATGTTATCATAGGCAAGTTACAGCATTCCCGATGGGATCCACACAAAGTGGAGCTGCCTTGTAACCTTAAAGAAGGGGGAACCAATCTAGTGAAAAATCGTCACTTATTTACCTCGGAGTCAGTCTCCGAAGGGCATCCAGATAAAATCGCCGACCAAATCTCGGACGCGATCCTGGATGCGTTATTAACCCAAGATCCGCTGGCGCGGGTTGCCTGTGAGACTACGGTCACCACAGGGTTAGTCCTTGTCGTGGGTGAAATTTCTACGACGGCTTACGTGGACATTCAAGCGATTGTGCGCCAAACGATCATCGCGGCCGGATATGATCGCGGGGAGTTAGGCTTTGACGGGCATAATTGCGCCGTTTTAGTCGCTTTAGATGAACAGTCGCCCGATATCGCCCAAGGGGTCAATGAGGCCATTGAGCAACGGACGGCGGCCAGCGTGGATCCGCTTGATCAGATCGGCGCTGGTGATCAAGGGATGATGTTCGGTTTTGCCGTGGATGAAACGCCGGAATTGATGCCTTTACCAATTTCGTTGGCGCACCAATTGATGCGGCAAACGGCAAAGATTCGTCACGAAAACCGCCTGCCATACTTACGACCTGACGCGAAGTGCCAAGTCACCGTTGAGTATGACGCCGAAACCGGCACCAAGCCTCAACGAATCGACACCGTGGTTTTAAGCACCCAACATGATCCGGAAGTCACCTTGACTCAGTTGAAGCAAGATGTGCTGGAACAGATCATTCGTCCGGTTTTGCCGGTGGAGTTAGTGGACGCGCAGACCAAGTTTCTGATCAATCCCACGGGTCGTTTCGTGATCGGGGGACCTCAAGGAGATTCTGGGTTGACCGGTCGGAAAATCATCGTAGACACCTATGGCGGCTATGCTCGTCATGGCGGCGGCGCGTTTTCGGGTAAGGATGCGACCAAGGTCGATCGTTCGGCCAGCTACGCGGCGCGCTATGTCGCCAAGAACCTGGTTGCCGCTGGCCTGGCGCGAAAGTGTGAGGTGCAGTTAGCTTACGCAATCGGGGTCGCGCAGCCGGTTTCAATCAATATTGAAACCTTCGGAACTAGTCAATACAGCGAACAGGCCCTGATCGATGCGGTTCACGCCAATTTCGATCTGCGACCTGCTGGCATCATTAAAATGTTAGATTTACAACGCCCAATTTACAAGCAAACAGCAGTTTATGGGCATTTTGGACGTACAGATGTGGATTTGCCATGGGAGCACACAGACCGAGTCGCTGGTTTGAAAGCAGCCCTTAATGGTGAAGTTGCGAGATAAGAGGCGATCCAATTGGAAAGTTTTTTCCAATTGGGTCTTTTTTTGCGAAAAATTGCGCAGCGCCGCAGTTGATCACGGCCAACCGCGGGTTAAGCCGCAGTTTGGCGTCAAAATTTCAGGGCAAGGGTAGAAAAAAAGGAGTTAGTATGAAAAAGAAAAAAGAAACCAATGTTGTTTTAGCAACCATCGCGATTTTTGTCGCGACCTTTATGACCGCGATCGAGGGGACAATTGTTTCCACCGCGATGCCGACGATCATCGGCAGTTTGAACGGCGTTTCCATGATGAGCTGGGTCTTCTCGATCTATTTGTTGACCAGTTCGATCTCCACGCCGATTTACGGGAAACTCGCCGATCGGATTGGCCGTAAACCCGTTTTCCTCGTTGGCTTGGTGATTTTCCTGATCGGGTCTTCAATGGCCGGGCTCTCCCAGAGCATGCTGACCTTGATTTTGTCACGGGCCTTGCAAGGGCTAGGAGCCGGCGCGATCCAACCCGTGACCTTTACCATGATCGCCGACATCTACCCTTATGAGAAAAGAGCCCGCGTGCTTGGCTTGAATAGTTCCGCCTGGGGGATCGCGTCGATTGTGGCGCCATTGCTGGGTGGCTATATTGTGCAACACCTGTCGTGGCATTGGATCTTCTTCATCAATGTCCCTGTGGGGCTGATCACCATGTTATTGGTGATTTTCTTCTTCCAAGAAGATCGTCGTTCCGCTAAGGAGCCCATCGATTTGGCGGGCTCGGCAACTTTGAGCGTGCTCTTGTTGGCTTTGATGTTGTTCGCTCAGGGCCTGGGAGGAACCACCAACCCCTGGGTCAACGCGCTGTGGCTTGTGCTTGCCGTCGTCGCCGGTTTCTTCTTCATGAAGGCCGAACGAAAAGCCAAGGACCCATTGATTCCCTTGGCTTTATTCAAAAACAATCTCTTTTTAGGGCAAAACTTAGTCGCCGCTTTGGTCAGTGGCGTTCTGATCGGGTTTGAAGTTTATATTCCCATGTGGATGCAAGGAATTCTTGGGTTGCCCGCGACCATGGGTGGTTTCGCGGTAACGCCCAGCTCGGTCCTCTGGATCTTCGGGTCCTTCTTGGCCGGTCGGCTGTTAGTTAGTCAGCCAGCTACCCGAATTGTCAGCGTCAGTTTATTCGTGATCACCGCCGGCATTGGCGTTCTTAGTTTTCTCCCCATGGGAACTAGCTTTGCGGTCTTCTTGTTAGTCGCCGCTTTCCTCGGTTTCGGCTTTGGGATCGCCATTACGACCACCATGGTGACTGCGCAAAACGTTGTTGCCGAAAACGAGATCGGGGTGGCGTCCGCCATGAACACCTTGTCCCGGACTATTGGCCAAACCTTGATGATGTCTGTGTTTGGGATCATTCAGAACACCTTATTTGCCCGTGGTATCCAAGGGCATTTCCAATTGAAAATGTCGATGTTAAATAAGTTGATCAACCCTGAAACGGCGACACAGATTCAAAGTAATCTTTTGCCCCAATTACGGACGATCTTACTCCAAGCCATGCATGGTGTTTATATTACAGGCGTGATTTTGGCGGTCATCGCGATTCTTGTCAACTTTTGGACGGCTCATCGCCACGCGGGCAACTCCGCACTTAAGTAATAACGCTGACCGATTTGCCAGTGTAAAATAAGATTAGCGCTGGCAAACAAGAATCCGGCGGTCACATCGCTGGGGTAGTGCACATGGACATAAAGGCGGCTCAACCCCAACAATACAATCAGCCCCACTCCTAAAATGGCGAGCACGATCCGCCATTTTTTTGATTTGACCAAACAATAGCTGATGACGATCAGACTACCGAAAAACATCACCGCCGCGGTTGAGTGACCTGAGGGGAAACTAAAGCCAGTTTCACGAATCAATTGATCCGTCGGTCGTGGTCGCTGGATCCAGCCTTTGATCACGTGGTTCAATAAGGCGCCCAGCCCATTGTTGGCGGCAATGAACACACCAAGCCGCCAATGCTTGGCCCAGATCAGCACCACCAGGATCACCGCGGTCAGGATCGTCATGATCAGCGGATTTCCCACCTTGGTAAAGGCGATAAAAAAGTTATTCGCTGCTGGATGCCAGGGCGCCAGCCAGCCATAAATCAAATTATCATAGTTGTGGATCCATTGTTGCTGCGTGACCACGCCCCAGATGAACCCAGCGAAAGCTAGGTATAAAATGCCGACCAACCACGGCCAAGTCTTCTTCGATGTCATTTATTTACGACTCCTCTTGCTTACTTATTCTAAATTAATAGAGATATTATAGCATATCCGCACGGCCAACAGGGTTAAGAGCTGGTTAAGATCAGCTTGTCCGTAGAACTGTCATTGCTTTGGAAAATGCGCGTTTCTATCGTTGAACACTTGCAGATGTGGTGAGGGTTGCAAATTCCCAAATTCCGGAAGTAAAACACGCTTCCAAAAACTCTGGCCAGGTTAATGCTCGAAGTCAACCCGTTGTGTTGCGCACTGAAACGTGTTCGCCGACCCAGCTCCCTGCGCTTAGCTACGCAACTATTCCGGAGGCACAAACCAGCCTCCAAAATAGTTGCTAGGCTAATGCTCAGGAGCTACCCGGGGTGGCTCACACTCTGGCGTTGAAACGTGTTCGCCGACCTAGCTTCTTCCGCTTAGCTACGCAACTATTCCGGAGGCACAAACCAGCCTCCAAAATAGTTGCTAGGCTAATGCTCAGAAGCTGACCAGGTCGGCTCACACTCTGGCGTTGGTGGGCTGTTCACTCGTCAGGCGGAAGGTCGGGCTGGGGGTGAGTCAGCCGCGATATTATTCTTGGCGGCTCTGCCGCCTAGAATAAGGCCGAGCTTGAAGATTTTCGGTGCACTTCCGAAAAGCTTCAAGTCGTGCCCGCAGCGTTCCACCACCCCCAGCCCGACCTGGAGCCCCACCACATCCGCAAACCACCAACGCCCAAGCAGGCGCCGAAAAAATGCAATCAAACCTTGCTCTTTGCGGTCATTCTGGTGTATATTAAACAGTAACAACATACCGAGTCACAGGACTAGTAATCGAAAATTTGCGCTCAGCGAGTAGGCGGTCAGTGCGAGCCTATCGCAAATCACGATGAACTCACCTGCGAAACTTACCGTGAAGACAGTAGCGGTAGGCGTGGACCAGCGTTAATGGTTAGAGGGCCGATCAGAAATCGGCTAAAGTTAGGTGGTACCACGGTCGCGCGTCCTATAAGCAATTGGCTTATAGGGCTTTTTGTTTGCGGAAAATGAATAAAAGGAGTGCTTAGTTTGTATAATCATACGACAGTCGAAAAGAAATGGCAGAAACGTTGGCAGGAAAACCAGCAGTTCAAAACCACAGAGGATCCTAATAAAAAGAATTTCTACGCATTGGATATGTTTCCTTATCCTTCAGGCCAGGGACTCCATGTTGGCCATCCCGAAGGTTATACGGCTACAGATATTATTGCCCGGATGAAACGGGCGCAAGGGTTCAACGTTTTACATCCGATGGGGTGGGACGCGTTTGGGCTGCCAGCGGAGCAGTACGCTTTGAATACGGGGCATCAACCTGAAGAGTTTACCGCGAAGAATATTGCCAACTTCAAGCGCCAGATCAATTCATTGGGCTTTTCCTATGATTGGGATCGGGAAGTCAACACCACTGATCCAGAATTCTATCGTTGGACCCAATGGATCTTTGAGCAAATGTATCAAAAGGGCTTGGCCTATGAGGCGGAAGTCGCGGTCAACTGGAGTCCGGATCTGGGCACGGTCGTCGCGAACGAAGAAGTGATCGATGGCAAAACGGAGCGCGGTGGCTTTCCGGTTTATCGGAAACCCATGCGTCAGTGGATGTTGAAAATCACCGCTTACGCAGAGCGCCTATTGAATGATCTGGACCTAGTCGATTGGCCCGAAAGTATCAAAGATATGCAACGGAACTGGATCGGCCGTTCTGAAGGCGCCGAAGTGACGTTTGCGGTGGCGGATCAAGCGGATTTAGATTTCAAAGTTTTCACCACCCGGGCGGATACCTTGTTCGGCGCAACTTATATCGTGATGGCGCCGGAACATGAACTGGTCGATCAGATCACCACGGCGGCTGCGCAGGCCGCGGTTGCCGCCTATCAAGAAGAGATCAGCCACAAGAGCGATCTGGAACGAACAGATCTGAACCATGACAAGACGGGGGCGTTCACCGGCGCCTACGCGATCAATCCCGTCAATGGTCAGAAATTACCGATCTGGATCTCCGATTATGTTTTGGCTAGCTATGGCACTGGCGCGATCATGTCGGTGCCCGCCCATGATGAGCGCGATTATGAATTCGCGACGAAGTTCCAGTTACCGATCATTCCGGTGATCGAGGGTGGCGATGTCACTCAAGCCGCTTATACCGGTGATGGCGTCCATATCAATTCGGACTTTTTGGATGGCTTGGATAAACAGGCGGCAATTGACAAGATGATTGCATGGTTAACAGAAAAAGGTGTGGGCAAGCAGCAGGTCAATTATAAACTGCGCGATTGGTTGTTCAGCCGGCAACGTTACTGGGGCGAACCGATTCCGGTGATCCATTGGGAAGACGGGGAAACCACTTTGGTTCCCGAAGCCGAGTTGCCTTTGCGTTTACCGAAAGAAACGAACATCAAGCCATCAGGTACCGGCGAGAGTCCCTTGGCCAACTTAACCGATTGGGTCAACGTGGTGGACGCCAACGGTCGCAAGGGTCGCCGGGAAACGAACACCATGCCACAATGGGCCGGTTCCTCTTGGTACTATTTGCGTTATATCGATCCGCACAACCAGGAAGCGTTGGCGGATTATGATAAATTGAAAGACTGGTTGCCCGTTGATCTGTACATCGGCGGCGCGGAACACGCGGTCTTGCATCTGCTGTACGCCCGTTTCTGGCACAAATTCCTTTATGATCTAGGTGTTGTGCCCATGCCAGAGCCATTCCAGAAATTATTCAATCAAGGCATGATCTTAGGGGATAACCACGAGAAAATGTCCAAGTCCAAAGGCAATGTGGTCAATCCCGATGAGGTCGTTGACCAATATGGCGCGGACACGTTGCGCCTGTATGAAATGTTCATGGGGCCGTTGGACGCTTCGATCTCTTGGAGTGAAGAAGGCTTGGCTGGGTCACGGCGTTTCCTCGATCGGGTTTGGCGCTTGTTTGTCGACGATGACGACAAGTTACGCGACCGCATTTCCCTGATGAACAATGGCCACTTAGACAAAGTTTATAATCAAACCGTCAAAAAGGTCACTGATGACTATGAACAGCTTCATTTCAACACAGCCATCTCTCAACTGATGGTCTTCATTAATGAAGCGTACAAAGAAAAGGTTCTTTTCGCAGATTATGTGGCTGGCTTCGTGCAAATGTTGGCACCGATCGCGCCCCATATGATGGAAGAAATCTGGGAGAAGTTGGGCCATCACGAAAGTTTGACCTATGCACCATGGCCAACCTTTGATGCTAGTAAATTGGTTGATGATACCACTGAAGTGATCGTTCAAGTCAACGGTAAACTGCGGGCGAAATTGCAAGTAGCCAAAGATACCGCCAAGGATGTTTTGCAGGCGCAAGCCCTCAATGACGAGCACGTTCAAGCTTTCATCGCCGATCAACAGGTGGTCAAAGTGATCGTGATCCCCAACAAAATCGTTAACATCGTCGTTAAATAAAGGCCGCCGGTTTAGACGAAAACGGCGCGTTCCCACACAATCAATTGGCTGGTCACTAAGGAAGGTGGGCCGCGCCAAAGCAGTCCAAAATGAAGTGGCTGATAAATTAAAGCACTCCATTTGGCAACACGCCGCTTGAATAAAATAATAAAGCGCAAAAAAGCGTGTCTTCTGACCATTACGCGGTGGCTTTAGTCAACCGCAGTGTGTGTCAGAAACACGCTTTTTTTGCTTGCGCCAGGCAATCATTAGGTGTAGTCGGGCCATCTGCAATCGAAGCAGATAATTTGACGAAGAATGTTTGTAAGGTGGCGTCAACCAATAGCCACCCGCGAAAATCCGTAATGCGATGGACTTGTCTGGTTCTTTCTAAACTTTGGCGAAGACGCAATCAACACTGATATAACAACTTTCAAGACGACGAATAAATACTCCAACTAAATTAATTGGAGCAATAGGAAACAAATGGCCACATCAAGCCAACCTATTATCTAATGTTAAGTGTTGCAATTCCTCAAATTCCGGAAGCCAGACTCGTGATTATCGAGAAATCTTAAGGCCATTCGCCAAACGTTAGAAAGAACCACTTGTTGTTTCATCAAAACTAACTCTGATCCATCAGCCAGGCTTTTCTGGAGTCACCCATCTAAGGGTTGAGACCACTAACCACGGTCGTCAATTGCGTGGATCCCCATCAATTAGCCATAGCTTGCCAGCCGGCGTGAGTACTCAAACGGCTGTTATAACGTTGAGCGGCTGAAGCGGAGAAATTCGGGGTGAGATCGCCGTGAAATTGTCCTTGGCGGCTTTGCCGCTTAGGACAAGGCCTGATTTTGAGACAAGCCGCGCACTTTGCGGATTGGCTCAAAACAGCGCCCACAGCGAGCTCACCCCGAATTTCGCAGCGCAAGCTGCGGACACTATGAAAATCACTACCCGCAGTGTCTCGCGCATTTTTTTGCTTGAAAAGGCGGAAAGAAAGTTATTGAAAAATCGTCTTCCGTGTCCGGTCTTTGCTATAATGGAAGTCTAGAACATTAGTTGAGGTGAAACATGGATAATTTGAAATTGGTGGCCGTTGATATTGACGGAACTTTCGTCGATCATAACAATCATTATGATCTGGCAGAATTTCGGCGCCTGTTTAAGGTGATGCAGGAACGGAACATCGAATTTGTGGTGGCCAGTGGGAACCAGTATCCCCACTTGGCACGGCTGTTTCCAGATGATCTGCGGGATCAATTGAATTTTGTGGCGGAAAATGGCGCGTTAACGTTGGCTCACGGCCGCGAAGTCTTCTGTGGTGGGCTCAGCTGGTCCACTTTGACCCGGGCTGTGGCCGCGGTTAAGGCGATCCCCGGCGCGAACTATATTGTTTCCACACCTGAGGCTGGTTATTTCCCAGCGAATTCTGCGGAATTCTTCAAAAAAGAATCGGAACATTACTGCGCTAGTCTGGCAGAATTTGATGATTTGGCGGAAATCAAGGACAAACAAATCCTCAAGTTGACGGCGCGAGTTGAGCCAGCTGAAGTTCCCCTGATTGAAGCGGCCTTCAAAGATTGGCCTGATTTGCACGTGACCAGTTCTGGGTTTGGTTATTTGGATATGATCAATCCTAAGTTGCATAAAGCCTTTGGTCTACAAATCTTAGGCGAGCATTTCCGAATTGCCCCTGAACAAATGGTTGTGTTCGGCGACAGCGCCAACGATCAGGAAATGTTCAAGCTGGCTGGGCGTGCTTACGCCATGGCGAACGCTGAACAGATTTTGCTGGATCTGACAGATTACCGCGCGCCTTCTAATGAAGAAAACGGCGTCTTACGCGTTTTAGGCCAATTGTTGGCTTAATCGGAATCCATAGCTGGGCTGGTGCTTGACCGCGCCGCCTTAATTGCGAGAATCTAAGGGGATTTCACCAAAATAGATTTTAGCCAAGAGTTGATAAAGTTCACAATAATCCAAGTAGTCCACCTGATTGACGAATTCGTTGATTTGGTGGGCGCTTTCGTTTCCAGGGCCGGCGATGATCACGGGAAGTTGAGGATTTCCTTGGACAAATCGGGAAGCGTCGGTGCCGCCTGGCGCGCCTAAAACTAGGGTGGTCTCATGCCAAATCTTCTGATAAGCGATTGTGGCGGCTTGGATCAAAGGGGAGTCAGCAGGGGTGATGACGGCGGGTTGGCTGGCCAGGATCGTCAGCACCAATTTGAGATGGGGATCCGCGTCGTTAAGTTGGGTGACCAGCGCCGCTAAGTCGGCCTCGATCCGCTGATTGGGATATTCGGGGATCGTTCTGATCTTCACCTGTAAGTGGGCCTGCTCGGGAATGGTATTCGCCTGTTCGCCGCCTTGAATCACGGTCACCGCCGCGTTGATCGGGCCCAGAAGGTTGTTTTCGATCGTCGCCAGTTTCTTGAAATAGACTTGTTGCGCCTGGTAAAAAGCCAAAAGGTTGTCGATCGCGTTGATTCCCGAGTTGGGTAGGGCGCTGTGAGCCGCCTTACCCGTGGCCGTAACCGTGTAATCCAATGAGCCTTTGTGGCCGCGAAAGAGAAGATGCCGGCCATAAGCTTGTGGCGCTGTGGCCGGCATGGCAATCAAGCCACTACCGCCCAGCCGTTGCAAAACCAGCGCGTTGGAGGCGCTGCTGGGCTCGCCGACGACGAGCCCGGCCAAATCAGCCGCGTAACCCAAGTGGGTCAATTGTTGGGCGCCCAGTTCGCCTAATTCTTCGCCAACGGTGGCCAGCAAACGCACCCGACCATGGAAATTCGGATCCTGCTTTAATTGGATCAGGGCTAGCGTCATCGCGGCTAGGCCACTTTTCATATCGGCGGACCCGCGCCCGAAGATATGTCCATCCCGATGTTGCGGCCAAAACGGGCCATACGTCCATGATTGCGGGTCGGTGACGGCCACCGTATCTTGATGGCCAGTGAACCCTAAGATCGGTCCTTGTTGAGGTCCGATCTCCGCGACCAAATTGACGCGATTATTATTCCCCGGTAGTGGGATCAGCTGACTGCTGATCTGATACCGCCGTAACAAATCCCGTAGATAAACGGCAACGGCGCCTTCACAGCCGTTGACTGTCGGAATTTTGATGAGGTCATCTAGAATTTGTAAGGCTATTTCTCGTTCCATGTGGACGCGCCCCCAGTCGGTATTTCGCGGACCAAGTATTGTTCCTGTTGACTTTCATTTTAATGATTTAATGGGAAAAGGAAACCAACAACGCTTGTTTGGACAGGTAAATCTTGTCTAGTTTGGTTGAAAAAACAACAAAACGTTTCACCGCGCGGTTTTCGTTCAAATGAAGCGGTGTGATCGCGGTTCAGTCAAGACAACCGGAGGAAAAGTGTGCCAGCCTGGAAAGCTGAGGGTGATTGGCGGAAAGCACACGCCGTTATCAGCACAATTTTGACCGGCAACCAGCGCTGTTTGCCGGTCGCGGTTTTATTTACTTGTTGAATGGGGTACAATAAAAGCTAATGGATGTTTGAGATTATCGGGGTGACGCCGATTGACAGCGAGTCACCCCCTTAAAGGAGCGTTTTGATTGGCGCAAGAAACAAATCGACCACACGCGGTCAGTCCCGCACAATCGGAGACTAGCCGCGATACTTTTGTCCGTGGATCTGCTTGGATCACGGCGGGAAGTGTCTTTTCGCGAATTCTAGGGGCCGTTTACATCATGGCTTGGTTGCCGATGATCGGCAACGCGGAAACAGGTAATCTGGCTAACGCCTTGTATGGCAAGGGATACAATATCTATTCGATTTTCTTGATGATCTCGACGGCGGGGATCCCCGGCGCGATCGCCAAGCAAGTGGCCCACTATAATACGTTGAATGAATATCGGATCGGGCAACAATTGTTCAAGACGGGCGTGCGGATCATGGCGATCTTGGGTGTTGTCTCGGCGGCGATCATGTATTTTGCGGCGCCGCTATACGCCCAGAGTCCCGAGGAAATTCCCGTTTATCACGCGCTTAGTTGGGCCGTGTTGATCATTCCGTTCTTAAGTATTTTTCGGGGATATTTCCAAGGCTTCTCGGAAATGGCGCCCTCTGCGATTTCGCAAGTGGTGGAGCAGCTGGCCCGAGTCGCTTATTTATTGGGTGCAACTTTTGTAATTATGAAAATCAACCATGGTCACTATCAAGAGGCCGTGGTCCAATCAACTTTTGCGGCGTTTATTGGCGCCTTATTTGGTATCTTGGTTTTGGTCTGGTTCTATTTACGCCAGCGTCCGAAGATCAATCGGTTGGTGGCGCAGTCCGACAATGAGATCCGTGTTTCCCCCCGGGGGTTGGTCATCGATATTTTGCGCCAGGCGCTCCCTTTTATTCTGATTGGCTCGGGAATCACGATTTTCCAATTGATCGATCAATACACATTCTTTCGGATGTTACCGAAATTCTTCATTGTCACCAAGAAGCAAATGGAGATTTATTTCGGGATCTTCAACTTCAACTCGAATAAATTGGTGATGATCGTCATTTCCTTCGCGGCCGCTTTAGCGGTGGCGGCGGTCCCGTTGTTGTCGGCCGCATATGCCCGCAAGGATCGGCGCGATATGTCGGCGCAGATCACCAATATTTTGCAACTCTTTCTGATCATTATGGTGCCCTCAGCTTTCGGGGTAGCCGCGGTGGCCGCGCCTTTGTATACGTTGTTTTATGGCTATGACGCCTTGGGAATCAGCGTTTTACATTTAAACGCGTTTACGGCGATCCTCTCGGGACTGTTTACCGTTCTGGCGGCCGTGATGCAAGGCCTTTACCAAAATAAACGGGCGATGGGTTATTTAGTTGTCGGGATCGCCACGAAATTAATTCTCCAATATCCGATGATCGCGTTTTTCAACGTTTATGGGCCGCTGGTTTCCACCGGCTTGGGCATGTTGGTGACCTGTTTACTGATGCTGGGGTCGCTATTGCGGACTTACGGTTTCCGCGTCAAGCAAACGGCGCGGCGGATGATGGGTATTTTGGCGTTCTCTGTGCTGATGTATTTATTGACAGCGACGGCGGTCAATTTGTTGTCGCTGGTCATGAATCCAGAACGGAAAATCTATGCGGCCGTTATTTTGATCATTGCTGTGGTCATCGGGATCGCAGTTTATGGGTATCTGATCTTGAGAACGCGTTTGGCCGATCGCATCATTGGCAATCGCATTAGCGGCTTACGGCGGAGGTTACACATTAAATGAGAATTGATCGCTATCTGGCAAACATGGGTCAGGGGAGCCGGCAAGAAGTTCGCGCCCTCCTCAAGCAAAAAGTCGTCACCGTCAATGGTCAGGTGGTCAAACAAGCGGGCCAACAGGTGACGCCGACTGATCTGGTCGCCGTCGCTGGGCGACCACTGGCTTACACCCCTTTTGGCTATTATCTATTGAACAAGCCGGCGGGAGTGTTGACCGCAACCATTGATCCCCACGAGGCCACTGTCTTGGAGCTACTAGCGCCAACGCTACCGCACTATCGCGAATTAGCGCCAGTGGGCCGGCTGGATCGAGATACAACTGGGCTGCTGCTGATCACCAATGACGGTCAGTTGGCCCATCGCTTATTACAGCCGAAATATCACGTTGCTAAACGTTATCTGGCGACGGTGTCCGGCTTGGTTCAACCAGAACTCAGCGCCATCTTCGCTCAAGGAGTCAAGTTGAGCGATTTTACCACGCAACCGGCGCAACTAGAAATTCTCGCAGTGGACACCGAAAAAAAGCAATCGACGGTGGCGCTGACGATTGCTGAAGGTAAATATCATCAAGTTAAACGGATGCTCACGGCCTTTGATCATCCGGTTCTCCAACTACAACGCCAATCCTTCGGGCCGTTGACCTTGCCCGCAGATCTGTCCAGTGGCGCCTATCGCGAATTGACGGCCGCGGAACTGGTTGCCTTACAAGCCAGCGCGGCTGAAACGAGCCATTAACAGGGGTAATTGCGCACAGATTTGGCTAGGAAGCGTGACGTAATGATCTACAGCCAGTTCTTGACCGGCTAAACCATGAAGATAGACCGCTGCCAGTGTTGCTGGCAACGGTTTTTTGTTTTGGCCGAATTGAGCGCAAAACGCGGCAATGATCCCGGTCAAGGTGTCGCCCATGCCGCCAGTGGCCATCGCCGCGACACCGGTTGTATTGCGGTAAACCTGCTGATCAGCATAGATCTGGGTGCGATGTTGCTTCAGAACCAAGATGGTTGTTTCCGGTAGCTGAGCCAGCGCGGTTTGATTGGCCCTGACGGTTTGACCAGCAATTGTTAGCCCGCTCAGGCGATGCCATTCTTCTTGATGGGGCGTTAGAATCAATTGCGGCTGTTGGGGGAAGGGGATGGCCCCGCCAGCGACTAAGGTTAGCGCCGAGCCATCAACGATCAGGGTTTGAGCGGCGTTGACTGCGGTGAACACCATCCGTAAAAGCGCCTGCGCCCCTGGATCAAGTCCTAGGCCGGGGCCAACCACGATCACATCGGCGCTTTGAATGCTTTTGCGTAAGGCGGCAGTTTCAGTCCAATCCAAAAACATGATCTCCGGATGACGGGCATGCAGCGCCGTGCGATTGACCGCCGCACTGGCCAGCGTCACCAGCCCCGCGCCCGCAAACAAGGCGGCGCTGGCGCTCATGATTCCCGCGCCGCCATATTGTTCATTGCCGGCCACAACAAGAACCCGCCCGAAAGTTCCTTTATGGCTTTCCACCGGACGCGGTTGAATCACCTGCCTGAGAATGCGTTCCGTTAAATCAATCATCATGACACCCATCCTTTGAATTTCAGCCACCAGCATGTTAGTTGGGTTCCTGACTGACGACTGCCGCGAACTTCCCGCGGCTGGAAATGATTACCTCTATGATAGACGTGTTGATGGGATTCGTAAAGCAGCTCGTCAGATCAGATCACCTGCTTAGTTTTGGTAATGTATTATAAAATCTGCTTAAAAAAAAGAACCCTTGTTGACCAAGGATTCCAGCTAAGCGGGTGACGAGAATCGGACTCGCGACTTCAGCTTGGGAAGCTAATGTTTTACCACTAAACTACACCCGCATCTCGTTAAAAACTACATATAATATCATATCGAATTTTGAGCGAGATTTCAATAGTTTTTTGAAATCTACCGAAACAATTTCGTGACCGTCAAATTAGGTTTGCAGTTATTGGCCGAGTAGATGCCAGGTCAACTTGAGTTTACAACTTTTTCGTTGGTTTTCAGGTATTTTGGAATTTGCCGGCGTTGCCAAACGCTCGGTAGATTTGAGCGAAACAATACTGGCAGCGGTCAGCGGACGTCGTTGGCAGCCGAATTTATCCGGGCCATGGGGAACATGACTCAACTTCTTGAAAAAAAAAACACAAGGCGTATAATTGGAAATATACAGAGACCAATGAATCTAAGTTGAAAATATCGGTATTTTTAATTCAAGGAAGTCTGGGATCAGCTACTTTACCAGAGAAATGTTCAGTTCATGAACAACGGGTTTTGCATAAAGGAGAGGTGCGGATCATGAAGAAGACTAGCATGTATTTCGTCGGGGCCACAATGGCTGCCTTGGCGCTATTAGGTTTGGCGGGGCAACAAATGAGTCAACCACGGAGTCAAGCAACGACGACTAAGACGGTCTTGGCGACGAAAAAGAAGGTTAGCGCCAAGCAACGTAATCAAGCCTATTATGCTCATCCTCAAATTGAGGTGAAGCAGGATCAACTTCTTTTACCTTATCCCAAGGATTTCGCTGGTTTTGTGGCGAAAGGTGAGTTGACGGTGACTGGCGTGGTCACGAAGTTACAGCCAGTCGTAGTGGCGAGTACTGCTTATACGTTAGCGACAGTTAAAGTTGAGCAAGTCCTAGCGGGAAGTGGCGCGACCGTTGAACAACAGATTCCTGTACTCTTCTCCGGCGGGGTCATCAGTAAGCGGACCTTACTGGCGGATGTGGCGACGAAGACGTTCATGACGGCTAAGACGGATGATACTCAGGTCACCGTTAAATACCCTGGGGATCCATTGCCACAGATCGGTCAACAGTACGCGTTGGTTCTCAGTCAGGAAACGGCCGGCACCAATGGGCTTGCGACTGCGTTCTGGATGGCTAATTATGGCAGTAAGGGTATTTTCGTCAAGCACGGTGATCAATACCAGCGAGAAGCTCAAAGCACCAGCAGTTCTTCCGGCGCGACACATGATCTACAAGTCGCCGAGGATCAATTGATGAACGCGGGGATGACCAAGTTGAGCCAGCAATAACACTGGTCAGCACAGTGAGCTGTCTAAACCAGCGTGCCCCTGGTGATGACTGGATCAAGGTTAGTCCAGTTTATTTCAGGTTGTGAAAAAGGCGTCCAAATTGGGCGTCTTTTTTGTCGTTCATATTTGTCGTTCATATTTGTCGTTCATATTATGGGCCACAGGAGCGACTGATCAGTAGATTTCTGAAGCATCGGCTGGTAACTGGCGGATATGATCAAGAAAGCGGCGGCTATTGGTGGCTTCTTGCTGATCATAAGTCAAGTCCAGCTGCTGGCTCAACTGGCCGGCGACTTCTTGGAAGAGATCGCACATGACCGTTACAGCTGACCAGACAGCCGCAACATCGCCGGTCGCGTAAGTGGCGAGAAAGCACTGATAAACCGCAGTTGGCAAAAGTTGGCGGTAATATTTGCCATTTTTGCCCACACTGATCTGAAAATCATGAGCCGCGCCGATCTGCCAATTCAAGATCTGCTTCAACATTGGCCGGACGTTGAAGTCCAGCATATCCAAAACGTAGGGGAGTTCTTGGCGCCACAAACCCTTAGCCACATTATTCAAGCACCACCAGAATTCATTGCAGGTTCCCCGAAATTCGGCGTTGCTGGGGCGCTGCACCCAATAACGTTGGTCCGTCAATTCGGTCGGTTGAGGCAAGCAATGATCCTTATCCAAAAGGATCTGATACATTTCCAGATTATTCAGGGCGTTGTTGAGTGTACGAACATGCAAATCCAGGCGATTGCCATCTGCGAATTGGATCAACCAGCCGTACGCATCGGCGGCTTCCGCTAGTGGAAAGTAGGCGTTGTCGTCAGGAAGTTGCCAATAAAGCCGCGGACCAAACTGATCCAACCAAGCCTGATCTTGATAAAATGGTTTGATGTCGTCAACCACATAAGCAATATCATAATCTTGGAAGATATCTTTAGGAACACTGGGATTCACTCGGGAACCCTCCAAATAAACGGCCCGGATCCGCGAGTCGGTTTGGGCCTTTTTTAAAATCAAAGCAAACATTTCAGTTGATGAACGCATTTTACTATCCTTTCTATATCCTATTCCCAAAATTCTATTCTCAAAAATGGAAAATAACTAAAACACACAATTCCAGCTCAAAAACTTTTTGCGGTCTCATTTTGAGGTGGGTTTATTTTTGTTCAAGTGAAAATAAAAAGACCTCTAAAATAAATTAGAGGTCCTAGTCAGGTCTTGATATCAACAGCCGTTCAGCAAAATTAATGACTAGAGCGCCGAGATATCGTTGAAAATGCCGCTGGCAGGAGTCGAACCTGTACACCCGTGAGGATACAGCGACCTGAACGCTGCGCGTCTGCCAATTCCGCCACAGCGGCAACAACACTATTTATTTTACCAGAAAATAAGAAAAAGGGAAGAACAAATTTGAACTTTTTCCAATAGTTGGTGTTTTTCTAGTCTGTATCTCCGCTGGGCCTTGTTCTGATTCGCTTTGTTCGTTGTCGCTTGCGGGTGGCAGCTAGGTCGGTCATGTCAAGGCCAATTAGCTTTTACTGATAAAAATTCATATTTGGCTAATGATTATTCATATTTACTTACTGATTTCATCACGGATCGCCCGCCAAAGTTTCGCAACTGAAGCGTAATCTTGATAACAACTTAGCCGTGAGCGCCTTGCTTTCACGGCCGATCGTCTGTTGAACTGTGTCAATGCGGGCGACCGCGTGACTTGCGGAAATAATGAATGGAGTGCAATCCAGATGGAAAATACAGCAGTTTTAAATAAAACACATTCCCTTGATTCACAGCTAAAGCGCCCTCGCTGGCGACAAATCTCGTGGCAAAAAGTGTTGCCTTGGATCGTGCCGTTGACGCTGCTGGTGACTTGGCAAGCGGTGGTCAGTTTCGGTTGGGTCGCCAGTAGCACCTTGCCTTCACCGTTGGCGGTGATTCAAGACGGCATTGGTCTGATCGTTGATGGCACCTTGCCGAAGAATATTAGTATCAGCCTGTATCGGGCCACAATGGGGCTGTTGATTGGTGGCAGCATCGGTTTTCTCCTAGGTTTTGTTAATGGGTTATCGACCCACATGCGCGCCTTGACCGACAGTTCGATTCAAATGTTGCGTAATATTCCCCACCTATCGCTGATTCCCGTGGTTATTTTGACCTTGGGGATCGGTGAGATCGCGAAGATTTCTCTGGTGGCGGTCGGGGTCATGTTTCCCGTTTACATCAATACTTTCCACGGGATTCGGTCCGTTGATCCGGAATTGATCGAAATGGGCCGCTCTTATGGCTTGTCCCGCCAGGCGCTCTTTACGAAGATTATTTTCCCCGGCGCTTTGCCGACGATCCTGATGGGCTTGCGTTATGCCCTAGGCGTGATGTGGACGACTTTGATCGTTGCCGAGACGATGGCCGCGGATTCGGGGATCGGCTACATGGCCACCAATGCCCAGAACTTCATGGATATGGAAACGATTTTGTTATGTATTGTCATTTACGCGCTGTTGGGCAAAGTGTCCGATTTGATCGCGAAGAATATTGAAACGCTGGCCCTAGGCTGGCAACAGCAGAAAGGAGTTCATTGATTTGACTGAAACAATGTTGACCGTTAGCCAATTAACGAAGAAATACGCCGATAAAACCGCGCTCAGCAACGCCAATCTTCAAATCGACCAAGGTGAATTCGTCGCCTTAGTGGGGATGAGTGGCGGTGGCAAAAGTACGCTTCTGCGCTTGATCGCGGGTTTGGAGGAACCAACAAGCGGTGTGTTGACCTTCGCCGGTGGTCGTCCGGTAATTCGGGTGATGTTTCAAAATGATCGGCTCCTGCCATGGATGACGGTGTTGCAAAATGTCACCTTTAAACAGCAGGCCAAGTCGCTGCAACAGCAGGGCCAAAAGATGCTGGCTCTGGTTGGTTTGGCGGACTTCACCGATGTTTATCCAGCGCAATTATCCGGCGGTCAGAAGCAGCGAGTCGCGTTGGCCCGCGCTTTGATGGCGCGGCCACAGCTGCTCTTGCTGGATGAGCCTTTAGGCGCGCTTGATGCGTTGACGCGGCGGAACATGCAGGATCTGATCTTGTCTGTCTGTCAACGCCAACAATTGACCACGATCTTAGTGACCCATGATGTTCAAGAAGCGGCGCGGATGGCGGATCGGATCGTGGTCATCAAGGACCACACCAACTTATATGAAGAGCGGGTCCGCGATCATCAAGATCCGGCTGAGGTGGCGATCGTCGCCGAGCGGGTGCTTCAGGAGATCGTAGGTGAGGCCAGTTGATGGTGTCCTCCACAACGCGCAACCAGCGCTGGGCTAGCGGTGTGCCGGCTAATGGGGCTGGAGTCGCCCCCACGGTTGGTCAACAGACGGACGCTGCCAGCAAGGCCCAACGTCCTTATTTGCACGAAGTTGACTTGATGCGGATCATTTTTATTTTCGGTGTCTTATTGAACCATACCACCTCGGTCTTCTCGCAGAATATGGCGGCTGGTTCCGCCGGTCAACTGTTTCTCCACGCGACTCATTTATCATTGCATTTCACGCGGATGGGATTCATGTTCATGACTGGCGTGGTCCTATTCTTGAATTATTACCGCCGGACAAACACGAATTGGTGGACGTTCTGGCGTAAACGCTACAGTAGCGTGGGGATCCCTTATCTCGCCTGGAATGCGATCCTTTTGGCCATCACCTTGGCGGGAACGACCGCGGGCCTAACTGGCGCTGATTTCTGGTCGGGGTTCAAATCCGCGGTGCTTCATGGCAATCGCTTCTATTTATATTATGTCTTCGTGATTTTCCAATTGTATTTGGTGTTTCCTTTGCTGGTGAAGTTGTTTCAACGCTTGGCAGACCATCATGAGCAAATCTTGTTGGTGAGTTTCCTCTTACAATTGGTGCTGGTCACCTTGATCAAATATTGGTTGCCCGGTGTTGACCGCTCAGGCTGGCCCTATCTTTTCCGGGCTTATGGCATGAATTTATTGACTTACCAATTCTATTTCGTCGCTGGCGCCTATACCGCGATCCATTATCAAGCAGTGGTCACGCTTTTAAAGCGGTATGCTCGTCGCGTTTATTGGGCCGCTGGCGGTGGCGCTTTGGCAACAGTTGGTTTGTATTTCTTCAATCGCCGCGTGCTAGGCCTTAGTTACGCCAAAGCTGTCGAGATCCATCAACCGCTGATGATGCTTTACGCCGTGATCATGGTGGCTTTTGTTTTCCTGATCGGGCTGAAATACGCCGAGAAACGGTCGCAGTTAAGTGAAACAGTGACTACGGGGATTCATTTGTCCGCGCGGGTCGCCTTTGGGATCTACTTGGTCCAAACCATCCCTTTAATATTGCTTCGCGGCGTGTTGACCTACTTGGCTTATACGCCCAGCTGGTTGCTATTACTGTTATTACCCCTTGGTTATTTATTTGTTCTAGGCGGTTCATTTGGCTTAGCTTACTTCTGTTATCGGGTGACACCTTTCGGGTATTTGATCGGCCGTCCCCAGAAGTTGAAGTTTCTCGCCAAGTTCCGCCGCAAGAAAGGAGTTCCCGCGCATGACTGAATTAAATGATGTTTTACAAAAACAATTAGAAGAATTTCCCCAACGGTCACTTTTGAAAGATGTGGCGGCCACAGATTGGTTGACTGGGGCTGATGTGGCCGCCGACGTGGCTCAACTGACGTCCGACTTCGCCGCTCAAAAAATTGGTTATCAAGATCAAATCGTCCTGACGTTAGGCAACCACGCGGTCTATCCGGAATTGATGCAAGCGCTGTGGGCGCGAGGAATCATTGCCCATCCGCTTTCCAACACGACTCCGGTTGAAGAATTGGTGCGTGATTGGCAGGCTCATGATTACGCCGCGGCGATTGTGGAACCAGAATTGGTGGCGGGTGTGAGCGAGCGCTTGGGCCTGCAACCGATTGAACTTCACTTGCGATCGACGGACTCGCTGTGGCTTTTGCCGAATTTCGCGAAGTTGGTTTTTCGCGATGTGGCACCGACGGGAACGGTGCGGCCCACGGACCTGGCCTTGATCTTGAACACGTCAGGGACGACCGGTAAGCCGAAGCGGGTTGGGTTGACCCAACAAATGATCATCAACGAGGCCCACCACAATGTGGCCAGTCAACAAATGACCGCCGCTGATACCGTCTTGGTCACCATGCCTTTGTTTCACATCAACGCCCAAGTGATGTCGGTGTTGTCAATGCGCTTGGCCGGTGGCAAAATTGTGATCGCGCCGAAATTCAGCGCCTCTCATTACTGGCAACAATTGGCTGAAAATGAGGTCACTTGGTCGGCGGTGGTTCCAACGATCATCACGATCTTACTCTTGAACCCGGCGGCCAATCAACAATATTTGAAATATCGGGATCAATTACGCCTGCGCTTTGTTCGCAGCTCTTCTTTTGCCTTACCACAAGATAAATTCATCGCCTTTCAAAATCGTTTCAAAACAAAAGTCTTGGAAGGTTATGGTCTGACCGAATCCGCCAGTCAGGCGACGATCAATCCGCTGGACGCGCCGAAAATCGGCTCGGCGGGGAAACCTTGTGGAACGGAACTGACGATTTATCACGACGGCCAATTTACCAACAAGCCGCAAGTTACTGGGAAAATCGCGCTTCGTGGTGACCATGTGATCACTGATTATTTGGATTCTCATCAGGAATCTTTCAAGGATGGCTGGTTTTTGACCGGGGATCTGGGTTATCTGGACCAGGATGGCTATCTATTCATCAATGGTCGCAGTAAAGAAATGATCAGTCGCGGCGGCGAGAAAGTTGCCCCGAATCATGTTGAAGCGGTTTTGAATGAATTGGACCTTCTTGCCGCGGTAGTCATTGTGGGTCTGCCAGATGAAATCTATGGCGAGGCGGTCACTGCCGTGGTGGTTTTGCGGGCAGGGGTCAGCGAGACCGTGGCGACGCATGCAATCAAGGCTTATGCCGCGAAGCATTTAGCTCGTTTCGAGCGGCCAACCTTGATTTATTATCAACAGGAGTTGCCCCGTAATTCAATTGGCAAGGTTGTTCGGGGTCAATTGCGCGCGCAGTTATTAGCATCAATGGCCGGAGGTGCCTAATGCAACGGAAAACACGACAAATTTTACTTGGCTTCTTCTTGGCGATCTGGCTGGTTGTTGCTGGTTTTGGTTATCGCCAATTACATACGACGAGCACCGGCCTGACGAAAATCGTCCTAGGCTATCAAAAGTCCGATCCTTTCGATATTGCCCGTCAACGCGGAGTTTTCGCCAAGAAAATGAAGGCGAAAGGCTACAAAGTCGTTTGGAAGGAATTTCAGGATGGCACCGCGCTGATGCAGGCGCTGAAATCAGGCGCCGTTGATTATGCCCGCACCGGCGATACGCCACCGGTCACCAGCCAAGCTGCCGGGGTCGATTTGGTTTATATCGCCTCGGGCTCTTCGAAAGCGAAGGGGTCAGCCGTTCTGGTACCCGCGAACTCAAAGATCACCTCGATCCAAGCGTTGAAAGGCAAACGGGTCGCCTACACCAAAGGCACGATTTCCCACTATTTATTGCTCAGCGCGCTGGAAAAGGCGGGGATGAGTTCCACGGATATCACCTGGGTCAACTTGACGAACTCCGCGGCCAGTGTGGCTTTTGCTCAAGGGAAAGTTGACGCTTGGGCGACTTGGGATCCAATGACCGCCACGGCGCAAGTCAATCAAGGCGCCAAGATTCTCTTCAATGGGACTGGTGGCGTGACCAACAGCCGCGATTTCATTCTCTCTACCAGCACCTTTGCTAAGAACAATACCGAAGTTTCGCAATATTTATTGGAATACCTCCAAGACGACATGACCTGGGCCAACGAACACCAGACCAAACTGATCAGCATGCTAAGCGAGCAATTGGGGCTTTCCAAAACAATCGTGAAGAAAATGGTGACGCGGCGTTCTTACGCCATGACCGCCATGACCAGCGCCGTCGTCAAGGAGCAGCAACGGATCGCCGACCTGTTCTACGATGAGGGGCTGATCACCAAGCAAATCACCGTCAGTGACGCGGTGATCGCCGTCAGCGCGGCCAGCGATTAAGTCGTTGCCACCTAGTGTTGACGCAACCCTGCGCCGCCGCGCTGTGAAGTGAAGTTGATCAATGTCAGCGGGCGTCGTTGCCACCTAGCCGGTCCACTTGGACTGGCTATTTTTTTGTTGGCGGGCGTCCAAGTTAGCGCCCGCCGCGAACGCGCTGGCTTTGCCCGGGCTTTTTCGAAGATGTGTGACGGGCATGGCTAGGATGTTCCCGGTCTTCGTGTTAAAATAGACTCACATGTTTCAGCCGTTTCAACGATTTGCTTCAACGATTTAGGTGTCGTGACAATTTGAGAATGGGGTGGAAGAAATGGATAAAATTGGTTTGATTTACGCCAGCCGAACCGGGCACAATGAACAGATCGCTCAGTTTCTCCAGCAACAGTTTGCGGACTTAGGACAACCAACGCAACTTTTCAATATTGAAACAGTTAAGGTGGCTGATCTGGAACGGCTACCTGGATTCATCATGGTCAGTTACACTTATCATGACGGTCAGATCCCGGATGAAGCCTTGGCCTTCTTTGACGAGTTACAAACCGCCGATCTACGGGGAAAAGTCTATGCGGTCACGGGTTCCGGTTCGATCAAGCATCGGCATTTCGGTCGGGCTTTGGATTATTTTGACCAATTGCTCAATCATTTAGGCGCGTTACGCGCAACCGCGGTTCTGAAAATCGACCAAGACGCTGATCGGGGCGATCTCGCCCGGTTGACTAATTTCTGTCAACAATTTGTCGATTTTCCAGGAATTGTGACACAAGCACAAGAAAAGTAGGGGAGTTTATTGGCAATTTCAGAAGTAGCGCGCGTCCAATTAAGACTTAGTGATTTATTTCAACAATTCAATCAAGGGCGTAATTTCAAGGAACTGGACGCGCAATTGTTGGATATTAAACACGATATCATTTATAAAAAGCGCCGCAGCCCATTGCAACTACAAACCAATGCTGACGCTAAAACAGTCCATCGCACCATCCAGACGATCACAAGTCGGATCATGGATGATCGAACCGACGCCAAAGTGAGTAACGATGAGCTTGGGGTCTTGTTGGAAAATATTGGCCTGTTGGACGAGCAAGTCCGCGATCGAGGCATCTTTTTCACGTTTAGCGGGTTGATGAGTCGCGAAGTCTTCAGTCAAGAACAGATCTGGGATTGCTTGGCTTATTTAAGCCAGGACGAGATCTTGTTCAATCATATTCTCGAGCCGGAAAATGATGCGGTTTTTGGGCGCTCTTTGGCGGTTATGCTGATTTCCGTTTTGTTGGTGGCTGATCGCATCTATGGCGGGGTTCTGACTAGCGCTCAATACTGGCAAGTGATCCAGCAAGTGGCGACTTACGCCTTATTGGAACAAGATGACCGCGGTTACGTTCCGGAGAAAGGCTGGGCGCACGCTTTCACGCACTTGGGTAATGTTTTGGCGGAGAGCACCAACAGCCGGTTGACCCGGGCCCAGAAATTATTCTTTTTGACGACCTGTTTAGTGGGCTACCAGTCAGCGACGGCGCCGTTTTCATTCGGAGAAGATCAACGGTTGGCGATGGCGACGGTCAATTTAGTCGACAAAGAAAAGTTCTACGCTGATTTTCTCCTAGAATTATTGCAGAACTGGTTGCGGCGCTTGCCAGAGGAGCCCGACGCAGGCGATTACCTTTTCTGGTCGCGGTGGTATAACCGCACGCACTACTTCGCCAGTCTGTTATTGATTCCAGATACGCCAGACCAGTTGGTTAAATTCCTCCAAAAGCGACCACAATACTGAGCCAGCTTGGTTCACGCTGACAAACAAGTCAAGCCAAACTAATCTAATTGAGATGGGGTTCTTTATGACACAAACTGATTTGCGACAATTGACTTTTCGGCCGGGCACATTGACTGATCTGCCCGCAATCATGGCCATTATCCAAGGCGCGCAAGGCGTGATGGCCGCCCAGGGTATTCCTCAGTGGCAGGCGGGTTATCCGGACCAAGCCGTCTTGACCGCCGATCTGACACAACAGGCTGTCTGGTTGGCGGTTACCGCAACCGGTGAAATCGCGTTGACGATGACGTTATTGCCGGGACCAGATCCGAACTATCAGAAGATTGCCGGCGACTGGTTGACCACGGGCACAGATTATTTGGTGATTCACCGCATCGCCGTTAGCCAACAAGTTGCCCATCATGGCATCGCGGCGGCCAGCTTTACTTTCGCCCGCAAGCTGGCCCAGCAACGGGGCCTAGTTTCGCTTCGGATCGATACCCATGCTAAGAACCAGGCGATGCGTCACTTGATCGCGAAAATGGGATATCAGGCCTGTGGGCAGGTTTGGATGGCAGACGGGGCGCCACGGCTGGCTTATGAATTGGTCTTGCCAGCAGCCAATCCCGCGCTTGATCAAGGCGCTTGATCAAGTTGATTCTGCCACTAGACCAATGATGCCGCTGCCTTGAATATTTATCCTTAAATAATTGCACAAAAAAACTGATCTAGCCGCTTACCACGTGAGCACGGGCGGCGGAAGATCAGTTTTTTATGTGTCAGAAATTAAGGTAGAAATTTAAGGTGTGGCGCTTACTTCTTAGGAGTGACCATTGGTTGGTTGTGTAAATCAGTTCGGACCACCAAAACGTCACAACTGGCATTACGGGTCACGAATTCGGTCACCGAGCCCAGCAGGATCCGTTCAACAGCGTTCAAGCCAGTGGCGCCGATCAGAATCAAATCGACTTGCTCACGTTTAGGGAATTCTCGACCCAGAATAGTCTTAGGTGAGCCGTATTCGATGAAATACTTAACCTTTTCTAGGCCATTATCGCGCGCGGTTTGCACGTATTCCGCCATGGTCTTCTTCGCGGTTTCTGAAACCTCTTCGACCATCGCTGAATCGAAGCTCGAAACGTTCTGAAATGCCCGTGTGTCGATCACATGAACCAACATCAGGTCTGCTTGATTCCGCTTGGCAATCTCAACCGCCTTTTGAAAAGCTAATTCTGCCTCCGATGAGCCGTCAATTGCGACTTGGATGCGATGATATTGTTGCAACATGATCTCGCGCTCCCTTCATAATCCTTACTTGATAAGTCTAGTTTAACGCATTTACCGAAAAAAAGCATTGATTAGTTGTTACAGAGTGCTCGCCAGCCCGGTTAGCTTCTGAGCATTAACCTAGTCAGGATTTTGGAGGCTGGTCTTGGCCTCCAGAAGCCTGGCGTAGTTAAGCGGAAGAAGCTGGGCTGGTGAGCACGTTTCAAAGTAGAGTGCTGCGTGGCCCGGTTAGCTTCTGAGCATTAGCCTAGTCAGGATTTTGGAGGCGGGTCTTTGCCTCCAGAAGCCTGACGTAGTTAAGCGGAAGAATCTGGGCTGGCGAGCACGTTTCAAAAGCAGAGTGCTGCGCGGCCCGGCTAACCCCTGAGCATTAACTTAGCAAAAGTAGTCTAGCCGCGGCTTGCGCTGCGCGGGGCGTTGGTGGATTGCAGGTGTGGTGGGGCTCCAGGTCGGGCTGGGGGTGGTGGAACGCGGCGGGCGCGATTTTGAGCTTTTCGGAAGAGCGCCGAAAATCTCAAAACTCGGCCTTATTGTAGGCGATAATTCGCCAACAATAATATCGCGGCTGACTCACCCCCAGCCCGACCTTCCGCCAACTAGTGAACGGACCACCAACGCCAGAGTGCGGAACACAACGGGTTGCCTTCGAGCATTAACCTAGTCAGGATTTTGGAGGCGGGTCTTTGCCTCCAGAAGCCTGACGTAGCTAAGCGCAGGGAGCTGGGTCGGGAAACACGTTTCGGAGTGCGGAACACAACAGGTCGACTTCGAGCCTAACGTAGTTAAACGCAGAAGTCAGTTGTGTGTAGCCTGTTTCTAAATGCACTGGGTGCTCAGCTTAGTCGTTTCCGAGGGTCAAGCTCAAGGCAAAGCCGGCGACAACGATGCTGGCGCCAACCAGCGTGATTAGGTTGCTTTTGGCGCTGGCGGTGAAGAGAATCACTAGACCGGCCGCGCTGATCACCAGCAACAAGATCCCAGTGATCAGCATGGCTTTGCGGATCCGCGGGCTGCTGTCCGGTTTGTAAATCAGAAAGTCTTTGCTGAGATGGCTCAACAAATAAACGGCCAACAGCAGTAACAAAGCAATAAAAATCAGCATGGCAACATATAAAACGATTTGCATAGTTTTCTCCTTAAACAAGGGCGCACGTAGGTGGCGGGCGCCAATCAAATTGGTCAAGTCGTGTGCGGCGCCAAAACTAGCCGCGGACCGCCCGAATGACCTTATGACTAGTAGTATAGCAGTTTCCGCCAGCCCGGGCGACCCATTTTTGTACAAAAAAAGAGTGCGAACCGACCCGGGTAGCTCCCGAGCATTAGCCTAGCAATTGTTTTGGAAGCCGCACTTTGCTTCCGGAACAATTGCGTAGCTAAGCGCAGGGAGCTGGGTCGGTGAGCACGTTTCAAAAAGTGTGGCGGGCAACGGGTTGCCTTCGAGCATTAGCCCAAGATTTGGCGACAAAAAAAGAGACCAGCTAAGCTGATCCCTTACAAAGTATTGACTACTTTGAGAAAATCTAGTGGTGCCGGAGGCTGATTCGAATAGTTGAACCCGCTACGTGTGTAACGCGTCAGCAGCAGCACTAACAGTTTGGCTAGCCAACAAGTGGCCGGCACACCGAATAGTTATTTGCCGCTTTAATGTCTAATTACTTGATCGGTCAACATAAAGTTGAATCAATCGTACACCTTAGAAATTCCATAATTAAGACTACCATGTTTGGCCATCAATTGCAATTAGTAAGCGGTTTACTTTTTGGGACGAATAGTCTTCAAGCCCTGCTGCTGAGCCTTTTTCAACCGATAATATTGCTCGCCAAAAGCTGTTTCGATTTTACCGTTGGCCTTTGGTTGGTAGTACTGACGCTGCGCCAAAGGATCTGGTAAATATTGTTGGGGGAGCCAATCGTTGGCCGCATCGTGGGGATATTGATACCCATCGCCATGGCCTAACTTCTTCGCGCCAGCGTAATGGGCGTCTTGCAAATGGCGCGGTACCTGACCGCCCTTGCCCGCGGCGACATCAGCCATCGCCGCGTCCATCGCCATGATACCTGAATTTGATTTCGGTGAGATACAAAGTTCGATCACAGCGTCCGCCAGGGGGATCCGCGCTTCCGGTAGGCCTAGCCGTTCGGCGGCCTGGCAAGCGGTGACGGCGCGAGCGGCGGCGGCCGGATTGGCTAAACCAATGTCTTCGTAGGCGATCACCATTAATCGCCGCATAATGATCGGCAAATCCCCGGCGGTGACTAAGCGCGCCAGATAATGGAGCGCGGCGTCGGTATCACTGCCGCGGATGGATTTCTGGAACGCTGAGATGACATCATAGTGCGCGTCACCATTCTTGTCATGGGAGAAGCTCTTCTTCTGGATCGATTCTTCCAAATCGGTCAATTTTAGCGTGATCACACCAGTTTCAGGATCGGCCGGGGTCGACTTGGCCGCTAATTCCAAACCATTTAACGCTGAGCGCAGATCACCATTGGTTCGTTGGGCGACAAAGGTTAAAGTGGCGTCACTGATTTCTAGCGGTAGCTGGCCCAGGCCCCGCTCAGGATCGGTCAAGGCGCGTTTCAAGGCAATCTTGATGTCTTCGGGGCTAAGTGGCGTCACTTCGAAAATTTGACACCGACTGCGAATCGCCGGGTTAATGGTCATATAGGGATTCTCAGTGGTGGCGCCGATCAACACGATGCGGCCACTTTCCAATTCTGGTAGGAGGAAATCTTGTTTGGTCTTATCCAAGCGATGGATCTCATCCAAGAGTAAAATCACGGTGCCGCTCATTTTACCTTCGGCGGCGACCGCTTGCAGATCCTTCTTGGAATCCGTGGCCGCGTTGAGTTTGCGAAACGCGTACTTGGTGCTGCCCGCGATAGCGCTGGCGATACTAGTCTTACCAGTACCTGGGGGACCATATAGAATCATGGAACTTAATTGTTTGCTTACGACCATTCGATTGATGATCTTGCCTGGGGCCACCAAATGTTGCTGGCCGACGACTTCGCTTAGATCACGAGGCCGCATCCGCCAAGCTAGTGGGTGTTGCGCCACAATATTGCCTCCTTAACGAGCGGCGCATGATTCGTTTCATCAGCCGCTGTCACAATTAAAAGCGTGGGTCTTCGAAATAAATTAGAACAGGTTGCGAAAGAAGCCGGATTTCTTAGCCGGCTTAGTTGGTTTTGGCGTGGAAATAAAGTTCTTCAGTGGATAGCGGGCCAAAAGATTGACGGTTTCCAAATTGACCGCGGTTTTCGCCACGATCAGGACCGCCTCACAGTCGCTACCATCCGGAGTCTCTGGCTTGTTGACCAAGGTGAACGGGAAATTCGCGCCGGCCAATTCTTTCAGATAAGGGCCGATCAACTGGTGATCCAGTTTGCCGTTGACTAACGCACTGGCATCTTGACCAGTAAAGTCGGCCAGGTGAGTTTGAAAAAGCTTCAAGGTCCGGGCGTCAGTTAGGTCGGCGGCCTTGATCTCAAGCAAAACACGCTCCCGTAATGACCCCAGATATTGGCGCCGCTGGTCCGGTAGGGTTTGGGGGGTTCCATAGATCGCGTCATTTAAGCGCTGATTAACATCTTGATTTTGACTCATCATAACGACCTCACAATCTGTATCGGTTCGGTTGAACCATTTAACTTTAAGTATAGCATGTTTCCCGGTGATGCTGGCGCTCGGTCGTTCTCGAAAAAAAGTTCTCCCGTCGTCGGCCATGGTGGGTGCTGCCAAGTTGCTGGCCAGCACTTGATGCTAGCATGAAATGGTTTTCGGCAGTCGCTGGTCGCCGCGGTGGGATTTTTTGGAGGAGCGCTGGGTCATGGTGAAAGCGGTTAAAAAAACAATTGACAGCAGCGCGATGAGGTGATACGCTCTGTACGTAAACGTTTACTTGTTTTGACAAGTAAACTTGATAAAATCAACGAAATCGGTAACGCAAACCATTACATGGAGGTGATTATTTTGCGGGCAACGATCAAAGATATCGCTAAGATCAGTGGGGTTTCCACGGCGACGGTTTCTCGGGTGCTGAACGAGCTGGGCGGTTATCGTCCCGAAGTTGCGACGAAGGTTCTGGCAGTCGCGAAGGAATTGGGCTATCGGCGCAACGACAGCGCGGTCAGCTTGGTCAAACAAGCAACGCGGACGATCGGGATCGTGATGCCCACGGTGGCGACATCATTTTATGCGCAGATCATCAATGGCATCGAAGATCGAGCTTATCAAGCTGGATATAGCGTGATTTTGACCCATGCTGGCGTCAACAATGTGCGCCTGCAAGAGAGTTTGAATTTCATGGTTGAGCGCCGCGTTGAAGGTATCATTGGGGTATCGATCAACCTGGCGCAAATCGATTTGCAGGCGATCGCCGCCTTGGCGGTGCCGCTGCTGCTGTTATCTGCCCAGGCACCTGGCAATCGCTTACCTTATGTCAAGGTGGATGACTACGCGGCGGCATATGCCGCCACCACCGACTTGATCGACCATGGTCACCGGACGATCGCGTTGGTGGGGGTCGATCCGGCGGACAGTGTGGCGGGGCGGCCGCGGATCGCTGGTTACACGGCGGCGTTGCAGGCCGCGGGATTACGGTTGGATCGGAACTTGATTTTTCCTGGTGATTATACATTTGAAGCCGGGCAACGGGCCATGACTACGATTTTGGCGACGCCGGAATTGCGACCAACCGCGGTTTTTGCGGTCAGTGATGAAACCGCGTTGGGAGTGATCGCGGTTTGTTACCAAGCCGGATTACGGATCCCACAAGATTTGTCTGTACTCGGTTATGATAATTCCGCCATTGCCAGTATGGTCTCGCCAGCATTGAGCACGGTGGCCCAGCCTTTCTATGAAATGGGGCAATTGGCTGCGGATAAATTGATCACGGGTCTGCAAACAAATCAGCCGATCCAGTCCCAGATCGTCCCCTTCAAATTGATTCACCGGGGGACGGTCAGCTCACTCTGATCGATTTGCGCAGCAGGCCAGCTCAACATAGGCGAGGGTGCTAGCCAGACTTAGCGCCCGCGTTGTTGCCGGAATTTTTGCGGACTCGATCCGGTACTTTGCTTAAAGGCCCGCGAGAAGACGAATTGGTCTTTGTAGCCAACCGCTTCGGCGATGCGCGCCAAAGAATGATCACGGGTCAAGAGCAGGTTCTTGGCGGCGTTGACCCGCGTTTGAACCAGATATTGTTGCGGGCTGAGCGCTAAGTAGCGTTGAAAGAGGCTGTATAAATAGCTTCGCGACAGATGCAGGGCGTTGCAAACGTCGGTGATGTTGCAACCTTGGGCCAAGTTTTGGTCAATGTAATCGCGGGCGGCGTTGAATTTCAACCAAGCGGTGGTTTTCGTTGTTGCCCGTTTACTGGGAAATTCGCTGAGTAAATTGGAGAAGGTCTGAAACATCAGGCTTTCAGCGGCTAAACGGTTCTTCAAGGTCTGCGGTTGATGGAGCGTGGTGAACAGCGCGTTCAAGGCACGTTCAAAGTCGGTGCCTTGAACTTGGCGCAGGAAATAACGCTCAGCCAACCCACTTTGACTGAAGATCTCGGCCACATTAACGCCGGAGAAACCGATCCAGAAATAGTGCCAGGGATCCGCCGGGGCCGCTTGGTAGAAACAGGGGACTTGTTGCGGCAGCAGGAAAACCGCGCCGGCACCAAGTTTGACCGTGTGCTGTCCCGCGCTGGCGAATTGTCCCGACCCAGAGAGGACATAATGAAGGACAAAATTTTGGCGAATGTTATTGCCAGAAAAGGCGTAATTCGGGCTGGTTTGTTCCTGCCCATAAAAGTCGATATTGCAGGTGAAATGTTCAAGATCGATTTGGCGGTAGTCAATGTTCATCACGTTTAAGCTCCAATCCATAGCAAAATGTCTTGTCTACATTATGCCATATTCAGAGCGAGAATTGCTATGGGACTGACCAAGAAAAAATGTTATCTTTAAGCCAATGAATGAAACGCTTACAGCGGTTTTGGAGGATAAACATGAATGATTTGATCGAGTTTGATGAAACACAGGGTCTGTTCCACTTACACAATCAACAAATTTCGTACTTAATGGCAATCGAGGATTTTGGCCTCCTCAGTCATTTATACTTTGGTCCGGCAGTGGCCCAGTATCATGGTCAACGCCGTTATCCCCGCCGCGATCGCGGCTTTTCCGGGAACTTACCTGGCGCGGAGGATCGGCGCTTCTCCCCGGATACCTTGCCCCAAGAATTCAGTAGTAGTGGCGCGGGTGATTATCGGATCCCCGCCGCGGAAATCTACCAAGCCAATGGCAGTAAGGCGACGGACTTTGTCTATCAAGGCTATCAGATCCTGGCGGGAAAACCGCAATTACCTGGCTTGCCCGCGACTTTTGTTCAGGATCAGGCTGAGGCAGCAACTTTGGTGATCACCTTGGTGGATTCGGTCAGTCAGGTGGCCTTAGATCTGAGTTACACGATTTATCGGCAGCGACCGATCATTACCCGCGCGGTTTTGGTGCGCAACCAAGGTCAAACGCCTGTCCGCTTGAACAAAATCGCTTCGGTCCAATTGGATTTCCCGGCAACTGATCTTGAAGTGATCTCCTTACCTGGCGCCCATGTTCGGGAACGGCAAGTCCAACGGGAGAAAATCGGCTACGGCGTGAAAAGTTTTGCCAGTCGTCGTGGTGCTACCAGCCATCAGATGAGTAACTTCATTAGTTTGGTCACACCGGCAACGACAGAAAATCAAGGCGCGGCTTATGGTATCGAGTTGGTTTATTCTGGCAATCACGCCTTAGAATTGGAAAAAGATCAGCTGGGCCAATTGCGGTTGGTGGCAGGGATCAATCAGGCTGACTTCTCATGGCAATTGGCGCCAGCTGAGCAGTTTCAGACCCCAGAAGTGATCCTCGCTTACAGTGATCAAGGTCTCAACGGCTTGAGTCAAGCCTATCATCATCTGCTCAAAGAGCGATTGGTGCGCAGCTCTTGGCAGAATCGACCGCGGCCGATCCTAGTCAACAATTGGGAAGCGACTTACTTCGATTTCGATGAAGCAAAATTACGGCCGATCGTGGATCAAGCCGCCGAATTAGGCTTAGAAATGTTCGTGCTCGATGACGGTTGGTTTGGTCATCGCGATAACGACCGCTCCTCGTTAGGCGATTGGGTCGTGGACCAACGTAAGTTTCCCCAAGGGCTGACTCATTTCACCAACTATGTTCATCAAAAGGGCTTGAAATTCGGCCTGTGGTTTGAACCTGAGATGATCTCGCGGGATTCGGCGTTATACCGCGCCCATCCAGATTATCTGTTGGCTGCGCCGGATCGCCAACCAGCGCCAAGTCGGGATCAATTCGTCCTGGACTTGGGCCGGGCGGACGTTCGCGAAAATATCTACCAACAAATGGCGGCGATTTTGGCAACGGGACAGATCGACTATGTGAAATGGGATATGAATCGTCATTTCGCCGATCTTTTCTCCAGCGCCTTACCAGCGGATCGCCAAGGTGAGGTCAGTCATCGCTACATGTTGGGCCTGTATGCCTTATTGGAACGATTGACTCAGAATTTTCCTCAGATCCTGTGGGAAGGCTGTTCTGGTGGCGGCGGCCGCTTCGATGCCGGCATGGCCTATTACATGCCGCAGATCTGGACCAGCGATAATACCGACGCGGTGGCGCGGTTGGCGATCCAGTGGGGCACATCGCTGGTTTATCCGCCATCCATGATGACTGCCCATGTTTCGGCTGTACCTAATCATCAAACCGGGCGCACGACCTCAATGGCGTTGCGTGGCGATGTGGCGATGAGCGGGATGTTCGGCTATGAATTGGATCTGACCAAATTGACGCCGACCGAGAAACAAGTAGTCAAGGCACAGATCGCCACAAATCAGCAATACCGCGCTTTGGTGCAACAAGGCGATTTTTATCGGCTGAGCGCGCCTGAAACGCTAGCGGGTTGCGCCTGGGCCTTTGTGGCGGCGGATCGCTCGGAAATGTTGGCCTTTGCGTTCAGCGAGTTGAGTCAGGCCCAACCAGTCTTTCAGTTGATCAAGTTTGTGGGCCTGGATCCACAGCGCCAGTATCAAGATCAAGCGACGCAGCAAGTCTATGGCGGCGACGAGCTCATGAATCTAGGCTTGTACCGACCGGTGGCCAGCGGTGATTTTCAGTCGTGGCGTTATCATTTTCGGGCACTTTAGTAGGATTTTTAGCGGAGTTAGGAGAGGTGATCCCAGATGAAATGGGTCAAAAAAATTGGTTTAGGCCTAGTATTGAGCGCAAGTTTAGCTTTGGTCGGTTGTGGTCAGCAGAATCAAACCAGCCAAAATGGGGTTGAAACCATCGAGTATTTCAACCAGAAAAAGGAAATGTCCAAGACGCTGAAAGAGATCGCGGCGGATTTCGAAAAGGAAAATCCCAAGATCCATGTCAAAGTCGTGGATGTTCCTAATCCAGGGGACGTGTTGAAGACGCGGATGTTGGCTGGTGATATTCCTGACGTGGTCAATCTCTATCCACAAAATATTGATTTTCAAGAATGGGCCAAGGCCGGCTATTTCGAAGACCTGAATCAGAAATCATATTTGAAGCGGATCAAGAATAATTATGCGGAGAAGTTCGCCATCAACGATAAGATCTACAACGTCCCATTAAGCGCCAATGTTTATGGCTTTTACTATAACAAAACGGCCTTTAAGAAATTAGGTCTAACACCCCCAAAAACTTGGGCTGAATTCGAGCAATTGGTGACGACGATCAAGGCCAAGAAGCAAACGGCTTTCGCGATCGCGGGGACGGAAGGCTGGACCTTGAATGGGTATCATCAGTTGGCTTTGGCCACGATCACCGGCGGCGGCAAACAGGCGAACCAGTTGCTGCGCTTCTCCAAGGTCAATGGCATCAGCGCGAAAAGTAAAGCGATGCAAGCGGACTTCAATCGGTTGGATCTCCTGCGCCGCCCTGGAGCGATGCAGAAGAACTGGCAAGGCGCCGGCTACAATGACGCGGTGGTGGCTTTCGCAAAAGGAAACGCGTTGATCATGCCAAATGGCTCCTGGGCCTTACCGGTGATCAAACAACAAGAGCCGAAATTTGAGATCGGGACCTTCGCTTTCCCCGCCGCTGAAGCGGGCAAGGAATTAACAGTCGGTTCCGCCGATCTGGCCATGTCGATCTCCGCGAAGAGCAAGCACAAGAAAGCGGCCAATAAGTTCGTCGAGTATTTCACTCGGGCAACTACGATGCAGAAGTATTACGACGTGGACGGCTCTCCGGTGGCGGTCAAAGGGGTCAAAACCAAGAAAGACGCGACGGAATTGGCTGGGTTGACGCGCTTGGCGTTTACCAAACGGCACATGGTTTGGCTGGCGCAAGATTGGACCAGTGAAAATGACTTCTTCACCGCCACGACCAATTATTTGTCTACAGGCAATAAGCAAGAGTTGGTCCGTGACTTGAACACATTCTTCAATCCAATGAAAGCCGACGTCAAAAAATAGGGGGTAACATCATGAAATTCAAAGCGTTTTGTAGCCGTAATTGGGCCTGGCTTTTCTTGATCGTGCCAGTCCTGTTACAATTGATCTTTTTCTATTTTCCTATGTTTCAAGGCGCCTTCTACAGTCTGACGAACTGGACTGGGTTGACGTACAACTTTGATTTTATCGGGCTCAACAATTATCGAATCTTGATGAGTGATCCCAAGTTCATGAAGGCGATCGGGTTCACCTTGATCATCACAGCCTGCATGATCGTTGGCGAGATCGGTTTGGGCATTTGGATCGCCCGGGCCTTGAATTCGAAAATCAAAGGTCGGACTTTCTTCCGGGCTTGGTTCTTCTTCCCAGCGGTCTTGTCAGGACTGATCGTTTCCTTGATCTTCAAGCAAGTATTCAACTATGGCTTGCCAAAGTTAGGCACGATGCTGGGCATCAAAGCGCTGGAGACCAGCTTGTTAGGGACAACCACGGGCGCGGTGATCGCGGTGATCTTCGTAATGCTGTGGCAAGGTGTGGCGATGCCGATCATTATTTTCTTGGCGGGGTTACAGAGTATTCCCCAAGAAATCATCGAGGCGGCTCACATGGATGGCGCGAATAACAAACAAGTCTTTTGGAAAATCGAATTGACTTATCTACTGCCGAGCATTTCGATGGTCTTCATTATGGCGTTGAAAGGCGGCTTGACCGCTTTCGATCAGATCTTTGCCTTGACTGGCGGCGGTCCTAGCGATGCCACGACTTCACTGGGTTTGTTGGTTTACAACTACGCCTTCAAAAACAACCAATATGGTTACGCCAACGCGATTTCCTTAGTGTTGTTCGTTTTGATCGGGATCGTGTCCTTGGTTCAAATCAGACTATCGCGGAAATATGAGATTTAAGGAGGGATCCACCATGAAAGAGACAAAACAAAAAGATAATATCGGCAAGTACGTGCTCCTGATCGCAGGTGCGATCCTGATTCTGATTCCCTTATTGGTCACGATCTTCAGCTCTTTCAAGAAAACCAAAGATATCATGGAGAATTTCTTCGGCTTTCCTAATCCGGGCACTTGGGACAATTATGCCCGGTTGTTAAGTGATGGCATCGGGCGTTATTTCTGGAACTCCACGGTGATCACCGTGCTGTCTGTGTTGGTGGTCATGGCCTTCGTTCCAATGGCGGCCTTCGCCTTAGCTCGGAAAATGAGTCGTTCCAAGGCGTTCAGTTTTATGTATCTATTCTTGATTTTAGGGATTTTCGTGCCGTTCCAAGTTATTATGATCCCAATCACGGTCATGATGAACAAATTAGGTCTAGCCAACATGTGGGGCTTGATCATCCTGTATTTGACCTACGCGATCCCGCAAACGCTGTTCCTGTACGTTGGCTTCATCAAAATGAACGTCCCAGTTAGTCTGGACGAGGCGGCGGAATTGGATGGCGCTGGCAAATTCACCACTTACTTCAAAATCGTTTTCCCAATGTTGAAACCAATGCATGCCACGACTTTGATCATCAACGCGTTGTGGTTCTGGAACGACTTCATGTTGCCGTTACTGATTCTGAACAAGGATTCCAAAGTTTGGACTCTGCCATTGTTCCAGTACAACTACACCGGCCAGTATTTCAACGATTACGGCCCAAGTTTCGCGTCGTATGTTGTCGGGATCATCACGATCACGATCGTTTATCTGTTTTTCCAAAAGAACATTATTTCCGGGATGAGCAATGGCGCGGTCAAATAAGGCCCTACAGATCAATAGTGGCAGGTGGTTATTAGGCAATCACGTTGCAGCGCAAGGAGGACAACAATGAAGTTGAAAAATCAAGTGATGTTGATTACTTATGGTGACAGTCTTGGGAGCGATATCGCTGCTGTTCACCGAAATTTGAACCAATATTTTCAAGCGGCGATCGGAAACGTGCATCTGTTGCCTTATTTTCCTTCGACAGGTGATCGGGGCTTTGCACCTAGCGTTTACGGCCAAGTCGATCCCCAGTTAGGTGATTGGCCAGCTGTAACCGCTTTGGCGGCGGACTATCCGTTGATGAGCGACTTCATGATCAATCATTTATCTCGTCAGTCCCCGCAATTCCAAGATTTTCAACAAAAAGGGGCGGCCAGCGCTTATCGGAATTTATTCTTGCGTTGGGATCGCTTTTGGCCGGTGGACCGCCCGACTGAGGCTGATGTGGCCTTGATCTATAAACGGAAAGATCGGGCGCCTGAACAAACAATCACCTTTCAAGATGGCAGTACAGCGGCGATCTGGAACACGTTTGGCCCGGAACAACTGGACTTGGATGTGCGGCAACCAGTGACCAAGGACTTCATTCGAACGACGCTAACTGAATTGATCCAGCGCGGCTCAGGCATGATTCGGTTAGACGCGTTCGCGTATGCCATCAAGAGATTGGACAGCAATGACTTCTTCGTGGAGCCCGAGATCTGGACGCTTTTGGCTGAGGTTGCCGCGATCGCCCGGGAACAAGGGGCGGAGTTGTTGCCTGAGATCCATGAACACTATTCGATCCAACGTAAATTGACGGATCACGGTTATTGGACGTATGATTTCGCCTTACCGATGGTGGTGCTCCACGCGTTGTACAGCGGCACGACAACGCGCCTGGCCGCTTGGCTGGCTGCCAGTCCCATGCGGCAGTTCACGACTTTGGATACCCATGATGGGATTGGCGTTGTGGATGTTCGCGATATTTTGACCCCGGCAGAGATCGATTTCACTGTGGCCGAATTGTATAAGGTCGGCGCTAATGTGAAACGGAAATATTCCAGCGCCGCCTATCACAATCTGGATATTTACCAATTGAATACCACTTATTATTCTGCGTTAGGCGATGATGATCGCCGCTACTTCCTGAGCCGCTTGTTGCAAATGTTCGCCCCCGGGATCCCGCAGGTCTATTATGTCGGTCTGCTAGCCGGGAAAAATGATTTGGCCTTGCTGGAGGCGACTAAAGAGGGCCGCAATATCAATCGCCATTATTATACAGATGCGGAAATCACCACTGAGGTCCAACGCCCAGTGGTCGAGGCGCTCTTGGCGCTCTTTGCTTTCCGCAATCAAAGCGCGGCTTTTGATTTGGCGGGGACGATCACGGTAACGACGCCGACACCGCAAAGCATTGTGATCACTCGGGAAAATCAAGCGGGGACAGTGCAAGCGCAATTGACCGCTGATTTACAGCGGCTGACTTATTCGGTGACTGAGAATGGTCAAGCGGTGACCTTTTAAAAAGGTGTGGCGTTGGTGGTTGGCAGATGTGGTGGGGCTCCAGGTCGGGCTGGGGGGGTGGAAACGTGTTCCACGCTCCCATTTAAATTCACGGCGATCTCAGCCCGGAACGCTCCGTTCCAGCCGCTCAACGTTAGATTTCATTTTCAGTTTCAGTATAAATAGTTATCAAATCATGAGTGTCCTGATCAAAAAGAGTTCGTTCGTCGAGAAAGTTGTCAGACGGCGCGAGCGGTGTTTGGTCAGGACACTTTTTGTGGATTCTTGACTAACTGATTTCCTTGAGAAGGAATTGGGAGCGGCGGCTTTGCCCAATACTTGGCTGAGACCTGGGGCACATCTGCGCGACCTAGTTAATTTGTTGGCAACATTGGCTATCGTGGTACACTAGAGGGAACAAGCATGAGGAGTGGGGAAATGTTATCACGCGCAAGTTTTACTGTTTTTGAGGAGCCGACGTTACCGGGACGTTTGCAGCGGATCCGTGCGGAGGTGGATCCTGATTTTGAAACGCTGGGTGGCTTGATCTTGCAGCAAATGCAGCCGCAAGTCGCCGCGCCGCTTTATTTACACGTGGCCAAGCATTTGCGGCGCCACAAGAATCCGCCGGTGGACACTTGGTTGGCCATCAGTACCTATCAGCGCGGTTATAAAATGTTGCCCCATTTCGAGGTGGGCTTATGGGCGGATCGGCTGTTTGTGACGCTAGACCTGCTGGCGGACATGCAGCAGCGAGCCGCGCGGTCAGAGTGGCTTATGGCTCACCAACCGCAATTAGCCGAATTGGCCGTGCCGCAGATCAGCACGGATCATACCAGTCCTAACGCGCAGCCTTTGACCCCAGCGACTTTGCAAGCCGCGCTGGACCGTTATCAGCAGGTCAAAAGTGGCGAGTTTATTCTGGGCAGTTGGGTCTTAGCGACCGATCCACGTTTCGCCGAACCTGAGCGGATCCAACAATTGATTTTGGCCCAGATCCAGGCCTTGACACCGTTGTATCGGGAATTGATGGCGTTGGAATGTTTCAAGTAAGAAAATTCTCGACCAGTTGAGGGGCAAAATAAATGAAAGAATAAATTGAGAACTCCCTGTCCGTAACTTTCAAGTTGACTTAAATAGCTTTGAACCTAAACAACCATTATTATCTGAGGAGAATAAAAAATGACTACCACGACCGCAACGAATTCACAGACCAATGCCTCGGTGATTATCCGCAATGAACAATCAAGTGATTATCAGCGAGTTGAAGACCTGACTCGGGCAGCATTTTACAACTTGTACATGCCTGGTTGTGTTGAACACTATCTCGTACATGTGATGCGTGGAACGAAAGATTTTATCGAACCTTTAGATTTGGTCATCGAACTAGCGGGGCAAGTCATCGGCAGCATCATGTACACGCGGGCCTGGTTGACAGACGATGCTGGCAACGTCAAACCAATCCTGACGTTTGGACCTTTAGCTGTTGATCCGGCTTTTCAGCGCCAAGGCTATGGTAAAATGTTGATTGAAGCCAGCTTTAATATCGCCCGCGCCCTCGGTGAAGACACGGTGGTTATTTTTGGCATGCCTGCTAACTATGTTGCCCGTGGCTTTAAGTGTTGCCGTGATCTGAATGTGTCGCTGCCTGACGGGAGCTATCCAGCCGCCATGATGGTTAAGACTTTACGACCAGAGGTTTTAGGTGATCGCCATTGGCATTATGCGGAGAGTCCCGTCATGGCTATTGCGGTCGCTGACGCCGAAGCATTTGATAATCAGTTGCCAGCAATGGCCAAGCATTGGCAACCTAGTCAAGAAGAGTTTAACATTATCAGCCGAGCAACAATTACTGTGCTGGCAGAATAATGAACACGGATTTTTGAATTTGAAACGTGTTTTTCTCGCAGCTATGAAAAAAGCCTGTCAACGACCGTGAATAACGATGTTGACAGGCTTTTTCAATATTCACGCGAAACAACAAACCAAATCGAGAACCAGCCGTTTTAGTTTCTGCACATAACCACATAACCTAGCCAAAAGTTTGGCGGTGGTTGATGGCAGCGATAGCGGTCTGGTATAACTAGGTGGCTGAAGTCGGATTAGCGAACGCATAAAAAAACACGTCCACATTGGACGTGTTTTTGACTTCGTTGGAGGGCTTGCAGTATAGGCCACTGCCGTCCTACGAAAATCCGATAAACATTGCGGTAACAATGTTCGTGAGACTGAATATTACAGTTTTTGGTTGTAGAATTCAACGACTAATGATTCGTCGATTTCTGGTTCCAGTTCTTCACGTTCTGGATCACGAACCAATTTACCAGTTAAGGTATTATCATCGAAAGTAACGAAGGCAGGGCGGCCAACCGCGTTTTCCAAAGCGCTCTTAACGATGACCAAGTTACGTGAACGTTCGCGTAATGAGATCTCTTGACCAACAGCAACTTCGTATGAAGGGATATCCACACGTTTGCCGTCAACTGTGATATGACCATGGGCAACTAACTGACGTGCTTGGGCACGAGTCGTTGCTAAGCCAAGACGGTAAACCATGTTGTCCAAACGACGTTCCAATAAGATCATGAAGTTAACACCGTGCTTACCTTCTTTGATCTTGCCGGCGCGAACGAACAAGTTACGGAATTGGCGTTCGTTCAAACCATACATCATGCGTAATTTTTGCTTTTCACGCATTTGCGTACCGTATTCAGATAACTTGCGGCGGTTGTTAGGGCCGTGTTCGCCAGGAGCGTAAGGGCGGCGTGCTAATTCCTTGCCAGTGCCGGAAAGGGAGATCCCTAAGCGACGAGAAACTTTCCATGATGGGCCTGTATATCGAGACATAAAAAAATCCTCCAAATGTTTTTTTGGAGTAAAATATACGATCAAGGTTTAACATTCGTGCATTTACCATTGCAATCTTCGCCACGTGCAGCCGCGGGTTACACAATTGAACTGTAAAACGTTGGTAAATGTTGACGAGCTTGCCGCCTTGTGCTGCATATTTTACACACTCAGATAGTCTAGCAATTAGTTGGAATAAAGTCAAGCCAAAAAAGGCGTGAACTTGCTCGCAGAAACGACTGGAAGAAAACGACTGGAGGAACCGATCGCTAAAACTGGCGCAACTAATTGACGTGAATAGTTTTATCGAAAAGCGGCGCAACCAATTGAAGTGAACAATTTGATCGAAAGCAGCGCAACCATCGCCAAAACTGGTGAGTTGCGGCCAATAGGCACCGCAACTTGACAGGCCGTTCCTCGTCGTTGAATTAGGAGGTTGGCGCCAATTTGGCGGCAATCAAGCCAGTCAGCTCTTCCAAAACCGCTTGGTCGGCGGCGCTGAATCGTTGGAGCCGCGGCGAATCCAAATCTAAGACGCCAGCAGGTTGACCAGCGATCGCGAAAGGAATCACCAATTCTGCGTTGGTGGCGCTGTCGCAGGCGATGTGCCCTGCAAAGGCGTGGACGTCACCAATCCGTTGGGTTGCTTGCTGGTCAAAGGCGGTGCCGCAAACACCACTGCCACTGGCAATCAGTGAACAGGCGACCTTGCCTTGGAAGGGACCAACAGCCAGTTGCTGGCGCTGCTGATCCCATAAATAGAAGCCGGCCCAGTTCAAATCAGGAACCATTTCCATAATGAAGGCGCTAGAATTGGCCAAAATCGAAATGGGGTCATTGGTCGCATATTCCGTATCATTGAATAACGCTTGGTACTGTTCTAATAAGAGAGTCATTCGTTTAGCCTCCGAATTCGGCGTGTCCGGCAACAGTTTGTCTGGGACGCGCCAGTAAATTAGCAGAAAAGTGGTGATTTTACCTGAAAATAGTAAAAAATTCGTTTTTTAGGGCAGTTCGATGTTGGACTGGCGGCTAAATCTGCTATAATTTAATAAGATTGTAACGAATATAGAAAACGGATGCAAGCCGATTCGTCGTAGGGGTGTAAATTATCGTGCAAAAGTGGTTTTTTATCGTACTCGCCATTGTGATCGTGATTCTCGTTTTACTCTTGTTTGCCGCAATCAAACGAGGACGGAACGACAAACGTTTGGGCAAACTGAATGACGCATTCGAGGAAATGACTAACCGCCCGATCTATAAAACGATCGATCAGCTGGAGAATATGGAGTTAGCTGGGTCCAGTCGTGATACCTTGGAGAAGTGGCATCAGAAGTATTATTTGTTGTTGAATGATACGTATGCGGAACTTTATCAGAATATGTTTGATGCGGACGCGGCCAACCAGAAATTTGCGGTTTTTTCAGCCAACAACAAGATCGAGGCAGCGGAAACGCTGTTACAAAGGGCGCAAGTTGCGACTGATGAAGTTGCTAAGGTTCTGGAGCAGTTACTGAATAGTGACGAACAGAATCAGACGGCAACCAAGGATCTGCTGGAGTCTTATCGGAAGATCCGCAAGTTGATCTTGACCAAATCATTTGAATTCGGGCCCGCTGTCGACCAATTGGAGAATCGATTGGCTGATTTTGATGAGCGCTTCGATTCGATCAAGAATTTGTCGCAACAAGGGGACCATCTCAAGGCGGAAGCCGAGTTGCAGGAAGCCCGGACCCGTCTGTGGGCAATCAAAGACTTGATGAAGCGGATCCCGCCGCGCTACACTGAACTTGCCACCGAATTTCCTGATCAGTTGAAGGAAATCACCGGTGTTTATCAGAAGATGGTGGCTGAAGATTATCAATTTCCCGAGCCGAATATTGGGGATAAAGTGACCTTATTGCAACAGCAGCTTCAGGCAATCATTGAAGAACTGGCGCAATTAGACATTACCACCGTTGAACAACAGAATCAGAAAGTCAGTCAGCAGATCGATCTGCTGTATCAACGGCTTGAAGATGAGTTGAAGGCACGCCAACAAGTGGGTGTTTTGCAAAAAACGACCTTGGAATTTCTGAATCATGCCAGTGCGCAAACTACGAAATTGCTGGATTCCTTGGATCATCTTAATCAAAGTTACGTCTTGAATCATCATGAGTTAGAAGATACTCAGGGCATGCAAAAGGAAATTCAGGAGCGGCAACGTCAGTATGACGATCAGATCCAGGCCATTGCTGAGAAAAAGGCGGTTGACACTGAGTCGGTGGCACTTTTTGAGGAAATCAACCAGAAATTGACCGAGATCGAGCAGCAACAATTCAAGATCAGTAACGATGTTTCATCGCTCTTTGAGGGCGAGAAGGTGGCCAAGCAAGGTGTGCGTCAATTTGTCATCGACTTGAAGAGTATCCAGCGGGAGATCGAGCAGTTGCATTTGCCAGGATTGCCGCAAGATTATTTGGATTACTTCAACATGGTCAAGGAAGAAATCGCCAAATTGGATGATAATTTGAACCAAGTCCAGATCAATATCGAGGACATCACCAAGCAATTGATCATGACCCAAGAAGATTTGAATAATTTGACGCAGAAGTCGAAGGATCTTCGGGACGCGGCGATATTGACGGAGCAAGCCTTACAGTATGCCAATCGTTATGCTTACGCGAACCCGACGTTGGCTGATTCGGTGGCGCAGACGAAGGATCTTTATCAGTCATCGTTTGCCTACAAGCAGGCGTTGGATACGATCGCAACCGCTTTGGAACAGATCGAGCCAGGTTCGTTCAAGCGCATTGAGCAGGCCTATTACGCTGCGGCAACGAACTAGCCAAGCGCGGCCTGACCGACCATCTTTATTTTCGAGAAAAATAACTTGTTTGTTGCCTAGCGCTCCTTTATAATTGACAGGATTACGCGTGTCGGCAACAATAGACACACTAAGTCGCCAAGAGCATGAGCTAATTGCCTTGGACCTACTTGGTGTGTTTTCTTTCATTTATAAGAGTGCGAACCGACCCGGATATCTCCTGAGCATAGCCTAGCAATTGTTTTGGAAGCCGTATGTTGCTTCCAGAACAATTGCGTAGCTAAGCGCAGGAAGCTGGGTCGGCGCACACGTTTCAAAAAGGAGTTTAGATTTTGATTTATTTCGATAACAGTGCCACGACAAAAATCGATCCCGCCGTTTTGGCGACTTATCAGGCGGTTTCAGAACAATTCTGGGGCAATCCGTCCAGTTTACATCATTTAGGTGATCAAGCCTTACAAATGTTACAGTCGGCCCGCCAACAAATCGCGACGCTGATCCACTGTCAGCCTGATGAGATTCTATTCACCAGTGGTGGAACAGAGGGCGACAATTGGATCGTCAAGGGGACCGCTTGGGCGAAACGGGATTTTGGTCGGCATTTGATCGTGTCGAGCATCGAACATCCCGCCGTTTTGAACGCGGCGGCCGCGTTAGAGAAAATGGGTTGGGCGGTGACTTATTTGCCGGTGGATGCGCAAGGTTATGTTCGACCGGAACAGGTGCAGGCGGCGTTGCGGGATGATACGGTGTTGGTTTCGGTGATGGCGGTCAATAACGAGATCGGGACCGTCCAACCGATCCGTGAAATCGCCGCGGTCCTGGCTGATCGGCCCACGATCCATTTCCATGTGGATGCCGTCCAAGCGGTGGGCAAGAATCTCCTTTCCCAAGTTTTACCTGAGCGGGTGGATTTTGCCACCTTTTCCGCCCATAAATTCCATGGACCCCGTGGTGTCGGCTTCATTTATGCGAAACGCGGACGTCAATTGGTCAACTTGATCGATGGCGGTGGTCAAGAGCAGAATCACCGTAGCGGCACGGAGAATACCCCAGGCATTGCGGCGATGAGTAAGGCCCTACGTTTGGCGCTGACCGATGAGGCGGCCAAGGCTAAGCATGAAGCGGGATTGCGGCAACAGTTGATCAATTTCCTTCAGCCGTTAGCCAATATCAAGATTTTCTCGCCGCTTGATCGTCCGGCGGCGCCGCATATCCTGTGCTTCGCGTTAACCGGAGTCCGCGGTGAAACCATGGTGCATGCGTTGGAAGAAGCGGATATTTATTTGTCGACGACCAGCGCTTGTTCTTCGCGTTCCGGGGTTGAATCGGGAACGTTAAAGGCGATGCAAGTCCCCGAGAAACTAGCGACCAGCGCAGTTCGAATCAGTTTGGACGCGCAGAATACTCAAGCGGAAGTTGACCAGTTCAAGCAGGTTTTTCCCCGGATCTATCAACGTTTCCAACGGATGAACGGGCGGACAAACGACTAATTCGATTGAAAAAGGAGCTATTATGCAATACACAGAAATCACAGTTCGTTATGGTGAGTTATCCACCAAAGGTAAGAATCGCCGGGAGTTTATCGGCCGGCTCAATGGCAATGTTACCAAGACTTTGCGCGAATTTCCCGACTTAAAAATCTATCCCAAACGTGATCGCATGCATATCGCTTTGAATGGGACCGATTCAACTGCGGTCATGGCGAAGTTGCGGCAAGTTTTCGGTATCCAGAATTTCTCGCCAAGTATTACGATCTCGAAAGATATCGAAATTCTGAAACAGACTGCGCTGGCGATGATGCAGGAATTGGTCCCAGCCGCGAAAACTTTTAAAATCAATACCCGTCGGTCGGATCATAATTTCGAATATGACACCAATCAGCTTAATTTGCTGTTGGGCGATTATATCTACGATCAATTGCCACAACTGACTGCGCAAATGAAATATCCTGACGTGACCTTACGTGTGGAAGTTCGCCGTGATGGCATTTATTTGTCTTCCCAGACGATCAAAGGCGCCGGCGGCCTGCCAGTGGGGACGGCCGGCAAAGCGATGCTGATGTTGTCTGGTGGGATCGATTCGCCGGTGGCCGGCTACTTGGCTATGAAGCGGGGCGTTGCCATTGAAATGGTTCATTTCTTCAGTCCACCGTATACTTCAGAACGGGCCTTGGCCAAGGCGAAAGCTTTGACGGCCAAGTTAGCGCCATATGTGGGCACAATCAATTTCATTGAGGTTCCTTTCACGGAGATCCAAGAAGAAGTGAAGCGTTCGGTCCCTGAAGGCTATTTGATGACAGTGCAACGGCGCTTTATGTTGCGGCTAGCGGCGGCTTTAGCGAAGAAACGTGAGGCGTTGGCGATTTTTAATGGTGAATCGGTTGGCCAAGTGGCTTCGCAAACTTTGGAAAGCATGGTCGCCATCAATGATGTCACGACTTTGCCGGTCATTCGGCCGGTCGCGACCATGGATAAGAATGAAATCATTAAAATTGCCGAAGAAATCGATACCTTCGATTTATCGATCATGCCCTTTGAAGACTGTTGTACGATCTTCGCGCCACCACGTCCCAAAACTAAGCCGCGTTTAGATAAGGCACGTTATTATGAGGAACAGTTGGACGGCGCGGCGCTAATGGCGCGGGCGTTAGCTGGCGTCAAGATCACCGAGATCCATAGCCATGATGAGTTCATGCAAAGTGACCAGGATCAGATCCAATCGATCCTCTAATCAATTTATTGCTGGATCAGTTGCGTGGCGCGTCATTGCCAGACCCACAATAGCTACCCATCAAAAAAGTTCAATCAATTTTGATTGAACTTTTTTGTGTGGTGGTATTTAACCGTTGGACCAACCTGCGCGGTGATTGTTTCCAAGGTTTTGTTCATTTTTATGAGGTCTAGGTGGGAAATATTTTTTGTTAACGCTTGCACGAACTTGCTTTTTTTGGTATGCTTATCACGAAATGTGACGAGTTTAACAAAACGGAGCGAATAACGATGACGAATCAGAAAACAACGAGAATTCCTAGAATGACGCTGTCCCGCTTACCGCTATATTACCGCACTCTCTGCAACTTGGCAGATGAGGGGACGCGCCGGATCAAGTCCGCTGATCTGGGCACGGCGACGCAGGTCGAACCAACGACGATCCGCCGCGACTTTTCTTATTTCGGTGAGTTGGGCCGTAGCGGGTATGGCTATGATGTTGGCCATTTGATCCGAATCTTCGGTGAGATTCTTGAAGTCGATGAACCACAATATCTGGCGCTGGTCGGGGTCGGTAATTTAGGTCGCGCCTTATTAAAGAACAATTTCCGCCGCAATCCCAATATGGCCATCGTTTGCGCTTTCGATGCTGATCCAGGGGTGATTGGCGAGGAAATCAATCAGGTGATCGTTCAACCGATGGCGGAATTGGGTGCCACGATCGCCAGCTTGCAAATCAACACCGCCATTTCCACGGTGCCCAGCCACTCGCTGCAACAGGTATCCGCCAAGTTGGTCGATAATGGTATCCGCTCGATCCTGAGTTTTGCCCCTGAGCCGGTGATTTTGCCGGAATTTGTTAATATGCGCTATTTAGATTTGACTTCCGAAGTTCTGAATCTGTTGCTGCTCTCGGAGCGAGGCCAAGCGGCGGTGGCGAAATAACCACGGGCCGATGGTCTCGGGCTTGTACTTCTTGTAGTTAGGGAACAACATTGTCCCGATGGCACCTAGCAGGAACGGGTCGCGCGACAGTCAGCTTTCAAACCTGTTTTCAGTTTAAAAACGGCTCAATTCATTTTTAACAAATGTACTGAGCTTTTTTGTTTGCCTTTTTCTGTATTACTTACTCTCCCAAAATATTTACTAACATTCACGGGGCGGCGCTATAAAAGCGGCGTGGAATACCTAGCCAACAGCAGGTGCACGAAGGTTCTTGCTTTCGATAGCTGGAAATGAGAACAGGGATTTATTTGGAACGGGGGTAAGCAGGGCGAGAATTGACTTGAAATTTCAAACGAAAATGGTCTCCTATCTTTGCTAGGGGACGACCGTACATGACGATGAAATAGCGTCGTTATTTGTTCGAAAAATTAAGGGATAAATTAAGTTTAGCGTTATATGACGGTTTTAGATTGCTTTACTTTTGAAACACAATTATCTTGTAATTGACTTGAGTTCTCAAAAAAGGGGTGTATACTAAAAATGTAATCGATTACAAACTACGATGGCGCAAGAAAATAATCTTCTCAAATTACGGAATGACGACTACGCTTCGTTTAATGGTGATGTCCAGAGCAACGCATTCGGCTATAATGTACGATTGGTGAATTCGGATGGTGCTCCTAAGACAGGCTATGTGGGGCTCTATAAGGATAAGACTACGCGTGCGAATGACAATGCTGGCATCATTAATCACTACTATTGGGCTGATGTTCACTCGAAAAAAATCGAGCCGAATAAAAGTAACGTGAAATTACACTTTAGTGCTGATAAGAAGTAGAAGGAGATAAAGAATAGTGTTTTTGTGAAGCAGATAGTCGGCTGACTGTCTGCTTCACTTTTACAAATTGCGGAGGTGGCATTTTGATCAAACTTTGGCGGAAATATTTTCTCATGGGCTTGTTACTGATCTCCATGGTGACGGTGATCCATACACTGCTTTTGATCCATGAAAATCTGGGCATCTTACGTCGAGGTGAGGCGGGGACGGCCTTGTTCTACGGCATGCAGCTATTTGGCAACAATGAGACGATCTGGCACTTGATCATCATGTTGGTGATTATTCCGACCAGCTGTTTTTGGTTCTTTATCTATGGCAAAAATAGCAAGTTATTCAATCTGTGGGTGACACGCGTTGGTCGCCGTGTTTTTATCAAGCAAGCGCTTTGCCACATCACTATCGGGACGGCAATTATTCGTCTAGTTCAAATTGGCCTGGAACTAATGCTTATTCATTTCCTGTTCGCCCCGATTTCATTGATTCCCGCGAGCTCTTTCTTGAAAAATGGCTTGCCGACATTCTTCACCCTTAATGGGTCAATGAATCTGCTCCTGTTTGTGCTGTGCTCAACAGTGGGGTGGGTCATCGGTGCTATCCTATGTTTCGCGGTCAGTCTCTTTGTTCGACGCACCGTGCTGATTTTTCCCGCCACGGCATTATTACTATTGTTGTTCTCGTTGCTTCCAGGGATCGCGAACGTGGCGCTTGGCGGTCAAGGCAGTTTGTTCTTGTACACAATCTTTCTGCCGGGAATGATTGCGCCGGGTGAAATCAACTTCGGGACTTCATCAATGCCGCTGCCATTATTGGCGCTTCATCTGCTAACTGTTCTGTTTTACATGGTTGTTTGTTTGGTGCTGTTGGTCTTTTGGCAAAAGCAGGCTAGGCAGGGGGACGCGTAAATGAAGACTCTGTTAACTCGCCAGGCGTCTGTCAAGTTGTACATTTTCGCCATCGTGCTGGGAATCGTTAGTGCGCTGTTGGCCCCAACAAATACATTGATCAGCGTTTACAGCTCACATTGGACAACTTTGATTCCGCAAAGCGCGCTGCTTTGCGCGCTACTTTTCTACAACACGGTCAATCGGCCAATTTATGGCTTAGTCGCGGTCAGGGGCAAAGAATTCAATGTGTTTCTGGCATTGGGAATGGTTGGCATTATTACAACGGTTGGCTATTATTTCGCACTAACGTTGACTTATATCATGGGCGGAGCAAGCCTGGGCCCAGCGACTGCGCTATCAGGCTTGCTCCTTGTTTGGGGTTCGAGATTACTCCTATTGATCATCATCGCCCTGTTGGCGGCCATGACTTTTTTGGTTGCGCGCTCGCTAGGACTGATCATCGTGATCATCGGCTTGAATTTTTTATATCATTATTGGATTGAAATGTTTGTTATACTACCGCGCATTATTGGAGGTTAATTGATGTTACAGATTGATGGTATTGCTATGCGCTTTAAAGAAAAGCAAGTGATCACGAACGCTTCGCTAACACTTCAGCCCGGAGAAGTCGCGCACATTTCTGGTGCGAATGGTTCTGGTAAATCAACCTTATTTAAGATCATTGTGGGATTATTGGTCCCAACAGCTGGCAGTGTGGTCAAGGGTGACGCAGATGTTTTTGGCGCCTTGATTGAAAATCCCGGATTTTTTGAATTTGAAACGCTGGCGCGTAACTTGAAATTCTTGGCGGAGTTGCGCGGCACGTACAATTTACCTTGGGTCAAGGAACTCTCCCAAATCTTGCGCCTTGACCTGGATAACAAGGATAAGATGGGCAAGTTTTCCGTGGGGATGCGTCAGAAAGCAGGAATCATTCAGGCTGTCATGGAAGATCAGTCGATCATTTTGCTGGACGAGCCGACAAGAGGACTTGATGAACCCTCCTTAGCTGGCTTTAGCGATTTGATTGCCAAATTGGCTGATCAAGGTAAGAGCGTTCTGATTGCTTCCCATGACATCATTCCCAGCGTGCAGTATCAGCGAATGTATCTGCTCGAAGATGGTCTATTGGTAGCTAGCAATGAGAACTAAGCCATTTGGCTGGCTCGTTTCGCTTGGGATCGGGTCCCTTGTGATTGTCGTCAGGAATCGTTTCGCCTTGTCATCGCAAAACTTGATTTTAATGACCTTTGGCGTTCTCCGAGGTAATTTGTGGGTTGTTCTACTTTCGACGCTGATCATGGTGAACGCCTGGTGGTATCTGATGAGATGTGAGCAAGATTTCAAAGATATTTGGGTGCTGATCCAGGTGCGAAACTTGTCTGCCTGGCAGTTGCAACGCGCCGTTTTAAAAAAAATTGCGCCAGTGCTAATTCTCGCGCTCTTTCCCATGATTTTAACGCTGTTCATTTTGCATCAACCACAGGTCCTTGGCTATTTTCTTGTAGCGACTTTGGTTGTTCTGGGCTGCGCGCTGATGATTCCTTTCGAGCGTAAGCATTACGCTATCGTCTCTGGGCTTCTCTTGCTAATAAGCCGAATTGTTGTTTGTTTGTTGCTTCCAGCAACGTGATTTTTGGCGGCGTGATTGCTGCTTTGGGCGGATCACTTGGATCACACGACCGCGCCACTGAGTCGTAAGCATCTTTAAGCCTAGACCAGGCTGTTTGTTTATCCTGTGAAATTCGGCGGTCAGGACTTGACCGTTTCTGCTTTTTGGGCTAAGATTTAACCAACAACCTTGAACAAGAGCGGTACTGATCGGCTGGTCAGTGAGGAAATGGTCAGTGTGAAATTTCCCCAGACAGTCAGTAGCGGTAGCTTGGGAGTTGCGCAAGTGAAGCAGTAGTTTGCGCCGGTAGCAGCCGTTATTGCATTGAGTTGGAGCAGCGATGCTCAATTTAGGTGGTACCGCGATCAGAAATCGTCCTATGTTATTTAGGACGATTTTTTTGTTGGCGGGATTTAGTTGAAGGAGCGGATGACATGGCAACAGAAATGGCACCGAAATATGATCCGAAGAGCGTTGAAACGGGTCGTTATCAAGAATGGTTAGATGAGAAAGTTTTCAAGCCTAGTGGCGATAAAAAGGCGAAACCTTATTCGATCGTGATCCCACCTCCCAATGTGACTGGGAAGTTGCACTTGGGTCATGCTTGGGACACAGCTTTACAGGATATGATCATTCGCCAAAAGCGGATGCAAGGTTTCGATACCTTGTGGCTGCCTGGGATGGATCACGCGGGCATCGCGACCCAGGCCAAAGTTGAGGCCAAGTTGCGGGCGCAAGGGCAAGATCGTCACCAATTAGGCCGCGAGAAGTTTGTTGAGCAGGTCTGGGCTTGGAAAGACGAATATGCGGCCACGATCAAGGCGCAATGGGCCAAGTTAGGGCTGTCTTTAGATTACGATCGGGAGCGGTTCACCTTGGATGATGGCTTGTCCGAGGCGGTCCGGACCGTTTTCGTCAAAATGTATCAAAAAGGCTTGATCTATCGCGGCGAATACATCATCAACTGGGACCCGCAATTGGAAACAGCGTTGTCGGATATTGAAGTGCTGCACCAGGATGATGAGGGCGGTTTCTACCATGTGCGTTATCCCTTAGCTGATGGTTCTGGTGACATCGAGATCGCCACGACCAGGCCGGAAACAATGCTGGGTGACACGGCGATCGCGGTTCATCCCGGCGATCCCCGTTATGCCAAGCTGGTGGGCAAAATGGTCAAATTACCGTTGACTGATCGCCAAATCCCGATCATCGAAGACCATTATGTGGACATCGACTTCGGGACCGGCGCGGTCAAAATCACGCCTGCCCATGACCCCAACGACTTCGAGGTCGGCAATCGTCATGATCTGGAACGGATCAATATCATGAATGATAATGGCACGATGAATGAACGGGCCGGCAAATACGCGGGGCTGGATCGTTTCGCCGCCCGCAAAGCGATCGTCGCCGATTTGAAAGCGCAAGGCTATTTACTGCGCGTGGAGAAAATCGTCCACAGTGTGGGCCATTCGGAACGGTCTGGGGTCCAAGTTGAGCCACGGCTATCAACGCAATGGTTCGTCAAAATGAAACCCTTGGCTGAAATGGCCTTGAAAAACCAAGCCACCGCTGACAAAATCAATTTCGTGCCGGAACGTTTTGAGAAGACCTTCACCCAATGGATGGAAAACATTCATGACTGGGTAATTTCTCGGCAATTATGGTGGGGTCATCGCATTCCCGCTTGGTACCGCAACGACACGGGCGAAGTTTATGTGGGGATGACCGCGCCCGCAGATGCGGAAAACTGGCACCAAGAGACCGATGTCTTGGACACTTGGTTCTCCAGCGCTTTGTGGCCATTTTCCACGATGGGTTGGCCGAACACTGACAGCGCTGACTATCAACGTTACTTCCCAACCAATACTTTAGTGACCGGCTATGATATTATTCCATTCTGGGTTTCGCGGATGATTTTCCAAAGCCTGGAATTCACGGGTAAACGGCCGTTTGAAAACGCCCTGATCCACGGCTTGATCCGGGACGAACAAGGTCGGAAGATGAGTAAATCATTGGGAAATGGGATCGACCCTATGGACGTGATCGAGAAATACGGCGCGGACGCGTTGCGCTGGTTCTTGTCCACAGGTTCGACGCCGGGACAAGACACCCGTTTCAGCTACACTAAAATGGATTCTGCTTGGAACTTCATCAATAAGATCTGGAACGCCAGTCGGTTTGTCATCATGAATTTAGGTGACACGACCACCAGCAGCGTGATTCGCGACCGTGATCGCTTCGACTTGTCGGATCGGTGGATCGTCAGTCGCTTGAATGAAACGATCGGCTCGGTGACGCGCTTGAATGATCAGTTTGAGTTTGGTGAGTCCGGTCGCTTGTTGTACAACTTTATTTGGAATGACTTCTGCGACTGGTATATCGAAATGAGTAAAGCGGTGCTCAATGGCGATGATGAAAGTGCTAAGCGTTACAAGCGGCAGAACTTATTATATGTGCTGGATCAGATCTTGCGTTTGATGCATCCAATCATGCCTTTTGTGACGGAGAAAATCTGGTTAAGCATGCCTCATGAAGGTCGCTCATTGACGGTGGCGCATTATCCTGAATATAGTGAGGACCTTAATGACATTGTCGCGGTGGAACAAATGACCGGGTTGATCGACGTGATCCGCGGTGTGCGGGGGATCAGAGCGGAAGCTAACGCGCCGATCTCCAAGCCGGTCGAGATCTTGCTGCGGACCAAGACAACGACGATCGAGGACACCTTGAACAGCAATCTGGAATTTCTTGAACGCTTTCTGAACCCAACTGCTTTGGAAGTTGGGCCGCACGTCAAAGCGCCTAAGCTGGCGATGTCGCAAGTCACCAGTGATGTGGAGATTTTCGTACCATTGGCGGAGCTGATCGATCTTGATCAGGAGATCCAACGCCTTGAAAAAGAAGCGAACCGTTTGGATCAAGAAGTGACCCGGATCGACCGCAAATTAGGCAATGAAAAATTCGTCGCGAAAGCACCGGCAGAAGTCGTTGATGAACAACGGGCGAAGCGGGTGGATTACTTGAGCCAACGGGAAGCCGTTAAGCAACGGATCACTGAATTAAGCGCGAATAAATAACGCTTAGGCGCAAATTTTACGCGTGGTGACCACACAAGTGCGCGTGGGACGTAGATACGGAGGTAGGGTTTGACCACAATTACAGATGTCTTGACTTTTTTACATGGGCGACCGCGGTTACATCGCAGTGATAAATTGGATCTGATGAAACAAGCATTGGCGTTATTTGGTGATCCGCAAGATAAATTCACGACGATCCATGTGACCGGGACTAACGGCAAGGGGTCGACCTGTCATTTGATCAGTCAGTTATTAGTCGCTCAGGGTTATCATGTGGGGCTGTTTACCTCGCCCTTCGTGTTGAAGTTCAACGAGCGCATCCAAATCGATGATCAAATGATTCCCGATGATCAACTGATCGCCTTGGTGACCGCCATGCGCCCAGTTTTAGCGGCGGCTCAGCTGGAGTTGACTGAATTTGAGTGGGTCACCTTACTGATGTTCAATTATTTCGCTGCGCAAGCGGTTGATGTGGGGGTGATCGAAGTTGGGATCGGCGGCGCTCATGATCGCACGAACGTGATCACGGCCAGCGTTGGCGTGATCACGTCGATCGGGTTGGATCATCAAGACTTGATTGGTCCCACGCTGGCGGACATTGCCGTGGAAAAGGCGGGGATCATAAAACCTCAGCAAACCGTGATTTATGGTGAGTTGCCCGCCGCGGTCCAACCTTTGATCACGGCGAAGATCCAGCAACAAGCGGCCAAAGGTTACCAGTTTGGTCAAGCAATCCAGGCGCAGCATGTGCAGTGGTCACCGCCGCAGGTTCAATTTGACTGGATGGGCACCGGATTGTCCGCGCCACTGCGTCATTTGCGTATGCCAGCACTGGCGACTTGGCAGGTGGCTGATGCTAGCTTGGCTCTAGCGGCAGCGGCAGCCTGGTTGGATCAGCGGCACAGTCAGTTGGATGCTCACGTGGTACGGCAAGTTCTGGCGGATTTCCAAGTGCCGGGGCGTTTAGAGGTCATTAGTCAGGAGCCATTGATGGTTTTGGATGGCGCCCATAATATTCCGGCCATCACGGCGCTGATTGCCACGGTCAAGCGGGTCTTTGCTGGTCAGCCCATCTTTTTAACGATGGGGATGATGGCGGATAAAGATATTCGCCAAGTAGCCGCATTACTGGCTGCCACTAACTGGCAGGTGACTTGGACCACTGTGGCGGATAATCCTCGGGCGGCTGATCAGGCGCAATTGCAACAACAGATCGCCGCGCCCTTCACCTATGCGCCCACCTGGCAACAAGCCTTCCAGAACGCGCTTCAGGCGTCGGGCGGCGCTGGGGTGTTTCTCTTTGCCGGCTCGTTTTATCTGATCACCGACGTGCGCCATTATTTATTGGCCGACTAGCTGTTTGGCCGCTAGACTTGGCGTGGCCGGTTGCTGGCGCGGTCTAGCGCCAGCAACGGACCACTTTCCGAAAACAAAAAAATAAAGCAGATCACTCTTTCGTATTTATAAACGAAAGGGTGATTTTTTGATGAGAAAGCAGGAGACGAATGTGATCAATGATGGTGGGCAAGCGGCGACCATGATCACCTTGCGACCGCGAGAAACGGTGTATCAACATGGAGTCAGCGCCGCCACGGATCAAGAGTTGTTGCAGATTATTTTGCGCACGGGCACGGCCAAATGGAGTACGGCACAATTGGCCGCGCAATTATTGCAGGAGTTTGGTAATTTGGCTTTTTTGGCCCGGGGTAGCTTAGCAGAATTGACCCGCTATCCTGGGATCGGACCCACGAAGGCCATTGAATTACAGGCGGCCTTCGAGTTGGGGCGGCGATCGTTACGCCAAATGCAATTGCGTCAGGGCGTTGTCTTATCGTCGCGGATGTTGGGTCAAGAAATGGTCAAGAAGTTTCGCGGCTGCCAGCAGGAGCAATTGGTGGTGGTCTATTTGGATACCAAAAATCAAGTGATCCAAGAGCGGATCATTTTTACAGGCGGTTTGAACAGTTCCGTAGCGCATCCCCGGGAGATTTATCATTACGCGGTTTTGTTATCGGCGGCCCGGCTGATCTGTTTGCACAATCATCCCAGTGGTCAGACCACGCCTTCCAGTAATGACTTGGAATTTTCGAAGCGGCTGGTTCAGTGTGGGGAGTTGATGGGAATTGAATGTCTCGATCATTTGATCATCGGTCATGACAATTATTTGTCTTTACGTGAAGAAGATTTACTTTGAAGCCCAGCGCGGCGATTTCGTTTCGGTATAAATGTGCACTTTCGCCCGTTTCCTGTTAGAATAGAACTTGCTAAGTTTATTTTGGTCTAGGTCAGCGCGCCGAATCAGGTGGTGACCATTTCTTTAAGATTTCTTAGTGAATACTTTTTAACGTTTTGCCATTATGGTATAATTCCAATTAGTATAAACTTGGAATTTAAGGAGAGAAAACATTGCTAGGATTCGGTGCGAAGAATATTGGCATTGATTTAGGTACAGCCAATACATTAGTTTATAGTGAAGGTAAGGGCATTGTCCTCAATGAACCTTCTGTCGTTGCAAAAAATTCAAAAACCGGCGAGATCATTGCGGTTGGTTCTGAAGCTCGTGATATGATCGGCCGAACTCCTGCAAGTATCGTCGCGATTCGGCCAATGAAAGATGGCGTGATCGCGGATTATGACACGACTGCTGCGATGATGAAATACTTTATTGAGAAAACCGTGGGTGGCGGCAAGCCTTATGTGATGGTTTGTGTGCCCAGTGGGGTGACCGAAGTCGAAAAACGGGCGGTGATCGATGCAACTCGGGTCGCTGGCGCTCGCGAGGCCTACGTGATCGAAGAACCCTTCGCCGCAGCAGTTGGCGCTGGATTGCCAATTATGGATCCTACCGGCAGCATGGTTGTGGATATTGGCGGTGGGACCACTGATGTGGCAACGATCTCGTTAGGCGGGATCGTATCCTCACGGTCGATCCGCATGGCCGGCGATAAGATCGATGAATCGATCACTTCATACATTCGTCAACATTTCAATTTATTGATCGGTGAACGGACGTCTGAGCAAGTTAAGATCCAGATCGGCTCGGCTTCCGTGGACAAGGCTGGCGAGTTAGAGGATATGACGATTCGCGGTCGTGACCTGATCACTGGTTTGCCGAAAACAATCGAAGTTTCCGCGACTGATATTGCGAATGCGATTCAGGAAGTGATCGAAGCAATTATTGCGGCGATCAAGGAGACCTTGGAAGAGACCTCACCTGAGATTGCCGCTGACGTGATCGACCATGGGATCGTTTTGACCGGGGGCGGCGCGTTATTAAAGAATCTGCCTGAAGTTATTTCAGATGCCACTAAAGTTCCGGTGTTCATCGCCCAAGACCCGCTTGATTGTGTGGCCATCGGTACTGGGGAATCCCTCAAGAGTATTGAAGTTATGAAACGGAAACATTAAAATCCGAAAATGCGGGCGTGCCCGCTTTTTTGATTTGTGGAGGATTTAATGAATAAGTTTTTTTCCAACAAAAAGTTGATTATCGTGATGGTCACGTTGATCGCCGTCTTTGGAATGTTATCCGTTTCCATCGGATTACGGGACAATCGCAAGGCGCCTGTTTTTGTGCAACGCTTTGGAAATGACGCTTTGGGGATCGTGGGCAATGTGATCACGGCTCCGGTCAACGGTGTCCGTAGCGTTAGCGCCAATATTAAAGATCTTTTCAATACCTATGATGAGAATAAGGCCTTAAAGGCTGAGATCCAGGAGCTGGCCGAGACCAAAGTCGAGAATCAGACCCTGAAAAACGAAAATCGCGCCTTAAAGAAACAGCTGAAACTGAACGCCACGTTAACGGACTATACCCAAGTTTCCGCGGCGGTCATGAGTCGTTCGCCGATCAATTGGCAAAACTATCTGCTGATCAACCGCGGTTCCGCGGCGGGCTTGAAGAAAGACATGCCAGTGATGAGTGGTTCGGGCTTGATCGGTCGGATCGTTGAGGTCAACCAAACCAATTCGAAAGTAGAGTTGATTTCCAGTGATAATGGTTCGAGTAATCGTTTCGCGGCCGAGGTCAGTATTGATGGTGGCACGCCGGTCAGTGGCTTGATCACCGGTTATGATACCGAAACGGCCACCCTCAAGATGGGTCGTTTGGTGACCGCCGACAAAGTCAAGAAAGGGCAGAAAGTCGTGACCTCTGGGCTAGGTGGTTTAACACCGGCGGGCTTGTTGATCGGAACGGTAGTCAAGGTCAAAGATGATGACTATGGCCTGGCCAGCACGATTTATATCAAACCTGCGGCTAATTTGAATAATTTCACCGTGGTGACCGTCATTGATCGGGGGATCGCGGATGACTAATATGCAGGCAGAGAAATTCCAGCATCGTTGGTTGATCCCGTTAGTGATTTTGCTGGGTTTTTTCAGTGATGGTAGCTTATCGCTGGCCTTCTCTGGTTTTTTCTTTGATAATAGTTTACAAATGGCGCCCCAGTTGTTCTTAATGGCCCTGGTTCTGTGTACGTTCGCGATGCCGGCTTCAAATCTGCTCTTCTGGTACGCGCTATTAGGCGGGCTGGCCTATGATTTGTTTTATACGGGATTGATCGGCCTGTACACGTTGATCGGACCGTTGACCTATCTGTTAACGAAATTCTTGCTGAATTATTTCGGCAAGCAGCCGATCTATCAGTTGGGGACGTTCGTGATCACCGTGCTGGTGGGCCAAGTGATTCTCTTCTTTCTAGCTGATTTCTTTAATTTAACCAGCGCGTCTTTGGGTAGCTTCATTAGTGACGCGCTAGGACCAACAATTTTGCTCAACGTGATTTTATTCGCGATTTTCTTTTGGCCAACACGCTGGCTACTGCAATTTATTCACCAGAAGCGAGGGAGGTAAGGACGTGGAAAATGTCTTTTTAAGAGGGCGCAATGATGGCTATGAAATCGAAATTCCAGCGGAACGCAACTTCGAGCTCAGTTTGCAAGAATTAACGACCTTATTGGAAAAGGTTCGGGCTGAGGATACCAGCACGCGGGAGATCGATTTCAAGGTGCGCACCGGTCGGCGCATTCTGACCGATGAACAACGGCAACGACTTTATGCCTTGGTCGGGCAGTTCGAACATTTTAAAATCATTGAAGTCACGGCGGATGTGATGGATCAAACGACGGTCGCCGCCTTGCTCAAGAGCAAAGCGCTCCACTTCGTTCCCCAGGTGATTCGTAGTGGGCAAGAGGTCTTCTATGAAGGCGATGTGATCGTCTTGGGCAGCGTCCATCAAGGCGCGACCTTAATGGCTTCCCGCAATATTTATGTGGTCGGCGCGGTCGAAGGTATTCTTCACGCGGGCTTCCCTGATAATAGTGAGGCGATTATTGCTGGTGATTTGCGCCAGGCGGCACAGTTGCGGATCAGCGATCTGGTCGAGATCGTGGCCGATCAGCCGGAGATCCAAGGCCAACAATTCACCTATATCGATGACCTTCATAATTTGGCGACGGCTAAATTGACCGATCTGAAGAAAATCAAGCCTAAACTCTTCCAACAGTTGGAGGAACAGTAATGGGAACAGCCTTAGTGATCACTTCTGGTAAAGGCGGTGTCGGCAAGACGACAACCACCGCGAACATTGGGACCTCCTTGGCCTTATTAGGCAAGAAGGTTTGTTTGGTTGACCTGGATTTAGGCCTGCGGAATTTGGACGTCGTTTTGGGGCTGGAAAATCGGATCATCTTTACGATCGTAGATGTTGTTCAAGGCCGCGCTAGTCTCAAGCAGGCCCTGATTAAGGACAGCCGCTTGGAAGATAAGCTGTTCTTATTGCCAGCGGCGCAAAGCTCTGACAAGAACGCCCTGACCCCCCAAGCAGTTCGAAACATCGTCAATCAACTGAAAGAGAGTTTCGACTTTGTACTCCTGGACTGCCCCGCAGGCATCGAACAAGGCTTCGAAAACGCGGTGGCCGGAGCTGATGGGGCGATTTTGGTGACCACACCGGAGAATGCGGCGGTCAGTGACGCGGATCGGATCGTCGGTATCTTAGAAGCTCATCATTTGGAGTTTGGCCCGCGGCTGATCATCAACCGAATTCGCAAGAATCTGATGAATCAGGGCGATATGATGAGTATTGAAGCAATCACAGACCATTTGTCGGTTCCTTTGCTCGGCATTGTTTTCGATGATGATGCCGTTATCGCCACCGCCAATGCAGGCGAACCGGTCACGTTGACACCGGAGAATCCGGCCAGTCAGGGTTACCGGAACATTGCCCGGCGGATGCTGGGTGATAGTGTGCCACTGATGACCTTGCGGGAAGAGGATCCGGTTGAGTCAACGCCGGAACCAGAACCGGCCCCGAAAGGCTTTTGGTCACGGTTATTCCATCGTTAAACGCTCCCAAGCCAGTGTTCGGCGTGGTTGGGACTTTGTCTTGGACTTATCCGGTGAAGGTGGCATGGTGAACCGGACGGTAATTTTTCCAAAAAAACAAATTTTTGACTTGACTTTTGGTCTGTCTGTGATTATTATGAATGAATAATTAACAGATTCTAAGCAAATAATTGTCCCGGTGGCTACCGCTGCGTTCAGAGAACTCCTGGTTGGTGAGAAGGAGAGGTAAGTGGTCATGCACAACAATTCTGCGATCGATGTCAGTTTTACCTTGGTAATCCAAAGTCGACCCGGTTCGCCACCGTTATCGGTTCAGTTCAAGGACTGAGTGAGCCATTCGTTGTGAGACGGATGGAAATCAGAGGTGGGACCGTGTTGATCAACGCCCTCTAGACTAGCAATAGTTTAGAGGGCGTTTTTTGTATTCCAAAGAGTGCGAGCCGACCTGGGCAGCTTCTGAGCATTAGCCTAGCAATTGTTTTGAAAGCTGGGCTTTGCTTTCGGAACAATTGCGTATCGGCGCAGAAAGCAGTTGCGTGCAGCACGTTTGGATAGAGTACAGCGCATTTAAAAAAAGGAGTGAGTTGGATGAGTTGGCAGTATTTAAGTGAGATCTTTCCAGCATTATTGAATGGGACCAAAGTAACCTTGAGCATCTTTGGCTTGACGTTACTCTTGGCGATCCCCTTGGGCCTATTGGCTAGCGTTGGTTTGCGGTCGCGGTTCAAGCCATTGCGGGCGGTGTTGGATTTTTATGTTTGGTTGATGCGCGGGACACCACTGTTACTGCAATTGATTTTTGTTTTCTATGGGCTGCCGTTGATGCATATCGTGTTGGAACGTTACGCTGCCGCGCTATTTGCCTTCGTGTTGAATTATGCCGCTTATTTCGCCGAGATCTTTCGGGGCGGTCTGCAGAGCGTTGATCAGGGGCAAGTTGAGGCCGCCCAGATGTTGCGCTTGAATAGCCGCCAAACGTTCCGTTATATTATTTTGCCGCAAGTCAATAAGAAAGTGATTCCGGCGATCGGCAATGAAGTGATCAATCTAGTCAAGGACTCTTCCTTGGTTTATGTGATTGGGTTAGGTGATCTGCTGCGGGCGGGAAATATTGCCATGGCGCGTGACGTGACCCTGGTGCCGCTGCTGGCCGTGGCCGCGATTTACTTGGGGTTGACCGCTGTGTTGACCTGGGCCTTGCGTCAGGCGGAGAAACACTATGCGTATTATGACTAGGAGGAAGAAGCAATGCTGACATTACAAGGAATTACCAAGAAAATCGCCACACGCACGATCATCGATCAGGCAACGCTCAACGTTGAAGAAGGCCAAACCTTGTGTATCGTAGGTCCTAGCGGCGCCGGGAAAACCACGTTACTTCGGATCATCGCCGGATTGACCCCCTATGATCACGGCAAAATCGAATTAGATGGTCAGCCGTTTGTCCCAGCTCAGGATAACCTGAAAGCAGGCGTCATCGGCGTGGTGTTCCAAGACTTCCGCCTTTTTCCACATCTGAGCACACTGGAAAATGTTGTGCTGGCGCCGCGCCTGACCTTCGGGTTAAGTCCCCAAGCGGCCACTGAGCAGGCACAAACACTGCTCGCTCAATTGGGTCTGACCGAACAAGCAAATCAATATCCTTTTCAGTTATCCGGTGGGCAAAAGCAACGGGTGGGAATTGCGCGCGCCTTGGCGTTAAAGCCGCGGATCCTTTGTTACGACGAACCAACTTCGGCATTGGATCCCAATTTGCGTGACAGTGTTCGCGATTTGATTTTGCAACTTAAAGCCACCGGGATGACCCAAATCGTGGTGACCCATGATTTGGTCTTTGCCGATCAAATCGCGGATCGCACCTTCCAGTTGGCCCCATACCAATCCTGATCAAGGAGGAATGACAATGCGCCTAAAAAAAGAAATGCTAACGCTCCTGCTGGGAATGGGGTTATTATTCAGTTTAGCTGGTTGTGGCTCCCTCCGTAATTTAAAGGCAGTCGATCAACCCGGCCAAACCCTGATCGTTGGGTTGGACGACACCTTCGTGCCCATGGGTTTTCAAGAAAAAGATGGCAGTCTTGCCGGCTTTGATATTGACCTGGCCAAGGCGGTGGGCCGGGAGTTGGATCAGCCCGTTACCTTCCAAGCAATCGATTGGAACATGAAAGAAACTGAGCTCAAGAATGGCACGATCGATTTGATTTGGAATGGCTATACCAAAACCAAAGAACGCCAGCGTGAAGTTGCTTTTTCTGATCCCTATCTGCGTAATCAGCAGGTTTTAGTCACCAAAACGGCCGCCAATATTCGGTCTTTCGCGGCGATGAAAGGGAAGAAAGTCGGGTTACAGAACGGCTCATCTGGCCAAACCCTGTTTGAGCGGCAGCCCCAAGTTTTGAAGAATATTGTCGCGGATCATTCCGCCGTCCTGTTTGAGAATTTCAACACTGCCTTTCTGGATCTTCAGGCTGGGCGCATCCAAGGCATCGTTGGTGACAGCATCTACGCGGGCTATTACATTCGTCAGCAACACAATCAAAAGCAATATCGGATCATCAGCGGCGGCTATCCCGAGGAAACTTTTGCGGTGGGACTGCGCAAGTCAGACACTAAGTTGCGGCGGCGTCTCAACACGGCTCTGGCGAAGCTTAGCCAGAATGGCACGATCAGTCGCTTAAGCGAGAAGTGGTTTAAGCAAGATCTAGCCATTAAAATCGGCGCTTAAAGTGGGGGGCCATCAGCACTCACCAGGGTTTGTCGATGTCAGCGGTTTCAACGATTCGCCTGCTTGACAAGCGCCCCAAAACCCTGTTTAATGTGGAAGTAACGAAAAATCGAATATGCCATCACAAAGGGGAGCTATTATAGCTGAGAGTGATTTCGGATCAGACCCTTGAACCTGTTGTGTCAGTACACGCGTAGGAATTGTGATGGAGTGAAAACTCCACTTTGTTGATGGTCATGTCTCGAAGGAGGAGTTTTTTTATGCAACAAAATGAACGGCTCAAAACAATGGTGGAGGGCGCGATCTTTGCGGGGCTAGCGATGGCCTTGACCTATGTGCCCCATGATTTCGGCGTTTCTTCGATCCAATTGGCCTATGGATTGATCCCGATCGCAATTTATTGTTACCGCCGCGGCGTGGTGCCAGGGATGGTTGCCGGCTTGATCTGGGGCTTGTTGGACATGTGGCTACGGGGCAGTGGCTCCTTATTGCACCCGATCCAGATCATCTTAGATTACCCCGTTCCCTTCGCTTTGGCAGGATTGATTGGATTGGTCAAGCCTCAAGTCGATCACGCCTTGGCCCAGGATCAGCGGAAACTGGCGGCGCTTTGGGCAATCCTAGGGTTCTTGATTGGCGATTTCGCCAAGTACGCGGTTCATTATCTTTCCGGTGTGTTTTTCTGGGGATCATACGCGCCTAAGGGACAATCGGCCTGGGTCTATTCATTGGTGATCAATGGCGGCAGTTTCGTCGCCAACGCGATCCTCGGAGCGATTGTGATCAGTTTACTCGTGGGGCTGATCCCGCAGTTACTACGCCGTAATCTGTAAGCGAGGGCCAAGCCTTGACCGTCGCGGGCGGCCGAAACGGCGTTAGTTGCGTTGACTAAGACGAAAGAAGAAAAAGACTGATTCGGTTAAACCAGGGCGAGGGCCCAAGCACTTAACCAGAATCAGTCTTTTTTTAGTTGTGAATTAAACGACGGTACGGCTCCTCGCTCAACGTCAGGAATGCTAGCCGACAAGTGGGGATTGGCCAGATGTTTCGGCGAAATAGCTCGGAAATGACGTGAGTGGCGAATTATACTGCGTAATCAATGATTTTGCGGTAAAATGAAACCAATCAGCTGTGCGCTAGAATATGCCCATAGAACTGATCGCACCAAAAACAACCCCAGCAAGCGTAACGATGATCATCAGCCAAACGAAAACCTTCGTGATTTTGGTAAAAGTACTGGTCTTTTTCTTCTCTCTCAAATCGACACCTCATTTGCTAACTTATTAACGTTATTCTACCTAAAAATCAGTTAAAATTCAATCACCGTTTCTTGAAAGGAACCTTTAAATGACTTCAAAAACCGCACTTATCCTTGGGATCGGCTTACCTTGGTTGGGCTTGGCCCTAGGTCTTTTGCTCACGATCGCGGCGCGACGCTTAAGTGATCGGCGGATCCCGATTTATTTCTTATTACCACCGATCTTGACCGTGGCGATGGATCTATTGGCGCAAAGCGTGGCCATCAAGCGGACGTGGGCGTACAGCCTGATCGCGGTTTGTGCCTGGGCGTTGATTTACGCCGTCTACTTGGTGAAAGTTAAAGATGACCTAAAACTGAAATCGTTTTTCTTAGGATTATGGCGGTTTTACTTGGCAATCTCCGGTATTTGGTACCTGTTTATTCTCGTTTGGGTCTTGGCCAAATAGGCGAAGCGCTCATCTTGTTGGAAACGCTTTCTGAATAAATTATTAAAAAATGATTACGAATCAATCGCTCATTGCCTAAGCCCTTGCTGCTTGGGCTTTTTTTGTTGTTTGAGAAAAGTGGGAGAAAGGTGGATTCGGGTGGTTAATAGTGGGGGGATGTGGTAAAATTTAAGAATAACGGGGGTGAGAAAATGTTGATGGGTGAATTTCACCATAGCTTGGATGCTAAGGGACGCGTGATCATGCCGGCCAAGTTTCGCGCCGAGCTGGGCGAATCCTTTGTATTGACCCGTGGGATGGATGGCTGTTTGTTCGGTTATCCCATGGCCAAATGGCAAGCGCTGGAAGCCAAATTGGATCAGTTACCCCTGACCAAGAAAGACGCCCGGGCCTTTGTTCGTTTCTTCTATGCTGCGGCAACGGAGCAGGAATTTGATAAGCAAGGCCGCATCAACATTGCCAAACCATTATTAAGTTACGCGCAATTAGCCAAGAATTGTGTGATCGTCGGCGTTTCCGATCGGATCGAGATCTGGGATGAAACACGCTGGACAGCATTCAACGATGCTGCCGCGGATAATTTCGACGAAATCTCTGAAAATCTCATGGATTTCGATTTGTGATCCTGCTGGTAACCAGGTAAAGACATGCAAGTCAAGTAAGCGAGGAGGGTTCAAGTGTTTAACCATCAAACAGTTTTATTAGAAGAAACCGTAACTGGTGTTGCACCTCATGATCGGGGGATTTATGTGGATGCGACGTTCGGCGGTGGTGGCCATACACGGGAATTACTCAGCCGCTTTCATGGTGGTCGTGTTTTTGCCTTTGATCAAGACGAGATGGCATTAGCAAACGGAGAACGCTTGCTGGCCACCGATCCGAGCTTTCAGGAGCCTGAACGAGTCACTTTAGTCCATGCCAATTTCCGCCAGCTGCAGTCGGTTCTGGCCAGCTATCAGATCGAGCATGTCGATGGTGTGCTCTACGATTTAGGCGTATCTTCGCCGCAATTGGACCTAGGTGAGCGTGGTTTTAGCTATAAACAAACAGCGCCGCTGGATATGCGGATGGATCAAAGTCAAACGTTGACTGCCGCGATCGTGGTCAATGACTGGTCCTATCAAGACCTTGTCCGGATCATTAACCGATATAGCGACGAACGCTTTGCCAAGCCGATCGCCCGCGCGATTGAACGTCAGCGAGCCATCGCACCGATCACCACCACAACGGAATTAGCCGAATTGGTCAAAACAGCCATTCCGGCAGCCGCTCGGCGAACTGGTGGGCACCCAGCCAAACGGACTTTTCAAGCGATCCGCATCGCGGTCAACGACGAACTCGGTGCCTTATCAGATAGTCTCGAACAAGCCGTCGACCTCCTGGCACTCCATGGGCGCCTGAGTGTGATCACCTTTCAATCTTTGGAAGATCGAATTGTTAAACAAACCATGAAACGATATGCGGAAATTGAGCTGCCGCCAGGGTTGCCAGTGGTGCCGGCAGAGTTACAGCCAATCTTGAAATTGGTCAACCGCAAGCCAATCGTGCCCAACGCGGCGGAACTTGCCGCTAATCATCGTGCTCATAGTGCCCGTTTACGGGTAGCCGAGCGCCAACGACTATAAAAAATCAGCTGTGATCAATCTTTAGTAAATCAAAATATGGGGTTTTTGAATATGAATGATAATGCAGTTAGAAAATTACAACCGGAAGTAACACCATTAGCAACGCCGCAACTGGAGCCGCAAGCCGCTCCGGTCCAATATTCTCGTAAAGTTCGCTTTTCCCTTTTGGAACGACTATTAGCCTTAGGGTCTTGTTTGGCGATTCTAGGCTTCATGGTTTTCTTGGTCCATGGCAGCGTGACCGTTACTAACAGTCAACGCCAACTTCAAGATATTCAAACAAAAATCGGCAAAACTAAAACAAGTAACGTTGATCTGCAACAAGAGATCGGGGAATTGGGCAGTTCTGATCGCCTGGCGGCTTATGCGAAGAAGAACGGGCTAAGCTTCGATGACGCCAACGTCAGGAACATGAGCAAATGAGTGCTCGGGGTAAAAAACAGCATAGTAGTAGGAGAACGCAACGTAATCGTGGGGTGATTGGCCTAGTTTTGGCCGCGTTGAGCATCATCGTTCTCCTGCTTTTTGTTATCCGATTTGCCTATATTGCAGGCAGCGGTCATGTTGGGCAAGTTGATTTGACTAAAAAGACCCAGAAAAAATATCGTTTTGATCAGGTGATCAAGGCGCGGCGGGGAACCATCTATGATGCCAATGGCAATGCCGTTGCGGAGGACTCGAATGTTTATACTCTGTACGCGGTTTTGGACAAGAATCAAGTCTCAACAGCCGGCCGGCCTCTCTACGTTAAAGATAAGGCGAAAACAGCCACTGTTCTTAGTAAATACCTGAAAATCAGTGCGACCGAGATTACCAAGACGCTTAACCAGAATCAATTTCAAGTCGAATTTGGGGCCGCTGGTCGTAATTTGAGTTTGGAAATTAAGCAAAAGATCACTGACGAGAAGTTGCCCGGGATCAATTTTACCGAAACACCGTCACGGCTTTATCCCAATGGCACCTTTGCGTCCCATATTGTCGGTTTGGCCCAGTTGAAAACCACCGTGGACCAAACCAATCAGCAGAGTACCCAGCAGTTGAAAGGACTGATGGGCGTCGAACAGTATTTCAACAAGCAATTGACTGGGGTCAACGGCCGTCAAGTGGCGAAGCTCAATAATTATGGGTATGAATTGCCCGATTCGAAACGGGTCGTCAAAAAAGCTGAAGATGGTTCCGATGTTTATTTGACCCTCGATTCCCGGCTACAGAGTTATCTGGAACAATTGTTGCAAGATGTGCAGGATAAGTATGACCCGACGGAATTATCAGCCATTCTGATGAACGCGAAAACGGGGGCAATCATCGCCGCTTCCCAACGACCGACCTTCAATGCGGCCACAAAATCAGGTTTGGAGACACAATGGCGTGATAGTCTGGTGGAGGATGCCTATGAGCCAGGTTCTGTTTTCAAAGTGCTTTTATTGGCCGCCGCCATTGATTCAGGTAAGTATAATCCTAATGCTACTTACCGATCAGGGTCGGTAACCATCAATGGTTCTACGATCCGCGATTGGAATCAAGTCGGTTGGGGCACGATTCCTTTTTCTCAGGTGATTCCGCGGTCTAGTAACACCGGCGCGGTTCACATTGAGCAAGCGCTAGGAGAAACGTTGTGGAAAGAATATCTGAATCGTTTCCGTGTGGGCCAGAAAACAGGCATCACCTTGCCCAACGAGGCCAGTGGCAGTATTCAGATCAAAACGCCATTGGATCGGGCCATCACCTCATTTGGTCAGGCGGTTAATGTCAGCGCCGTTCAAATGATGTCCTTCCTTAGCGCCATCGCAAATCAAGGCGAGATGTTACAGCCGCGGATCGTCAGCAAAGTGGTCAGCAACCAAGGTAAGGTCACGAAGTACGATAAGAAAGTTCTCGGCACACCGATCAGCGCTGATACCGCGAAACAAGTGATCGCGGCCATGCGCCAAGTGGTTGAGGCCGATTATGGGACCGGTCAGCAGTACAAGATTGACGGTTATGACCAACAAATCGCGGTCAAAACCGGGACCGCGCAAATTGCCAGCAGCAAAGGCGGCTATTTGACAGGCAGCAACGACTATATCTATTCGGTAGCGGGGATTGCACCCGCCGATGATCCAGAATATATTCTGTACGTGACGGCGAAACAGCCAGATATAACGAAAGCGGATGCGATTTCGATTTTATCGGAAATCTTCAATCCATTAATGAAACGGGCCTTGAATTATCGGACTACCAGCGCTGACACTGACGCCAATTCAATCAAAATGAGCAAATTGACCGGTCTAGCCAGCGCCGCCGCCGTGAAAAAGGCTAAAGATCAGGGCTTGACCGTGACGCAAGTGGGCAATGGCTCCAAGATCGTGCAGCAATTACCGGCGGCCGGGGAGAAGGTCATTGCCAAGCAACGGGTGGTGCTTCTGACCGAAGGCGCCATGACCATGCCAAATGTAGTTGGCTGGTCTAAAAATGATGTGTTAAAATTAGCAGAGATAACTGGTGGCGACTTTAAGTTCTCGGGCGATGGTTACGTCACTAGTCAGAGTCTGAAGGCCGGGGCGGTGATCACCGCCGGCCAACAGATCGTTATCAAATTGGCAGAGCCATAATAGGAAGAGAGTAAATGATGATATTTCCATTGCTTAGCGCGCTCAGTGCATTCGCATTGACCGTCTTGTTCTTACCCATGTTTATTCACTATCAGCGCGATCACGACGAAGGTCAGCAAATCCGTGGTGAGGGGCCGAAATGGCACATGAAGAAAACAGGCACGCCGATTATGGGCGGGTTGGTTTTTCTAAGTGCGATCATTGTCGTCGTGCTGGTGGGGGCTTTGTTGATGCATCAGTTAGGGACTCAAGTTTGGTTGTTTGTCCTGGTCATCGTGCTCTATGGCGCGATCGGTTTCGCGGATGACGGCATCAAACTCCTGAAGAAGCGCAACATGGGCTTAACGGCCTGGCAGAAATTATTGGCCCAGATCCTGACCGCGATTATTTTCGTCATGATTTATTTGAACGATCGCCCCGAACAAGGCCTCGTTTTCCCAGGGATCGGAGTTAGCCATTCGGTAATTGTCTTTGCATTATTCGTCGGTGTTTGGCTCGTTGGTTTCTCCAACGCGGTCAATTTGACTGATGGACTAGATGGTTTGGTCGGGGGCTTGGGCGTGATCGCCTACTTCACTTACGGGCTGATCGCGTTCCATGAACACCAAATGTCCTTGGGCGTGATCTGCTATGCTGTGGCTGGCGCCTTAGTTGGATTTCTGCTCTTCAATCATTTGCCGGCTCAGATTTTTATGGGTGATGTGGGGTCCTTGGCGCTAGGCGGGGGACTGGCTGTGATCTCGATCCTGTTGCAGCGCCCGTGGTCATTGTTGTTGATCGGGTTGGTTTTTGTATTGGAAACGGCCTCGGTTATTTTGCAAGTGGGTTCCTTCAAGCTACGCGGTAAGCGGATCTTCAAGATGACGCCGATCCACCACCATTTCGAAATGAGCGGGTGGTCGGAGCGAAAAGTTGTCCTGGTGTTCTGGGCGGTCGGTTTAGTTAGCGCCGCCGCTTACTTGCTGATCTTTGTTTTTTAGCGCTGGCAGTTATTAGTTGTCACGTTTACGTATCAAATGAGTTGGAATGAGAAGGGTCTCGGTTAAAATGAAAGAAATCAGTACCTATCGGAATAAGAAAGTCATTGTTTTGGGTCTCGCGAAGAGTGGTCTTCATGCCGCTTTGCTCCTGCATAAATTAGGCGCTTTTGTCACTGTTAATGATCGGCAACCGTTGGAGAAAAGCCCCCACGCTCAGCAATTAGTTGAAGCGGGGATCCGGGTTATTTCCGGGTCACATCCAGTGGAACTTTTGGATGAAGACTTCAGCTTAATGGTCAAGAATCCTGGAATTCTGTATAGCAATCCCATGGTCAAACGGGCGCAAGCGCTCAAGTTGCCGATTATCACGGAGCCGGAATTGGCGTATGAGGTGCTGGCCGGTGAACTGATCGGGATCACAGGCTCCAATGGGAAAACAACCACGACAACGTTGATCAACTTAATGCTGAATCAGGATCAAGCGACCACTAAGGCTTACGTGGCGGGAAACATTGGTATCCCAGCGAGTGAAGTCGCGCAGAAGATCCAGCCAGATCAAACTATGGTGACTGAATTATCCAGCTTCCAACTGCTCGGCGTGACGGAATTGCGGCCGCACATCGCGGTCTTGACCAATATTTATGAAGCCCATTTGGATTATCATGGCAATCGTCATAATTATATCGAAGCCAAAATGAATCTGGTCAAGAATCAAACGCCAGACGACTATTTCGTGGTCAATTGGGACAGCGAGGAATGGCAGAAATTAAGTCAGCGCACGCGCGGCCAGGTGGTGCCTTTCTCCCGTTTAGGTAAGAGCACAGCGGGTAGTTACGTCAAAGATGGTCAGATTTATTTCCGGGAGGAACGGATCTGCCCCGTGGCAGTTATCAAGATCCCGGGTCAGCACAACGTGGAGAACGCTTTAGCGGCGGTGGCGGTTGCCAAACTCAAAGGCGTCAGTAATCACGCGATCCAAACGGTGTTGCAGACTTTTGCCGGCGTCAAGCATCGGATCCAGTTTGTTGAAGAATGGCAACAACGGCGCTTTTACAACGATTCCAAGGCAACCAATATCGAAGCGACCACGGTGGCTTTGCAAAGCTTCGCCCAACCGATTGTGTTGATCGCCGGTGGGCTTGACCGGGGCTTTACCTTTGAGGCGCTAGTGCCACTACTCAAAAAGCACGTGCGGGCCATGGTGCTTTATGGGGAAACGTCGGAGTTGATGAAAGCGGCTGGACAACAGGCGGGGATCGCGACGATCGTCCAAGTGCCAGACTTGGTTGCGGCGACCAAACAAGCCGTCGTACTCTCAAAACCCAATGAGGTGATCTTGTTGTCCCCAGCGGCGGCAAGTTGGGACCAATTCAAAACATTCGAAGAACGGGGCGATCTCTTCATTGAGACCGTCGCCCAATTGACTGGAGAAGCAGGAGAGACAGAAGCATGAGATTAATGATTTCCGGAGGCGGCACAGGTGGCCATATCTACCCAGCACTGGCGTTGATCCAGCGTCTCCAAGAACGACATTTGTTAGATGAGGTGCTCTATGTAGGGACCGCGAATGGGCTTGAAGCCAAGATCGTCACCGCGGCAGGGATTCCCTTTGAGACCATTGAGATCCAAGGGTTTCGCCGCAAACTGACGTTGGAAAATTTCCAAACGATTGCCAAATTTCGGCGGAGTTTGCACCGGGCCAAGGCGTTGATCAAGGAATTTCAACCCGATATCGTTGTGGGGACCGGTGGGTATGTTTGTGCCCCCGTCGTTTACATGGCTAGTCGGATGCATATTCCCACCGTGATCCACGAACAGAATTCGATTGCTGGTTTGTCCAACAAGTTTCTGGGACATTATGTCGATCGCATCGCTTACGTGTTTCCTGAAGCGGCCCATCAATTCTCCGAGAAGAAGAAACTGGTTTTGACCGGTAACCCCCGAGCGCAAGCGGTAGCCAAATTACAACCACAAGGCCTGCTGGCTGGGTTGGGGTTGCGCACGGATCTGCAAACCTTGCTGATCGTCGGTGGCAGTCGCGGTGCGGCGCCACTGAATAAAGCGGTGATCGCGGCCATTCCCGAGTTTTCGGAGAAATCCTATCAAGTTTTGTTTGTCACGGGTCAGGCATTGTTCGATCAGGTCAACGACCAAGTTGGCCCACTCACCGAGAAAACCAATATCAAGATTGTGCCCTACTTGGATCGCATGAGTGAGATCTTACCGGAGATCTCGGTATTATGTGGTCGCAGTGGCGCGACAACTTTGGCCGAGATCACTGCTTTAGGGATTCCCTCGATTTTGGTGCCTAGTCCTTATGTCACTCATGACCACCAGAATCATAATGCCAGTTATTTAGTTGACAAGCAGGCGGCCTTGCTTCTGCCAGAAATCGAGTTGAACGGACGCTCCTTAGTAGCCACCGCGGATCATATTCTGTTAGACTCAGAAGAGTGGCAGCAAATGCACCAGGCGGCCTTGCGGATGGCCACACCGGACGCGGCCGATCAACTGATCACGGTGATGCAAGAACTGATTCGTGCCAAGCGTTGATCAAGTTGACTTTTGGTAACCAGTCCGGCTCGTTGTAGTCAAGCGAGTCGTCATAATTATTGGGAGGTGGGGGCTATCGCTCAGGACAAAAGCAAGTCAAGCATCACGCGCACGGACCCCAACTCTGCGATCAAGGTTTGGGAAACGTTCAAACTTAAAACCCAAACACGGCAACAGAAGCACCAGCCACGACCGGTTACGAAAAAACTGCCGCAGTATCATCGCCACCGAACTTTGCAGATTGCTTGGCGGCTGGCTTTGATTTTTCTGTTATTCGGGACGGGTCTGGTGGGACTTTGGTATTATGTCTCACCTTACTCGCGTGTTGCCTTGGTTTCGGTCAGCGGGGTAGAGATCACCGCCGCTCAGGATGTGATCGACGCCAGCCAACTCACCACTGAGAGCAATGTCTTGGTGACCATGGCTCAAGAAAAGCAACTTGAAACTCGTTTGAAACAGCAGTTGCCAGCGTTGCACTCGGTCAGGGTGGTCGTGAGTAATTGGAATAAAGTGGCACTGAAAGTCAAAGAGGAACCGACCGTGGGCTTTTTCGCCAAAAAGCAAGGTTATCAACGGATTTTCGCCAATGGCAAATTAGATTCCCAAATCATGGCAAAGCCGATCGGTAATTTCCCGATCTATGCGGATTTCAAACCGGGTGTTGCCTTGAATAAGGTGATTACCTTGTACGCGAAGATCCCGACGCAGATCCAAAATGCGATCTCGGAGATCAAGTCTGATCCTAGCAAGGCCAATCCCTATCGGATCCACTTATACATGAATGATGGGAATGAAGTGGTCGCAGATTCGCGCACCGTGGTCAAACGCTTGAAGTATTACGGAAATATTGTGAGCCAAACCTCCCAAAAAGGAATCGTCGATTTGGAAGTCGGGGCGTTCTTTACCCCCTTCGCCCAGCAAAAATAGGTCACAAGCCAGGTTGATCACCGCAAATTAGGTCGGCTCTGATTTGTGGGGTCAACTTTTTACCGAAAAGTTGCAACTTCTTGGTTGTTACAAGGAAAATGAGTTCCTTAACTGGCGCCTGATGTGGTAAACTTTAGGGAGTACTAGAAATTTTTGAATGATAAATAAATGTGAAATCGAGGAGGCTTTATTGGATGGATAAAGCTCAAGTATATGTGGGCCTCGATATTGGGACAACTGCGATTCGTGTGATCGTTGGCGAAGCTGTCAACGGACAGTTGAATGTTATTGGCGTTGGTAGCGAGCGGTCACAGGGTCTCAAAGACGGCGTGATCGTGGATATCGATAAAGTCGTGACGGCAACACGAACAGCAGTCCAACAGGCTCAGACCAAATCAAATTTGAAATTTGATCAAGTTGTTGTTGGCGTGCCAGCGAAGGATCTCCTGATCCAGCCAACTCATGGCATGATCATCGTTGCCGAACAGCCAAAGGAGATCAGCGAAGTCGAAGTCTTCAATGTGGCCACGGCTAGTTTGTCACACAGTATTCCGGCCGAACGAGAAGTTGTGGCGATCACGCCAGAACAGTTTATCGTGGACGGTCAAGGTGGCGTCACAGATCCTAGAGGTATGTCGGCGACGCGGGTCGAATTAGACGCGTTCGTCTATTCGGTACCGCGGATCGTGATCAATAATATTCGGAAAGTATTACAAAAAGTCGGCCTACGTTTGAAACACTTCGTTTTAAATCCACTGGCGTTGGCCCAGCTTGCCTTGAATGATGGCGAGCAGGATTTCGGGACTGTTTTGATCGACATGGGCGGAGCGCAGTCAACCGCTTATGCGATCCATGATCATCAGTTGAAGTATGTGGCTGTTGATGAAGAAGGCGGCCTGAACCTCACCAAGGACGTTTCGGTTGTTTTGAACACCAGCCTCAGCAATGCAGAGAAAATCAAACGGGATTACGGGATGGCTGATCCTGACCAGACCACTCCCGGGGAGAAATTCCCTGTGGAAGTGGTTGGCAAAGATGAGCCGGTCTTGGTCGAGGAAACTTACCTGTCCGAGATCTTGGAAGCGCGCTTCGAGCAAATCTTTGATCGTTTGGACCACGACTTGGTGAAAGTTGACGCCTTGGCGCTGCCAGGCGGTGTGGTTTTGACCGGTGGTGTTGCTGAAACAGTTGGACTGGTGCCTTTAGCTGAGCGCTTGTTGAATGTGACGGTGCGCCTATATTCGCCGCAAGAAATGGGGCTGCGAAATGCTGGCTTTGCCACAGGCTTAGGGTTGATCGCCTATGCGAATAACTTAAGCGAGATCGAACTCTTGGTCACCAGCGTGGTCAATCAAGGCGCTTTGGACGCGACGGTCAGCCATGATCTTCCCCAGCAACCCAATCAGGTGAATTCGAAGAAGCAGGAGCGGCAGTATGGGACCAAACCAGAAGCTGAGACTGAAGAAAAGCCGGCCAAACCCCATAAGCAGGGCGGTATCCGGGCCTTTTTCAAGAACTTCTTTGATTGATCTGGCTTTGCAGACGCAAGACAATAAAAAACGATGATGTAGTGAATTTAGGAGGAAAACGTATGGATTTTGCAATGGATCCCCAACAAAGTACAGGACCAGTAATTAAGGTCATCGGTGTCGGTGGTGCCGGTGGTAACGCGCTTGACCGGATGATCGAAGAGAGCATCAAAGGTGTTCAATTTATCGCGGCCAATACCGATCTTCAAGTTTTAGCGAAATCAAAGGCGGATATCAAAATCCAGATCGGCCCTAAATTGACCCGTGGCCTAGGTGCCGGCTCGACCCCTGAAGTCGGGGAAAAGGCGGCAGAAGAGAGCGAAGAGGTTCTGACAGAAGCATTGAAGGGTTCTGATATGGTCTTCGTCACTTGTGGTATGGGTGGCGGCACCGGGACCGGAGCAGCGCCAGTTATCGCGCGGATCGCCAAAGATCAAGGCGCGTTGACCGTTGGGGTAGTCACCCGTCCGTTTACCTTTGAGGGACCCGACCGCAGTCGTTTCGCCGCGGAAGGAATCGCGGAATTGAAACAGCATGTGGACACGCTGGTCATCATTTCAAATAATCGCTTATTAGAGATCATTGATAAGAAGACGCCGTTGAACGAGGCCTTCCATGAAGCTGACAATGTTTTGCGCCAAGGCGTTCAAGGCATCTCCGATTTGATCACAGCACCTGGGATCGTCAATTTGGACTTTGCTGACGTGACCAACGTGATGAAGAACCAGGGTTCCGCCTTAATGGGTGTGGGCTCGGCCAATGGTGAGAATCGGATCGCCGAAGCAACTAAGAAAGCGATCTCGTCGCCTTTATTGGAAGTTTCGATCCAAGGCGCCAAGAAAGTCTTGCTGAATATCACCGGTGGACCTGACCTTTCCTTGTACGAAATGGAAGCAGCCGCACAAATTGTTTCCGATGCTGCCTCCTCAGATGTGAACATTCTTTGGGGTACGGCCATCGACGAAAGTCTCGGTGATGAGGTTCGGGTCACTGTGATCGCGACCGGAATCGAGGAGTTGGATGGGGCTAAGCGCCGCCCACAACCAACCGTTAACCGGCAACAAACGAATAATGCGGCAGGTGACCAGGCCAATGCGGCCAGCCAGGCGGACCATGACGGCAAATTTGGTGATTGGAATATTTTGACGACCTATGTTAACAAACGTGAAAATGTTGACCAACAATTCAAAGATATTGAAAAGCAAGATTTCGATGTTTATCAATCTCGGTCTGCCTCTGGTCAAACTGAGCAGAAGAAAGATGAAGATAACGACGTGCCGCCGTTCTTTAAGCGTCGCCGTCAATAATAGTCGGATGATCGTACTGTAATGAGGTGAAGAACCATGTCCTTAAAGAAAATCAGTCGTTTCTTTGGTATCACAGATGATGAAGATGATTACCAAGACAACGAATACGAAGCAGCAAATGAGCCAAATACGGCTGACTTTGGCTTCAAACAACCAGAAATGCCCGCCAGTCACAGCGCTAAAGTTGTGCCGATCACACAGGCTGGGAGTCGTACGCAAGGACGCAAGATCGTTATTTTTGAGCCACGGATCTATGCTGACGCCAAGGAGATCGCGACTAATCTGTTGGAAAACCAGGCGGTGATCGTCAATTTCAGTCAGCTGGAAGAAAGCCAGGCACGACGAATCGTGGACTTCCTAACTGGGACTGTTTTCGCAATGAAAGGTGAGATCCAACGGGTCGGGGAGCAAATTTTCCTGTGTACGCCACCGAAATTCGAAATTGAAGGCACTATCACAGATACTCTAAAAAGCGAACAAGGAATTTGATGGCATGACAACTTTTATTATGGGACTATTCTCCCTCATCCGGATCTTACTAGACGTGTATAGTGGGGCAATCGTCATTTACGCATTGATGTCTTGGGTCCCAAATGCACGAAGTACTCGGTTTGGACAGTTATTGGCGTGGTTGGTCGAGCCTTTATTAGGTGCGATCGAACGCATCTTACCCTCGATCTTTGGCTTAAGTTTTGCCCCGATCCTGGGAATTCTGATCATCACTGGACTGCAGTGGGCTTTTGGCCGGCTAGGTAACATGATATTGATGTTACTCTAAAGCGAGGGCTCAGCCGACGGCACGTTTGTTCTGCAAATATTGAGGAGGTGTGGCGATGGATAGCGCCGTTTTCCAACATTTTAGACCCGAGGAGCGTCCGTTCATTGAGCGGATCGATGAGTGGCGAAATCAGGCAATCGATGAATATCGGCCTATTCTCACCAACTTCTTAGATCCGCGCCAACAGTTTTTGATTGAAACGGTCATTGGCAAGCTGGATGAGAGTTTTCGTTATTGGCAAGCCGGTGGTTACAATCAGGCCGAGCGTAAGCGGGTTATTTTTGCACCGGGGTATTACCAGCCACAAAGTGAGGATTATCGGATCCAACTATTCGAGATCAAGTATCCGCTGAAATTTGCCGAACTTTCTCATGGGAAAATCTTGGGAACCTTGATCAATTCGGGGATCGATCGTAGCCAGTTTGGCGATATCATAACCGATGGCGAACGTTGGCAGTTTTTCGGGGTCGCGTCTATGGCCGACTTTTTTGTTGAGCAGATCACCAAGATCGGTTCGATCAATGTCCGCGTCATTCCGATGAACGCCATTGAAACGGTCGTCCCAGCCAATGATTGGGTCGCGGAATCACTGGTTGTCAGCTCGATGCGTCTTGATACGATCGTGGCTGATACGTTCAATATTTCCCGGCAGCGGGCCAAGGGTTTGATCGAAGCACAGCAAGTTCAAGTTAATTGGACGACGGTCACCCAACCTGATTTCCAGCTAGACTTGCTGGATATGTTAAGTGTACGAAAGTTTGGGCGAGTCCAGCTAAGAAATGTGCTGGGGCAAACGCGCAAAGCCCACTACAAATTGGAAATCGGCACTTTACGGCGCCGTCCATTAAAAGGGCAAGGATAAGGAGGAACTTTGATGGCACTGAAACCAGATGATATTCGGAATAAGAGTTTTGAAAGCAAATTTCGTGGTTGGGATCCGGAACAGGTCAAGCCTTTTTTGACGCAATTAGCGACTGAATTAGGTGAGCTGCAGGAGAAGAATCAGCAATTGACCCAATCTTTGAAAGAGAGTCAGGAACGCGTTGCTTATTTCACCGATTTGAAAGATGCGCTCAATCAGTCGATCATTGTTGCTCAGAACGCCGCGGATCGGGTCAAAAACAATGCCCAGCATGAAGCCGATATGATCAAAACGGATGCAGAGAAGCAGTCGAAGCAAATGCTGACTGAGGCAACCGAACGTTCTAATCAAATTCTGCAAGATGCTTCCGAGCGGGCGCGTCATTTGACGATCGAAACGGATGAATTGAAGAAAGATACGCGTGTTTTCCATCAACGACTTCAGGTTTTGCTTGAATCGCAATTGGCCATGATCAAGACGCCGGAGTGGCGCACATTGCTTGGTAAGGGTGAAGAGAGTACCAATCGGGTCGGCGCCTTGCTTGACGAACCGTTTGATGACCGCGATCACGACCACGATCATCCTAGTAGTGGCAGTGCCAGCTCAGCGGCAGCAACCGCTCCAGCTCAAGCTCAAGCGCCTGAGACCTCAACACCACCAGCACCAACAGCTGAGGCGCCGGCTGCCCCGGTGCGACCAGAAGATCCCGCTGCCGAATTTTCAGCGGCGTTGAATCAAGGTACGGTAGTTCCAGAGGTGCCGCCAGTTCCTGAAGATCGAGTGACGGATGATGCGGCAGTTTTCCATTATCGTAGCCATACTAATGGTGACGGCCCAACCGACACAGAGCCTGATGAGGAGAACATGACTGCGCCCGATCAAAATTATGGTGGCGTAACGATTGTTTTTCCTGAAGAAAACGAGTAAGATGTAGCTATTATGTGAAATTCTAAAGCTAAACTAACCATGAATCCCTTTAGCGAGCTGACGACAGTGAAAGGTCAGCGGGCTCTGATGGTTGGTGCATCACTTTAGAAGAACAATTGAAGACAACATTAAAGTGGAAAAGGCAACTTTTCAAATTAGGTGGTACCACGGGAATCTCGTCCTATTAAGGCGGGATTTTTTTGTTGTTTGAAGGAGGAACAGGAATGCGTGTCAAAGATACCTTACATTTAGGAAAAACAGCTTTCCCAATGCGGGGCAATTTACCTAAGAGAGAACCAGAATGGCAACATGAATGGGAAGAAAATCAGGTTTATCAGCAACGGCAGAAGTTGAATGCGGGCAAACCGACCTTTATTCTCCACGATGGCCCGCCGTTTGCCAATGGCAGTATCCATTTAGGCCATGCCTTGAATAAGATCAGTAAAGATATTGTGGTGCGCTACAAGTCGATGCATGGTTTTCGGGCGCCTTATGTGCCTGGTTGGGATACTCATGGTTTGCCGATCGAACAACAATTAACGAAGCAGGGCATCGATCGGCGCAAAATGCCGCTGGTTGACTACTTGGAATTGTGCCGGAAGTTTGCCTTGGATGAGATCGACAAACAGCGGATCGGTTTTAAACGGTTAGGTGTCGCTGGTGATTGGGACCATCCTTACATCACTTTGCAACCTGAATTTGAGGCGGAAGAGATCCGTTTGTTTGGAGAAATGGCGGCTAAGGGCTATATCTACAAGGGCAAGAAACCTGTCTATTGGTCACCATCGTCGGAATCTACCTTGGCGGAAGCTGAGATCGAATATCATGACATCAAATCCCCATCGATTTATGTGGCCTTCAAGGTCGTAGATGGTCAAGGTGTGCTTGATGATGACACCTCACTGGTGATTTGGACAACGACCCCCTGGACGATCCCAGCCAATGAGGCGATCTGTGTTAACCCGCGCTTTGATTACAGCGTGGTTTTGGCTGATGGCCATAAGTATGTTTTTGCCACGGAACGGTTGGCGGCGGTGCAAGAGGCGTTAGGCTTCGAACACGTTGAGACCTTGAAAACAGTCAAGGGCGCTGATCTGGAAATGATCACCGTCCAACATCCGCTTTATGATCGGACGTCCTTGGTTATCTTGGGCAACCATGTCACCTTGGATGATGGGACGGGCTTGGTTCATACCGCGCCAGGTCATGGTGCTGATGACTTTAACGCCGGCTCGAAGTATCACTTGCCGGTCTTATCCGTTGTTGACGCGCAGGGCAAAATGACCGCCGACGCGCCAGGTTTCACGGGCGTCTTCTACGATGATGCTAACAAAATGGTGACTGAAGCGCTGTCCGCCAAGGGCGCCTTACTGAAATTAAGCTTCTTCACCCATAGCTATCCGCATGATTGGCGGACCAAGAAGCCGGTGATTTTCCGAGCGACGACACAGTGGTTCGCGTCGATTGATGCTTTCCGTGATCAAATTTTAGCGGCGATCGATGGCGTGAAATTTAAGCCAGATTGGGGTCAAACGCGACTTTACAACATGATCCGCGATCGGGGCGACTGGGTTATTTCCCGGCAACGAGCTTGGGGCTTACCATTACCGATTTTCTATGCGGAGGATGGCACCGCGATCATTACGCCAGAAACGGTGAATCATGTGGCCGACCTGTTTGAAAAACACGGATCGATCATCTGGTTTGAAAAGTCGGCCAAGGAACTCTTGCCGGCAGGGTTCACTCATCCAGGATCACCGAACGGCACGTTTACCAAAGAAAAAGATATTCTGGATGTTTGGTTCGATTCGGGTTCGTCTCATCGGGCTGTTTTGACCACGCGACCGGAATTAAGTTTCCCAGCTGATCTGATCATTGAAGGTTCCGATCAGTATCGAGGCTGGTTCAACTCCAGTTTGATCACCAGCATGGCGACCACTGGCCAGTCGCCATACCGTCAGATCTTGTCACAAGGCTTCGTTTTGGATGATAAAGGTCATAAGATGAGTAAGTCATTGGGGAATGTCATCGATCCCAATGATATTTTCAAGCAAATGGGCGCAGAGATCATTCGTCTGTGGGTCGCTTCAGTGGACAGCAGTTCAGATGTGGCAGTCTCGATGGATATTTTACGGCAAATGTCCGAAGTTTATCGTAAAATCCGGAATACGTTCCGCTTTATGTTGGCCAATGTGGCGGATTTTGACGCGGCCACGGAAAGCTTAGCGCCAGAAGCGTTGCGTGAAGTGGATCGCTTTATGTTGGCCCGGCTTCATCAAGTCAATGCGCAAGCGATCCAAGCTTACGATGAGCTTGATTTTGCGACCGTCTTCAAGCAAATCAACAACTTCCTGGTCAATGATTTGTCGGCCTTTTACTTGGACTTCGCGAAAGATGTTATTTACATCAAGGCTGCCGATGATGCTAGCCGGCGCGCAATGCAAACGGTGATTTATCAGTCCTTGGTTACACTGACGAAGCTGTTGACCCCGATTTTGCCTCATACTAGTGAGGAGATCTGGTCGTACTTGGCTGAGCCAGAGGACTATGTTCAATTGGCGGAAATGCCAACGGCGACGATCACTGCCGCTGATCAAGCGTTGTTGACGAAATGGACGGCGATCATGGACTTTCGTGATGGGGTTCATCGCGCCTTGGAAGTCGCTCGAAACGAGAAGTTGATCGGTAAGTCGTTGGAGGCCAAAGTGGTCTTGTACCCATCGGCGACCTTCCGTCCGGTTCTATTGGGGCTTCAAGCTGATTTGGCCGAGTTGTTGATCGTCTCGCAATTAGAAATCAGCCCAGTGGCAGCGGCTGACGCGCCAGCAACGGCAACCAGTTTCAATGATTTCGCCATCGAGGTTCGTCACGCGGACGGTGCTGTCTGTGAACGCTGTCGGAAGACTTTGACCAGTGTGGGGAGCGATGCGGACTTGCCAACTTTCTGCGCGGATTGCGCGGCGATCGTGCGCCAGGAATTCCCAGAAGCTGTGACTTCAGGATTTGAACGGCCAACGAAGTAGGATGGCCGCAACGTATCGATCACGCCAGGTCCAGTGACTTTTGCCAGGCGCATATCGTGTTAAGATAGGTGCAAACACCTTTGCATTTTTGGATCACGGGTTGTAAACTAGCATTAACGAACAGAATAAAAAAGGTAAAAGGCTGAGTCAAAGCAGATTGATTGACACAGCCTTTTATTTTGTCTTAACTAGGGTCGTCTAGTGGTAACTGGGAGGCGTTCCTGGCTAGACGGCAACGTGGGCTCGACTTCAAGACGGCCATTTCGTAACTGTCCCCAGTCACACTGCCCGTTCGTGGAAACTCGAGAGAATAGTGGAGTGAATGATCAGTCAACCACCCGTGACTAATGTCACAGGCTTGTGAGAGCACCGCCTAACGGCGACACGACCACAATTTGCTTAGATACAGCCATCGCCTGCAAGCAGGTCTTACGTGCTAATTACCAAAGCCTTTAGAGTCCGCAGGTTGCCAGACGGACTGTGATTCTTAGTTAAGGGCTAAGCCTTTAGCCAAGATAT
>NZ_RHOV01000009.1 GCF_003946655.1 Lapidilactobacillus achengensis
GGCACCCAAAGATGGATAGCCCAATTTTCGGACTACCGCACTCCATGACTGATGATACTGGTAAAAGAGCTCAATGGCTCGTTGCTTGTCTTCTCTTGAATACATAATGGTATTATACCCGAAGTCCAGGATTTTGTCCGCACGCCCAAACCTACATTTTTAAATTGCCATTGACATCAAGTTAAAATCGGAGTTACAAGAAGCCCGAACTCAGTATAACGTTTTGCTAGTAAAAAAAAAAGAAGCCAACACGCTTCTCTTTTTTCGTGGGGTGGCACGTTTGTGGCACATTCCATCAGCACATTATATAATATTGATTTAGCAAAGTGTCCTAAAGGGCAGTTTACACCGCGATTCTGAATTTCATTCGTTTGAGACGTTTATTTCCCGGGAAATAATATTCTCGAGTGATTAACTTAGCGGATCTGGATGTAACCCACTTCTTGAGGCGCGCTATCACATTGACGTTATATGAAACGATAGTGGTTGTGCCCCCACGTGGATTTGAATGTTTTCCCGCGAAACAGCTTGCTGAACGACGTGATGCCGTTAAAGACCTTTTCACAGCCGTTCCGGGAATTGTAATTCTGATATTTAGCGATGCAGGGTATTTCATGGTATTTTGTATCCATAATAGTGACGCAACTATTCAAAAATAACTAGGAAGATTTTATCATGGAATCAACAACTGTATAAACGAATAAAATTCAGAGTATCCCGAGTTATGAACTTGCAGAAATCGATAACAGTATCTTCACCATCGTTATCTCGCTCGTTGGACGAGGATCAAGCAATCGTTCAATCTAGAGCCTAGAGCGTCAAAAAAGTCAGTAGCAACGAGCGGTCGACTCGCGAGCTACTGACTTTTTCAATGTACTTAGCGCAGGTTCAATACATATTGACCAGGTTTTGCTTTGATCCGGATGCGATAATGGGTTTTTCTGCCGGTCAGTTTAAGTTGACGCGTGCGCCCGGGCGGTAAAACAAAAGCGGGTGTGTGGAATTTACCAGTGGCGTCGGAAACTTGGACTTGAATGGTTCCAGAATTGCCAGCGGCGTTGATCAGGAGCCGCTGGGGATTCAGCGGGGTGCTTTTTGGATGAGGAGAACCGTTCCAGCGAGTCGGCACCCATTGATTGCGCTCACTGGCGCGAATCAGAGTGACTGAAGTCTCGATCGGTGAAATAGTTTGTTTGATCGTGCTGATATTATGGACCAGTAAATAAAGTACGATCAGAAGACCACCAATAAGCAGGAAAATAATAGATTTACGTGTTTTTTTACGTTGTAGCGGTGGAGCGGCAGTAGGCTGATCGTTGATCACTGGTGGTTTGGTGTCATTAAGTAGCCAGTCGACCGAGGTTTCGAGTAGCTGGCTTAAACTGATCAGCACCTCCAGATCAGGATAGTTGCGCCCGACCTCCCAGTTAGAGACTGCTGAACGGGAGACATTCAATTTTTGAGCCAGCTCTGTTTGTGTGAGCTGAAGCTGTTGTCGCCGTTGCTTGAGCCGGTCTCCAAAGGTTAGCATCTGAAACTTCTCCGATCCCTGATCTTCTCCGCTAAGGTTTTGTCTGATATAGATAATTGACGAAAAGACAGCTGTGCTCGCTGTAAATTTTCGGACACAAAATCTGTCATCCCCGTCTTATCAACATTCTTAATTGTACCGTCTTCTAAAACCCCTTGCAAGATGCTAAGGTGAACAGAGCGAGAATTGACCCGGTTAGGGTTTGAGCATTAGCCTAGCAAGCGTTTTAGAAACTGACCAGCAGGTATTGTGTATCAAACGAATAGCGACTGGCCTGCTCAAAAATGGGACAGAGGAGGAAAACATCGTTGTTAGAATTGACGCTAAGGCGCCTGACTAAGAAGTATGGGCAGAAACTCATTCTCGATCAGGTCACGCAGTCTTTTAGTTCTGATGCGGGGATCAGCGCAATCGTCGGGGAGAGTGGCGCCGGCAAGTCCACGCTTTTAAATCTTCTTTTTGGTAGTGATCAGCGTTATTCCGGCCAGTATTTGATCAATGGTCACGACGCGCAGACTTTGACTGCCGCGAACTGGGCGGGGCTACGTAGTCACAAGATCCAAATGGTTTATCAGGATTTCAAACTATTGTCGGATCTCACCGTCGCCGAGAATATCGAGTTCGCGGAACGGCGTTATAACGGCGAGTATCAGGCGCGCAAGGCGCAGTTGCTCCAACTATTGGGGATCCAGGCCATCGCCAACGCGAAAGTACGGGATATCAGTGGTGGTCAGAAACAGCGCGTGGCTATCGACCGCGCATTATTGAATGAGCCTGAGTTGTTACTGCTCGATGAGCCGACGGGGAATTTAGACCAGCGTCATACTACAGAACTGCTCGATTATTTGGCTAAAATCAAGCACCGTGGTGTTGGGATCTTGATCGTGACTCATGATGAACGGGTCTTACCTTATGCAGACAAAATCTTTCGTCTTCAGGATGGCCAGTTGCAAGCGGAATCATCAGTGGTGCCGTCATCAATACCAGATCATTTTCCACCGGTATCTGAAGCGGCTGATGTCCCGTTGTCCCCAGCGCCAGAACGACCCAAAACGCCAGTGAAAGTTCGACTCAAGTACATCTGGGTTGACCTTTTGCAGAAGTGGCGACAGTTTTGCCTAGCTAGTATTCCTCAAATCTTGATCTTGGCCGTGTTCATGCTGATTTTGACTGGGCTTAAGCAAGTGCTGCTCGGTGATATAACGGCAACATTTCAAGGTTTTGCCAGTAATGTGATCCAAATCGACACGCAAACTCTGACCCAATCGGCCCAAAAACGACTCAGTCAAAAGGGTATCGATGCCAGCGTTGATCAAAATCGGTTGTATTTCAGCCAGCAAGATCTTGATCAAGTGCGCCGGCTTCCTCAAGTGCAGCAGGCTTTTTTATTCAATACAAGTCAGTTAATCTTGGATCTGCAAGGCAATGAACTACAGGAGTCTTTGGCCAAGGATAAATTGCCGGCGACTTTTAAAAAATATCCCAGTTATATTGCAGCGCCAACGGAATTACTGTTTGCATTTCGAAGCCTGACGCTTCCCGCGAGCAAACTTAACTATTATGATCCGCAAAAAATCAACTTGCAAAGTGGGACCTACCCCAGTACGGCCAACGAGATCCTAGTCCCTGACTTCTTTAAGGAGTATTTAGTTCAAAGCGGGCGTTCTGGCCAGCGGGTGCGTTTGCATGTGCGGAGTGAGCAGGCTCAATTTGTGACGAAGACTTATCAAATCAGTGGCACTTATCAAACCGACTATCGCCGTCAGCTCCAACCCAATGTGGATCTTAATTACCGGCCGGCTTTTGCGATCTACACGGCCTATCATCAAATCGATGAGCTGGCGCTTCAACTTACCCGCAAGGCTTATGTGGAAAAGAAGGACAGTTATCAGATCAATGCGGCGACGAAAGCCTATTCCCAGAAATTGGTCGGCACTTACGAGCAGTATCGCCGAAGTATGGGTCTGGGGCAACCAAGCATGTTGATCGTGGCACGGAACGCGGCGCAGATCCCCCAACTGACCAAAGAATTGGCGCGCAAATATCCGCTTTATCAGCAGATGTCGCAGTATTCCTTGAGTCATGGTGATTTTGCGACGACCTATCGTCAATTGTTACTGATCCTGGTGGCGGGGATCGTGGTGGTGGCCGCGCTATTGATCGTGATTTTTGTCTTCCTGAATAAGCAGAGTTTGCGTCATCGCCGTCAAGAGATGGGGATCCTGATCAGTTTAGGTTACCAACGCGGTGATGTGAAAAGGATCATTGCTGGAGAGATCATCAGCCAATTGGGTTTGATCTATCTCGGCGCGTTGCTCGTGGTCAAGTTGTTACATCAGTTCTTGATCCAGCGGTTCTCTTTTGCGAACTATTTCGTTGATCTGTACACTTGGTCGAATCAGGGTCTCATTTTGCTGGTATTGTTGCTGGTGATGTTCTTCTCGGTTCTCTGGGGACTGACGGTGATCAGAAAAAACCGGCTCAGTGAGAGTCTGAAATAAGGCTGGCACACGCGGCGGCACTTTAGCCGGATCCGAACTTGCAGGAGCAGACGGGGATCAAACTGAGCAGCGGTGAAATCCTGAATAGACACTTCCCAAAGTATCATTGGAACGCTATGATAAGAGTAGTATTGCGTTTGTGCGTTAATAGCGCCGCTTGGGCGGATCATTAGGGGGGAGAGCAGATGAAATTGGCGTCAAAGGCATCATCTCGTCAGCGGACCACAGTCAAAATGAGATTGCGGCTGTTTATTAAACCGCTATTACGACTTAGTTTACCGCAGATCCTGCTCTTCACCACATTATTGCTGGTTTTGCTGGGGATCAGGCAGGCGACGCTGACGAGTTTTCGCGAGCATTTTACCGTGCTGGCGCCTAATGCGATCTACCTTGATGCACAGACGTTGAAGCCTCATGAACAAGAGCGCTTGAATCAACGGGGCATCGAGGTCAGTACCGATCGAAACCGCTTGTTTTTCGCGCAAAGAGATTATGATCAAGTGCGAGACTTACCCTTGGTCAAGCAAGCCCTGCCCGCGGAAACGACCCGCTACATTCTCGACGCTAACGGCAATGAATTACAATTATCCTTGGCTAAAAATCAGTTACCCCCGGTGTTTCAGCGTTATCGGAGTTTTGCGACGGCACCGTCGCAGCTGAACTTTGGCTTTCAAAGTTTACAAGTACCGCCGACGCAACTCAAGGCGTATAACCCACAAAATATTCAGCTCATCAGCGGCCATTATCCTAGCGCGGCCAATGAACTGCTGGTTCCTGATTTCTTTAACGCCGCCTATGATCACGGGGACCGTGCCGCGCGATCAGTGCAGTTACCGGTATTGACAGCAAAGGGTCAACGGCGAATGCGAACATACCAGATCAGTGGGACTTACCGCACGGATCATCGGACGAGTTTGTGGGCCGAACAACAAATTGGTCCCAAAAGAGTTTTTGCGCTGTATTTGCCATATCATCCAGAAGATCCCCTAAAAACATTGCGGACGCAAGCGACCTATCAGAATTTCCGCCAGTCCTTCGCGACCAATCAAGCGACCAAGGACTATTCTCAGAAACTAGTTGGCTCCTATGCCGCTTATTTAAAAAGTATCGGGATCGGGAAAACGGGCATGTTGATCGTGACCCGTGACGCGGCGGCGGTGCCAAAAGTCAGCCAGCAGCTTGCCAAGCTTTATCCGCAGTATCTCCAAATTTCACGTTACGCCCAGACCCATGGTGAATTGGCAAGAACCTACTGGCTGTTATTGCTGATCGTTGTTGTGGCCACTTTGTTGGTTATGGGAGCGTTGCTGTTGAGCTTGATCGGCAGTGATCGCCACTATTTGCGGCGGTATCAGGCGGAGCTCGCCAGTTTGGCGGGCTTAGCCAGTTATCGCGTTCAATTAAAGAAAATCATGACTTGGTTACTGGTCAGTCAACTGACTATTATTTATTTAGGGACTCAGGGATTGCTGGCGCTAGTTCAGTGGCAAGTGCTTGGGCGGCTCCGCCTGAGTCAATATTTTACCCAGCTGTTCACCTGGTCTGATCAAGGGCTGATTGCGCTGATCATGTTGACGATCTTGATCGTGGTGGTCTGTTGGGGCCGCTCTTATCTTGACCGGGTAGGCGTTAGCGGCCGGGTCGACAAGGAGAAAACATCTTGAAGAAAAAAGTTAAAATTAGTCTGCTAGTGTTGGTTCCCATTATCTTGATCGTGGGTGTCGTGGTTTTATTGCGAGTGAGCTCGAAATTAAGCCCAACGTCGATGCAAGACGTGACCGTCAGCACGAAAACCACCGCAGGGAAAATGCGGATCGTGATCCATCCCCGCGCTAAAAATGTTTTCCTGACCACGGAGATCTCCGGGTCTGATGACTATCAAATTTATACTCGGCATTTTCTACCTTGGGAATCCCCCAAGCGTGCTCTTATCTTGACCTACCAAAAGGATACGAAAAATGCCGTGATCACGCGCCCCAACGACAGCAAAGTGCCTGCGGACGCCAAATTCGCAGTGCGGCTGATTTATTCGAATGGTGAGGAGAAATTGACCTGGGACTTGAATTAATTGGCCAAATGCAATAGAATTAATTGAATATAAGCAAGGAGGTTTATCATGTCGCAAAATTTGCATACTGGTATCGACGGCAACCGTCGCCCAGTCAACCAATCTAACATCAAGAAGAACATCAAAGCTAATGATCAAGTTTTAGCAACTTTGAAGAAGTTGGCTGACGCTGACAAGTAAGCAGTGTCCATTCCGACGCTGACGATGGAAGACCGCACTTTAGTGGTGGTCTTTTTATTTTGCTCAAAATCATTTGCTTGAATGACGGAGTAAGCACTTGAACAGGCGCCTTAACACGAGTTTGAACAGAGTTTGCCAGGATCTTGACCGGTATTTTGGCTGTTCGTAGCTGTCAATGCCGCGCGTTGGGATTATTTTATTAGCTCATTTCCAGAAGTTTCGGACAAATACGACGGGTTTGCGTATTTAACTTTGGTGGGGTGAAATAGGTTGCTCTAAATTGTCTCGGATTGGGTTCTGTTGCAGCGATGAAGAGGACGTTCTCAATAAAAACTGCCTAGCAAGGAGCGGCTAGGCAGGCATTTTTGAATTTTCGATTTTTAGGTCGAGCAAGGACTAGTTCAGAACGGGCTCACTGAGCCAATCGAAGGCGAGTAGGGTTTGGGTCGCGGTTTGGATCGGGATCCAAAGTTGAGCGGCGCGGATCTTAAAGAGGGTCCACCAGAAGAGTGAGTCACTTTTCTGGGTTTTGGTGAGGTGAAGTTTAACGGTTTGGCCGTCCTCGGTTTCGCATTCGATGTTTTTGGCGTTCTTGATCGTTTTGATTTGAACTGTCGTAATTTGCTCGCTGTCATTGATCAACATAACTATCATCCTTTCATTGAGCATGGTAATAGCATAACCGAGAATGATGACCGATTTGGGACCGTTTTATCAGGAAGGCGTGTTTTTACTTTGAAGAAAGATAGATGGTTCTTAACAGCAGTTAAAGGTTTTAGCTTTTTATTAAGGGGTTGCTGTTCGGGCGCGTAAGACGGCGCTTGCAAAAAGTTCGTGAAAGCATGGGTCGCGACCGGATTTTGTGCTAAACTAAAAGAAAATGGGCTAATCGAGGTCAATGCGATGAATGTTTTTCAAATTCTTAAATTTATTACTGTGAATCACCGTAGTTTAGCGCCAGAACAAGTGGTGCTGACCGATTTGAACGGAAAACCGAATGCGGTGATGACAGATCTACTCCATGATATTCTGACCAAGATCTACTTGTTCGTGGATCTTGGCGCGGTCAATGATCCCCATGAGGTGATCACCAAGTTGGCGGTAGTCACGCCACTGCCCCATGATGTTTTGGACGAATATCAAAAGGCGTTGGAGCAAAGTGTTTATCAAGTCAATTTTGCGACCAAGAAGCAACTGGTGGAAATCGTCTACGACGATTTTGTTTAGCGGTTCTCCAGTCAAATCAAGACGGCGTAAACCAAGTTCAGGAATCGCGGGACTTGGTTTATTTGTTATCCGCGGGGCCGTCATTATTTGCTGAGGATCTGCGCTGGATCGCAGTTCGTAATGGGATCATGGTTAGTCGCAGTTTATAGTGGGATCATGGTTAGTCGAAGTGAGGGAGGTGGCGCGGATGAAATTACGCTGTGCTTATTGTGGGTTAGATTTGAATGAACAACATTTTCAGGTCAGCGCGACGGCGTTGACCAGTATTTGTGATTTGTGCCGGCAACGGGGAATCAAGCCGGGACAATGGGCCAACGCGCAGATCGCAGCTTTGGCGCAGGCGCGTTCGGGGCAGTTTCTGGGGCAAAGCGAATTAGCGCCGGACTTGCCGCAACCACAACCGTTGGCGCTGAACAAGCAACAGCGGCGGGCCTGCGCTAGTTTGATCAATGCGTTTGACGCCTTGACGGTGGTTTGGCAAACACCGGCGCGGCGGCAGGATTTTTATCAGCGGATCATTGGTTGGCAGGATCAGCCCCAAGCGAATTTGACTGGCGATCTGCCGCAAGATCTGCGCCGGTTAGGCTGTGATATCACAGGCCTTTTTGACAAAAACGACTTGGATTACGCCACCCGTCAGCGGGTTCGGGAACAATTCGGCTATCGTTGTCAATACTGCGGTCGTTATGGCGATAGTGTGGATCACAAGGATCCGGTGGCGTTATCGGCAGATAATCGGCGGGCGAATTTGACTTTGGCCTGTCGCGAGTGTAATCGGCTGAAGGGGGACATGCCCTATACGCTGTTCGTGCAATGGAATCAGGAAGTGACCCCACTGCTCCGTAAACTGGCGGCCGCTGAGCGGACGTTGACGGCGTTGCGCCAGCGTCAGGAGCGCGTTCAAGCCAAATTGGCGGTGGAGCAGCATTTGTATGGTCAGGTCAAGGCGCCTGCCGCTCAAGCATTGCGGCAACAGATCAAGTTGTTGCAAGGATTGCGCGATGGTGAGAACAGTCAATATCAGAAGTGGATCAAGTTGCGGCACGATTATGTGATCAGCCATTATCAGGCTTGGTTGTTGGCGGAAATGGAGGAATAGGGATGCGATTTTTACAAACGGCGGATTGGCATATTGGGCGGCGCTTGTTCGGCTACGATTTGTTGGCGGAACAGTCGGCGGTCTTGAGCCAGGTGGCGACGATCGCCCAGGAAGAACAAGTGGACGCGATCGTGATCGCCGGTGATCTGTATGACCGGCAAAACCCTAACGAAACGGCGGTGGCGTTGCTGGATGCCACGATCCAACAGTTGAATTTGAGCTTGAAACTGCCGTTGTTGGTGATCAGCGGCAATCATGATAGCGGCGTCCGTTTAGGTGTGGGCGCCGATTGGTTCGCCGAAACCGACTATTTCTTGCGGACGACTTTAGCCTCGGTGGATCAGCCACTAACGTTGGGGGACACGCAATTTTTCCTGTTGCCTTATTTTGAACCGTTTCAGGCGCGGCAATTTCTGCAAGATGACAGTATCCATACCGTGGCCCAAGCGATGACCCAGTTGGTGGCGCGGATGCAGGCGCAATTTACGCCGGGCTTGCAACATGTGTTAGTGGCGCATTTCTTTGCGGCGGGCAGCACCCACTCGGACTCGGAGACGACGGTGGCGGTGGGCGGCTTGGACGCGGTGCCACTGGATCAATTAGCGGGGTTCGATTACGTGGCCTTGGGACATATCCACAACAAGAACGCGCTCCACAGCGAACGGGTCCGTTATAGCGGTTCGTTGAACAAGTTTTCGCTTTCAGAAGTTGATCAGACCAAGGGGGTTTTGATCGTTGAAACGGCGCCAGCGTTAACCGTCAAGTTCCGACCGGTTACCCCGCTCCACGATGTTCAAAATATTCGTGGCGCTTTTGCGGATTTGAGTGATCCTGACTATCTACGCCAACATCAGATCGATCAAACGGCGTATACCGGAATCGTTTTGCAAGACACGAATATCATTAGTAACGCCAGTGGGAAATTAAAGGCGCAATTTCCGCGTTTCTTGACGATGCAGCGGGAGCAAAGCGTGCAATTGGCGCAGCGGCAACACTTGACGCAGGCGCAGATCAAAGCGCCGTTACAGTTGTTGGCGGATTTCTATCAGCAGTTGACAGATAAGCCGTTAACGCCGGCCCAGCAGACTTGGGCGGCGGAAACTTTGAAGGAGGTGGATCGTTCATGAAGCCAATCAAATTGACGCTGGACTTTTTCGGTCCCTATCGTCATGAGGTCGTCGATTTCAGTCGGTTCGAACAACAACCGCTGTTCTTGATCAGCGGGGCGACCGGCGCTGGCAAATCGACTTTGTTCGATGGGTTGGTTTACGCGCTATATGGCGATGCTGCCAGTCCGCAACGCCAAGATAAGGATCTGCGCTCTGATTTCGCCACCCCGGCAGACCTGACCCAAGTGACCCTGACCTTCAGCCATCGGGGCAAATTCTATCAGGTGTTGCGCAGTCCGGCCCAGACGCAGAACAAGAAGCGGGGCAGCGGTGTGACGGAAATGTTGACCCAAGCCAGTTTGACCGTTTTCCAAGACGCCGCCCTGCAAGTGGAAGAAAATCAGATCCTCCAAGTCAAAAAGGTCAATCTTTTTTTGACTGACCTTCTACAAATGAACTCGGCCCAATTTCGCCAAATCATTTTGTTGCCGCAAGGGGATTTCCGCAACTTCCTCGATGGTGACAGTGATCAAAAGGAACAAGTATTGCGCAACCTCTTCCAAACCCAGCGTTATGAACGCTGGATCGACGCTTTGCAACAATCGTATAAAGATCAACGCAAACAAAACGAGGCCACAACACAACGGATCCAAGCACTGTTGCAACAGGTCCTGTGGTCGGACGATGGCGCACCGGCGGAAACCACGTCCTTGCCTGAACAGGCGGCGTTGTTGGCCAGTCAACTGCAAGACCAACAAGCAGAACTGGCCCAACTCAAACAACAAAAGGACGCTCAGACTGAAGTTAGCGCCGCTGCCCAAACGGCGTTACAACAGGGGCAACAAGTCAGCGCTTTGTTGGCGCAACAGGTGAAATTACAGCAGGACCAAGCCAAATTAACCGCCCAAGCGCCGACGGTGACCCACTGGCGGCAACAGCTCCAAGACTGGCAATGGGCGCGAGAATTGCGACCACAACAGGAACAATTCACCGCGGCGCAAGACCAAAGCGCGGATTTGCAACAACGGCTGGCCGCCAACGCCAAATTAAGTCAAGCCAACGGGCAAGCGCAAACCGCCTTGGCCCAAACCCAAGCGCAACTGACCGCGGCGCAACCAGAACAAGCGCGGTTACAGGCGCAGATCCAACAATGGCAAGCGCAACTACCGCTGTATCAGGAAGCTGATGGGCAACGAAGCGCTCGCGATCAGGCGGCGGCCCAAGTGACAGCGCAGCAAACCAAGGTCAGCGCGGCGGCAACCAAATTGGAACGCCAGCGGCAAGAGTTGGCGACGTTGACGGCGGCCCAAGCAGAACAGCCCGACTTCGCTGGGGAACAAGTGGTCTTATTGACCCGACAGACGCAATTGCAGGACTGGCAAAAACAATTGGCCCAACTGCAACAGACTCAGCAACAATTGCAGGACTGGCAAAGTCAGCAAACGGCGTTAAGCCAAGAACAGCTCACTTTGAACGCGGCGGCGGAGCGCGCTTTGAGCGTCTATCAGCGCCAACGAAGTGACTTTGCGCGGCAGCAGATTGCCCGGTTGAGTCAGGACCTGTTGCCGGACACGCCTTGCCCAGTCTGTGGTTCGCGCCAACATCCTGCGCCAGCGGTGGCTGTGGCCAGCACCGTGACCCAAGCAGCGGTGGATGAAGCCGATCAAGCTCGGCAAAAAGCCAGTCGCGCCGCCCTAGCCAAAGAGCATGAATTGGCAGACTTGACCAATAAAATGACCGAACAGACCACCACACTAAAACAGGCCGCGGATACACTACGTCAAGAATTATTAGCAGCTTCTTGGTTAGCGCTAGCGCCGGATTTAGTGGCGGATTTTTATCAGGCGGGGGCTAGCTTACTAACGGCGCCGGTCGCTAAGCTGCACCAAGATCAGCAAGCGTTGGCGACGGCTCAGCAAGCCAGTCAGCAAGCGCAACATCGGTTGGTTGAACTGCGGCAACAAGTGGAACAGGCCCAAACGGCGGGACAAGCCGCTCAAGAACAGCTACATCAAGCGCAACAAACGCTGGCGATCCAACAAACTCAATTGGCTGACCTTCAGGCGCGTCTGGCGGTGGACTTCGCCACTTCGCAGGCGTTACAAGAAGCACTGGATCAGGCGTTACAACGTTATAACGCCTACCAAAAGCAAGTTCAAAGCGTGGCGGAGCAGCACCAAGCGTTGTTGCAACAGGCGAAGGTCCAAGAAGCTGACAGGCGGCATTTTGCGGAACAGTTGGCGACGACACAAGCCCAAGTGACCCAGTTACAGGCCCGCTTGGCGGCGGCGTTTAGCCACCAGTGGCCAGAACTAACGGACTTTGCGGCGCAAAATCAGGCCTATCAAGCCTTATTGACTGCGGGGCAGCAACAGGAGCAGGTGACCGCGCAAGTCAAAGCCTATGAGGAACAGCAGTTGAAACTGAGCACCTTACTGGAAGAAGTGGTGACTAAATTACCCGCGGCGGCGGACCAACCCGATTTGGTGGCGTTACAGGCCGCCGCGGCTAGCGCCAGCGACCAACTGGCCCAGTTGAGTGATCGATTTGCGGCGCAAACGCAGCAGCAGCGCCAACAACACCGCTTATTGACCGGGATCCAAACAGCGCTGAGCCAATTGACTGATTTGACCGAATTACAAGAATTGGCGGAAGTCACTCGCGGTGTGGGCAGTCAGAAGTTGGGACTGGAACGCTACGTTTTGCGGATGTATCTGGAAGAAGTGCTCAAAGTCGCCAACACCCGCTTGGATCAGTTGACCCAAGGCCGCTATCAATTGGCGCTGGATGATGAACTTCAAGCCGCGCGGAAGAAATCCGGACTGGAATTGAATGTCTATGATGATTATACCGGCGAATTCCGCAGTGTGCGCACTTTATCAGGTGGCGAAAGTTTTATCGCGGCCCTGTCACTGGCGTTAGCCTTGGGCGAAGTCGTGCAGCAACAAACCGGCGCCATCGAGATCAACACCCTTTTCATTGATGAAGGGTTCGGCTCGCTGGACGAAGAGGCCTTACAAACGGCGATCGCCGCTTTGACCAGTTTAGAAGGCAAACAACGGTTGATCGGGATCATCAGCCATGTTCGGGAATTACAGTTGCAGATCACCAGCCAATTGCAGGTGGTCGCCAATGGCAATGGTGAAAGTCATATCCGCTATCGCTTGGCCGACGAACCCCTGAGCGACGGGGTGTGACCGGTACGTTAACAGCCGGCCCAGTTGATTGATGATTACGGCAAAGAAAAAAGTCTAAGACTTGTTGATCGACAATTTTGATCAGCAATCTTAGACTATTTTTGTGCTTTTTTAGCTTTGGAATCACTGTTTCGTCAGCACGTTTCTTATTCTCGAACCCAGTTATCCTGCCAGTCAAGGAAAAAGTCGATGCCAGCACGGCGTCCACGCAAGAAGCGTGCCACAGTTATAACGCGATTTCGCCGGTGAACAGCGGTTCGTTTTCGGTGAAGGGATGGTGGGAAACCAGGAGGACAAGTTGTTGTGGATCGGAGAGAAGTTGGGCTTCGATCGCTTGCGCGGTGTGTTCGTCCACGTTGGCGGTGCTTTCGTCCAGCAAGAGTACCACTGGTTTGAGTAAGATCGCCCGCGCCAGCGCGATCCGTTGCCGTTGACCGCCGGACAAGTCACTGCCATTCGCCGTTAAAATCGTATCTAGTTGATCCGGTAGTTGGTCGATGGTTTCATTTAGACCGACGCTGGCCAGCGCGGCGCGGAGTTCTTGCTGAGAGAATTCACGGCCCAAGGTTAAGTTGAAGCGAACCGAATCATTGAAAATAAACGGTTTTTGGGGAACATAAATTAGGTCTGGTGGGGTCACTGTTGTGGTCACGCCATCTGCTTGCCACGCGACTTGACCGCTGAAATGTTCGGTCAATCCGGCGATGATCCGCAGTAGCGTGCTCTTACCCTGGCCGCTAGCGCCGGAAATCCTGATTTTTGCGCCGGCCGGAACTTGCTTCGAGGTGGGCTGCAACCAGACTTGTTGGCCGCTGGCGCTGGTAACGGTGTCCAAATCAAGAGAAACCGTCTGACTGGTTGCCGCCGGGCGCCGGTCCACATTAGCAATCTCGGTCAGATCCAAGTCTTTGTATTTGGCGAAGACGGGATCAACGGCCTTGATTTTGACGATCAGGCCGGAAAGCTGCCCCATCGAGGTGAAGACCGTTCCCGCCAGCGCCCCGACGCTGAGCAAAATGCCGGGACTGATTTGATGATTGAGGATCAGCAGACCAGCTTCGAGAATGATGATTTCCTGACTGACCACGCTCAGCAAGCTGACGATGGTGTCAACGGTGATCTCACTACGTTTATAGCCTAGAGTGGCGTCCTTCAGTTCCTTCGAAGAGCGATTGACGCGATGAATGATCTCAAAACGCCGACCGAAGGAAATCAGCGTTTCAAAACCGTTCAACAGATTCTCCACGCGACTGACGAATTGTTCGTTGGTGGTCGTCAGGATTTTCGAACGGTCGGTGATCAAGCGCTTCACCACGCGAGGCATGAACGCCAGAATAATCCCCAGCGCCACCGCCGTCACCGCCAAAGTCCAATGAAACATCATGAAAGCGGAGATCGGAAAGATAATTCCGGAAAAATACATCACAAAATTATAAACCGTTTGGAAGCCTTTGTCGTTGATTTGTTCCACATCATTGGTCAGCCAAGAGGTATAACGGCCGACCGATCCTTTTTCGTTGAAGTTATCGGCGGATTCATTGGCGATCCCGCGGGCCAGGTCGTCACGCAAATGCACATCCATCTTTTGTTTGGCCGACTCCTCCAGATAATCACCATAAATGGAAAAGAAGAGGTTGATCACCGTCAGCACGATGCCAACGACAAACCAATAAAAGAAGCTGGACCGCTGAAAACCGATCAAACTATCTGATAGTTTGGTGAGAACATATTGGACAATCGTGCTCATCAGAATCGCCATAATAACGAAAAAGAAAACAATCAGGTTCATCTTCTTTTCTTGCAAGAAATACTTCTTTAAATTCATTGACGCCACCCATTTTCCCATAGATTATTGTCCTGGAGCTCGAAAAATCGAATGAAACCCAAATCGACCCATTCAACCAAAAGAGAAATCATCCAGTTAGTTTGTGTCTAAACAAGTCAATTTTAGTCCTGGATCTGGGGGGTCAAGTAGATTTCTAATATTCTGTTATTATTTTTTAATGTTGCCCCGCCGTGGTCAATTGATGACCAATAAATAGCCACAGCGAGTTGTCTCGGCTGCGGCTTTGATGAATAGGACAAAGAAAAAGTCTAAGACTTGTTGATCGATAGTTTTGATCAGTGCCTTAGACTATTTTCTTACTTTTTGGGATCACTGCTTCGTCAGCACGGCGTCCACGCAAGGAGCGTGCCACAGTTATAACGCGATTTCGCCGGTGAACAGCGGTGAGGTATTCCGGTTGTAGCTTGGTGAGCGCTAGGATTTTGGGTAGCAAAATCACGAAACCCGGATCCAGACTCGTTTTGGTTCTTCAAGTAATCTATCCCGGTGTCACCCGCCCAAGCAGTCAGGGTTCACAAGCCATGGTCGTCAAATGCGTGGTTCCCCATCAATTAGCCATAGCTTGCCAGCCGGCGTGAGTGCTCAAACGACTATTATAACGTTTAGCGGCTGGAGCGGAGCGATTCGGGGTGAGATCGCCGTGAAATGGTTGAGAGTGCGAGCTGACCTGGGCAGCTTCTGAGCACTAGCCTAGCAACTATTTTGGAGGCTGGACTTTGCCTCCGGAATAGTTGCGTAGCTAAGCGGAAGAAGCTAGGTCAGCGAACACGTTTAGTGGCTATGCCACTTAGGACAAGGCCTGATTTTAAGACTCGCGGTTTTTGCGAGGCTTAAAACAGCGCCCACAGCGAGCTCACCCCGAATCGCGCAGCGCAAGCTGCGGACATCATACTTTAATCATTCTGAAACGTGCTCACCGACCCAGCTCCCTGCGCTTAGCCTAGCAATTGTTCCGGAAGCGAAGTGCTGCTTCCAAAACAATTGCTAGGCTAATGCTCAGGAGCTAACCGGGTCGGGTCGCACTCTATCGTTGTAGGTACCGTTTCAAAAATGTCTGTGTTCGTGGTTTTTGCGGCCGCGTGAAGATTTCCTCGGCGGAGCCCTCCTCGGCGATGACCCCTTGATCCATGAAGACCACGTGATCAGAAATATCCCGAGCAAAAGCCATTTCATGCGTGACCAAAACCATGGTCAAGCCAGTGTGCGCCAGGGCCCGCATTGAATCGAGCACGTCATCGACCATTTCCGGATCCAACGCCGAAGTTGGTTCATCGAATAGGAGCACTTCTGGACTCATCGAGACCGCGCGGGCGATTCCGATCCGTTGTTTTTGCCCGCCGGAAAGTTGACTCGGTTTGGCGTTGACGTAAGGGGTCATGCCGACTTTCTCCAATTGGGCCAGCGCCATTTCGCGGGCCGCTTCAGGAGTGCGGTTCAAAACGGTGGTTTGCCCGACCATGCAGTTTTGTAAAACGTTCAGGTTGTTGAAAAGGTTGAAAGATTGAAAGACCATGCCAACCTTGGCGCGGTAGGTGGTGATGTCAAACTTCGGCGCTAGGATATTTTCGCCGTGGAAGGTGATTTCGCCTTGAGTAGGTTGCTCCAGCAAGTTGATGCAGCGCAACAAGGTGGATTTGCCTGAGCCGGAGGAGCCGATGATCGTGACGACTTCGCCGCGGCGGATCTGTAAATTGATGTCTTTCAGGACTTGGTGGTCGCCGAAAGATTTCTCTAAGTGGGTAACTGCTAGAATTTCGTCTGTCATGGGGAACCTCCTAATTGGTCAGGCTAGTTTTGGGATTAGAGACTTGGTTCTGATTGGCCATCAAATTGTAGTTTTGCGGGCCGTCCATTTTCCGTTCGATCCAGCGCAGGATCCGGGTGATCGTGAAAGTGAGGATCAAGTAGATCGCGGAAATGATCAGGTAGGTGTGGAAGAATTGGAAGTTCTGGCCGGCGATGGTGGAACCTTGGAAGAACAATTCGGAAACGGAAATAACGCTGAGCACCGAAGTATCCTTGATGTTGATCACGAATTCGTTGGTCACCGCAGGCAGACTATTGCGGATCGCTTGGGGCAAAATAATTTTGTTCATGGTCTGCAAATGGGTCATGCCCAACGCGTGGGCGGCTTCGAACTGACCGGAATCGACGGCGATGATGCCACCGCGCATGATCTCGGCCAAGTAAGCGCCGGTGTTGACGGAAACAATCACCAAAGCGGCGGCCAACCGATTCATGTTCCAGCCAAACGCTTGCGCGGCGCCGTAATAAACGACGGCGGCCTGCACGATCATTGGCGTGCCACGGAAAACTTCGATATAAACAGATAAGAGCCAGTCAACGAAACGCAGTAGACCGCGGCGCCAAGCAGAACCGCCCCGGGGGATCGTGCGCACGATCCCAACTAGCAAACCGATCACGAAGCCGACAATGGTGCCGACCAAAGAGATCAGTAAGGTGATCCCCGTGCCGCTGGCCAACATGCCGCCATATTGTTTCAGTAAACTAACGACCCAATTGCCTTGAGATTTGGCTTGTGGTTGTTGCGCCACCGCGGCGGTCATCAATTGGTTGCGTTCTTTTTGCGAGATCTGGGCCAAGGCGGCGTTGATCTTGAGTTTGTCCGGATCGTTTTTCCGTAGGCCAATGGCGAGGTCGGTGTCTTCGGGCTTGGTTTTGAACCCTTGGGCGCCTTTGAATTCGACCATGGTCATATTGGGATTGGCGCCGGTGACGCTGATGCCTTCTGGTTTCTCGGAAATATAACCGTCGATGGTGCCGGATTCCAACGCCACCCGCATCGCCGGGAAATCCTTCATCGCCGGCTCTTTGATCGCGCCTTTGATCTGGCTCAAGGCGGTGTAATGGTAGGTGTTCAACTGCCCGGTCAATTTGGCGCCGCTGAAGTCGCTGAGTTTGGTGGCCTGGGCGTATTTGCTGTCCTTGCGCACCACGATCACCAATTGTGAAGCGTAATACGTATCGGAAAAATCGATCGTCTTGCGCCGTTTCGCTGTGGGTGACATGCCGGCGATGATCGCGTCGATTTTGCCGGAGGTCAGGGCCGGCGCTAATCCGTCCCAGCTGGTCTTGACCACGACCAATTTCTTGCCTAGGGCGTGGGCGACCTTCTTGGCCATTTGCACATCGTAACCGCCGGCGTAAGCTGAGGAACCGTCGATTTGGACCGCGCCATTGCTGGCGTCCGTCTGGGTCCAGTTGAACGGCGGATAACCCGCCTCCATCCCGACCTTGAACGTATCTGAATTACTAGCGGCCTGACTGGCGTTGGCAGGTAAAGCCAACCAACCGACTAAAATCAAACCTAAAATGATCAACCCTTGACGCAAATGTTTCATGATGAACTCCTCCACATAAATGTGCTGCGCGCAACTGCTTTCTGCGCCGATACGCGATTTGTCACAGATTGTCTGCGCCAATCTGCAACAAATCGCTAGTCGTGCTCAAAAGCAACCCGTTGCGCTCCGCACTCTTTGATTAAGAGCCAACAAAAAGACCTTTACTGAAATCAAATTCAATAAAGGTCTTGACCATAATTTATCCCTGAATGACCACTCGCGGTTGCCCGGCGAATCATCCCAAAATCATAGCGCTCCTCAAGCTTCAACGAAAACGCTGAAGTTCGAGACAGTCCAACAGCTCTTAACTGTTGGCCCAACCTGATTCGCGGCCAAACGGGAATCAGATTTCGGCAATCCTCCTTAAGCTCGGTTCAACGTGTTTGGACACTCCCCGAGGTTGGTGATTCATGCGACCTCTATTTGCTTTGCGGCATATTAACTTAGTTGCTATCCTACCTGTTATTCGCGGCGCTGTCAAGGGGAAGCTGCTTTGTTTTTTCTGGCCAATGATGCTGATAAAAATAGTTTGGCCGCAGCTTGCGTTGCGCGGGGCGTTGGTGGTCAACGGATATGGAGGGGCTCCAGGTCGGGCTGGGGGTGGTGGAACGCGGCGGGCGTCACTTTGAGCTTTGCGAAACCCGCGCGAATCTCAAAGCTGAGCCTTATTCTAAGCGGCACAGCCGCTAAGAATAACGACACGGCGATCTCACCCCGATTCGCTCCACTCCACCTGCTCACGGTATTTTATTCATTTAAGCACTCCCGCCGACTGGCAAGCTGTGTCCGGTTGATTTGGAGCCGCGCAGGTGACGGCCATGGTTAGTGGTCACAATTATTTGTGCTGACTCACCCCAGGTCGGGCTGGGGGCAATCTGCTCACCCTTCGAAAATGGAGCAAAATGTTCAGCTTACTAGGAGATTCAGGTCGTTAATGGCCTGGACAAAACTGATGGAAAGATTATTTTTAGTAAGTTGATAATTTTCAACATTTTTTTCTAAAAATGAGGTAAACTATAACTAATAAGCGTTTTCATTAGTTCCGGGTATTGGCCGGAGCTCCTATTTGCGTCTGTTTACCATCGTCATTGCCAAAGATCCGCCAGAATAATCACTGTCTTGCCTTTATATAAGAAATGTATATGCTATAATGATGATAATGAAGAGAGTGCGGAGCGCAACGGGTTGACTGCGAGCATTAGCCTAGCTCTTGTTTTGGAAGCTGAACTTGGCTTCCGGAACAAGAGCGTAGCTAAGCACAGCAGTCAGTTGCGCGCAACACGTTTACAAAGAGAGCGTGAGCCGATCTGGGTAGCTCCGGAGCATTAGCCTAGCTAAGCACAGGGAGCTGGGTCGGAGAACACGTTTTAAAAATTAGGAACGTGATAAGATGAATATCGATAAATTTATTGCGACCCGTAAAGCGATGGGATTCTCTCAACAAGAGCTTTGCGACGGCGTTTGCACCCAGGCGACGTTGAGCCGCTTGGAAAGTAATGGCCAAGTGCCCACGATCAAAATATTGATTCAATTGTGTCGGCGGTTACATCTGAGCTTGGATGATTTGTTTCCGAAGTTCGGCGTGCCTGAAAGTCAACTCAACCAACAATTGGACGCGACCGAATTCAAGCTGGTGACCAGTGAATATCGCGAAGCCCAAGCGCTGCTCGAGAAGATCAACGGCTCCGATCTGACTGACGAGCGCCAACGTTGGCGGTATCTCTATCTGCGCGGATATTTGTCAACTTTGTTGGATCACCCGATCACCGATTCGATTTTCGATTTCAATCAGATTTTAATGGCGAAAAGTCAAGCGCCGCTGATTTATAACTTGTTGGCGTACACTGGCTGCGGGATCGCCTACGCGCGGCACGACCAGCTGGATAAGGCCGAGTTCTACTTCAATAAGGTGTTCGACCAAATCTATCAATGTACGATCGAAACCACCAAAGATGTTTGGCGGGTGCTGAATATCGTTTACAACACGGGCCGTTTCTACAGCCAAAGTGGCCATAATTACGAGATCGGCAACGAGTTGCTCAACTATGCCCTGACGATCTGCGCGAATAACCATGTGACTTATTACGTGGCGAAAGTCGAGTATCAGCTGGCCTTGAATGGGCTGGCGTTGAAGGCGGATCCGGCGGAGATCATCGAGCATATTCACGATTCCCGCGCCTTTGCCCGAATCAATCGCAACCATATCATGTTGGCGCAACTGGACCAACTCCAAGCGCGTCTCGACAACCAAACCAGCGATGAGGCCGCCGCTTCCGGTCAGAACTAACCAAGCTCGGCCACGCGGTCAGCGCCGGCGGTAGCGGCGCCAGCAAGTTTGGTCTCAGACCGGGCCGGGCGTCGCGCCACTAATTGGACAGCTCAAAAAACGTGTTTCACCACACATTGGTGGGAAACACGTTTTTTATTAGCCGTTAATAGGCTGGAGTGGCTGCTTATTTGGGTTGGAACCAGAATTAGCGCCAGCTGGGGTGACTGTTTTTTGCGAAAACAATGCTTATCTTTTCAGAAGATTTACATGATTCCGATGGTGATGCCCCCAACCATGACCAGTGCTAGACCAATCAGGGTGAAAGTCAACTCTTTCTTGGTTTTGTGCTCGTGGAGGAAGAGAATCCCGCCGATCGTCGAGATGACCACACTCATTTGCGTTAAAGCGAAACCGGTGGCGACACCATTGCGGCGCGCGGAGACGATATAGAAGAGCGCGGCCAAGGCGAAGAAGAAGCCAGACGCCAGGTTGCGCCAAGTCGCGCCTTCAGTGAAGTAATTCTTGGCGGTTGGCGTGCGGTGAGTTCGGTACAAGGCGAAGATCGTCGCCATTAAGGCCATCCCGATTCCCTGCGGCAAGAAACCAGCCCAAGGATCCGCGCCCACCAATTGTGGGAAAATATTGTAACCAAGGTAGCCCATGGTGGAAACGATGAAAGTGATGATCAACGAGGCGGTGCTGTAACGCTTCTCAGTCCCAGCTTGGCTTTTGGAACGGATCGTGGTGAAATACATCCCGAAAATAATGCCAATGATCGCCAATGTGCCAATGATTTTCATGGAAGTCGCCGCCCATTCGCCGAAGACCAACACGCCGATCAAAGCGGTGCCGATGATCTGCAAGCCAGTGGAAATCGGCATGGCTTTGGACACCGTCATCTTCTGGAACAGCTGGTATTGCAACATTTGGCCGGTCGCCCAGCAAGCGCCTGACAGCATGCCCATCAAGAGCAGTTGCCAAGAGATCTGTGGTTGACTGATCACGTAGATCACAATCGCGGTGATCAAAGTCGCGTAGGTCGTGCCCATGATTTGATTGATATGGTCGCCGCCAGCCTTGGTCGCAATCAACGGCATGATGCCCCAACCAATTGCTGGGATCAGTCCAATGAGAAGATTCATTTACTTACTCGCCCCTTTATGATTTTCAGATTTTTTCATTGTAACTTATTTATGGTGAAAGAATCAATGAAAAGATTGAATAAAAATGACGAAAACGGCGCAGTAAATATCAAAAAGATTCTGAAAGCCACCTGTGTCAAGCTAAAACTTACTTTTGGAAAGTGACACAGATCTGGCAAACTGTTGGGGCAATGGCTTGGATTTTTCGGCCCCAGTCAACTCGCCAACGGTTCGCCGCTGGGCTACGCGCCAGAAAAACGACCAGCCCCGGTGGTGTGAATCGGTTGAAAGCGGGCGAATCCCGCTGGCTGTGTTATAATTATTGAAACATAACTGCCACCGATTGAAGTTCGCCACTTGATTTTGGCGGGGTCAGTCGGGTCAGGCAGACTCTTAGGTCCGAATCGGCGAAACGCTGAGGGCGGACTAGATAAATTTTCAGAAAAGGAAGTGCTTTGATGTCAAGATTTGTTCGTTCGAAGTGGGCGCAATTCTTAGTCATGCTGGTAGCTTTGGAAATCATTGCCATCAGTATCAATATGTTCTACGCGCCCCACAATATCGCTTCTGGCGGCGCCACCGGGATCGGGATCCTGCTGGAAGCGGCCTTTGGATTCAATCTGTCATTGGTTGTTTTGATCATCAATATTTTCATGTTGATCCTGGCGTGGATTTTCTTAAGCAAGCAAACCGTTTTGAAAATCGCCCTGGGCAGTTTCATTTTGCCTGTTTGTTTGGCGTTGACCCCGCAGATCAAATTGATCAAAGACCCACTCTTGACCGTGATCGTGGGCGCGTCGATTTTCGCGGTGGGCATCTCAATGCTCTACCAAATCGACGCTTCCAGTGGCGGAACCACAGTGCCACCACTGATCATCAAGAAATATTGGGGGCTGAAAACATCCACCTCCTTACTGCTGATCGACGGGGTGATCTGCCTGTTGAACGTGTTCGTCGCCGGCTTCGAAGTGATGGTCCTGGCGGTGACGTCGCAGATCCTGACCACGATCGTGATGAATTTCATTGAAACAGGCTTCGATCGCAAGAAAGTCATTTACATTATGAGCGATTCGGATCTGAATAAGATCAAAGGCAAGCTGGGTTTGCTGGGGAAGGCCCTAACGATTTTCAACGTGACGGGCGGCTACACCGGGCACGACAAAGAAATGTTAATGGTCATCGTGGAAAATCCCGATTACCACCAACTCCTCGGTTTGGTTCATGAAATCGATCCCAGCGCGTTTGTGTTGGTGATGGACGCCGCCGAAGCTCGAGGCGGCATTTGGAACGGTGGCGACCAATACTTGACCCAGATCCCCAGTGAGAAACGCTCGGAAGTTTTAGAAAAATTCAACGCGGACGAACGTTGAGCTCCGGCGCGCCACTCAGCCACTGGCCAGCCACCAGCCACAGTCACACCAGATGAATGACCTACTAAGTAAGTGGAAATGCCTAGACATGGGCCTTTCCGCTTACTTTTTAGCACTCAGATATTCAGAGTGCTAAATTCTTGAAACCAACCAAAAAGTGATTATAATGGGTTTTGAAGGTTGAAGAAAGGAAGTAAAGAATTATGGCAAATGACTTAATGAATAATCGTCGTAATGATTTATTTGGAGGTTTCAATGATTGGTTTAATGATGACCGTTTCTTTAACAATCTCGGTCGTGCGTTCTATGGCATGTCCGAACCGAACGATTTAAAGACGGATATCAAGGAAACCAAGCATGATTATCAAGTGACTGTTGATCTTCCTGGTTTGGATAAGAAAGATATCGAAGTGCGTTATGACAACGATATTTTGACGATCAACGGCAAGAAGGACAGTTTCACGGATGACGCCGACAAGGATGGCAACACCTTGATGAGCGAGCGGAGTTACGGAAGTTTCTCACGGCAATATCGCTTGCCTAAGGTCAAGGCGGACGCGATCTCAGGTCACTATGAAAATGGTGTTTTGAAGATTACATTGCCTAAGGAAAATAAAGAAATCAGTAGCGATCACCAAATCAAAATCGACTAATGAGTTTCGTTCTGGAAGATGAGTAAAAGCGATGGCGAACTGGCATGAATAATGTCGGTTTTCCATCGCTTTTTTGTTAAAAAGTAGATTGGCCGCAGCTTGCGCTGCGAAATTCGGGGTGAGCTCGCTGTGGGCGCTGTTTTGAGCCAATCCGCAAAGTGCGCGGCTTGTCTCAAAATCAGGCCTTGTCCTAAGCGGCAAAGCCGCCAAGGACAATTTCACGGCGATCTCACCCCGAATTTCTCCGCTCCAGCCGCTCAACGTTATAACAGCCGTTTGAGCACTCACGCCGACTGGTAAGCTATTGCTAATTGATGGAGATCCACGCAATTGACGACCGTGGTTAGTGGTCAAAATCTTTAAATTGGTGACACCAGTATAGTCTGTCTGATGAACTAGGACATGATCTTGATGAATCAGCTGAATCGATCGATTTCACTCAAAGATTATTCAGGGAACTGGTAAAGATGTTCGACCAACGCAACCTGTACCAACCAACTAGTTCAAATCCGTTGGCATTGCCGTACCACAAAAAAAGTGTGATGGGTTTTGACCACCACACTTGCAAAAACACTTTTTCAGATATCCAACTTTGATTGCAGATAGGCTCAATTCTGCCTAGCAACCGCCTCAGGACGTGTGGCTCAGCGGTGAGATTATTCTTAGCGATTTATCGCTTAGAATAAGGCTCGATTTGAAGACAAGCCGCTGGGCTTGCGGATTGGCTTCAAACGATGCCCACTGCGTTCCAGCCACGACAAACGTCCTGAGGCGGTTGCGTCACCACCAAACCCAGCAGATCCGCAACACCCACCTACATCAGCAATCAGGAGCGCAATATAACTCAGTGCTTTTCCGAAGCGCCCGAAACACCATCAACTGCCGGCTTGGCAGGTGCGGCAGCCTTTTCCGAGGCGCCGGAAACGCCGTCGACCGCTGGTTTGGCTGGACCAGATTTCTCCGAAGCGCCACTGACCGCGTCCACATCGCCAACGAGTTTCTGGCCGGTTTGTTGCAAATACCAGTCGATGATCGGTTGAATATCCAGAACGTATTCGTTGAGCCCTTTGTAGGCGCCGGTTTCATCATGCAGCGCTTGGTAATTGTGGACGACGAACTTGTCCGGTCCGTGGGTGGGCACGTGCATCCGAATCACGTCTTGTTTGCCGTGGCGCAGTTGCTGGATGACCCATTCCACGTTTTTCCGCGCTCGTTCTGGGTGGCAATTGATCAAGGGATTACCAGGTTGAGTAGGGTTGCGGCTGGCCAACATTTTCTCGCCGGTGTCGGGTTGTTGATTGTAGTAGAGGAATTGGTTGTTGCTGTCGGCGAAAGTGAGTTCCATGGGCATTGAGGCCAGAAAATAATTCAGTTGGTCGACGGTCAAGATCCCCCGATTCAAGCGAACATAAGTCTTGCCATCAACGGCGTGGGCAACTTCCGCGGCTTGTTCGACCCAATCCGGCGCGGATTTATCGACGCCTTGAATGGTTGTGTCGATCGTGCCGGTGGCCTTCAAGTCCTCGGGTGGCAACACTTCGGCCTCTGGTTGATTCAAGAATTCAGTCATTTTAATGAAGCGTTGAAACTTTTGTAAGCAGGTGCCTAAAAATGAAATTGTTTTCGAATCTTTCAAATCGCCATGATCGTCGAAGGCTTCTTTTACATTTCCTAGGAGAAATTCGTTGCCAGGGAAGGCCAAGGCGTTAACGCCGGGCGCGTCCAAAATCTGGCGCAAGTGCAGTTGCGCGCGGGATGAACCTTGGGTGAAATAAGAGGCGCCAATGATCATCACCGGCTTGCCGTCTAGGGGATGGATCTTGTAGGAAAGCCACTCTAGCGCGCTTTTCAGACTGGCGTTGATCGTGTGATTGTGCTCCGGTGTGGCGATGATCACGCCGTCCGCTTCCTCGATCACTTGCGCCAATTCTTGGACGGGAGCGCTATTGGTTTGGTCGTCATCCTGATTAAATATGGGCAGATCTTTGATTTTGGCTAAGTTGAAGTCGAAATCCGCGCCAAAGTGGCGACCGATAAATTGCAATAACAGCCGATTATAGGAAAAATCAGCGCTTGAACCAACAATACCAACTATTTTCATCTTTTTTCTCTCCTTATAAATGTATAAATGTGTTCGCCACCCCAGTGCTCTCCGTATAGCGACGCAATTGTTCTGGAAGGATGGTGCGGCTTTCAAAACAATTGCTAGGCTCATGCTCACGCGTTACTCGGGATGGTTCGCACTCTCGTTTGAAACGTGCTACGCGCAACTGACTTCTGCGCTTAACTACGCAAGGCTTCTGGTGGCAAGGACCAGCCGCCAAAATCCTAGCTAGGCTAATGCTCAAAGTCACCCTGTTGCGCTGCGCACTGTCGTTTGAAACGTGCTGCGCGCAACTGACTTCTGCGCTTAGCTACGCGATGTCTCCGGAAGCAAAGGCCGCTTCCAAAGCCATCGCTAGGCTAATGCTCAAAGTCACCCTGTTGCGCTCCGCACTCTTGTTTGAAACGTGCTGCGCGCAACTGACTTTTCCGCTTAGCTACGCAAGGCTTCCGGAAGCGAAGTGCAGCTTCCAAAATCCTTGCTAGGCTAATGCTCAAAGTCACCCCGTTGCGCTCCGCACTCTATTTATCTTCCCAAGAAAAGTTTGCCGCTTCTTTGGCGTTGCTTTCATGGGCATGGTTCAGTTGCTTGGTGATTTTCACAAAAGTCAAAAAGTCCTTGAAAAGGCCTTCCAATTGGTTACATTGCTCGCGATCCAGCAGCTCACCATCTGGCGAGAAACCAGCTAGCGAGTGACCTAGCAAGAACTCGGAACTAGGCATGATCCGCGCCTTCAGTTCTGGCGAGTCTAGGATCTGGCGCAAATGGGCTTGGGCGCGGGAAGAACCTAGCGCGCCGTAAGAAGCGCCGGTGATCATCACCGGTTTGTCGACGAATGGGTGCACGCCGTAAGACAGCCATTGGAGCGCGTTCATCAAGGCTGCTGGTACCGAATGGTCATATTCTGGGGTGCTGATGATCACGCCATCGGCCGCGTTGATCTTGTCAACGATGACTTGGGCTGCCGCCGGGATCTGCTTGTGATCGGGATCGGGCTTGTTGAACATGGGCAATCCTTTGATTTCGACCAGCTCGATCGTGGCCTGATCGGCGAAATGCTTTTGCATAAATTGTAACAGTTGACGATTCGTGGAGTGGCTGGAGTTGGTCCCCACTAAACCAATAAACTTATCCATTCAAAAACGTCCCTTCTTTTCAGTTTGAACGCAGTGTGACCGCTTTCATGCGTATAGTTTAACATATCTGTCTCAGTCGTGCACAACCTTTTTTAGAGAAAATGTCCCTGTAAACCGGCGGAGGCTTGCCAATGCCCATCTTGAAAGACCAGGATCCCTTCGATCCGCGGTTCGGCGGCGATCTGCGCGAGGATTTCGTTGGCGTCATGACCGAATAAACGGGAGGTCCAAATCTCGCCCGTGACCGATTTTTCAGAAAAAATCGTCAGGCTGGCCAGATCGGTGACCAAGGGATAGCCGGTGCGCGAGTCGAAAATATGATGATAACTGTGGCCGTCGCGCTCCAAGTGGCGCTCATAGATGCCTGAAGTTACCACCGAACCCGCCGGCAATTTCAACGCGGTCAGGTAATCGCCGCGGGGGCTGCGGGGATCTTGAATGCCAATTCGCCACAAATGGTCGGCGTGGGCCAAGGCGGGACCCCAAGTGACCAGGTTACCGCCTAAGTTGACCAAGGCGGACTGGACGTGGCGCGCTTGGAGGTGGGCGATCACCAAATCGGCGCTGTATCCCTTGGCCAGCGCGCCTAAATCAAGGGCCATCCCCACTTGAGGTAAGTAAACTTCTTGCGTCGCGGGGTTCAACTGGATCTGGCGCGGATCGATCAACGGCAGACAGGCGGCGATCTCGGCGGCGCTGGGCACCCGGGCGTCACTAAAGCCGATTCGCCAAGTTTGCACCAGCGGACCAATGGCGATATTCAAATGACTGGCCGGCGCGCAACTGTGCGTTTTGCCAAGTTCGATCAGCGCGAACAATTGGGGGTGGACCTTGACCGGATGCCGACCGGCGGCGTGGTTGACCGCCATCAACTCCGAATCGGCGGCGTTAGCGCTGAATCGATGCTCCGCCACCTGCAACAAAGTGGCGCACTCCGCCAAAATCGGCTCAGGATCGGCGTCCACCTGAATATCCAAGGTGATCACCGTTCCCATTAAATGCAATTCTCGTTGTCCCCGCGCCATTTCTGATCGCTCCTTTACCAAAAGCGCTTGATCAAGCAAGCGTTTTTTACTGATTTCACCATAGCATATCGCCGCTGCGTTGCGGAACTTTTTTGGCAAAAAAGTCTGGATCGTCACTGGTGCGATGGCCGACTAGGAGGCGCAAAAGCGGTGTCTAGGGCGCTTGCCTTGCTGGCGCGTGACCTAAACCGCTGTTTTCTTGCTGAGCTGACGTGCCGAAAATGACAGGTTTAGAAGGCTGTCCTATCATTTTCCTAACAAAAATCGCTTGTTTCTTGAAATCATAAGATGTTAGAAGACAAACAAATGAATCAACCGTGAAAAAAAGTCCCCCAATTTTCCAATCCAATTGAAAATGGATGAAAATTAGAGGACTTTTAACTAGTCGGTGCGCTAATATCAGATTTAATTTTGATCTGTTGGTGCTTTGGCCGCGGATGTCGTGCCGGCCGGCAGCTGGTGGTGCAGCCACGTCATGAAGAGGTCGGGCCAGACGGTGACTTCCGGCTGAACGCTGGTGTCGCGGTGGGAACTGGCCGTTTCCGCCGTGGCCAAACTCAAGCCGTGGTGACCTTCTGGGAAAATGTGTAATTCAAAAGGAACTTGGTTGGCCCGCAAACTTTTCGCGAACAACAAGGCGTTTTCCATCGGGACCACATCGTCGGTAAACGTGGACCACAAGAATGTTTTCGGCGTAGCGGCGCTGACGTGATGTTCCAGCGAGACTTCCGCCCGCGCTTCCGTTTCATGTTTGCGCTCGCCCAACAACGCCGCGATCGAGCCTTCGTGGCAATATTTGCCAGCCGTGATCACGGGATAGGACAGCAGTAGGCCATTAGGTTGAATCTGCGCCGCCGTGAAGCCAAAGTCGGCCAATAGCTTCTGATCCCAATAAACGCCTAAACTAGCGGCGACATGAGCTCCCGCCGAGAACCCAGCGGCGATGATCCGCTGGGGATCAACGTGCCAAGCCGCGGCGTTGGCCCGCACCGTCGCCAGCGCTTGCGCCATTTCCAATAAGGCCACCGGAAAACGCGCCGGCGCCACCGAATACCGCAAAATAAACGCCTGAACACCAGCGGCCGCGAAATGAATCGCCACCGGCTCCGCCTCCCGATCGGATAGAAATTCGTAACCACCACCAGGACAGATGATCACCGCGGGCCGTTGTCGTTGCGGATCGATCTCCGGTGAATTGTCCAGCACGTAGCCGGTCAGCGTGGCTGTGTCCGACAGTGGTGTGGTCAATGTTTGTTGAATCAGTTCCATGATATGTTTCCCCCCTGAGTGCAAAAAACTTGCGATAACAATGTTTCCGTTTTCATTATACGACCAAATGGCCTTGGGTTGGTAATTAGGCGCTTGATTGCAGGTGTGGTGGGGTTTGGATGGGGACGCAACCGCCTCAGGACGTTTGTCGTGGCTGGAACGCGGTGGGCATCGTTTGAAGCCAATCCGCAAGCCCAGCGGCTTGTCTTCAAATCGAGCCTTGTCCTAAGCGACAAAGCCGCCAAGGACAATTTCACCGCTGAGCCACACGTCCTGAGGCGGTTGCTAGGCAGAATTGAGCCTATCTGCAATCATGGCGAAGGATTTGACGAAGCGCTTTTGCAAGTGTGGTGGTCAAACAATTGCCCTTTTGGTGATGGTACGGCAATGCCAACTGATTCCAGAAGCTTATGCGTTGTTATTGAACCTATGCTTAATTGCGGGCGTGAGCGCAACCGGCTGGGACTGCTGTTGCGGACTGGAACGTGGTGGGCACTGTTTTGAGCCAATCCGCAAAAAGCGCGGCTTGTCTCAAAATCAGGCCTTGTCCTAAGCGGCAAAGCCGCCAAGGACAATTTCACCACTGAGCCGCGCAGTCCCAGCCGGTTGCTAGGCAGAATTGAGCCTACCTGCAATCGAAGTTGTGTATCTGACGAAGCGCTTTTGCAAGCTAGAGGTCAAACCAATTGCCCATTTTTTGGGTGGTACGGCAATGCCAACTGATTCAGATTAGAAGGTTGGTACAGTTTACATCGATTGAACATCTTTAACCGCTCGATGAACACTCCACGGGTGGAAACCGACCGACTCAGCTGATTCATCAAGATCAAGTCCTAGTTCATCAGACAGGCTGCACTGGGGTTACCAATTTAAAGCTGGTGACCACTAACCACGGTCGTCAAGTGCGTGGCCCCTCATCAATTGACCATATCTTGTTAACTGCCGTGAGTGCTCAAGCGACTGTTATAACGTTGAGCGGCTGGAGCGGAGAAATTCGGGGTGAGATCGCCGTGTCGTTATTCTTAGCGGCTTTGCCGCTTAGAATAAGGCTCAGCTTTGAGATTTTCGGCGCCCTTCCGAAAAGCTCAAAGTGACGCCCACAGCGAGCTCACCCCGAATTTCGCAGCGCAAGCCGCGGCCAAGCTACTTTTGCCAGTCAGTGTAGCGAGCTCACTTCGTCACGCGCAGCGCAGGCTGCGCACAATCTACTTTCAACCAGCACCAGCAATCCCAGCAAAAGACGGTGATTTTTGCTATAATCAAGGGTAGAAGACAGTGGGAACAGCGAGAAAAAGGGGCTAGGTTGTGGAATTTCTAGGACAGATCACGATTATTTTGGTAACAACATTATTGGTAGGCTATTTGTGCAATCGAATCGGCATTCCCGCCGTACTAGGCGAGTTGATCGCCGGAGTCTTGGTCGGCCCGGCCGTTTTGAGTTGGGTCAAACCGACCAACTTTCTCCATCAAATGGCCGAGATCGGCGTGATTTTGCTGATGTTTGCGGCGGGATGCGAAAGTGATCTCGTCTTGTTGCGGAAATACTTCAAGCCCAGCATGTTGGCCGCTATTTTGGGCGCGGTTTTGCCGATCGTAACGATCTGGCCCTTAGCGCAATTATTTGGCATGTCCAGCCAGCATGCCCTGTTTCTGGGGGTGGTGTTCGCGGCGACGTCGGTGTCGATCTCGGTGGTGGTGATGCAGGAGCTGAACTTCACCAAGAATCGCGAGGCCAGCACGATCTTAGGCGCGGCGGTGGTTGACGATATTTTAGCGGTGATTATTTTAAGCTTGATGATGTCATTTCTCGGCGAGGAGAAAATGTCGACGCCGGCGATGCTGGGGCATTTCGCCTTGCAGATCGGTTATTTCGTTGGGATCTTCGTGGTGATCAAATGGGTCACGCCGATCGTCTTCAGCGTGGCGCGGCGGTTACAGATCCAATACGCCAGTACCGTGGTTTCACTGATCATCGCCTTTGGTTTGGCCTATCTAGCGGAAGTTGTGGGCTTGAGCGATGTGGTCGGCGCTTTTTTTGCCGGGGTGGCGGTCAGTCGCACCGACTTTCGCGAGGAAATCAGTCGTTCCGTTGACACCTTGGGCAACAGTCTGTTCATGCCGATCTTTTTCGTTAATATTGGCTTGAGTATGACTTTCGACAGCTTCGTTCCGCAGATCGGCTTCATTCTGGTGCTGACTGTGGTGGCAATCGTCACTAAGCTGATCGGTTGCGGGGGCGCCGTGAAATTGTTGGGCTTCGACTGGAACAGCGCGCTGATCGTCGGTTCGGGGATGGTTTCGCGCGGGGAAATGGCGCTGATCATCGCCCAGATCGGCTTGACCAACCACCTCATGTCCACCGCCCATTATTCCGCGGTGATCGCGGCGATTATTCTGACGACCTTGTTGGCGCCACTGTTTCTGAAAATGGCGATCGGGCACAAAGCGGCGGTAGCCTAGTCGTAGCATCGCAGAATCATGGCAGTAGCGGGACACAATGATCCAGCGGCAGGCGGCTTGCGCCAGCCACTTGGTCAGGAAATCAGTCAGGGTAAAACAGCTTATTTGGGAAGATGAGGCAAGCGTGAATATGGTCCCAGTAAGGGAAAGGAGTCGGCGTTACAAGTGAAAAATGTTAGAAAATGGGTACTGGCAGGCGTTCTTGCCGGTCTTTTTGGTGGGAGTATCGCGGTCGATCAGGTCCAGTCGAGGTCCGTTCAAGCGGCGCTGGTGCTGCAACCGGCGCGCTCGGTTGAGACGGTGGTCGATCATTCGAGCGCGGGTCTCAATGTGTATACGGAACAAAAGGGGCAGTTGGTTTTTAGCGGTCGGCACTTGGCCGCGGGGACGACTTGGCAAGTCTTTGGTCACACGACAATTCAGGAAACGCGTTACGCCAATCTTGGTGGGACTCAATGGGTCGAAGCGAAATACTTGCGGCCGCAGCAACCCCAATTAAAGCGGGATCGGCGCCTGATCCAGATTCATTACGTTCCCGGTTACGGTGTTAATCTGTGGCGCTTGACGGCAACAGGTCAGCTGGTGGGAACTGGACGGCGGCTGCGCCATGGCACGCGTTGGCGTAGTTTGGGGACGGCGCAAATCAATGGGCAAACCTTCTATAATCTCGGGGGAAATCAGTGGATCGCGCACCAGTATGGCTGGATCACTAATCTTGATGGTCAGGGGCGCATTGGGCGTCCGACTTATTTGAAGGGCGTGTTGCTCGTCAATAAGTTGAATGGGATCGGGCAGCGGTTTGGCGGCAGTAATCCCACGGCGAATGCGGCGCTGTGGAAGTTGCAGCAGGCGGCCCGAGCGGCGGGTCACGCCATGCCGCGCATCTCCGGTTATCGTTCTTACGGTTATCAGGTCAAGTTATATCGTGATTATGTTGCGACGGATGGCATTGCCGCTGCCGACCAATACTCTGCGCGTCCGGGCTTTTCCGAGCATCAAACGGGATTGGCTTTTGACATTGGCACGACTGATCTTGAAGCGAGCTACGGCAAAACCGCCGCCGGTCGTTGGTTGGCCCAAAACTGCGCCACCTATGGCTTCATCATTCGTTTCCCACAAGGAAAGGAAGGATTGACGGGCTACACCTATGAACCGTGGCATGTTCGTTATGTGGGCGTCGCCGCCGCGCAACAGATCAAGGCGCAAGGACTGTCGCTGGAGGAGTATTTAGGCGCCGAGTCGGCCCAAAACTAAATGAAGCAAGGTTCTGAAAAGCCCAGGCAAGTTGCCTGGGCTTTTTTTGTCCGGGGCAAAATCAAATTGGCAGCCGGAATAAAAATAATGCTTGATTTACAGATGAAAACGCTATACAATGATTGTCGAAACGTTTCGAAAGCAAAATCTTAACCACCCCCTAATCAGGGGTCGTTGGGGTAATCAGTTGGAATATAGGCGGTATTGGCTGATAAATGCTTTTTGAAACGAAGAAATAATGATCGATTGTGACCTAAGAAACGTTTCTACGATAATAGCGTCAATTAAAGAGAGGAAGCTAGTAAATATGACAAGTGAACGTGTTTCAAAGTTGCTGCAAGAGATGACCACGGAAGAGAAAATCGGGCAATTATTGCAATTAAGTGCCGATTTCTTTGAGGGAAGCCAGGCGGTGATCACGGGACCGATGCGTGAACATGATCTGACGTTGGCAACTGTTTATACAGCTGGTTCTGTTTTAGGCATTTCCGGGGCGGAGCGAGTTCATCAGATCCAGGCCGACTATTTGGCGAAAAGTCGTTTGAAGATTCCGCTATTGTTCATGGCGGATATCGTTCATGGGTTTCAAACGATCTTTCCAATTCCATTAGGGATGGCCGCGAGTTTTGATCCCGAAGCAGTCAAGCTGGCTTCCGAAGTGGCGGCACGTGAATCCGCAGTCAGTGGGCTGCACGTGACTTTTGCGCCGATGGTCGATTTGGTTAGGGATCCACGCTGGGGTCGAGTGATGGAGTCAACCGGTGAAGATCCGTATTTGAATAGTGTGTTGGCAAAGGCGAGTGTTGACGGGTTCCAAGGTGATCTTGACGTTGAGCACATCGCTGCCTGTGTTAAGCATTTTGCTGCTTATGGCGCTCCTGAGGCAGGTCGAGAATACAACACGGTAGATCTGTCCGAATGGCGGTTCCGTGAACAATATTTACCAGCTTATTCCGCGGCGATCGCGGCGCAAGCTAAGTTAGTCATGACATCGTTCAATACGCTTTTCGGGGTGCCAGCTACGGCGAACCAACACTTGTTCCGTGATATTCTGCGGGACGAATTGGCCTTCAAAGGGGTTGTGATCTCGGACTGGGATGCGATCGGTGAGTTGATCAATCATGGCGTTGCCGGTAATTTACAAGCCGCGGCTGATCAGGCATTGGCTGCTGGTGTGGATATTGATATGATGAGCTTCGCCTATGCCAAATACTTGCAAAAGGCGGCTAACCTTGATGAGTCAACACGTCAGTTGATCGATGAGTCAACGGCGCGGATCTTGGAATTAAAGGAGAGCTTGGGCTTATTCACCGATCCCTATCGACAAGTGACGCCCGAGCGTGAACAGGCCGAGTTGAAGTCGGTCCAGAATCTGAACGCCGCGCAACAAGTAGCCGAAGAAAGTATTGTTTTATTGAAGAACGAGCGGGCGATCTTACCATTGGCCCGCGACCAAAAATTGGCCTTGATCGGACCAGTCGCCAATACTGGCGATCTGTTGGGGAGTTGGTCTTGGCAAGGAGATCAGCATCAGACCCCGTCGATTTATACGGCGATGGCCGAGAAATTCCCCCAAGTGAGCTATGCATCGGGGTGCGCTTATCATCAGCTCAATCACCGTGAGTTTGACCAAGCCCTGAGTACGGCCCGCCAGGCAGATAAAATCATTGCGGTGCTCGGTCTGCCTAGTTCAGAAAGTGGTGAGGCCACCAGTATGACGGATATTCGCTTGCCACAAGAACAATTGACCTTACTGCAAGCATTGGCGAAATTAGGCAAACCGATCATTAGCGTGGTGGTCACAGGACGTCCTTTGGATTTGACGCTCGTTGATGACTTATCTGCAGCGGTTGTTTTGGCCTGGTTCCCAGGTAGTCGGGGCGCGGCTGCATTGACGAATATTCTCAGCGGTGCGGTCAATCCTAGTGGCAAGTTACCGATGACCTTCCCACGCTCGGTTGGGCAAGTGCCGATCTACTATAACCAATTCAATACCGGCCGCCCACTTAGCCATACGGAAAATGACCGTGAAAACAAGTATTTATCGAAGTACATTGATGAAGCCAACAGTCCCTTGTATCCTTTTGGGTTTGGCTTGAGTTATGCTGAGATCAAGGCCCAACCGATCAGCGCGACCCAACAAGGGCGATCGATTCAGTTGAAGGTCGAACTTGAGAATACGGCTGCACTTGCAGGGAAGACGGTGGTTCAATGTTATTTACATCAACCTGTTGCGACCACGGTCCAGCCAGTTCAGCGGTTAGTCGCTTTCAGCAAAGTGCTCGTTCCTAGCAAGCAAAAGGTCGAACTCACCTTGACGGTTGCTCCTGAAGAGCTGACTTATTTGGATGCGGCGCTGAAACGTCAAACTTTCACCGGGGAACTGAAATTCCTGATCGGCCTTGACTCTCAGCATACCAAGGCAATCAGTGTTGCCTACCAGAACGATTAACGGAGGTCTGTCATGCCAGATTTAGTAAACGGAACTACAAGGATCCAAATCTTAAAGAATGGCGCCATCGGTAAAATCATGGACGACCAAGTCATGGTCGATCAAGTCGCAGGTAATGCGTTGGATGGCGGCTTAATGAATGTCTATTTACGGATTCGCCAAGGGGAGACGTGGTTGTTTCAGCCATTATTAGGCCCGGATGCCAAGAGCACGGTCAAGTTTGACGCCACGACTGCCGTTTGGTCAGGAACATTTCAAACGCTGCACTATCAGCTGCAACTCGATGTCTGCCAGGGTCACTGGTTTTGGCAGGCCAAGGTTGCTGATCCAGAGGGGTTGGCGTTCGATCTGACTTACGTGCAGGACTTGGGGATGGGGACGGAAGGCTATGTTACCAGTAATGAGGCTTATGCGGCCCAATACTTGGATCACTTCGTTGTCCAGTCAGGTGACCAAATCACGATCGGGTCACGGCAAAACCAGGATCAAAATGGACGGCATCCCTATATTCAACAGGGGTCATTCTCGGGGTTGGCCAGCTTCTCAACGGATGGCAATCAGTTCTTCGGGACCCACTCCCGGCTTGATTCGGTGCCACAAGCCATGCAAACACACCAGTTGGCCAATCAGAAGATCCAATATGAATCCGGTGTGATTGCGTTGCGGACGCCGCTGCAGACCACGGATGGTGAAGTGGTTTTCTATGCGGCAGTCTGTCAGGATCAGCCTGATAATAATCAAACGCTGCTGATCGATTCTCAAGAATTAGCACGGGAATTTGAGCAAGTTCAGCAACGGGGTCATCAGTTGCAAGCCTTGATGCCGACCAAACGTCGCTTAAAGTTGGGTACGGTTATCGCGGGGCAGCCTTTAAGCGCAGCCGAGCTTGAACGCCGGTTCCCACAACGGTGCCAAGTTGAAATGAAACAGGGGCAAGTACAGTCGTTCTTTACGCCCACGGCTGAACACGTGGTTTTGCAAAGCAAGGAATTGGAACAAGAACGACCGACGGGTAATATCGTAATGGCGGAAACCGCGATCGTCCCCGGGAAACCGGTACTGGCAACAACTCAATTCATGGCGGGGGTCTTTGAATCGCACGTTGTGTTTGGCAACACCAATACGCAGATGCTTACGACACATACACGTGACAGCCTTAACCTGCTCAAGGTGACGGGAACACGGATCTATCTGAGTGCGCCAGGTGAAACGACCTATCATCTGCTGGGGGTACCGTCTGCTTATGTGATGAGCTATAACGGCGGTGATTGGATCTATCAATTGGCAGATGATGTGATCGAGATCAGTGATGACGCGGAAGCCACGGCGCCACAATTGACTTTACGTTTCCGCTCGCAACAAGGGCGGAAATATCGAGTTCTGGTGACGACACAATTAAGCCAGCCAACCTTGGGCCAGACACCGATCGTGACCCGTGACCAGCAAACGTTACAGATCATGCCTGAATTGACCACTTTGATGGCGCAACGGAACCCGCAACTCGGGTATCAGATCGATTATCAACAAAACGATGCTCAAGCCTTAGTGCTTGGCGATGAAGGCTTGATTTTTGAAGCGGGGACCTTTGAACCCACTGACCAACTCGTCGCCCATTATCAAGAGACCTCTGCTTTTGTGATCAAGACAGGTTTGGTCGGTCATGAAATCAAGAACTGTGACCTAGCACAAGTGCGCCGGCAACATCAGCAAGCGATCGAAACACTCTTACACGGCATTGAATTGGCAACACCTAATCCTGAAAAACAGGCTTTGGTTGAGCAAACCAATTTAGTTTTACGTTGGTTTGCCCACGATGCCCTGGTCCATTTACTCTCCCCCCACGGCTTGGAACAGTATGGCGGTGCGGCTTGGGGAACGCGTGATGTTTCTCAGGGACCGGTTGAACTATTTACGGCAACTGGCCGCTTGGATTTGGTGCGGGCAATCATCTTGAAATTATACCAACACCAATTTGTTGAAGATGGCAATTGGCCGCAGTGGTTTATGTACGACGAATATGCTGATATGTTTGCGGATGAAAGTCATGGCGACATTATTGTCTGGCCGTTAAAAGTGGTTGTGGACTATCTGAAGCTGACTCAAGATGACGAGCTATTGAATGTCCAACTACCCTATATGAGCCGCACCACCAAGCAGGCCACCGCGCAAACGGCGTCACTGCGCGAGCACATTATTAAGCAATTGACCTATCTCAAGACGCATTTTCTACCTGGGACTTATATTTCTGGTTATGGCGATGGCGACTGGGATGACACCTTGCAACCGGCCAATGCGACCTTGAAACAAGGCATGGCCAGCACTTGGACGATGGAACTGACCATCGAAACGATGCGATTGGCGGAACAGGTTTTCGCTAACGATGCGCTGATTGATCAGGTAGCAGGTCTGGCAGCCAAAATGTCGCGTGATTTCCAGAAGTATTTCATGACCGATGATACTTTACCAGGCTTCATTTATTTAGATCAGGATCAGCATGTGCGTCAAATCATTCATCCGAATGACCACCAAACCGGGATTGATTATCGTCTGCTGCCCCTATCTCAAGGCGTTCTCAGCCAGATCTTAACGGGAACCGCGGCGGATGAGGCCCTGGCACTGATCAAGGAGCATCTGCTCTTCCCTGATGGGGTCCGCTTGATGAACAAGCCGTCAACCTATCACGGCGGCGTCAGCGAGACATTCAAGCGAGCCGAACAAGCCGCGAATTTCGGTCGGGAAATCGGCTTGCTGTATGTTCACGCCCATATTCGTTATGCCAATGCCATTGCGGATCATGGTGATCAAGCCCAAGCGTGGCACCTATTGCAACTCGTTAATCCGATCAACTTGCAACAACGGGTCAGCAATGCTGAAACGCGGCAAAGCAACGTTTACTTCTCCAGTTCCGATGCTGACTTCGCGGATCGTTATACCGCGCAACGAGACTTTGACCAGCTAAGAACGCAACAAGTCGGCGTGAAAGGCGGTTGGCGCTTATACAGTAGTGGCCCTGGCATCTATATCGGGACGCTCTTGCGTAGTGTTTTCCGGCTCACCGACGTAGAAACGTTTAAACGAGTTGAAGAAGGGCTATCTCTGCCGTTTGATCCCGAAATCAAAATAACAAACCGCTAGTCTTTAAAACGCTACGAGGCGAATTCGTGGCGCTAACTGTTGGTAAATCAGGGATTTGTTTTTGATTATTATTTCTTGGTCAGAACAAATTAATAAAATGTTCAAGAAAACGGTTGCAAGAAGACGGGTGCTGTGCTACTATTTCCTAGTAGAAACGTTTCACCAAAATGAGAGGATCATTTTGAGAGAGGAGGAAAATTTATATGATTGCTCTGAATCGTATGAATTGATTGTAGATGAACACATTAAAAAGGCTCTATAAACAAAGACAATTACAATTGATGGTTTTACCGGGCATCATCTTCATGATTATCTTTAACTATATTCCGATCTATGGGATCATCACCGCGTTCAAGCGTTATACGATCGTTGATAGTATGAGCTCGGCGCCGTGGGTGGGGTTAGAGAACTTCAAACTGATCGTGCAGGATTCGTTCTTCTGGGAATCCGTGCGTAATACCTTGGCAATCAGCTTGATGAAATTATTCTTAGGGTTCGCCATTCCGATTTTCTTGGCTATTATGATTTTTGAAGTTAAGAATATGCGTTTTAAGAAGATCGTCCAAACGATTTCTTATATCCCTCACTTTTTCTCTTGGATCGTATTGGGTGGGATGTTGATCTCTTGGTTGTCAACGGACGGATTCTTCAACCAAACATTGATGGCGTTAGGGTTGATGCATAAGGGCAATAACCATTTGCTTGATCCTAGTCAGTATTGGTGGATCGCCGTCTTATCTGACCTCTGGAAGGAAGTTGGCTGGGGCACGATCCTGTATCTTGCCGGCATGTCACGGATCGACCCAACGTTGTATGAAGCAGCGCGGATGGATGGCGCGACTAAGATGACACAAATCACGCGGATCACGATTCCGCTATTGGCACCGATCATTTCTCTGAACTTGATTTTGAATGTCAGCGGTTTGCTGGGTTCCAACTTGGATCAAACCTTGGTCCTGATGAACTCACAGAACCAATCCCACGCGGAAGTGATCAACTCGTTTGTTTATCGCATGGGGTTGACTCAAGGCGACTTCTCATACGCGACCGCGGTTGGGTTAGGCATCTCGATCGTTTCAGTCATTTTATTGGTGATCACAGATCGAATCACACGCAAGCTTAATGATGGTCATTCCATCATTGTTTAGGAGGGGAACTTAATGGAGTTAAAAAAGAAACCCAGGAGTGAAGGGTATTGGTTTTACTTTTTTAATACGATAATTCTGATTCTCTTCTCCTTATTGATCGTGGTTCCGATTTGGAACATCTTAGTTTCATCGGTATCGTCCAATGCAGGTCTGGCCAGTGGTGGGTTGATGCTCTGGCCGAAGGATTTCACTTTTCAAAACTATACCAAGGTTTTCTCGGACAGTAGTATTCCTAAAGCCTTTGGGATCTCGATCCTGAAAACGGTGATCGGGGCAGGGACCCATACGGTCTTCTGCGCGATCGTTGCTTACGCGTTAAGTAAATCGCGCTTGATCGGTCGGAAATTTTACACGACAATGGGCGTGATCACCATGTACTTTGGTGGTGGGATGATCCCGACTTACCTGTTGATCAAATCATTGGGCTTGCTGGATACGTTCTGGGTCTACATCATTCCTGCACTGTTTAGCTATTATGACTGTGTGATCCTCATGAACTTCTTTAGAGAAATTCCTGCTTCATTGGAAGAATCAGCTAAGATCGATGGGGCATCAGAATGGAAGATTTTCGCTGATATCTATTTACCGCTGACAAAACCAGCATTGGCCACGATCATTCTATTCAACGGTGTTGGTCAGTGGAACGACTTTATGACCACAAAGCTATATATTACGAAGCAATACCTTTATCCGTTACAAATGAAAATCTACGAGATCATCGTTCAGTCCAACTTGAGTAGTATGACGCAAAGTGGGAGTACAGACGTGATCTTCAAGGCGACGACCCGTGGCGTTCAACTGGCGACGATCGTCATCACAACAGTGCCGATCCTGATTATTTATCCTTTATTACAGAAGCACTTCATCGCTGGCATGATGGAAGGCGCGGTCAAGGAATAACGAGCATCTTCAACTTGGTTTAAGGGTTAATAAAATAGCATTAAGAAAGTGGGAGAATCAATGAAAAAATTAATCTATGGTTTAGCGGCGATCGTTGCAACGTTAGGGCTAAGCGCTTGTGGCAGCAACAAAGATTCAGGTAGCAATTCTGATTTCTCGATCAAGGATCGTTACACCTTGAATGCGAACAAGCCAGCGTGGAAATTAGACAAGAAGAAAAAGACCACTGATATTACTTGGTACATCAACTCAGATTGGACGGCTTTACCATTCGGGAAAGATGTGACGACGGCGCAGATCAAGAAGGATCTGAACATCAATGTTAAATTCATCACCGGTGATGATTCGAAACTGAACGCGATGATCTCTGGCGGTGATATGCCAGACATCGTAACGTTGATGGACAAGACCAGTCAAGCAGCTGAAAAGGCCAATAGTTGGGCCTCTTCATTAAACGATTTGGCTAAGAAGTATGATCCTTACTTTACGAAAGTAGCCAATAAAGATACGATGAAATGGTTCTCCTTATCAGATGGGAAAACATATGGCTATCCTAACTACTCGAACACGAAGAAAGATTATGAAAGCGGCACGATCCCAGTCAATGATAACTTCGTGATTCGCGAAGACGTCTACGACGCTTTGGGCAAGCCTGATTTCACGACACCAGAAGGGTTCGTCAAGTCATTGAACGCGATCAAAGCGAAGTATCCTGATCTAACGCCATTTGGTTTCACAACCGTTGGCGATGGCGCCGGTCCTTTCACTGACAAATTACAAGATTTCTTAGGGGTACCACTAGAGAAGAAGAATGGTTCGTTCTATGATCGTAACCTGGATCCTGAATATGTTAGCTGGTTAAAGGCCTTGAACCAAGCGTATCGTGATAAGAATATCGTTGATGATAGCTTCACTGACGATGGCGCAACTTATGACCAAAAGGTTAAACAAGGTGATTATGCGGTTATGTTAGTTGCCGGAACAAGTGGTCAAGGTGGTAACTACACGGACTTCATGAAGAACTCCAAGACTCGTTACATCGCAATCGACGGACCTTCAAGCACATCAGGACGGAAAGCAACTTTGAGCCAAACGGGTATTTCCGGTTGGTTGATCAACTACATTACTAAAGATGCGAAAGACCCTGCTAAAGTCATGGAATTGTTTACTTATTTAATCGACAAACCAGGACAGATCTTAACCAAATATGGGATCGAAGGGGTTACTTATAAGTACAACGATGCTGGCAAGATCGAATACCTGCCTGAAGTCAAAGCGTTAGAGAAGAGCGACAACGATGCTTACAACAAGAAATATGGGATCAGCCGCTTCAACTACTTCAATAACGACCGGATGAATGCCCTCAAAGCACCTGAAGAATCCGCTTTGACGCAAATGCAACAATGGGGCAAGGGCAAGCTTTATCCACACTTTGTCATTGAAAACATCAAGCCACAAGCTGGCACACCAGCAGCACGGTCCTACGATCAAGTTCAGACTAAGTTGAATAGTACAGTGATCTCCCTGATCCGGGCTAAGGATGACAATGGTTTCGATAGCACGTTATCAAGTTATCGCTCATTCTTAAAGCAGAACAAGTGGAGTGACATCGAGAAAACACTGACTAAGAACATGAAAGAGAACCGTTCTAAGTTGAACTAAAGGAGTTGAAAACGGAAGTGTCCAGGGACACTTGCGGATAATATGAAACGAATCTTTTCAATCGAAGGGCCATATTACCGAATCATGGCATTTATCACCGATCTATTTATGGTCAACCTCTTGTTCCTGATCTCATGTTTGACGGTCGTCTTTAGCGGTGCGGGGCTGATTGCCCTCTATCAAGCCGCTCAGCGATTGTTGCGGGGAAATACGGAAGGGGTCGTGCAACTATTCATTGCTGAAGTCCGGGCCAACTTGCGCCGGGGATTGAAATTATTAGGCATTGTCGGTGGTGTGATCGCAAGTACCTTGACGCTTTTGTATCTCCTTTCGTTGCTTAGTCCACTGGTGGCGCCGATTTTGATTTTCGTCTTGGCGGCGATCCTCTTGATTCTGGCAACATTCATGTTGGTCTTTTCCTCAACAACGGCAACGGTCCAACGGGCTTTCGATCGGTCGATCTACTTGGTTTTCCGTCACATCGTCGCGAGCATTGCTATTCTCTTGATCCCGGCGTTGACAATTTGGTTGATCGGTAAGTTTGGCTTTTATTTAGAATTTTGTTTTGGACCAGCGTTGGCCTGTCTGGCACAAGTATTTTTTGTAGAAAAGGTCGAGATTAAGCTATGAGAGAAAAACAAGAATTCTGGGCGGGGGTTCAGGCCGAACTCGCCGTGCTCGATCCGGCGGTTGAACTAAAACCGGCGCAGTATCAGTCGACAGCCTTCAACATTCAGGCGATCTCATTCACCAGCTTGTACGCAGAGCGGATCCGAGGGATTCTGATCGCACCTAAAACAACCGCGAAAGTGCCGCTGGTCATTGATTATTTGGGATATACCAATTTCATCAGTGATCCTACACAGTTCTATCATTGGCCGGCGGTGGGGTGTGCGTGTTTGGTGATCGATAATCGGGGTCAGGGTGGTGCCACACTCGATCAACAGCCCTATGCGATCACATTTGGCACGACACCGATGGGCCAAGGGTTCTTGGATCCTCAAGATTTCTATATGAAACGCGTCGTGGCGGATCATTTACTTGAAGTCCAAGTTGGCCGCGATCTACCGATGATCGATGCTGATCGCATCTTCCTGCGTGGCGGTAGCCAAGGCGGTGGGTTGGCGGTGATGGTCGGCGCGTTGACACCGATCAAACTAAAGGCGATTTTTGCTGATGTGCCGAGTCAATCTAATTTGGTTGAACGCATCAAAGAGCGCGCCGGTTCTTATGGGGTTCTAGGGGATTATCTTGAACTTCACCCTGAGGATCAGGAAAAGGTTTTCGCGATGATCCGCTACTTCGATACTCAATATTTCGCTAGCCAAATCAGCGCGCCTATCTACTGTTCGGTCGGTGACCAGGATACGACCTGTCCACCTGCGGATTTTCAGGTGACCTATGATCGGATCACAGCACCGAAAGAACTCAAAGTTTATCACGGCCATGCTCATGAAGGTGGCGGTTTAGAACGATCAAAATGGGAAGTTGACCAAGTCTTGGCATTGATCGACTAAAATAAGATGAAGAGGGTATTGTAGCGTGATGCGAGTAGCAACATATAATGTTCGGGTCGATACCGACTATGATCAGGATTGGCAATGGCGATTTAGGCAAGATAAGGTTTGTAGTTTGATAGCGTTCCATGACTGGGATCTGGTGGCGATCCAAGAAGTCCGTCCTAATCAAGTTCGCGATTTGACGCAACTAGACGCTTATTCGGTCCTGGCGCAAGAACGCGATGGCGATGGTACCGGCGAAGGCTTGGCCCTGCTGATCAAAAAAGCCAAGTATCACATTAGCGACCACGGCGCCTTCTGGTTATCGGAGACGCCGGAGCAACCAAGTATTCATCCCGATGCGGCTTATCGCCGGGTTTGTGTCTGGGCGATCGTCCAGGAACGTGCGACTGCTAAGGCCTCTCTGGTGGTCGATGTCCACTTGGATAACGAATCAGAGGTGGCTCGATATTCTGGGATGAAGGTGGTCTTACAGCAATTAGCGCAGCAGATCGCAGCTTATCCGACAATCATTTTAGGTGACTTTAACGCTGAGCCAGAGGAACGAGTCCACGGATTATTGGCGGAGAATTTCACCAATGCCAAGGCATTAGCGGACATTCCACATTATGGTCCCGTGGGTACATTCCAGAATTTCCAGTATAGCTTACCTTGGTCGCAACTCGAGAAAATTGATTATATTTATACAAAAGGCTATGAAATCAAGGCAACCGGTGTGTTGACTGATTCGTTTGATAATAAGTACGCTTCGGATCATTTTCCATTGGAAGCTCGGTTAGTCAACTGAGGTAGTCTTGCTAGGGTAACCTCCCCAAGAAGTAGTGGCTGCATAAGCAGAGAGGTACTTGCGAGAATACCAAAAGGTTTGTAAGTAGTTGTGGGGGCGATTCTGAGAATGCAGTCAGTTGCATTCAAAGAACCTGCCCCTTTTGTGCTAATATTATCTCTAGTATGGTAATATTGTGTTATTCAGCGCATAGTCAACAAGTAAGAAATTAAAGTAGGGAGTTTTTGCCAGTGGTCGGAATAAGAGAAATAGCAAAGCATGCTGGTGTTTCAATTTCAACGGTGTCGTATGCGCTGAATGGGAATCCTAAGGTCACCGAAGAAACACGAGATCGCATTCTAGCGATTGCTAAAGAAATGCACTATACGCCTAATTTAGCGGGGCGCACGTTAAAGAAGCAGAAAACGAACATGATTGGTCTTTATGTCAATGGGTTCGGTGGTGACTTCTACAGTCATGTCATCGATGGTGTCGCCAGTGTTTTGAAGAAGAACAATTATGAATTGATCGTTGGGTCTGGCGGGAGTCGCTCACGAGCTTTCATTCCCCAGAAATTCGTCGATGGCGCGATTATTTTGGATGTGGCTTTTCCAACGGAGCTTGTCACCGATTATGCGGACGCAGGTAACCAAATCGTGATCATGGATCGTGATATTTCCCATGAGAATGTTTGCCGGGTCATGCTGGATAATAATGACGGTGCGGAGAAAGCCATTGCGGCCTTGGCAGCCACGCAGGTCAAGCACTACGTTGTGGTCACCGGCCCAACTAATTCATACGACTCGCAGACGCGACTGAAAACGGCGATCCGTCAAGTTGAAAAGCAAGATGATCAATCAATTCTAGTCATTCCCAGTGATTTCACGATTCCAGGCGGGCGTAAAGCCGCGGAAATCATTTATAACATGGGCATGAAGGACGTTGGCATCTTCGCGTTGAACGATGAGCTGGCCATTGGGCTCTACGAAGGGTTCACGGCACATCATGTTAAGGTTGGCAATAACGTTAAGATCGTCGGCTTTGATAATGACTTGCTGGGAACCTATCTCCAGCCTGGCCTGACCACAGTGGACTATTCTAAACATCAATGGGGTGAGCGAGCGGCGGAAACGTTACTGGCCATGATCAACGGCGAAGCGCCGCAACAGGATCAGTTTATCAATACCCGGGTGATCCATCGTGGCTCACTAGGTGAAGCTCAATAAAAGTTAGCAAAAAAGGAGTGATCAATTTTTTCGATTGATCACTCCTTTTATTGACGAATCTAAACGTGGCAAGTCTAGGGCCTCAAGCCGTGGACACTTTGTTACCCTAAGGCTGCCAGCGTGGCGATGTCGATCTTCTTCATCTGCATCAGCGCTTGGATCTGGGCGGGCGTTTGCGTTAGCGCGGCGATGTTGGCGGGGACGATCTGCCACGACAGCCCGTAACGATCCTTGGCCCAACCACATTGTTCAGCGGCGGCCACGTGAGAAAGTTTGCCCCAATAGTAGTCGAGCTCGGCCTGATCGGCGCAATCGATCGTGAAGGAGATTGCTTCATTGAATTGGAATTCCGGGCCGCCATCCAAGGCGATGAAATCCTGGCCGTTCAAGCTGAAAACCGCGGTCAAAACTTTGTTGGTCATACCCTGAAAATGAACGTCCAAATTTTCATCGGGGTAATAGGTGATGCTGTCGATGTGGGAATCGGGGAACACACTAACGTAGTAGCGCACGGCCTCCTCGCAATCATTGTGGGCGAACCACAGGCTAGGCACGATTTTGTGACTAATGGACATCTTGTTGCCTCCTTATTTGAAAACAGAGTGTGAACCGACCTGGTCAGCTTCCGAGCATTAGCCTAGCAACGATTTTGGAGGCTGAACTTTGCCTCCGGAATCGTTGCGTAGCTAAGCAGAAGAAGCTAGGTCGGTGAACACGTTTCGATAGAGTGTGAACCGTTGGTGGATGGTAGGTGTGGTGGGGCTCCAGGTCGGGCTGGGGGTGGTGGAACGCTGCGGGCGTCACTTTGAGCTTTTCGGAAGTGCACCGAAAATCTCAAAGCTGAGCCTTATTCTAGGCGGCAAAGCCGCCAAGAATAATATCGCGGCTGACTCACCCCCAGCCCGACCTTCCGCCAACTAGTAAACAGCCCACCAACGCCAGAGTGCGGAACGCAACGGGTTGACTTTGAGCATTAACCTAGGCAGGATTTTGGAAGCGGGTTTCGCTTCCGGAAGCCTGACGTAGTTAAGCTCAGAAGTCAGTTGTGTAGAGCGCGTTTCAATCAAGCGCATCAATAGCTGGATCCGTCTGCGGGGTCAGCGGCGTCAACGGAAGCTGGTCTTGCTGGATCCGTTTTTGTAAATCGAGGATCTTGGCGGCGATGGTTTCGGCGCAGGCGCGATAGACCGCGGGGGATTGGCCGGTGGGATCGGCTAGGCCCCAGTCCTCGCGGTAGCGGCAAGGGACCATGGGGCAATCAACTTCACAGCCCATGGTGATGACGATGTCCAGCGCCGGCAATTGCGCCAAAGGTTTGGAGAATTGGGCGGACAGATCCAGCTGATACAAGTCAGCCATGGTGCGCGCCGCTTGTGGGTCGATCCGCGCCGCCACCGTGGTTCCAGCGGAGAAACTGTTGAACGTCACGCCGGCCAAGTGCCGCCCCAGCGCTTCGGCCATTTGACTCCGACAAGCATTGTGCACACAGATAAAACCAACATTCAATTTTGACAAACAGGCCACCTCACCAGTGAAAATTTTGGGGGAACTTACACCCTTGATTTTACAGAAATTGGTGGATTTTACCAGTGATAATAGCTGGTAAAATCAAGCTGGTGCCGCTGGCGGCAAAAAACGTCTGTTCCCTAAATCTGACAATTTCGAATACAGGTGATAATATTTCGAATGGCTGTTGATCGATTCTCGTCAAGGCGTTTATGGATTCGCTGATATTTGCTGTCTGGGAGCTGAGTGGAAATCTATTTTGCGAAGTCGTTTTTGGCTTATTTTTGGTGGCTCTTGTCATATGTACGCTTGCAGGGAGCCTAATTGAAAAAATAACCGGCTTATTCTGCTAATTGCAACCTTTTTCATGATATACTAACTATGGAAAAGGAGTTAGTATATCATGAAAAATCAATTCGCAAAGGTTGCCGCCTTAAAAAATGACTACACAACATTCACACTTGCAACCGCGACAAAATATGGCTTAACCAGGTATGGTCTGGCCGGCCTAATTCGGGACGGTGTGCTAACAAAGACCGCCACCAATACCTACGTTTTTGCGGACTACTTAGAAGATGACCTGGCATTGACAACGCAGATTTACCAAACTGCGGTTATCTCCGGAATCACGGCATTGATTTTATATGATCTAACCGATGAGATGCCCTGGATCTATGATTTAACTTTTCCCAAAGGCTACCACCCCAATGCGGAGATCCTCGCGCGCCGCTATATTCTGCCACATTACCGAACGAATGACTACTACACGGCCGGAATCACGACAGCGCGTACGCCCAATGGCAATTTAGTGCGCGCATACAGTGTTGAGCGCACACTATTGGACGTTTGGCAGGATAAAAAAATCGAAGCCTATATCCAAAACGATGCTTGCCAACGATACTTGGAATCTGAATACTTCAATTACAATAGCATGCTCACATTAGAAAAATTACAACAAAAGCTGTATCCGGAAAGCAGCTTATTACGAGTTTTGGAGCTGATCAAACAATGAGTAAAAATCGAAGGCTAGATCAAATCAACCAAAGAGCGAATGATTTGGGATTACCAAAACAATATTTTCAAAAGCTTTATTTCATTGAATGTTTTCTTGATAATATTTCAAATTCTTCTTATAAAGATGATTTTATTTTGAAAAGTGGCTTTGAATTACAGAGTTTATTAGGCGTGACTCACAGGATGACTGAAGATTTAGATACGACCTTGAATCGGCATGATTTGAATCCGGATAATGTAATAAAGGTTTTGACTGATATTTGCCTGGTCAGTCAAAATTCAGATGTTCAATTCAGCATCAGGAGCCTCAAGCCAGAAATGGATGAAAATCGCTATCCTGGTTTACGAGCAACGATTGCCGTAAAGATGGGCGAAGTTAAAAACTCGTTCAAACTTGATATTTCAACGGGTGATTTGATTATACCCGAACCAATAAAACTTAATTACCATGGTTCATTGAATGATACAAAACCATTCCAGGTATGGGCATTCCCACCAACACAAATTATTGCGGATAAACTAACGGCACTCGTAAAATTTGGGAGAATCAATTCACGCGCCAAAGATTTATTCGACTTCTATGCTCTGAAAAATTCCGATTTTGGGAAGGTCAACGCGTTGGATCTTTTAGAAGCATATCAGGGGAAGTCACAAAATATCGGTCTGACGACGGCCATCAGCGATATTCCGAAACAAGTTGAACTGCTTCGTTCGTCAGTTGGCTTACAAAAATCATGGACAAATTACCAGAGAAGAAGACCCTACGCATCAGAAATCAGTTTTGACGACACCTTATCAGCCGCAGCGAGCTACGCCAATATGCTAGATATAGCAAATAAGAAAGTGGTCTCGAATCAGAAAAAATGATGACCTATCTTTGTAACTGGCACACTACTAAGGGGGGAACGACAGCTGACTATGAAAACTCAGGTAATGGCTGCAATGGACCTTTGACGATCAACATATCGTTATTCTTGCCATTTTCATAATCAATGATTTCTTCAACATTCTTGATTAAATTACTTTTCTCTTCTGCCATTTTTACGTTCCTTTCTGATTTGTTAGCTATTTTTCTTTTTTGACGAGTTTGCTTGTTTTAGCAGGCGAGACCATCGCTATTTTCTCATGTCGGGATCATTACTAAATTTATCCGAGTTACCAAGCATTCCCCCTGAGGAGTGCTTTTTGTGCATCGAGGAGCCGGGAGCTGTCCCACTTAAATTGTTCGGTTCACTTTGGATCATTTCCACTAACATTTTTTATTTGGATTGTTTTAACCTTAACTTTGCTTCATTTGAGTTCAGTAGTTTGATCTGATATAACATAGCAATATCAGTTTTTAAATTTTCTTCTTCTTTATTACTATCAATAGAATTAAAAATTCTGTTAATTATCCAAACAACTGGTGTACCCAGACCAGCAGTTCCCAAGTTAAAACCTAACTGCTCGTTCTCTGAAAGTGTACTCTTTTTAATATCTTTAAGAATTGAGTTGAATTCACCTTGGATAATAAATTCATCTTCTTGTTCTTTTACTTTTTGTCGGATTTCTTTTAAATTAGACGCAGTATACAGCAAATCACTATCTCTAATAGTCAATAATTGGTCTAATACTTCTCCGGGAGAATGGTTAGTTCCTTTGGAGATAGCGATCAGAGTTTTTCCTGAATAAGTTTCTGGGTCTCGTTTTGATGCTTTTGATAAAGTTTGCTCTGATATTCCAACTTTTTTTGATAAATCATATCTAGTCAGACCATTTTGTTTCAAAAAAATATCTAGTACATTTTTCATATAAAAACCTCCCATCATACTAAAATCTATTTTAGTACAATGGGATGCTTTTTGCCAATGCGAACTAATATTTCGTACTTTGGGCGTGGGGACAACTGCCATCATAGATTTCTTGATTACAAATATTTCGTCAGGAGCGTAGCGCTACTTGGTTATTCCCATCGTCTTGGTGAGATTGCCTTGCGGGTCAGCAGCGACTACCAGTGCTTTATAACCGCGTTTGGCAAGAACAAAAGGTAAGAAACGAGTGATCGTAGTTTTACCAACGCCACCCTTGGCATTGGCAACCGTAATGGTAAGAGGCCGTTTCAGCTGCATTTTTTTATCAGTCACAATTTTCCTCCAAACTTTATGTGTAAATGGTGTAAATTTACAGATGTGTAAATGTGTAAATCATCCATCGCCTAAGTATAACCGTCATTGGACCGGGACGAGTTTGCTTGTTTAGCAATGGTGACTGCATCGCGGATAACCTGTATAATGTGTGGTACTAGGTTCAACACGGAGGTCGATTATATGTTAGAAGTCAAAACTGTATCTCGTGGTAATTCTCTGGCACTTAGTCTTCCGTCAAATTCTGGCTTTAAAATTGAGAAGGACCAACGCTGGTTAATGATTCCGTCTGCGGACGGGACATCCTTTACGCTGGTGCCACGAATTGAGGATCCATACGCAAGACCAGCAGCTGGTGAACCAATGGCTGAGGAATGGGCCGACGCTGATTTTAATGAGGTTGAATGATGACCGAATATTAGCTCAAGCAAAAAGATATTGTGTGGCTTGATTTGAACCCGCAAAAGGGCCGCAAGATTAAAAAATACCGTCCTGCTGGTATTAAGCGGTATTGTTTGCTTTATGATTTGTCTACTAAGCGGTAATGGTAGTGTTGCAGACGGTATGATTTTTGTTAATGCCATTCTGGCAATGATTAACGCATTTGCCAGTCCAGCATATAAAGCGATTGTCCCTGAAATCATGAGTAATGATGAGGTGTTGGGATTTAACGCTAACCTCGAAACAATTCACAAATAATAACAGTAACGGTACCCCTAGTAGCGGCACCAACACAAAAAAGACACCTTTCACTTAAACGAAAGGTGTCTTTTTAAACGTGCGCCACGCAAGTAATTGTAAAAGTGTAACTACCAACCACAATCGTCAATTACTTGGATCCCATCAATTGGACATCGCTTATCGATTGGCGGGAGTGCTTGAACGACTAAGTTAACGTTGAGCACCCACAGTGAGCTTACCATGAATCGCGCCCAACTGCTGCTAATGCTCAGAAGCTAACCGGGTCGCTCCGCACTCTTTTTTTGAAACGTGCTGCGCGCAACTGACTGCTGTGCTTAACTACGCTAGGCTTCCGGAGGCGCAGACCAGCCTCCAAAATCCTAGCTAGGTTAATGCTCGCAGTCAACCCGTTGCGCTCCGCACTCTGTTTTGAAACGTGCTGCGAGGTGCAGACCGCTGCGCCTTAAAGTATCTGATTGCCCAATCTGCTGCGCAGCTTAGTCAATCAGATAAATTAATGCTCACGGTCTAACCGCACCTCTCCGCACTCTGACTATTTCTTCAAGTTCTTCTCGACGTAGTCTTTGATTTGGTCGTCGGTCATGTCCAGCATTGGCTTCATGGCCTCTTCAGTCTTGATTGTGTCACGATCATTTGCTTCCATGATATGGTCCCAAATGGCGTCGCGAATGACATCTTTGTCCTCGCTCCAATCGAATACCTCATTCATCCGCAGATTTAAAACTTCCGGTTCAGTTTGTTTGTAATCAGCCATCATGAATACCTCCTATTTTTGTTCACTTTCATTATAGGGCGCCTGGCGTAAAATGGCGTGAAAAACGCCTTGCGTTTTTCGCGGCGCTTTCCAGAAAAACGGCGTGGCACTAGGGCCACGCCGCAAAATTCTCTTTGAAAAAAGTTGACTAGATAGGTTGGCAGCCGGGTTCTCATCTCGCTTAGACTTCATGAAAAACTCGCTGGTCGTGAGCCGGTGGACAAGACCGCGGTCAACCGTCGCCTGTGTGGAGCTGACTAAAGCTGACTAACCGAAGCCGCCTGTTTAAATCGAACGACTCGGAGCTGTTTTCACAGCCTGGGGATTTGCGGCCGGGTTGTCAGCGCACGTAGAAGGGGTTGGCCAGCACCAGCAGTTGTTGCTGGGTTTGGCCGCGGGCGGTTCCCCAGAGTTCCACGCGCAGGTAGCCGACTTTTAGGAGGACAGGCAGTTCCAGCGGTGTATCTGGGGGCCAGGGAATGTCACAGCTGACGGTCTCGTTTTGGAAGATCCGGACCCGTTGCGCGGCAAAACCGAATTGGCGCATTTTGGCTTGGGCGGTCGCTTGAAACGTCAGTTGGACCAAGGCGGGACCGGTGGCCAAGGTGGCGCCCATTTCGTAGGTTTGGCCATTTTGGGTCAGGGCTAGGGTCAAGCGTGGGCCCAGGCTCAAGTAGAAATTACCTTGGGCCAAATTACGCAGGGCGTTGCTGGTGGTGCGTTCCTGACAGCCTAGGTATAACAACGCCGTGTTTTTGGTGGCGGGCTCATCGTCGTGCCAATCGCGACCGGCGCTGGCGGCGACTCGCTGGCCCGCCGCCAAACGGGTCAGCCACAGTTGGTAGGCTTGCTGACTGCGGCGACTTTGGTCCGGCGCGGCGCCGTTCCAAACTTCAACGAAATCCAATAATTGTTGATCATGGACGGGGAAATCCCAACGACAACCGGTACAAAGCGGGCTACCCACGGCATAAGGATGCGCGCAAGCGGTGATCCCGCCGACCGCCTTGAGTTGACGTAATGCGGCATCGATCGTGGCCGGGGTCACCGGACGCCAATCGACGAATTCCCGGGCGCCCCAAACCAATAAATGCCCGTAAAAAGTGGTCCATTCCATGCCGGGCAAAATCACCAGCTTTGTTGTTGCTGCCAATTTTTGACAGTCGCGTAACGCGGCGCTGGTGTTGTGGTCGGTGATCGCCAGGATCTCGTAACCGAACGCTTGGGCCTTAGCGAGTAATTCGGCGGTGGTGAAGTGGCCATCGCTGTGTTTCGTGTGGGCGTGCAATTCGGTCAAATAGTAGTCACTCATCTAAATCGCCTCGATCCGCAAGTTGACTTCAACCAAGTGGGAGCGCAGGCAATGGGTGCTTAACTGAACTTCCCAAGGGCCCGCCGCGATCTCGTGGGGAAGTAGCCCCCAAGAAGCCTGGTCGCCGGTTACCCACAGTTGCTGCGTGGCGCTTTTGTTATGGTAACAGCCCAGATAATCGGCCCCGCAAGCTAGCGAGACGGTGATCAGGTTGTCCAAGGGCAGGAAATCCGCCGCTTGGAGCTTTGCCCGTTCCGTGGCGGTGAACGCCGTTGGCAGGGCCGCCATGATCACCGGTAAGGCTTCGGCGGGGACCACTTGGCTGGGGGTGTAGCTGAAGGCAAGGCGCAATTCCTGATAAGATCGAGTTAAATGAAAAGGAACTTTGAGCTGACGGCGTTCGTCTTGCGGACTTAACCGCCATTGTTGCGTTAGAATCAAAGTCATCTTTTTCCCTCTTTTCAGCTGTCCTCACGCGGCTGGCGGGTGTTACTGCCGTTGCCGCAGATTATTCACGATATAAAAAGATGCGGATAATGAGCAGATCAGGAACATGATCACCGACAAAGCGGCGGTCCGTTCGTAATTAACATAATTGTTGAATTGGTCGAACAAGGCGATGCCTAACATTTTGGGATGATTGCCACCAATCAAGAATGGGGTGGTGAACGAACCCACATTCCCCATGAAAATAAACGTGGTCGCGATCAGGATTTCCTTGAAGGTGTTGGGCAGGACCACTTTGGCCAAAATCAGCAGCTTACCAGCGCCAATATCTGTCGCCGCCTCGATGCTGGCCGGCTTCAAAGCGCTTAAACTGGCCAACATGATCAAGGTAACGAAAGGGATGTTGTACCATAGATTCATCAGAATGATCCCCGATTCGTGATACATCAGCCCTGGCTTGAAATTGCCGCCCCACAGCCGACTGAGCCGATTGAGCACCCCGGCGTCGCGGATCACCATGATCAGCGAATAGGTCGCCACCAATCCTGGCACGAAACGCGGCACCACGGTCAAGGAACGTAGCCAGCGACTGACCCAACTAGGGCTGAAATGGAGATATAGCGCCAAGCCGTAACCCAGCACCATCGCCAAGGCCACCGTTGCCACCACGATCCGCAAAGTGAAGGCGAAATTATCCCGTTGCAGCGGATCGATGAAGAAATAACGATAATTGTCCCAAGTGAACCGTTGAGTCTTGCCGTCGCGGAAGCTCCGCAGGAACGTGTTGCCGATCGGGTAAACAATGAAGCCCATCACCAGCAAAAACGCGGGCAACGTTAGTAGATAGGGCAGACAACGCTGGCCCCAAAGTTTGACCAACCGCCGGCGCGCCGAAATTGGCCTGGCGTGGCTGGCTGTGTGGCTAGCGTGGCTACCTGCATTAGCGGTGGCGCTGACAGCATTAGTTGTGGAACCAATCGCGGGTTCAGTCGTAGCGTCAAGCGTTAGCGTTGTTGTTGTCGTAGATGTGCGGTCGTTGGTTACTTCCGGCTCTGCCGCGGCGGTGTTGGAATTGACGCTGTCGCACTCATGACGGAGATTTTTTTCCAGCTCCGCCTTGAGATTGTCCGCTAGACTACCATTGAGTTGGTCATTGAGGTCGTCATTCAGGCCGTCGTTCATTTGGCCAACGTCCCGATTTGCCGATCCCATTGCGCGGTCAGTTCGCTACCTAAGTCGCCGATACTGATGATCCGGAAATGGTCAATGTCCAATCCGGCCAAGCGTTTGGAGTTTTCTGACTGCAAGGTGCTGCTGTCAACGACTGGGATCGCCGCCATTTTATCCAGCAGGATTTGTTGGCCTTCCTTGCTGATCATGAAGTTCATCACCGCCTGCGCGCCTTCTGGGTTCGAGCCGACGCTAGGAATCGCCAAGCAGTCCACGTCGCCGGTAAAAGCAGGCGCCAACTGGGTCAATTTCACGGTTTCAGGCAAGCCGCCGTTCGCCAAATTAGTGATGGTCATGTCGGCCCAAGTGGGAATCATGTCCACTTCGCCATTGGCCAACAGATCCAAAGTCCCTTGGTTCTTGTTAGGATAAACCACTTTGCCGCCAGATTTGTACAAGTAAGGATGCAATTCTTTCAACAGATCGAAGCCCTTGTTCCATTCTTTCTGCCATTTTGGATCTGAATCAGACAAAGCCTTTTCCGGTAAAAAGTTGTACAGCGAAGATTGCACGAAGGAGCTACCAGAACCGCCAGAACCTGGAGTGTTGTAAGCGAAACGTCCAGGGTGCGACTTGATCCAAGTGTAAAGTTCTTGGGTGGTTTTCGGTGGCTTGGGTACCCGCTTTGAATCGTAAGCCAGCACCACGGTTGTGCCCCGGTATGGCATGATCACGCCCTTACCGTCAGAAACCTTGGTTTTGACGTTCTTGGCGTTAGGCACATTGCTTTCCTTGTAAGCCGTGAAAAAGTCCTTGCCGCCTTCTTTGACATAGGATGAAAAGCTACCGTCAGACATTAAAATCAGATCATACTTGGTGTTTTTCTGATTGGTTTTCTTCGCGGCCAACAGGCGGCTGGATAGGCTTTGCGCGCCACCGCCGGACATGATGAATTCCAATTTCATTTTATATTTCTTGCCGTTTTCACTCTTGTTGAAAGCTGTCACGATCGCTTCCATACTTTCCCGAACATTGTCAGAACCGCCGGCCCACAACGTTACCGTGGACGGACCCGCCGCCTTCTTCGTTTTCTCCGCGGAGGCCTTATTGGCGCATCCCGCCAACGCCCCCGTCAAGCAAAGCGCGGCCGCGCCTGCGGCTAACCATTGATACCATTTCTTTTTCAAAATAATTCTCCCCCTGATGTTTGCTAAAATGTTCCGTCTGTTTAGTTGTTAAAAGCGATTGTTTGCTAAAATGATTGTTTGCTAAAATGATTGGCTGGTAAAACTTGGTGTAGTCAAACGAGTTGGTTGGCAACAACTACTATTGTCAAACGAGTTGGCTGGCAAAATCCGTTCTTGTCAAAAAACTGGTCGCCCAAATCTATTGTTGTCAAACGAACTGGTTATCAAAATCTATTCTTGTCAAACAAGTTTGTTGTTAGATCAGTTGATCGTCAATCTGCGTCGCGTTCGCCGCGATCATGCGCCTGATTTCCCCGCGGTTAAGGCTGGCGCGCCATAAGTCTTGGCCTTGTTCACGGTGACGTAGACTTGTTGGTGTGGCTGGTATTGCGCCAGCGCCACCTTATCGACGAAAATTTTCAACGGTTGTTCCTGATAGGTCAGCGTGATGATGCCGTAATGACCGGCGCTGCTGACGTGATCGATCCGCGCCAGGAAATCGCCGTGCTCCGCCGACAGCGTCGCGTCTTCGGGCCGAAAAGCCTGCACATCCAAGCCTTGGTCGAGAAAATTCATTTCCCCAATGAAAGAAGCTGTGTAACGATTGATCGGATTTTCATAGATGTTTTGCGGCGTGTCAATCTGGGCGATGCTGCCCTTGTCCATGACCACGATGCGGTCGGACAAAGCCATCGCCTCTTCTTGATCGTGAGTGACAAACGCCACGGTCACGCCGGTTTCCCGTTGGATCCGTTTCAATTCCTCCCGCATTTGTTGGCGAATTTTCGCGTCCAAAGCGGAATAGGGTTCGTCCAGCAGCAACACGGAAGGCTCCAGCAAGAGCGACCGACCAATGGCGATCCGCTGTTGTTGACCTCCAGAAAGTTGGCTGGGATATTTCTTGACCACTTCCGGCATCCGCAAAAGTTGCAACATGGCGGTGATTTTTTCACGGATCTTACTTTTCGCCATTTTCCGCAGTTTCAGGCCGAACGCCAAGTTTTCATAAACAGTCATGTGGTCCCAAAGATTGTAACTTTGGAAAACCATACTGGTCGGCCGTTTGTTCGCCGGCAACTCGGTCACGTCCTGGCCATCGATCAGAATGTGGCCGGAATCGACGCCTTGAAAGCCGCCAAGACAGCGGAGAATCGTGCTTTTGCCACAGCCGGAAGGACCGAGCAGCGTCAAGATCTCGCCATTTCTGATTTCCAAATCAATGTCGCGGATGCCATCACCGTTTTCATAAACCTTGGAAATGTGATTGATTCTTACTTTGATTTCTGTCATAGTCGTGGTTCACTGGCGGCTGATGTTTACATCATGATGCCGCCAGAGAGGATCCCCTTTCCAAATAATTTGCGACAAACGAGCAAAATGATCACCGTGGGAATCAGCAACAACACGGAGAATACCGCGCCGGCCATCGGTGGATAGTCCAAAATCATGCCGTACATCGAGGTCGCCATGGTTTTGACTTCGGGAAAGCCGACCAAAAGCGTGCCCTGCGCCTCTTCCAACGACCCCAGAAATGAGAACATCGCCGCCACCGCGATTCCCGGTAGCGCGATCGGCATGGTGATCGACAGGAACGTCCGTAACGGCCCCGCGCCCACATCCCGCGCCGCTTCTTCTTGTTGGATCCGGATTTTCTGAAAAGCGCCCGAAGGAATCCAGATCATGAAAAGCAACATGTTCAAAACGTGGATGATCACCACGCCCGTCAACGTTCCCATCAAATGAAACCGATAAAACAAAATGCCGATCGCCGTGTACAGCCCGATTTTAGGGAAAGCGTTGGTCAACAAAAATGAAAACAGAAAGAAACTTTTCCCCTTAAATTGTAAACGCGCCACCGCATAAGCCGCGGGCAGGCAGATCACCAAGGAAATCGAGGTGGCGATCAAGGCGATCAACAACGAGTTCAACATCACTTGCAATAATTCCGGCTGCCCCAGAATGTAGCACCACCACTGCAAACCAAAGCGCGTCGGCAACAAATGCGGCGCCTGATAACGCTCGGCGAAGATCAGCATGGCCGTGTTCAACAACGGCCCGAAAAAGAATAGAAAGAAAACAATGAAAATCAGCGAATCAATCACGTATTTCTTTCCGAAAGTATAAAAAATCCGCCTGGGACTTAGGTGCTTCATAGGTTCCTCCCCAATACAAAAACTGAATTTGGTCACATTATAACCACCCAGTGGCTAAACTCAAACGACTGGCGCGCCAGCCGTGCCCTCCTTTCTGAAAACTGGTTATAATATTAAGCAATCAACGTAAAGTAATTGTAAACATTAGGTAAATTTGCTGTAAATCGCTGCCGCGAGAGCGACTGTTTTTCCCGAGAATTTGGGGAAGAAAAGCCCCTCCTGCGTAAGAGGGCAGTGTGAAGGACTAATCGCGCAGAAGTTGTCATTTATCAAGGAGTAGAATGATATAATGGTTCTATTAAGATCAAGAAGTTTAGGTGGTTGGCAAGATGGAAAAAGGGCTTTATGAGCGTTTGATTGATCAGCGCTTAGCGACAATTTTGCAGACGTTAACGGATGACGTCACTCGGGCCAAGGTAGACGACAGTGAATTGCCGTTTTATTTGGCGGATCAATTGAAACGCTTGGCTTTGGCCCATTTTCTTGATGAGAAAACGGCGGAGCAGATTCCCGATTTTAATCGGTTGGTTGAATTGTTGCGGGCAGATGGATCCTTGTCCACTACAAAGGATGAAGAATTGCTGCTCACAGAAATTCGCGCGCAAAAGACTGCGGCGCAAATTGTGCCAGAAACAAAATTAGTGGAACCGACGCTGTTTACTGGTCGGAGCTCGAAGAATTTTCCTAGTTTGGCCAGCGAATTTAATAAAGAAATCCGCTCCAGTAATGAGATTGATTTGATCGTGTCGTTTATCAAAGTTGGCGGAATTAACACCATTTATGAAAGCTTGAAGACCTTTACGGAAAACGGGGGACAACTCCGGATTTTGACGACCACTTACATGGGGGCCTCCGACGCCAAGGCCATTCAGCGCCTGGCGCAACTGCCCAATACGCAGGTGAAGGTTTCCTACGATACGAAGGCGATTCGTTTACATGCTAAAACTTATATTTTCCAACGGGCGACCGGCTTTTCCACGGCTTATATTGGCTCGTCTAATATCTCCAATGCGGCGCTGACTTCCGGCCGAGAATGGAATGTTAAAGTCACCAACGCGCGCTTGCCTGAATTGTACAAGCAACTCATTAGTGAGTTTGACTTGTTTTGGAATTCGTCGGATTTTGAGCGTTATGATCCACAACAAGATTTCCCCCGCTTGGATCAGGAATTGGGGACGGCTCAGCTAACGCCCGGAACGGCTTTGCCCCTGGCTTATTTCGACATTAAGCCCTATCCTTATCAGCAGAAAATTCTCGATGAATTGTCGAATAAGCGCAAAAATGGGGTGAACCGCAATCTGGTGGTAATGGCCACCGGCACGGGCAAAACGATTGTCGCGGCGCTGGACTTCAAGCGGTTTTTTCGGGATAACCCGCAGGCTAAACTGCTGTTTATTGCCCATACCGTTGAAATTACGCAGCAAGCTTTGGCGACTTTCCGCCAAGTGTTGCAGGATCAAAACTTTGGTAGCTTGCTGGATGGCATCAATAAGCCGGCCAGTTTGACCCATGTATTCGCGACGATTCAGACCTTTCGCAAACTCGTGGCTGATTTTCCGGCGGATTATTATCATTACATTATTATTGACGAGGCCCATCACACCGGCGCCCCTACTTATTGGCAAACCTTGGATCAGCTCCAACCACAAATTCTGCTGGGTCTGACTGCGACACCAGATCGGATGGATGGCTTCGATATTTTGGGCCATTTCGACCAACAAATCTCCGCCGAACTCAATCTGTTTGACGCGATTGAGCAAGAGTATTTGGCGCCGTTTCAGTATTTCGGAATTTCTGATAGCGTCGATTTAGCCCAAATTGAATTTCATGCTGGCGATTATGATTTGCCGGCACTTTCGCAAGCTCTGTCCAACGAAAATCGCTTAAACACGATTTTCGCGGCCCTGGAACGCTATGGCCTGGCCACAAACCAGATTAAAGCGATCGGTTTCTGTGTCGATCAAGACCACGCTAAATATATGGCCGCCAAATTTACAGAGCGCGGCATCCCGGCGACCTATTTGATCAGCGCCGAATCTGAGCGCCGGGCTGAAGTACGCCGCGCACTACAAAGTGGGCAGGTCAACTTTGTTTTCACTGTGAATATGTATAACGAAGGCGTCGATTTCCCTGAGGTCAACACCGTGCTGTTCCTGCGGCCAACCCAGTCGAAGACAATTTTCCTGCAACAATTAGGTCGGGGCTTGCGCCGAGCGGAAGGCAAAGATTTCTTAACCGTCCTCGACTTTATCGGTGGCCAAAATAAAAAGTATAATTTCCAGACCAAGTTCAAAGCACTGATTCGCAAAGGCACCGTGCGGGCAGCGGTGGAAAACGACTTTCCCTATGTTCCTGCCGGATCGGTTGTGCAATTGGAGCGGGTGGCCAAGGAAACCGTCCTCCAAAATTTGCGCCAACAAGCTACAGGCAAGAAATGGTTCCAAAATGAGGTCCGCGAATTTCAGGATTCTTACGAACTAGCGCCAACATTAGCCAATCTGGTGGCCAAACTCGACGTCACACCAACCGAGATTTATACCGAGTTGTTGGACAAGAACACCACCTTAACTGATCTGCGGCAAGGGCCCCAAGCGCAAAGTGCCAACTATGCCTACGCCTTCAAGAACCTCGCGCCCAATAACAATAAGCATGTGTTTAAATTGTTGTTGAAGCCAGACCCCGCGCGCCTATCGGATCAAGATTATCGCTATTTATATGCCACTTTTTTCTCAGGAATTAAAAAAGGGACCGACAAATTCGTGGAAGTCCGTCAATTTCTGGCACAACCGAATGCCGCTTTACAGGCTGAACTTCAGGAATTAATTACCTATAAACAGCAACATGATTATTTGGAAGACAGCGTCGATGAGCACGGCTTCGTCAAATATGGCACCTATACCAACGCCCAAATTATGGCGCATTTGCCCGGGATGGAGCGAACTTTTGTCAACACATCCGGCGTGCTCAACGTCAAGGCCCGCAACAGCGAAGTCCTCTTCGTCACCCTGGAGAAGAGCGAACAAGACTACTCACCATTGACCATGTACCAAGACTTCCTGATCAACCGCCACGAGCTCCACTGGGAAGGCCCCCACAACCGCGGCAATAAATACGCCCAAGAACTGGCTAGCCGCGACGCCATCCTCCTCTTCATTCGCAAAAATAAACGCAGCACCAACTATTACTACCTCGGTGCCGTCCAACCCGGTACCATCACCGGTGCCAACCCCATCCAAACTAACTTTACTGTCAATGAAGACATCCCTGGACAAATTTATCAAGAGCTGGTGTGAGGTGCGTCGGGGTAGGGCGGGGAATTGACTGGGTAAGCGGGAGATAAGTGCGGTTTTATCGGTGGGTTATCGCTCATTTATCGCTTGGGGAGTGAGCGATAAATGAGCGATAAAGATGGAAATGATCTATAGAATGGTCAAGAATATAAAAATTTAGAAAGTTCAAGCCGAAAACAGCCTTTCTGATAACCAGTTTTTGAAATAAGAATGAATTTTGGGCAAAAAAAGAAAGCCGGAAGCATCCGACTTTCTTGAACGTACACCGAAGTGACACGCCCTTATGCCTGCTTTACACACTAACTAAATCGCCGGTTAGTAATTCCAGAAGTAGATGTTGTCCCACTGTTCAAACATCGTCTTGCCATCCAAGAAGGGTAATCTCAGAAACTCAGCCACTGTTTTGGCTTTGAAACTCAGCGGGTATTGGCACTCTTTGTGATTCGGCCAACCACCAGCTTCATAGTACGGATCGGGATCTGCAATCAACATACCATCTGTGTACATTTCGAGGAGATAATCGTGATTCTTGTAGGTAAAGTACAACACTTGATTCTCATCCAGAAGATCAAGGAATAAATCCTTGGTCAGGTCGTCAACCCAATCGCGGGGTTCGTCAGCTTTATTCATCTTGATACTCCTTCCATATTCGTTTCACCTTGTTGATATACATCTGATCTGACCGTGTCAATTTGATTTGAAATTTCACGTGGTGACTCGTGACATCACCTTCGTGCACGTGGGGTATTTGGCCCATGTGTTTGTGATCCAAATCTATTTGTCTACAAATTCTGCCGTCTGTCGCGTAAAATACAATTGACTTTAGTTTATTTCCTGCTGCAACTAGGACATACACCTGAAAATCCACCCTTTACTACCTCGGCGCCGTCCAACCAGGCACCATCACTGGCGCCAATCCCATCCAAACAACTTCACCGTCAACGAAGACATCCCCGGACAAATTTATCAAGAACTGGTGTGAGGTGAGTCGGGGGTAGGGCGGGGAAGTGGCTGGGTAAGAGGGAGGAAAAGCGCGGTTTTATCGCTCATTTATCGCTCGGGAGTGAGCGATAAATGAGCGATAAAGATGGAAATGATCTATAGAATGGTCAAGCATATAATGATTTAGGAAGTCCTAGTGAAGAATCACTACTGATTTTTTGAAATGAAAATGATTTATAAGCAAAAAAGGAAAGCCGGAAACATCCGACTTTCCTGAGCGTACACCGAAGTGATACACCCTTATCCGATTCCACTTTAACATTTCATTGAATCGAATTCAACTAATGGATTTATAAATAGGCAACTATTCGGCTAGGAAATCCCAGTGCCCCCTGGTTTTTTGGTTGAGAGTTCATCCCGGCCAATTGACCCTATCTTGGTCTTGAAACACGCTTTTTATCAGCTTCGGATTCCCATTTGATTTGTTTTAGTACTCTCTGGAAATTAAAGCAGTGAAACCACCATTTACACTTGTGTAAAAATGTAAACACTTAAGCTTTCTCCAGAAGCTAGAAACAGTAAAAAGCTGTAATCCATCCATGCAGTCGCAATCTGCCGGTGTTTTCTCAACTTGAATGAATCCACCGCAACAATCCTAATCTTACGTTTCTCAAACCCAACGTCAAATAAATTAAGGAAGTAAGCTATCGTTGCTTCCGCTAGCAATTCAATCTTTTTGTCGGAAATATTGAAGTTTCCCTCATTTCTTGATCCCCATCAATTATTCCCGCCGCGATTCGCGGTAGACTTGGTTCATCAAGTTAAGGAATAACAGTGATGGGGTGTTTTTTATGAAATTTCAGATGTTTGTGCAGAAGCACAGTAAACAGATTACGTGGACGCTGGGCGGGTTGATCGCGGCGGCGTTGGTGAGTCAGTATTTGTTGCATTGGCTGATTTTGGCGGATGTGTTGATGGCGATCGGTGGGGTGATCGGCGCGGTGCCGATCATGATCCACGCTTATCAGGCGCTGCGGGTCAAGGTGGTCAGTATTGAATTGTTGGTCAGCGTGGCGGTGATCGGGGCCTTTGTGATCGGTGAATATAATGAGGCCGCGGTGGTGACGTTCCTATTTCTCTTCGGGGAGATTTTGGAGCAGCGGACTTTGGACAAGACGCGGGCGTCGATCAAGTCGTTGACGGAAATGACGCCCACGACGGCGCTGGTGGTGCAAGCTAACGGCGATGTGGCCGAAGTCGATGTGGATGATGTGGATGTGGACGACGAGGTTTTGGTCAAAACAGGCGCGGCGATCCCCGTTGATGGGGTGGTTGTGGCCGGGACAGGTTACGCGGATGAAGCGGCGGTCACCGGTGAATCCCGTGCGGTCAAAAAGTCGCAAAATGACCAGGTCTTCTCAGGGACCATGTTGAGCGATGGCTATTTACACGTGAAGGCGACCAAAGTAGGCGATGACACGACTTTCGCGAAAATCATCGAGTTGGTTGAGGACGCGCAGGACACGAAATCCCACGCGGAGAAATTTATTGATCGTTTTTCGAAATACTACACACCGGCTGTTTTGGTGATCGCCTTCGTTGTTGGGCTGATCTCACGGGATTTCCGGCTGGCGATCACGGTGTTGGTGCTGGGTTGCCCTGGTGCTTTGGTGATCGGCGCGCCGGTGTCCAATGTGGCTGGGATCGGCAATGGCGCCAAGCGAGGGATCTTGATCAAGGGCGGCGAGGCGATGGATACTTTCGCCCACGTGGATACCTTCGTTTTCGACAAGACCGGCACGCTGACGACGGGGAAAACCGCCGTTTCCGCGGTGAAAACTTATGATGTGGACAAGGCGACTTTGCTGGGCTTAGCGGCGAAGGTGGAAACTTTATCCGATCATCCTTTAGGTCGGGCCGTGGTAGCGGAAGCCCAAGCGGACCAGGTGGACTTGGCCAGCTTAGCGATCAGCGCCAACCAAACGATCAAGGGTCAAGGCATCAGCGCCATCGTTGCTGGCAAAAAAGTTTTGGTCGGCAATGGCAAGTTGATGGCGGCGAACCAGGTGATTTTATCGGCGGCGGCGCAAGCGGATCTGACTGCTTTGCAACAAACCGGTAGCTCGACGATGATCGTGGCGATCGATGGGGTCGTCGCTGGCTTGATCGGCGTTTCCGATATTATCCGGCCAGAAGTCGCGGCGCAATTAGCGGCCTTGAAAGCGGCGGGCGCCAAGCATTTGGTCATGTTGACCGGCGACAATCAGGTCACGGCGGATTATGTAGCGCGGCAGTTGGGAATCGATGAGGTCCACGCTGAACTTTTGCCGGACGAGAAGGTCAAATTTGTCAAGCAATTTCAGGCGCAAGGGCGTAAAGTGGCCTTTGTCGGCGATGGCATCAACGACAGTCCTTCGCTGGCCACGGCGGATATTGGCATCGCCATGGGCAGCGGCACCGATGTCGCCATCGAAACGTCCGACGTGGTGTTGATGAATTCCAGTTTTGAAGCGCTGGTCCACGCGTTCCGGTTGGCGAAGAAAACCGTCCTGAACACCAAAGAGAACGTCTTTATCGCCATTGCGGTGGTCGCGTTCCTGCTGTTAGGGCTGATCGCCGGCTTCATCTACATGGCCAGCGGCATGTTCGTTCACGAAGCCAGCATCCTGGTCGTCATCTTCAACGCCATGCGCCTGTTGAACTTCGGCGGCAAGCGCCATCCCAACCAACCTACCACAACGCAAAGTGGCAAGTTGGTCGAAGAGTGAGTGATTAGCGTTAGGAAAATGCAGGGTCAGCAGACTGGAAAAAGGTTCTCGTGACCAGCCAGCTACACTAAAGAATCGGTTCAAAAGCGTCTAGAATTAGTTGTCACTCTCGAATTTTGAGAGTGATTTTTTTGATGAGAGTGCGGAGCGCAACGGGTTGGCTTGAAGCATTAGCCTATCGATGGCTTCGGAAGCTGCATTTTGCTTCTGAGACGATAACGTAGCTAAGCACAGAAGTCAGTTGGGTGGGATGGGCTTTTTATTGTAGCGCCTGCACGTGATTTCGAAGCAAAAGGGTGTCAGATTGGCGTCAGGGGGATAAAATTATCGGCATTATCCGGCATTTCGGTAACGCACGCATTATCTTTTTATGTTTATTTCCGAAAGTTCTCGCAACTTGACGGCGGTCAATTTTTTATTCGCCGCCAGCGCCTATACTAGGGTCATCAGTTAAAGAAAGGATGTTTTAAAAATGGCAGTCAATCAAAAGGTTACCTTACAATTAGATGCACTAACTTGCCCCTCATGTTTAACTAAAATCGAAGGTGGCGTCAAGGCGTTGCCAGGCGTCGACTCAGTCAAAGTGTTGTTCAATGCCGGCAAAGTCAAGGCGGAGATCGACAACACGCAGGTCAGCGCTGATGATCTGAAAAATACCGTTACGAAGTTGGGCTATGAGGTTGAGCAGGTCAAAGTTAAAGATCTTTAGGCTGAGAGTTGCTTGATTGCAGGTTCTAGTGGGGGTTGCTAGGCAGAATTGAGCTTATCTGCAATTGACACGAAGGATTTAACGAAGTGCTTTCGCAAGATTGAGGTCAAACAATTGCCCTCGTTTGGGGTGGTACGGCAATGCCAACGGATTCGGATTAGTTGGTTCGTACAGTTTGCATTGATTGAACATCCTTACCTGTCCCCTAAACAATCCTTGAGTGGCGACCGACCGGTTCGGTTGATTCACCGAGAACTAGGTTCGTTCATCAGACAAACTGTACCGGTGTCGCCAATTTAAAGCTTGTAACCACTAACCACGGCTGTCAATTGCGTGGTTCCTCATCAAATGACCAAACCCTTTTTTCAATAGTTAACAAGATCAACCAAAAATCACGGAGGTAAACATCATGACAAATCCAGAAATCGAAGCAAAGTACCAAGCAGAGTTGAAACAGGCCGACATCGACCACCACAAGCCCACGGCCGGAGCGATGATCGGACACATCGTCGCCAATATGTGGTATTTCGACGTGAAGTTGCATCAAGCACTCTGGTTCGTTAAAGGACCACAAGCCTTGCAACTTCAAGGTTTTTACCGGGAACTGATTGCCGAGAATCGCCAGCAATTGGACGAGTTAGGCGAGCTGCTCTTGGATGAGAATCAATTGCCGCCAGCAACCGTGGCGGAATACACCCAGTACACCAAAATGAGCGAAGACGCCCGGCTGAAATATGTGAGCGCGGCGGAATTGGTCGCGGAAACGGCGCAGGACTACACCACAGCCAATCTGTTCATTGACCGAGCAATTATTTTGGCGCAGCGGGAGAACCGCCCGGCGTTGGCCGCTTTCATGACTAGCTTGCGCGGAGCTAATAATCGGCGGACGCGGCAGTTACAAGCGCTCCTGGGCAAAACAGCTTGGGAAGGCTTGGTCGAAGAAGACGACGATGAGGATGATGACTAGGCTAAACCACGGTTTTCATTAGTTTTCGGCGCAGACTGATTGTTGAGAAAATGAGCGTCATCACCACTTTCCTCCCCCTTAAATGGTGGTTGGCGCCGAAGATTTTCCAACAATCAGGACAGAACTTCCTCAATTTTCAAATCATTTCCCCCAAGAATGATTTCCTCCTGAAAAACAGTTGATCCCGTTGATCAACTGTTTTTTTGTTGGCCTTGGCTTTGGAAATTGTCGCAGGGCAGTTATTCAATCGCGCCGAAAATTCCGGGGAAAACACAAAAAACTCCCTCTCAGGACCGCCCGGCGTTGATTATTTGCTGGTCGACCTAAGAAGGAGGTTTGCCTTTCTATTTAAATGGGCTACGCCCGACAGACTGCTGTGCTTAGCTACGCGATGGCTCTGGAAACAAAGTCCGGCTCCCAAATAATTGCTAGACCAATGCACAGGAACTCCCCGGCTTGATTCGTCAAGTACTAGGTCTGTTCATCAGACAGACAGTACCGGTGTCACCAATTTGAAGCTGGTGACCACTAACCACGCACGTCAACTGCGTGGATCTACATAAATTAGCCATGTCTTGTCAGTCGGTGTGAGTGCTCAACCGACTATGATAACGTTGAGCGGCTGGAGCGGAGAGAATTGGGGTGAGATCGCCGTGAAATTGGTCTTGGTGGCTATGCCACTTAGACCAAGGATCAGCTTTGAGATTCGCGAGTTTTGCGAAGCTCAAAGTGACGCCCACAGCGAGCTCGCCCCGATTCTCGCAGCGCAAGCAGCGGACATTATAGCCCCAGCGACCTGCGTTTAACCCTGATGCTGTGGGAGTTCGCCCTGACCACCCATGGCGGCGGTCAATTCTTCGATCCGTTCAACGGGGAATGGTGGGTTTCCCAACGGTTTCAAGGCGACGGCCATGAGTTTCATAGGATTATCATCGGCGGCGCAGCGATTGGAGCTTAGTTTGCCGCAGCGTTTACAGCGATGGATAATCGCCCATTCACCGCTTTTGCGGACCCAAACGCCGATCGGTTCCATAATACCACCACAGTTGGCGGCGCGGTCGCCGGGCTCGTCATCCACGTGCAGGCTGGCCAAGCAGTTGTAACAATGATTGCGGTGGTCGCTGCCGGCTCCTTGTTCGACGTTGAGCCGGCCACAGACTTTACAAGCGAAGCTATCATGGCAGGGATTGTTGCGATAATAGCCTTTAGCGTACATTTTTCGTTTATTTTCTCGATTCAAAGTTCTTTTCCTCCTGAAAGTGATCTAAGGGGTTTTCAGGGAGGCTTGCAGCGGTCAGTCGGGACAAACCTCCCCCGCGACGACGGTCACAATTGGAATTGTTGTTAACATGCACATTTCTCCATTTCTTAGTTCATGAATTTACTTTACCATGAAAATATCCTGAAAACACCCGCGTAAACGACCTAGAATTGTTCTGGCGAATCCATGGCGAACAAAAACCGTTGTAGCTGTTGACCACAACGGTTGTATTTATTCATTTTTTTTACAGTTAGCCAGGATCTTGTAGATTGTTTTCGTCGCTAAATAATATTCCGCCGCCAAGGATTTGACAGAGGTTCCACGGCAATAACGTTGGTAGATCGCTTGATTGCGCTGATCCAGCAATTGTCGTGTTTGCTTATTCGCGCCCCAAGCCTGGCGGTGCTCGTCTTTACGGGGAATGTAAAGATATTCACCGTCGGTATATTCTTGGATCGCTGCGATCAAGTGTTCAGGTAAGATCCGGGTTGCGTTTTGGTAGTCCAAAATCGGCGCCTCCTAATTCGATGATGCTTTAGGATCACGTTAGACTATCCGGTTTCGCTAGCTTTAGATTTAGTGATCGTGATAGCCTAAGCGTGGCACGATTCCGATTCAAAGTAAGTTTTAGTCATGGGAGGTTCAGTTCCTTTCTAGATGTTTTCAGGGTCGATTGGATCGGTGTGGAAAAGTTTCAAGTTAGTGGCGCTTTTTCACACGTTTACGCAGGTCTTTGACGGCGCCGCGGCTGCCAAACATCCGATTGAGTTTCTCGTTTTCTAATTGGCGACTGTTGAGGCCGTCGTAAGCCATTTCGTGTTGGAGTTTCTGGTAGCTGGCCCAACGCTCGGGCGCCAGTTCGCCGCTGGCCAGCGCGGCTTGAACGGCGCAACCGGGCTCACTTTGGTGTTGGCAGTCGTTGAATTTACATTGCGTTGCCAGCGTGGCGATGTCGGTGAAGGTTCGGTCCAAGTCGCCGGTGTAGATCTGTAATTCCCGCATGCCTGGGGTGTCGATCACCAAACCGCCGTCGGGGAGCAGGAAAAGTTCCCGGTGGGTGGTGGTGTGGCGGCCTTTCGCGTCGTCGGCACGGATTGCCTTGGTGGCTAATTTGTCTTGGCCCAGCAACCGATTGATCAAGGTGGATTTGCCGACGCCGGAGGAACCGATGAAGGCGCCGGTGGTTCCCGCCGACAAAGCTTGCTGGATTTCTGAAAAGCCTTGACCGTTTTCAGAAGAACAGGTGATAATGTCCACGCCAATACTGATAGCGGCGACTTGAGCAATCTTATCGGCTAGATCGTCACAAAGATCGGCCTTGGTCAGGACCACAACGGGCTGGGCTTGACTGTCCCAAGCAATCGTTAAGTAGCGCTCCAACCGGCGCAAATTGAAATCGGCATTCAGCGACATGCAAATGAAGATCTGGTCAATATTGGCGGCGATCATCTGTCCTTTGCTTTCATTGCCGGCTGCTTGTCGCGCTAAAGCGCTGGTTCGCGGCAAAATTTGTTGAATGATGGCGTTGCCGTGCTGGTCATCGGCGCGATCCAGCAGCACCCAATCGCCGACTGCGGGAAAGTCAGTCGGATCAGTGGCTTGAAAGACCAGCTTACCGCTGACTTCGGCGGCCGCTTCCCCATGTGCTGTCAGCACCCGATATTGTTGGCGTTGTTGTCCGCTGATCCGCGCGATGAAAAGGTCGGGGAAATTTTCAGCGGCTTGTTGAAAATGAGTGGTTAAGCCATAGTCAGTTAAGTTAAGGGACATTGTTTTTTGTAATTCCTTTCTAGTTTGTCAGTTTGTCTAATTTTTTTGAAGTTTTTCGCCCGGAAATTCCCTGCCGCCAGTCCACCGCAGTTGTCATTTTGAGTAAAAGAAAAGAGACTGGTCGCCAAACTAGCTCAACAGTCTCTTTAAATGAGAAGTTGGCGGCGGCGTTTTCGCGAAAGTTTGCGGGCAAAACAAAATAAACGGGTTGTGTTCCGTTCTTTCGTTATGCGTACTTTAGCGAATCGCCGACATCCAACATTCTTCTTTCTCGTGTATTTGCTACTAGATTAGCACAAACCGCCGTCGCTGGCAATGAGAATGTTCGTCGTCAAAAGTAATGACTTAACACACGCATCGTTGACCGTAGCCACCACAACAGTTTATGTAGCCTTCATTCTCATTTAGGTGAAGAAATACGAGCGCCGAATGAAAAGGCTTTTAGAAACAATAAGATGAGAATAAAACATTGAAAATGAAAAGATCACGATGCAAATTATGAAAAATTTTATGTATAAATGGGTTGATTTTTCAATGGGGTTCGCGCTACGCTATAATCAATCGTATTAAGGGGTGTAGCGTTTTGAGGAAGGATCCAATTGAATTAAAGTGGTTATTTCTGGGCTCGTTGATCACGAACACTGGAATCAGTTTCATTTGGCCATTAACAACGATTTATATGCATGAGTATTTGCATGAACCGTTGACGACCGCGGGCATTGTTTTATTGATCAATTCGGTCTTCACGGTGATCGGAAATTATATCGGTGGTTGGTTGTTCGATCACTGGCGACCGTATGAAACGATTTTATTAGGGATCACGATCGCGGCGGCGTCAGCTGGCGTTTTGATTTTCTGGCATGGTTGGCCGATTTATGCGGTGTTGTTGATCATTCTGGGCTTGGGCAATGGGATCGTGGTGACTTGTGTCAACTCGATCGCGACGATGATAAAAAGTCATCAGCCTAGTTATGTTTTTAATGTGCTTTATTTTACCAGTAATCTAGGCCTAGTTTTTGGCTCATTGATCGTTGGTTTCATTTTGCCTTTAGGGATCAGTTACATTTTTGCAACGGCTTTTGGCCTTTTCATTATTTTCTGGGTCGTGGCTTTGTTGACCTTCCGTCAGTTGAACCAGGCAAAACAAGCGATTCGGCGTGCGCGAGTCGACACCGATCGCGCCGAGCAGACGCGGGAGAAATGGCCGATCTATTTGCTATTGCTGACGCTATTCGTGGCCTGGATCGGCTATGAGCAATGGCAGAGCAATATTTCCGCGTATATGCTGCACTTAGGGATGTCGGTGCGGTCATATAGCTTTTTGTGGACGGTCAATGCCGTTCTGATCGTAACCTTACAGCCACTATTGACTCACTTTGATGGCTATTTATCGCAACATTTGCGGGGGCGGCTTTACACAGGCTTCGCGTTTGTTTGTAGCGCGTTTCTGATTTTGATCTACGCGAATCACTACGCTTGGTTCGTCATCGCGATGGCGGTTTTGACAGTGGGCGAAGTGATTGCTTTTCCCGCAGTCTCGACCTTTGTCAATGAACGCGCGGCTCTTCAAGAAAAAGGAAAGTATCAGGGCTTGGTCACGATGGCGGCATCGGCAGGTCGAGCGGTGGGGCCTTTAGTTGGCGCGTTGATCATTGAATCGATCTCCTACCCATTGCTGTTTGTTTTTTGCGCGCTCCTGATTTTGGTAGCTGTCCTGATCTTTGCGGCTAGTGGCCGTAAGCAAAAACCAACGCCGACACCACGACGCTTAGGTCAATGAGCGGGGCACCAATATCCAATCATCAAGGATCTGGTCAATGGCGGATCAGCCGACTTTAACTAGTCAAGTTGGCCCTCGTTTTTATTACGGTAGCTGTTTGCTGCTGAGAAATGGCGCAAGATATGGTTGGCTTTTAAAATAAAAAAATGTGCTGAGGTCAAGGCGCTGCTGGTCCGATGAGGATCCGCAGCGCTTTTTATAATTCACAAAATGCCCCACCTTTATTAATCAGTGCTACACTTTACGTATGGACATAATAAGTTGGAAATTCTACTTGGCGTCGAGTAAAACCTGACTTTGATTGTCTTGACAGTATCTTTGCAGAATAGCAGTGGCGATTTGACCGGCTTTATACTTTGTTTTTTGACCGGAGAGAAAATATCGATCGATGAAGATGAGTTGGTGATGCTAGCTTGATTTGATCGACAATCGATCAACGACCAGCGAATTCACAAATAATCAATTCTGGTTTTTCTTGCGTCATTCTCGTCAATTAAGTTGGCTGATTTCTGGAAATCAGAGTCGATCGGGTCACTTACAAAAATAAAGTTGTCTATTCTGCAGTGACGGCGGCAGTGGGCGTTTGCCCCAACTTGTCTAGTTATTTGTTGTAAATGGGTGCGGACGTTACTAGTAAGCCCTTTCAATTCGTGCTACATTAGGATTTGGGAGTTGTGGTGATGAAGAAATATTTGCAGATTTATCATGATTTACTCAATGACATTCAGTCTAATAAGTATCAACAGGGTGATCTCTTGCCTAGCGACCAGCAGTTGGTCATGCGTTATCACGTTTCCCGGGAAACGATTCGCAAGGCGGTGCGGTTGTTGGCCAATGAGGGGTATTTGCAAACGATCCGAGGCAAGGGCAGTCTGGTGCTTAATGCGGACCGGCTGAACTTTCCTTGGGCGTCGATCGAAAGTTACCGCGAGTTGGTCAAGCAAAACGGGTTGGATTCGGTCAATGATCTGGTTCAGGTCAATTACCATGTCCCGGTTCCTTCCAGTTTGCTTTATGGCGCGCCGGAGCTGACGTCGCAGTTGATCGTGCGGCGGCGGATCGTGGCGGGAGAGCCGTTGATCGTCGATTATGACTATGTTAATGAGCAAGTTGCTGCCGATGTTCCCATCACCGCGGCTCGGGACTCTCTTTTTCATTATTTCGAAGAGACTTTGGGCTTGAAAATCGATTACGCGATCAAACATATCACCGTTGAGCCGGCAAAATACGATGATTGTGTTTATTTGGAGATCGATCAAAGCACACCGATCGTGGTGGTCCGCAGCGAAACGCATTTATCAGATAATCGGATTTTGTCTTATACGGAGTCGCGGCACCGCGCCGATAAATTCAGTAGCGTGGAGTTCGCCCGCCGGCATAAATAGTGAAAATAGTGAAGGAGGCCCTTGATCATGTTCCATTTTAAGAAAGAACCAGCGCCGCATACCGATGACTTGTTAGCGCCTGTTGGTGGGCAAGTTTTGTCCCTGAGTACGGTGTCAGACCCGGTGTTCGCCCAGAAAATGATGGGTGATGGCTTGGCGATCAAGCCAAACGAAGGTGATTCAGTGGTAGTCGCGCCGATCAGCGGTGAGGTGACTGTGGCGCAGGGACACGCGTTCGGGATCCGCCGCGACGACGGCTTGGAAGTGTTGGTCCATATCGGTGTGGACACGGTCAATTTACAGGGCGCGCCCTTCACCATTCACACCAAACAGGGAAAAACCGTCCGGGCCGGCGCCAAAATGGTGACCGTGGACTGGGCGCAAATCACCGCGGCGAAATTAGATCCCACCGTGATGGTGCTGATCACCAATACTAAAACGAATCTCGCACAATTAAAAGTCAATTATCAACAAATCGCCAGTGGCGCCGTTGTTGGGCAAGCCACCGCGAAATAGGAGGATTTTTTGAATGGCTAAAGATAATAATTACCAAGATCTGGCAGCCAATATCATTAAGTACGTCGGCGGACCAGAGAACGTTGATAAAGTGATCCACTGTATCTCACGACTACGCTTTTATTTGAAAGATGAGAAAAAGGCCGACACCGACAAAATCACAGCGTTACCCGGCGTTGCAGGAGCGTTATATAACGCTGGTCTTGGGCAGTATCAAGTCGTGATCGGACCTGCGGTGACGGATGTTTATGATCAAGTCGTCGCGCAATTGGGCAGTAGCGTCGTTGATGAAGACGCGACGAATCAAGCGGTCGCCGCAACTCAGGAACAAGCGCAAGCAGAACGGCCGCATAATCTTTGGGGCTGGATCTCGCGGGGCTTTAAGTTATTGATCGGCACGATCACCGGTTCGATGATCCCGATCATTGGCTTGCTAGCCGCTTCAGGTATTTTAAAAGGTTTCTTGACATTATTCACGTACAACTTGAACTGGATCGATACCAAATCGACCACGTACGTTATTATCAACGCGATGGGCGATTCAACGTTCTACTTCTTGCCGATCCTCGTGGGCTACACCGCCGCGAAGCAACTTCATTCCGATCCAATCACCGTGGCGGCCATCGCCGGCGTCTTGGTCCACCCGACCATCGCGGCGTTATGGTCAGCGCCAACTAAAGGTATGGCTACTTTACTGGGGATCCCGTTGAACGCGACCTTCTTCGGCCTGCCGATCCACATCCCTCAATACACTTATTCGATCTTCCCAATTATTTTCGCTGCTTGGTTAGCGCGGCCAGTGGGCAATTGGCTGAAAAAAGTCCTGCCACTGAGTTTGCGTTCGATTTTCCAACCGTTATTCACCTTATTCATTGTCGCCAGTGCCGTCTTGGTCGTAATGGGGCCAGTGATCTCCTTAGTTTCCGCTGGGTTAGCCGCGATCATCAACTTCTTGGTTACCGCCAATGAAGCCATCGCCGGCCTGATCATTGGGGCCTTCTACCAGACCTTGGTTATCTTCGGGTTACACTGGATGATCGTGCCAATTGTCTCCAATGACATTGCCATGACGGGACACTCCGTCTTAAATGGCTTGATCAACTTCACCATGATCGCGCAAGGCGCTGGTGCCTTAGCTGTTTGGGCGAAATCCAAGCGCCCTGATATCAAAGGATTAGCAATGAGTGGCGCCTTATCAGGATTCGCTGGCGTCACCGAACCAGCGATGTATGGGATCAACTTGAAATACGGTCGGGTCTTCTGGATGGCCAGCATTGGTAGTGCCGTTGGTGGCTTAGTCGCCGGCTTGATGCACATTGATATGTTCGGCTTTACCGGTTCTTTGATCGGGTTCCCATCCTTCTTCTCGAAATCTAATCCGAATAACATCTGGACCTTTGTGATCGCCAGCGTGATTACTATCGTGATCTCCTTTGTCTGTGTTTACTTCTGGGGCTTCTCAGACGCTGACCTGGACAAGCAAAAGGGTGCTAAAAAGAAGAACGTCTTCAAGTCTGCGGTCAATGATTGATTTTTGACTTGTGCTAAGGCTTCTGTTGATTGTTTTGTGTTTAATTGCAGGTTCTGGTGGGTGTTGCGCGTGAGCGCAACCGGTTCGGGCCATTTGTGCGGCTGGAACGCAGTGGGCATCGTTTTGAGCCAATCCGCCCGCGGCTTGTCTCAAAATCGAGCCTTATTCTAAGCGGTAAACCGCTAAGAATAACGTCACTGCTGAGCCGCATGGCCCGAACCGGTTGCTAGGCAGAATTGAGCCTATCTGCAATCGAAGGCGAAGGATTTGACGAAGTGCTTTTGCAAGCTAGAGGTCAAAACAATTGCCAACTGTTTTGGCGGTACTACAACGTCAACAGATTCGGGGACATAGGTCGGTATATTTCGGATAGTGCCGCCAACTTTATCTCACTTACTTAAACGGATTTTGTTGGAAACCGACCGATTCAGTTGATTCGCTGAGAACTAGTTCTGCTCATCAGATGGACTGCGCTGGTGTCGCCAAAGTCATGCTTGTAATTGCTAACCACGGTCATCAATTGCGTGGTTCTCCATCAATTGGCCATAGCTGGCCAAATGGCGTGAGTGCTCAAACGACTGTTAAAACGTTGAGCGGCTGGAGCGGAGAAATTCGGGGTGAGCTCGCCGTGTCGTTATTCTTAGCGGCTCTGCCGCTTAGAATAAGGCTCAGCTTTGAGATTTTCGGCGCCCTTCCGAAAAGCTCAAAGTGACGCCCACAGCGAGCTCACCCCGAATTTCGCAGCGCAAGCTGCGGCCAGTCTACTTTATACAGCAAATAAGCAATCCCAATCAAAGTTGCCGCGCCGCAGGCTTTGCCGCGGTATCTATTCAAAAGGAGGAACTTTTTATGAAAGCATCAGATTGGCAAATCGCATATCACGATATTTCTAAGGGAGTGAACTCCTACGGTCAGGAGTCGATCTTGACTCTTGGCAACGGCTATTTAGGTTGGCGGGGGGCGCCACTGCTGAGTTCGTACAGTGACGACCATTATCCCGGCCTTTATGTCGCTGGTATTTTCAATCAAACTACAACGGCGGTCAATCACCGTGATATCGTCAATGAGGACATGGTCAATTTGCCGAATCCGCAACTGTTGCGGCTGCGGATCGACGGAGAACCAGTGACCCTGAATTACGATCAGCGGCAGGCGGTTTTACAAATGAATCAAGGCTTTCTCACGGAAACACTGACTTTTCCCGCGAAACAGGGTCACCTTTATTTGGAAACAAAAAAAGTCGTCGATCCAATCAATTATCATCGGATCGCGACGCAAGTTAGTTTGCGTTTGGACTTCTCGGCAAAAGTTGAGATTCAAAATCTGATCGATGGTACGATCCAAAATCGTAATGTGGCGCGGTATCGTGAGTTTAATAGTCAAGAGTTTAAGGTGACCGGACAACAAGGCCAACTATTGGTCGCCCGGACCTTACGATCTGGGGTGACGCTGGTCGTTGGTGGTCGCAGTAGCAGCGAGCAGCTGACCTTTAAGACAACTTATCCGGATCAGCAGATCTGTGATGAGGCCACGATCCAATTACCTGCCAATGAGACTTTGACCTTCGAGCGGGTGATGGCCGTGGCGACGAGTTATCAGGATCAAGATCCGATCACTACGGTTCAACAGAATTTAGACGCGGCAGATTTTCAACAGATCCTAGCAAGCAGCCAGGCTCACTGGCGGGATTTTTGGCAAAAAGCCGATGTCCGATTGACTAGCGCGGAGCCTGATCTGCAACGGTTGGTGCGCTTCAATATTTTCCAGCTGCATCAAGCGGCGCAAGACCAAGCCAATCCGGATCTGGATGCGTCCGTAGGTTCTCGCGGCCTGACTGGTGAGGGTTATCGCGGTCATATTTTCTGGGACGAGATCTTCTTCTTGCCTTATTATGCGGCGACGACGCCGAAAACCGCCGCGGCGCTTTTGCACTATCGTTTGAAAAGATTGCCTGCCGCGAAAAAAAATGCGCGGTCGCAGTACGAACATGGGGCGATGTATCCTTGGCAGTCAGCGATGTCTGGCGATGAGCAGTCGCAGATCATTCATTTGAATCCAATGACTCATCGTTGGTATCAGGATAATTCGCGGTTACAACGCCATGTTTCTTTGGCGATCGTCTACAATTTGTGGTATTACACTCAGGTCACTGGGGATCAAGGGATTTTGGCCGCAGGGGGCTTACAGCTTTTACTGGAAACCAGTAAATTCTGGTTGAATAAGGTCACCTATGATGGCCAACGTTATCACTTGTCTGGGGTAATGGGACCTGACGAGTTCCATGAAGCCTATCCCCACACGCAAGTCAGTGGGTTGCAGGACAATGCCTATACTAATATCATGTTGGTTTGGTCACTGAATTGGTTGTTGGCGTTACGCCACCAGCAGTCGGAAATATTTGCTCAAGCTTGCCAAACTGTTGATTTTAGCGCCGAACTTTTGCAAAAGGCGACAGATGTGGCCCACAATCTAAGTCTCCATATCGATGATCAGGGTGTGATCGAACAATATCAGCGTTATTTTGAATTGCAGACACTAGACTTAGATGCTTACGCGAAAAAATATGGTGATATCCATCGGATCGACCGGATCCTCAAAGCCGAAGGAAAATCTTCCAACGACTATCAGGTGGATAAACAGGCCGACAGTTTAATGGCTGTTTATAATTTGGGCGCCCAACAAGTTGAACAGATCGTTCGGCAACTGGGCTATCAATTGCCGCAAGATTGGCTCCAACGGAACCGTGACTATTACTTAGCGCGGACCGTTCACGGGTCAACTGTTTCACGACCGGTTTTCGCCTATGTCGATCTATCTTTAGGCGAGTTGAAGCGCTCCTTAGATTATTTAGTCACCGCGATCAAGTCCGATTATATTGATATTCAAGGCGGCACCACCGCAGAAGGCATTCACACTGGCGTGATGGGCGGCACTTTGGCCGTGATCGAACGGGGTTTCGCTGGGCTAGATCTGACTGGCGCGCAACTCACCTTGACCCCCCATATCCCCGCGGCGTGGCAACAGTTAAAGTTCCAACGCCAATTTCACGGCACTTGGTTCAGCTTTGATTTCCACGATCAAAAGGTGGTCATCAATGCCGATCACGACGCAAAAGTGATCGTGCAAGGGCAGCAATATCACCTGTCGGCGCAAAAACCGTTGATGATCACGCTGATGTGAAGTTATTCCTTTGATCTTTCTGAGCGTGATCGAACCGGGCAATCGTTGCTGGCGGGATTATCTGAATAGGCACAATCATTTACTGAAATCCTGATTCAAAAAGTGATCGTGCTTATTTGTTTTTTCAAATAGGCCTACTTTTTGTCAGTGTAAGCGTTAAAAAAGACGAATAGACAGCTTCGTGATATAATCAACTTACCAATTGGCAGTTAGATAGTTCTGAAAATAAGGATCTGCTCGCGTTTGATCGGTGAAATAAATCAAGTCACTGCCAAATGGTAATTCGATTTTGCAGTGCTCGTCAGTAAACGAGCTTGACGTGATGATGTTTGGTTAGGATCAATTTTGTTCGATGCCTAAATTTTTTCAGTTTAGGCATTTTCTTATGTAGTTTTTGTAAGCGCTTTAAGTATCGATTGGGGGATCGATTTGGTAATTGTAGTCGGGGGGAGCCGTTTTACAAGGATTGGGGAGTAAGTCAGCGAAAAAAGTTGTCTACTCAAAATTTGTTTAAACAGCAATGCTTGGCGCCAACTTGTCTAGTTTTTTCAAGAAAGCGGTGAGCCGCGATCATGTAAGCGATTTTCCCCTGTGCTAGTATAGGCTCGGGGGTCGGGAAGATGAAAAAATATTTACAAATCTACCACGATTTATTGACGGACATCCAAACGAAAAAGTTCAAGAAGGGGGACTTGCTGCCTAGTGATCAGAAATTAGTGATGCGGTATCATGTGTCGCGGGAAACCGTGCGCAAAGCGGTGCGCCTGCTGGCCAATGAGGGGTACATTCAGACGATTCGGGGGAAGGGTAGTCTGATTCTCAGTACCGAGAAATTAATGTTTCCTTTCTCGTCGATTGAAAGTTACCACGAATTAGTCGCGCAGAATCATTTACACTCGACCAATGATTTGGTTTCGATTCGCGATCACGTCGCGGTGCCGGTGGAATTGCTCAATGGCGCGCCGGCCTTGACGACACAGTTGATCGTGCGCAAACGGGTGGTTGATGAAGTACCGGTGATTTTGGATTACGATTACATTAATGAAGCGATCGTGCCGGAAGTGCCGGCGACCGTGGCGCAACGCTCGTTGTTCGATTACTTCGAATCGACCTTGCACTTGAAAATCGATTATGCGATCAAGCATATCGCAATCGAACCGGCGGAATACGACGATTGTGTGTATCTGGGGATCAATCAAAGTGTGCCGGTGTTGGTGGTGCGCAGCGAAACGCATTTGTCGGATAACCGGGTGTTGTCTTATACGGAGTCGCGGCATCGCGCGGACAAGTTCAGTAGTTTGTAATTTGCCCGGCGTCATCAGTGAAAAACCGGTTGATTGGTGATGCTGGATTTGATTGCGGGTTTTGGTGGGTGTTGCGCGTGAGCGCAACCGGTTCGGGCCATTTGTGCGGCTGGAACGCAGTGGGCATCGTTTGAAGCCAATCCGCAAAAAGCGCGGCTTGTCTTCAAATCGAGCCTTGTCCTAAGCGGCGGAGCCGCAAAGGACAATTTCACTGCTGAGCCGCATGGCCCGAACCGGTTGCTGAACAGAATTGCGCTGATCTGCAATCGAAGTTGGGTATTTGACGAAGTGCTTTTGCAAGCTAGAGGTCAAACAATTGCCCACTTTTGAGGTGGTACGGCAACGCCAACGGATTTGGTTGAATCGGTCGGCTACTTTGCTGAGGTTGCCCGATTTTACCTGCTTCCTTAGACAATCTTTCGGTGAAGGCCAACGGATTTGACTGATTTGTCCAGAACTTGTCTTGGTTTATCAGGCAAATTATTCTGGTGTCGCCAATCTCACGCTGGTGACCACTAACCACGGTCATCAATTGCGTGGTTCCCCATCAATTGACGATAGCTTGCCAAATGGCGTGAGTGCTCAAGCGCCTATTAAAACGTTGAGCGGCTGGAGCGGAGCGATTCGGGGTGAGATCGCCGTGAAATTGACCTTAGCGGTTTACCGCTTAGGTCAAGGCTCAGCTTTGAGATTTTCGGTGCATTTCCGAAAAGCTCAAAGTGACGCCCACAGCGAGCTCACCCCGAATCGCGCAGCGCAAGCTGCGGCCAATCTACTTTTAACCAGCTTCAAGCTATCTCAACCAAAGTTGCCAAGGGTCATTTTGTCGCAGGGGGTCAAATTCGTTGGTACCATGCTTCAGGATCAAAATGGGGGGATTCAAAATGTTACACCTTAAGAGAAAAGAACTTGTGCACACCGACAATATCTTCGCGCCGGTCAGCGGCCAAGTGATCGAACTGAGCACCGTTTCCGACCCGGTGTTCGCGCAGAAAATGATGGGCGAAGGCTTCGCCATCATGCCTGACGCGGACGAGTCGGCGGTGGTCGCGCCGGTCAGTGGCGAAGTGATGATCGCGCAAGGTCACGCCCTGGGGATTCGGCGTGATGACGGCCTAGAATTCCTGGTGCACGTGGGGATCGATACTGTCGGGTTGAAGGGGGCACCGTTCAAGGTTCATGTTAAGCAGGGCAAGCAAGTCGCCAGTGGGGATAAGGTCGTTTCGGTGGACTGGAGTCAAATCGAAGCGGCGCAACTGGATCAAACGGTGATGGTTTTGATCACCAATTCCCAGTCGAATCTGGCGGCGCTTGATGTCGATTATCAACATGTTGGTCTTGGCGACTTGCTGGGCAAAGCAAGCGCGAAGGCTTAGTCACAGTCATAGGGGGAAAAGAAAATGGCTCAAGACTATACGCAATTGGCCACCGACATTATTAAATATGTTGGTGGGCCAAGTAATGTCAACAAAGTGATCCATTGTATCTCGCGGTTGCGTTTTTACCTGAAGGACGAGACCAAGGCGGATAACGCCAAATTGACCAATTTGAATGGGGTCGCGGGGGCGATCTATAACGCTGGCTTGGGGCAATATCAAGTGGTGATCGGTCCGGCTGTCGAAGATGTTTATGACGCGGTGATCGCCCAACTTGGTGATGATGTGGTTGACGACGCGGCGACGCGGGAAATTGTCGAAGCCACGCAAGCTCAGGCGAAAGCGGCCCGGCCAACCAATCTTTGGGGCTGGATCGTTCGTGGCTTCCAGTTGTTGATCGGCACGATCACTGGCTCGATGATCCCGATCATTGGCCTGTTAGCCGCTTCAGGTATCTTAAAAGGTTTTTTGACATTATTTACTTCTAATCTGCACTGGATCGACACCAAGTCGACAACGTTCGTTATTATCAATGCCATGGGCGATTCGACCTTCTACTTCCTGCCGATCCTCGTCGGTTATACCGCGGCGAAACAACTCCATTCCGAGCCGATCACCGTGGCGGCCATCGCGGGAGTGCTGGTTCATCCGTCCATCGCGGCGTTATGGGCAGCGCCAACTAAGGGTATGGCAACGTTATTGGGGATTCCGCTGAACGCCACCTTCTTCGGACTTCCGATCCACATTCCCCAATACACCTACTCGATTTTCCCAATTATTTTCGCGGCGTGGTTGGCGCGACCAGTGGGCAATTGGCTGAAAAAAGTCCTGCCACTGAGTTTGCGTTCGATTTTCCAGCCGTTGTTCACCTTGTTCATTGTGGCCAGCGTGGTCTTAGTCTTGATGGGACCGGTTATTTCGATGATTTCGGCAGGCTTTGCGGCGGTGATCAACTTCTTGGTAACGGCCAACGAAGCCATCGCTGGGCTGGTGCTAGGTGGTTTCTACCAAACTTTGGTTATTTTCGGTTTGCACTGGATGATCGTTCCGATCGTGTCCAACGACATTGCCATGACCGGGCATTCGGTTTTGAACGGCTTGATCAACTTCACCATGATCGCGCAAGCAGCTGGCGCTTTGGCGGTTTGGGCGAAATCAAAACACGCTGATATCAAAGGGTTAGCGATGGCCGGCGCCTTATCCGGATTTGCGGGTGTGACCGAACCGGCGATGTATGGGATCAACTTGAAATATGGCCACGTCTTCTGGATGTCCAGCATCGGGAGCGCGGTGGGCTGTTTCGTCGCCGGCTTGTTCCATATCGATATGTTCGGCTTCTCCGGCTCGCTGATCGGCTTCCCATCCTTCTTCTCGGCGCAAAATCCGAATAATATCTGGATCTACTTGATCGCGTCGGTGATCACCATCGTCGTTTCCTTCACCTGCGTTTACCTTTGGGGCTTCAGTGATGCTGACTTAGATAAAGTCAAGGGTGCGCAAAAGAAGAATGTTTTCAAACCGGCAGAATAAGGAGCTTAAAATGATTACAGATTGGCAAATCGAGTATCAGAATATTCCCAATGGACCGCGTTCTTACGGTCAGGAATCGATCTTAACGTTGGGCAATGGTTACTTGGGTTGGCGCGGCGCACCGGTGCTGGCTCAATATAGCGACGACCATTATCCGGGCTTGTATGTGGCGGGGATCTTCAATCAAACCACCACGCAGGTCAATCATCGCGATATCGTTAACGAGGACATGGTCAATTTGCCCAATCCCCAGCTGATCCGGCTGTTCATCGATCATCAACCGTTGACCGTTGACTATGATCAGCGCTGCTCCTGTTTGAATATGGATCGGGGCAATCTGACCGAGCACTTTGAATACGCCTTACCCCAAGGTCGATTGTTCGTGGACACCTTGAAGGTGGTCGATCCGGTCCATTATCATTGCTTAGCGGAAAAAATCAGTTTTCATCTGGACTTCGCGGCCCAAGTGACGATCGAAGGGGTGGTTGACGGGCTGATCCAGAATCAGAACGTGGCCCGTTATCGTGAGTTCAATAGCCAAGAGTTCAAAATCACTAAAGTCGGCGAGCACATTTTACAAGCGCGGACACTGAAATCAGAATTAGATCTGGTAGTCGGGGCGCGCACGACCAGTGAACAGGTGACTTTCACAACGACGTATCCGGAACATTCGGTGATCGACCAAGCGGTGGTTTCCTTGGAAGCCGGCGAAGAATTCACCTTTGAGCGGACGATGGTCGTGGCCACCAGTTATGAAACCACCGATCCGGTGGCGGAAGTTAAGGCGGAATTGGCGCGGAGTAGTTTCGACCGGGTGCAAACGACCAGTCAAGCGCATTGGCGCGAATTCTGGCGGCGCGCCGATGTTCAAATCGAAAATGATGATCCCGATCTGCAACGCTTGGTGCGGATGAACGTCTTCCACTTACATCAAGCGGCGCAACATTTGGCGAATCAAGATCTGGACGCGTCGGTGGGTTCCCGGGCGCTGACTGGGGAGGGTTATCGCGGTCATATTTTCTGGGATGAATTGTTCTTGATCCCATATTACGCGGAAATGGACCCGGACACCGCCTATGATATTCTGCAATACCGGCTGAAACGTCTGGAAGCCGCCCGCAAAAACGCCCATGCCCAACACGAGGTGGGGGCGCTGTACCCGTGGCAATCGGCGATGTACGGCGATGAACAGTCCCAAGTGATCCATCTCAATCCGATCACCCACCGCTGGTACCAAGACAATTCCCGGCTACAACGCCACATTTCCTTGGCGGTCGTTTATAACATTTGGTATTACACCCAAGTCACCGGGCGTTACGATCTGCTCAACGACGGCGGGTTGAAGGTGTTGCTGGAAACTAGCAAGTTCTGGCTGAGTAAGGTGACCTATGACGGCGAACGCTACCATTTAAGTGGCATCATGGGGCCCGACGAATTCCACGAAGGCTACCCCGGCGCCAGTTCACCCGGCGTCAACGACAATGCCTACACCAACATTATGCTCGTGTGGTCCTTGAATTGGCTCTCAGAATTGCGCCATCATCCCGAAGTAGATTTCGCGGCCGCGTGTCACGAAACCGACTTCAGCCACCACCTCCTCCAAAAAGCCAGCGATGTGGCCAACAATTTGACCATCTATATTGATGATCAAGGCGTGATCGAACAGTATCAGCACTATCTGGCTTTGAAGGAACTGGACCTCGCCGCTTATCACGAAAAGTACGGTGACATTCACCGGATCGATCGGATCTTGAAATCGGAAGGCAAGTCGCCCAATGATTATCAAGTCAACAAACAGGCGGACACCTTAATGGCCGTGTACAATCTCGGTGAGAAAATGATGCATCAACTGGTCAACCAACTGGGATATCGGTTACCGCGCAACTGGCTTCGCCGCAATCGCGACTACTATTTGGCCCGCACCGTTCACGGCTCCACCGTTTCCCGCCCCGTCTTCGCCAGCGTTGACGTGATCCTCGGCGAATTGGACCACGCCGTAGAAAACCTCGTCACCGCCATCCGCTCCGATTACGATGACATCCAAGGCGGCACCACCGCCGAGGGCATCCACACCGGCGTCATGGGCGGCACGCTAGCGGTGATCGAGCACGCCTTTGCTGGGATCAAGTATTTTGAAGGTCAGGTGATCATCGAACCGCAGATTCCGCGATCATGGCGGCGCTTGAGTTTCCAGCAACGATTCCGGGATACTTGGCTAAGTTTCAACTTCCAGAACAGCAAATTAACGTTAACGACCGATCACGATCTTTGCGTGATCGTCCAGGAGAATCGGATCCATCTGACCGCGGGCCGTCCCGCACAGATCGTCCTGAATCCCCGTTTCTAGGAAAAAAGACGTCGGCGCTTGTTGGCCGACGTCTTTTTGATTTGCCTAAAGCCAGGAGCAGCGCTCCCGGCTTTTTTGTGGTTGATTGATTTAGGCGTTTGGTTTCTATTCTTGATCTTTCGCTTGATTGCGGGTGTGGGTGGGTGTTGCGCGTGAGCGCAACCGGGTCGGGCCATTTGTGCGGCTGGAACGCAGTGGGCATCGTTTTGAGCCAATCCGCAAAACCCGCGGCTTGTCTCAAAATCGAGCCTTATTCTAAGCGGCAAAGCCGCAAAGAATAATTTCACTGCTGAGCCGCATGGCCCGACCCGGTTGCTAGGCAGAATTGAGCCTATCCGCAATCGAAGTGGAATATCTGACGAAGTGGTTTTGCAAGTAAGAGGTCAAACAATCGTCCACTTTTGGGGTGGTACAGCAATGCCAACGGATTCGGATTGGGAGGTCGGGACACTTTACGTAGACCGAACGTCTCTACTTGTTTCTTTAACAATCCCTGTTTAGAACCCGACCGATTTAGCTGATTCATCAAGAACTTGCCTGAGTTCATCAGATAAACTGTACTGGTGTCACCAATTTAAAGCTGGTAACCACTAACCACGGCCGTCAATTGCGGGGTTCCCCATCAATTGACCATAGCTGGCTAGCTGGCGGGAGTGCTCAAACGGCTGTTATAACGTTGAGCGGCTGGAGCGGAGAAATTCGGGGTGAGATCGCCGTGAAATTGGTCTTAGTGGCTCTGCCACTTAGACCAAGGCTCAGCTTTGAGATTCGCGGGTTTTGCGAAGCTCAAAGTGACGCCCACAGCGAGCTCACCCCGACAGGAGGTCGGGACATTTTGTGCAAGCAGAACATCTCTACTTGTTTCCGTAGAAATCCATGCATGGAACACGACCGATTCGGCCGATTCATCAAGAACTCGCCTCTGTTCATCAGACAGACTGCACTGGTGTCACCAATTTAAAGCTGGTGACCACTAACCACGGTCGTCAATTACGTGGATCTCTATCAATTGACCATAGCTTGCCGGTTGGCGTGAGTGCTCAAGCGACTGTTATAACGTTGAGCGGCTGGAGCGGAGAAATTCGGGGTGAGATCGCCGTGAAATTGGTCTTAGTGGCTATGCCACTTAGACCAAGGCTCAGCTTTGAGATTCGCGTGGTTTTGCGAAGCTCAAAGTGACGCCCACAGCGAGCTCACCCCGAATTTCGCAGCGCAAGCTGCGGACACACTATAAACCTTCATGCTCACCCGATCAGCGAGTAAGTCGCGCGAAACTCGGCCATGATTTTATCGATCAGAGGTTGCACCGTGCTCAATTCCAGTTGACTTTTAGCGGTGGGCGTCAGAAATCCTAGCAACTGCAACGTGAACAGCTCATTGAGATAGACCTCGGCCTGCCCGAGCTCGATCTCCTTCTGGCGAACAGCCGCTAAGATGGCCTGGATTCCCGTCCGATTCTGGAAAAGTAAAAAATCGGGGCGAAATTGCTTGTCAATGAAATCACGGTTCTGGGCGCGGCGATAATAGCGCTCCAGGTCGGCGAAGTAGCGATCATAAGCGGCCACAAATTCGGCGTAGTGTTGGGGATAATAACGCTGCAACTCACCGGTAAAAGTGGCGGTGGTCGAGCCGAACAACAAGAGGGCATTCACCAAAGTGGCGGGGTAGCCGGCCGGTTGGAAGCGCGCTGGCACCGGGTGGCTCTGGATGAAATTTAGATGGCGGTCAACCACGGCGGCGACGATTTCGTCCTTGTTTTTGAAATAAATGTACAGGGTGGCGCGACTCACGTTGATGGCTTGGGCAAGTTTGGCCATGGATAATGTTTGGAAGCCGTTGATCAAAACCACGTGGTTCAAGCGGATAGCGAGTTCTTCTTTAGTATTCATTGATTATTCCTCCCAAAAATATTATAAACCATATTTACAAATTAGACAATATGTTGTATTATTTGTCTAATTTAAAAATAAAGAGGTAAATCATTATGAAAAAAGTAGTCGTTACCGGTGGCTCTGGGTTTGTGGCCAGTTGGGTGATCAAGGATTTCCTAGATCATGGGTATCAAGTTGCGACCAGTGTGCGCTCATTGGCCAAGGCGGATTCAATTAGACACGAACTAAAACAGCAGGTTGCGCCAGACGCCATTGCCCGCCTGTCATTTTTCGAAGCGGATTTGACTCAGGCTGCGGGTTGGCGTGAGGGCATCAAAGGCAGCGCCGGTGTCATTCACGTGGCGTCACCCTTGGGCCACGGCACCGAAACGGCCGCGGAGTTAGTCAACGTCGCGAAGAATGGCGCCTTGAATGTGTTGCGCGCGGCCAAGGACGTTGGGGTCAACCGGATCGTCATGACCAGCTCTGAAGCCGCTTCGACGCCGGCAACTGGTAGCGCGGCCTTATTGGACGAATCTTTTTGGACGGACATCAACAACCCTGATTTGGATCCCTATCGCATTTCGAAAGTGGCCTCTGAACAAGCCGCTTGGACTTTTGCCCAGGAAAATAATCTGGCTTTGACCACGATTTTGCCGGGCGCGATCTTTGGCCCGGCCATGAGCGAAAAGGCGATGAGCTCCAATGAAATTCTATTGCGTCTCTTGCAAGGACAACTGGCGCTCCCTCGCGTTCCCATGGAGATCAGTGATGTGCGCGATCTGGCCACGCTGCATCGCCTGGCTTTCGAGCACGACAACGCCCGCGGCAAGCGCTATTTGGCGGCTTCACAGGAACTGACCATGGCGGACATTGCTACACTCTATCAGACCAACTTTCCCGAGCTGAAAATCAAAGTGCGGGTATTGCCCAACTGGGTCACCAAAACCGCCGCGAAATTCGTTCCCAGTTTGCGCACGCTAGTTCCCATGCTCGATCGCCGGGCGCGACATTCCACCCAAGCGGCGGAATCTGAACTGGGCTGGACGCAGCATTCGCCTGAACAGACCGTGCTTGATGCGGCCAAGGCGTTGCTCGCGCTGGGTCTGGTGCAGTAAAAAACACACCGCCGTGGTGGTGTGTTTTGAGTTGATTTGAAAAGGTGGATTTCTCTTTCTGAACCTGCGCTTGATGGCGGGGTTTGGTGGGTGTTGCGCGTGAGCGCAACCGGCTGGGACTGCTGTTGCGGACTGGAACGTGGTGGGCGTCGTTTGAAGCCAATCCGCAAAGTGCGCGGCTTGTCTTCAAATCGAGCCTTGTCCTAAGCGGCAAAGCCGCCAAGGACAATTTCACCACTGAGCCGCGCAGTCCCAGCCGGTTGCTGAACAGAATTGAGCCTATCTGCAATCAAGGCGAAGGATTTAACGAAGTGGTTTTGCAAGCTAGAGGTCAAACAATCACCCGCTTTTAAGGTGGTACTGCAATGCCAACGGATTCCGAAAGTCTGGGATCGGTTCTTGAACCTGCGCTTGATTGCAGGCGTGGTGGGTTTCGATGGGGACGCAACCGCCTCAGGACGTTTGTCGTGGCTGGAACGCGGTGGGCGTCGTTTGAAGCCAATTCCAAAAGCGGGAATTGTCTTCAAATCGAGCCTTGTCCTAAGCGGCAGAGCCGCAAAGGACAATTTCACCGCTGAGCCACACGTCCTGAGGCGGTTGCTAGGCAGAATAGAGCCTATCTGCAATCGAAGCTGAATATCTGACGAAGTGGTTTTGCAAGATTGAGGTCAAACAATCGCCCTTTGTGGGGTGGTACAGCAACATCAACGGAATTGTATCAAGAGGTTGGGACACTTTACGTAGACCGAACGTCTCTACTTGTTTTCTTAACAATCCACGAGTGGGAACCCGACAGATTCAGCCGATTCACCGAGTTCTAGGTTTGTTCATCAAGTAGACTGTACTGGTGTCACAAATTTAAAGCTGGTAACCACTAACCACGGTTGTCAATTGCGGGGATTCTCATCAATTGACCATAGCTTGCCAACTGGCGTGAGTGCTCAAACGGCTGTTATAACGTTGAGCGGCTGGAGCGGAGCGTGGCGTTGAAACGTGTTCACCGACCTAGCTTCTTCCGCATAGCTACGCAACTATTCTGGAGGCATAGACCGGCCTCCAAAATAGTTGCTAGGCTAATGCTCAGAAGCTGACCAGGTCGGTTCACACTCTGGCGTTGGTGGGCTGTTTACTCGTTTGGCGGAAGGTCGGGCTGGGGGTGAGTCAGCCGCGATATTATTGTTGGCGATTTATCGCCTACAATAAGGCCGAGCTTGAAGATTTTCGGTGGTTTTCCGAAAAGCTTCAAGTCGTGCCCGCCGCGTTCCACCACCCCCAGCCCGACC